>JAGBSH010000025.1 GCA_017631885.1 Fibrobacteraceae bacterium
TAAGGTTAAAGTTTCATATAAAAAAAGGCGGAACTTTGCTTTAAAGACAAAGCAAGGTTTCTATTTGTATAAACGCTTAAGCAAAGGAATTATGATCATAAAATTTTGCAAAAGAATGTTTACAGAATTTGTGCCGGAAATTGCGATGAGATTGCTTCTGTCACGCCACAAGTGTGGCTCGTGGCTGGCTCACATTTAGGCTTCGCAAAAAAATCTTTTCAAGTTTCGCAATGACAAGATTCGCGGGCAAGAACCTCGGGCAAATTCAGGGTTGTCATGGCGAATGAAATGACGCCATCTAATAACAAGTTGTCATCGCAAACGCAGTGCGAATTGTCATCGCGAACGCAGTGTGGCGATCTAACAACAAGTTGTCATGGCGAGAAGTCTTTTAAGACGACGTGGCCATCTTGGCTTTTGTCATTACGAGCGTAGCGAAGTAATCCAAAAAAAAACAAGTGTTGCTTGCAATGGGATTGCTTCTGTCACTACGTTCCATCGCAATGACAAGAACCGAGCGGCAAATTCAGGGTTGTCATTGTAAGCGCACTGCGGCTCACGATTCTTAAATTCTCAATAAAAAAATACTATCAGACAAATTTTAATCTATATTACTCAACAAGAAAGCCGCCAATGAGGCAAGCCTTTTTTAAGGCATAGCAATCCAAGGCGGTTATACATAGATTTTAAAAAACATGACCGCAATCGAGTTTGAAAACATCAGCAAGCAGTACCGCCTGGGGCTAGTAAGCACTGGGACGCTCAGCCATGACCTGAATAGGTTCTGGCAAACAAAAATCTTGCGGCGTGAAGACCCTTACTTAAAAGTAGGTGAGGTCAATGACCGCGCAAGCAAGGGTAATAGCGAATACGTGTGGGCTTTAAAAGACATCAATTTCAAAGTAGAACAAGGCGATGTTGTAGGAATTATTGGCAGAAACGGCGCAGGCAAAAGCACTCTCCTCAAGTTATTGAGCCGCGTAACCGCCCCGACAACAGGCACAATACGCGCTCGGGGCCGCATTGCAAGCCTATTGGAAGTAGGAACAGGTTTTCACCCAGAAATGACTGGCCGCGAAAACATTTACATGAATGGTTCCATTATGGGCATGAGCCGCGCAGAAATCACTCGCAAACTTGACGAAATTGTTGATTTCAGCGGCTGCGAACGTTACTTGGACACACCTGTAAAACGCTACAGCTCCGGCATGACCGTGCGCCTCGGCTTTGCTATCGCAGCACACCTAGAACCCGAAATTCTCGTAGTCGATGAAGTGCTAGCCGTGGGCGACGCCGAATTCCAGAAAAAAGCCATCGGCAAAATGCAAGACGTAAGCAAAGGCGAAGGCAGAACCGTGCTGTTCGTGAGCCATAATATGGGCGCGGTGAAGAATCTGTGTAAGAGAGGCGTGTTGCTTGAAAACGGGATGATTCGCAATACCGGGAATGTAAATGAAATTGTTGATGAATACCTTACACAAAACCAAAATATCGGTCAAACAGATTTCAACCAAAGCAATCAGCGATATGGCAATGGACTTCTAAAAATCAAAAAATTACAATATTCGGATTCTTCAGGAAATGTCACAAGCACATTCCGAGTCGGCCAAGAAGTTTT
Organism: Fibrobacteraceae bacterium; assembly: GCA_017631885.1. GTDB lineage: Bacteria > Fibrobacterota > Fibrobacteria > Fibrobacterales > Fibrobacteraceae > UBA1765. The sequence continues at coordinate 1,619 of JAGBSH010000025.1, forward strand.
CGTCAAAATTGCATTTGACATCAACAAGTCCCTCGACGGCGTCACCGAATCTTATATAGATATCGGAATAAACAACGAAAACAGCCATAGAGTCGCTTGGCTCAGTTCCAAGATTTTCAAAAAGGCTCTAGATTACAACAAAAAAGAACTCGTTATAAAGATTCCGCAAATGATGCTTAATCAGGGAAGCTATGACGTCAACCTGCATTGCGCTACAAATTTTGGAGTATCTGACTGGTTGCGGAATGTCGGACATTTTGAAGTTGTTTTTGACGATTTTTTCAAAACAGGTGTAAACATTCCCGATTCACAAGGAAGCTCTGTCTTAAATTTTGAGGTTGTATAATGGGATTAAGGGATAAAATAAGGGAATTCTATCTTGACAAAAGCGGGATTCGTGCAATTTTGGAAAGTCAAAACCTGCAAAACAGAATGGCACAAGAGTCCCTTGCGGCGATAACCTTCTCCAACGCCATACAAAATTCAGAATGGCTGAAATATAAAAGTTTCTACCCGGGAAGATGGGCTGTCGAATACACCTTTTTACTCACGTTGTTCCGCATTTTTGAACATCACAGGTTTACGAATCTCCTGGAATTCGGACTTGGACAGACATCCCGAATGCTCCATCAATATGCGGCATTTTACAATGTACCAGCAATCACCGTAGAACACGATGACAAATGGATAGAATTTACGCGCAAGGACACCCACAACGCTTACCCGATAAACGTAAAAATTTTGCCACTAGGAATGGTCGACTATAACGGCTATAAAACTAGAACCTATCAAGGCGTTAAGGCTACATTTGAGAACCAGAAATTCGATTTCATCCTTGTCGACGGCCCCTTCGGTTCCGAACATTATTCCCGTTCGCAAATCATTCAACTCGCAGAAAACAACTTGGCGGAAACATTCTGCATCATCATTGACGACTGCAATAGAATTGGCGAACAAGAAACCGTTGCAGAAGTGGAAAAAATACTAAAAAACAATGGCGTAAAATACGCAATTAATAAATATTATGGATTATCGGATTATGTTGTGATTTGCTCGGAAGATTTGAAGTTCTTGGCAAGTTTATGACTAAAAAACGGATATTAACTTTTTGCGAGTATATTAGGCTCACACATGAACAGACTCGTAATCATTGGAAATGGATTCGACCTTCATCACGAACTTCTTACATCGTATAAAGATTTTCGAAATTATTTAGCAGAGGAAGTCATTTATAACAACTCAAAAACAAAGTTTCCTCGTAATAGTGAACTGTTGTACTTATTAGATTCCTATTTCTATTTTGAACACAATTGGTCTGATTTTGAAGAAAAGCTAAGTTCTTTTGATTTACAGTCCTTTATTGAGGAAGAAGGATTGGACCTAGTTTGCGATGACGAGGAAGACATTCGTCCAATGCATGATCAAGCGGTAATAGAGGACAATTGTTTTGCAAAATTAGCCCTTTTAATAAACGGCATTCCCAAAGAAATTAATAATTGGATTTATTCTTTGTCGTATGATAAAATAGACAATGATTTAATCGTTAGGTGCATTGATAATCAGGACATGTTTATATCGTTCAACTACTCATCCACATTGGAAGACGTATATCAAATAAGCCCATCTCAAATCATCCACATTCATGGATTGGCACAGCAATCATTCATAAATAAAGATCAAATTATTGTTGGCCATGGTAACAAAAATGTCGCGATACCAAATTACAAACACCGGACCAATCTCCTTCACGACATGTTTGCTGAAGTCACATATGAAAAATGTAAACACTTTTATAGAGATACTTACAAGGATCCTTTCTCGCAAATATCCTTTTTAACACCTTATCTAAGCAGAATAAAACAATGTAAGGAAATGCTTATACTTGGTCACTCGCTTGGGTTTGTAGATGAAGAGTATTTCAAGTATATGTCCAAAATCATCCAACCAGACGCAAAAATAAATGTTTTTTACCATGATCTACGTGAATTAGATAATTTAAAATATCGCGCAGAAAAATACTTTTTCCCACATGAGATAATTTTTTTAGAGTGGTGATAAAATGACGTATCAAAAAAAAAGTACGAATCCCAATGTTCTTCCACCGTTTATTCAAGCGGGCATAAGAGGAATCCTTTATTGGATGGGGCATAGAAATTCCATCTACAAATCACATGACATCATGGAAGGCGCAATTGTAGAAGAAATAACCAAAATAATCAAAGCTCATTTAAGCACAAAAAAAGAAATAAAATGTGAATTTCCCTATAACAAAATAGATCCTTCCATTAAATCGGAAAATGGCAACCGAACTCAAAGAGCGGACTTCGTTATCAAATACAAAAAAAAGTTTTTCAATGGGAAAATTGAACGCATTTTTGAGGTCAAAAGATTCAAAAAAAAATATATAAAAGAGATTTCAGGCGATATAGATAAATTAGCCGCATTAAATGCTAACAATGCTGAAAGATACATCCTAATCATATCTTCTGGTAAATGTGACTTAGAAAAAGAAATACAATCAAACAATCCCAAAAATTTTTCAATTATTTGGGAAGGGAAAACCGAGTTTAACGATTGCGCAGGAAAACGCGAATACTACTCTGCACATGTAATAAAAATTGAGGCAGTCTCCAAGTTGAAGTAAAACAACCCCCTATTGCCTAAACGCCCCCATAGAATGTATATTTCCAGTGAGGAATACCCATGCCCAAGAAAAGAATTTTCATAAGTAGCGTCCAGAAGGAGTTTGCCGAAGAGCGCAAGCAGCTTTTCGACTATTTAATGGATGATCCCATACTATCGAAATTCTTTGTGCCGTTCATTTTTGAAGATTACCCTGCAACAGGGCGTTCAACTTCAACAGTGTATCTGAAAGAAGTTGAAAAGAGCGATATCTACCTTGGCATTTTTGGTGACGAATACGGCTTCCAAAACAAGGCTGGGCTTTCCTCAACGGAACAGGAATACAACCTCGCCCACAAACTACACAAAGACTGTCTTATCTACATAAAGAGAGATTCTTCTAAACGGCAAGCCAAGGAGAAGACCTTTATTCAAAAGGTAGAGGCAGATGTTGTTCGCAGGACCTTCGACAATTACGAAGAGCTGAAGGCTGCCGTTTACAAATCGTTAGCCCTCTATCTTGAAGAAAAAGAATTGTTCCGCCTAGTCCCCTTTGATCAAGCCAAGGACAACGAAGCGACAATAAAAGACATAAGCGACGATAAAATCAAATCTTTTATCGAGTTATCCAAGCAAAAAAGAAACTTCAAATTTAAAGAAAACATATCCGCAACAGACCTGCTAACGCACCTGAGCCTGATGGACGAATCTGGGCACTTGACAAATGCAGCCATTCTTCTTTTCGGAAAAAAACCGCAAAAGTTCTTTATTTCGTCCGAAGTCAAATGCATGCAATTTTACGGCAATGAAATCGAAAAGCCCATCCCGTCGTTACAGATTTACAAGGGGGATATTTTCCAACTTGTAGACCAGGCGACAAGTTTTGTCATGAGCCGCATCAACATGTGGATTGGCACAAGAGCCAAAAGCGCTTCCGTGCCGACAAAGCCCGAATTACCCGGCGAAGCCGTACGCGAAGCGATTGTCAACGCAATATGCCATCGAGACTACACAAGCAACGCCAGCGTACAAGTGATGCTGTTCAAAAACCGTCTCGAGATTTGGAATCCAGGACAGTTACCGTATGAATTGACCACGCAACAGCTTTACAAGCCTCACAAATCGCACCCAAACAACCCATTGATTGCAGAACCCCTGCAGCGTTCGGGGTTCATAGAAAAGGCTGGAACAGGCACCGGCGAAATCGTAAAACTTTGCCTACAACAAGGCCTAAAAAAGCCCGTTTTTGAGCAAGATGGCGACTTCAAGGTGATTATTTGGCGACCTGTCCCCCAAGATGGCTCCCAAGATGGCACTCAAGATGGCACTCAAGATGGCACTCAAAAGCAACTAGAAGAGAAAATCATCAGCCTTATAAAAGCAAACCCTAAAATTTCTAGAAAAGACATCGCCACAGCAACTCAAACATCGCCACGCACAATAGCAAGAAGAATAAAAGAAATGAACGATAAAATTCGTTTTGTAGGAAGCGGCTATAGCGGTCACTGGGAAGTGATTGAGAAATAGTCTCAAACTTTAATAAAAATATTCTCATTCGGGATAGTTTTTGAAAATATGTGTGTGAAGTATTATTTGAATTTTTTTATAAGATTTATTAATAAACATAAAGTTTTCTCTAATAAAAAAAACATTATGTTTTTTTCTCGTTTACTGTAGATATCCACGAGAAAACCATATAGTGCTGTTTGCCGAAATTGGTTTTCTGAAGAGCCATAAACATTCCATTTTTTTTCAAAAGCTTTTATTGGATTTTCAATTAGATTCTGAACAAATGGTGTTATCCCATTTTGTTTGATAGTTTCCCAAAAATGTTTTTTTTGAAATAGATATGGGGATTCAAATAGATTATGTTGCCATCCTGTATAAAAATGAATTATTTTGGCATCAAAAAAAAATTCCCATGATCGACTGATTTGAACATTGTATGAGTCGGGTAGGGTAAAAAAAACTGATTTCATCTGATTAATCACACAATTTAGCGAGGGTTGATCAATATAGCATCCATGTTTAGATGTTTCTAACCACAACTCGTGCCATTGTTTAAAGAAAGAATTAGAAAAAGCAGAATCTTTGGAAAATAAAACTCCACTATTCACATATTCAATTACATTTGGATTGCAATTTGTTTTTTTAAAATCTTCTTCTATACTAGTTTTTAACATATGATTTGTTAGTATACAGTGCCCATCTAAAACGCCCATAATGTCATGTGTAAAATCTGATTTTTTAACTGGGGTGTTCCACACAGTATCTGCATCTATGTATAAAAAATCACCAGTTATATATTTTCTCATAGAGGTTTTTATATAGCGAGATTTTGCTATAGGAGGGATGTTTTTTTTGATGGGAATTACCACATATTCAGTAACATATTGTAAAATACAGCCTATCTCTTTTTTAAAATTCTTGTCTGTTTCGTCGTCTACTAATAGAGAAATAGAAGCATTAGAAGTAATAGACTTCAAAGACATCATAGATACCAATGTTTGTTCGCAATAAAAACTATCTTTTGAAGCTACGAGAACATATAAATATTTCATGATTATACCAATAAGTTGTATATTTATATAAAATATAGTAGTATTTATGATTAAAGTTTCCGTCATAGTTCCTGTTTATAAAGTCCCTTTAGAGTATCTTCGGGCTTGTTTTGATTCTTTGACTGCTCAAACTATGCAGGAATGTGAATTTATTGTGGTTTCCGATGGAGCTCCAGAAGCAGAGTGTTCCATTTGTGAGGAATATGTTGCAAGGGATTCTAGATTCAAATTTTTCAAAAGAGAGCATGCAGGCGTATCAGCAACAAGAAATTATGGCATAGACCAGGCACAAGGTGAGTATATCACGTTTGTTGATAGTGATGACTGGATTAAGCCAGAATCATGTCAACATGCTTATGTTTTTGCATCAAATAACAATTCAGATGTGGTTTTGTTTGATTATGTCCCTCAAGGAGAAAAAAAACATAGGCAGAAGTGTTATAACGATTTTTCTATAAGTATTATGTCAATGAAGGAAATTCATGATATTTTGTGTGAAATTGTATTTTTGAAGAACGAAAAATTTGTTGGTGCAGTGTCAACTTGCTGTAAGTTGACAAAACGAGATTTATTCGTTAAAAATCAAATTCAGTTTCCTTGTGGTATTGCGGTTGCGGAAGATAGAGTTGTGTCATACGCTATTTTTCAGAAAGCCCTTCGCGTCTCATATTTAAAGGAATTTCTGTACATATATAACTTTCGACCATCATCGATAACCAATGCTTTTGACGACAATACGTTAAAAAAAAATCTTCAATATTTGTATGAAATAAAAAAAATAAGTGCAAATCACATTCAAAATATTGCAGATTCAGCTATGAATATTTATTTTGCTAGTTGGGAAAAATGTTATTTAAATAAAAAAAATAAAAAAACAATTTTTAGAAGAATACATGATGTTCTCAGTGTTGTACATTCAAAAGAATTTCGTGACATAATTCAAATTGCTAATATAAATAAATTTCCTTTAATTATACAACAAGAGGCTTGGTTGTTAAAACATGGAATCGGATTTCCGTTCCTTTTTCATATGTTAAAGTTCCTTTTAAAGGATACATTATTAGTTTGGAAAATAAAAAAATGAGAGATAGAGTTCTTGTAATTATAGTAACGTATAATGCGATGCGGTGGATCAAAAAATGCATTCAAAGTATAGAAGAATCTACGACGCCATTAGATGCGTTAATCATTGATAATTTATCTAGCGACAATACTGTGAAATACGTAACAGAAAACTATCCTTCGATAAAACTTATTCAAAATATGCATAATCTTGGTTTTGGTGCAGCAAATAATATTGGCTTACAATATGCGATAGACAATAATTACGATTATGTGTATTTATTGAATCAAGATGCTTGGATTAAGCCAAATACGGTTTCGCTTCTTATTGAAGTTCATAAAGCAAATGCTAAATATGGTATTCTTTCTCCTATGCAAATGTACGCAAATGAAAAGGTGCTAGATAATGATTTTAAAGCTGTTTATTCAATGGCATCCAAAGATAGTTCCATTCTTTCTGTTAGTCATGTAATGGCTGCTCATTGGTTGATTAGTAGGGAATGTATATTAGCAGTTGGAGGTTTTTCTCCATCGTTCTATCATTATGGAGAAGATGATAATTATTGCGATCGAGTTCGATATCAAGGACTTAAAATTGGTATTGTTTCCACGGCATTTGCCGTACATGATAGAGAAAATCGTACATATAGTGCGTCTCAAAAATTATACCAATCATATGTTCGTACAATAGTTTATTTGAGTGGATTTGAAAGAACAACTTTTTTTGCGTTATATGGGCTTATTTGTGATTGTATCAAATACTTAATTAAGGAAAGGTCTTTTTTATTTTTAAAGTATATAAAATTATTAACATGTGAATTTTGTAGAATAAAAAAGAATAAAAAGGATTCTATGGAAAAAACAGCTTTTTTGCATAAAACCTAAAATTGCATTGATTAAAGGTTTTATTTCATGAATTTTTCATAAAACTTGTAGGCTAGCATTGCATTTGTAGAAGTGGAGAATTTTTCCATTGCGTAATTTTGAGAATTAATCAAATTAGATTGAAATATTTCTCTTTTTTGGTGATAGGTTTTTATCGCTTCCGCTACTTCCTTGGGATTATTAGGTTCTACAAGTATCCCGAGATTTTCATTTTGTAAAAGTTCCGGAGTTCCCCCAGTTTTTGAAGCTATAACAAAAAGAGAATGGCTCATATATTCTACAGTTGTTCTTCCGAAGGCTTCCGCGTTGCTTAACGTTAATCCTATTTCGTAATTATTCAGCTCATTATCTAAATTGTTTGAAAAACCTTTAAAAGAAATATATTTTTCAAGTTTTTCTTGTTTTGTAAGATTGCGTAAATATTTTTCGTGTTCACCATTTCCAAAAAAATCTAAATGAATTTTTTCCAAAATAGTTTTAGGAAGAAATGTTAGAGATTTTATAGCAACAGACTGACCTTTTGCTGAACACAATCTTCCACACATACAAATTTTTATGGTAGAATCTAGTTTTTTTGGGGGCTTGGGTTTGAAGTTGTTGATAACTCCATTGTATATGACTTTAATATTTTTCTTTATTCCTCGATTATGCCAGTGCATTGCAACGGCATTAGAGACGGCTATGATTCCACTAGAATTTTGTTCTATGTAGTTGGGTAAGTTATGAATGTAAGGTAAAATATTAAAATCTAAATCACCAAATTCTCGTAAATACCAAATATGAGGAATTTTAAGTTTACGGTGTAAATAAGCACCGAAATCAATAACACTAGAATTGGAAATTATTAGAGATATTTCTGAAAATGAAATTATTTTTTTTAAATGCTTATAACCTGTAAAATTATAGAAAAGTCGATAATAGGGGCGCTTGATTGTGTGCAAAGTTTTATGATGAGTCCAGACAGATGTATAGTTAAAAGTGATTGGATAACATTGCAAATTTTTCTTTTGTAAGTGTTTAGTTAATGAATTTTTTTTCCATGTTATAACAATGGGTTCTGCTAAATTATTTTTTTTTAGATATTCAATTTGCGCAGTTATACTTCTTGCAGAACCTCCTCTTAGATCATCGTGAGTAATAATAAGAATCTTTTTCATTTTTTTTCTTTCCCCTTGTAAAATACGTCATACGCCCAAAATTCTAACTTAGTATAAGCAAACCATAACTTAGCAAAAAACATCTGTAGCTTGTTTGCTTTTTTGTATTTCCTTAAAAATAATTCACCGCTTTTTAAAAGAATGCTATGTTGTTGAGACCAACGGTTATATGTTTTAGAAATGCTGACATGATGGTTGTGAATGTATGAACAATCTAGTCGCAAAATAGTTTTTAATCCAACATTTGAAAATTTTTGTGCCAGAACAAATTCTTCATAATAAAGAAAGAATTCTTCATCATACATGCCATACTGCAACATTTTTTTTGTATCAACCATTAGCAGTGAGCCTGGAACGGCAAAAACTTCTGCAAACTTCTTATTCTTAAAATATTTAGATGGATAACAACGAATTTTTAACCATACTTCAAAAAATAAGCTCGTAGCAAGTACATATTGCAAGGTGGAACAATTTTTCCAGGCACAATCAGGGGAGTTAGATTGTTTTGCAGAAACCACAGCGACATTTTGATTTACTTGAAATGTTTCGACAAGTTTCTTAATGCAATCTTCTTCAAAGATAACATCAGGATTTGCGATAAGAGTAAAATTTGATTTTAAAATATCATAAGTATAGCGTAATCCTAAATTATTACCTGCTCCATAACCGCCATTTTTCTTTGCTTGAATTAAATGGATTTTTTCATTTTTATAGGGTTGTAATTTTTCCCATGAGTCATCTGTAGAGCAGTTATCTACGATCACGATATAATCTAAAATTTTAGAATGACTAATGTGTTCCACCAATTTGATTGTAGTGGAAACATCGTTGTAGTTTAAAATAATGCAAGAAACAACTTTATTTTTCATAGAATTTTTTTAGAATCTTATAGCATAATCTAATATTAAATCGCGAATTTGTGATTTGTGAACGGTGATGATCAAAAAAATTATGGTTGCAAACCTCTTCAATCCATGGATTTGTGTCGTTTATAGGTAGGTACTTAATTTTTCCTGAAATATCTACTTCCTTCGGCACATTTTCACTTACAACATAAGGCAATCCGTTATACTGAGCCTCCAATAAAACAATTCCCAAAGCTTCTCTTATAGAAGGTAAACAAAAAACATCCATTGCGCTATAATATAATTCGGGATTTTTTTGCAAACCAGCAAAGATTACAGAATTGGTCAATTCAAGGGAATCTACTTTATGCATAATATGTTCTCGCAAAGGTCCATCGCCTAGTAAGAGTAATTTTGCATTTGAATCCTGTTTATGTACCTCACTAAATACATCTATCAGAAACTCATGATTTTTCTCAGGATAAAACCTTCCCACATGCCCGATAACAAAATCATCTTCAGCTATTCCATACTTCTTGCGAATTTCGTTGCGGGCTGTTTCGTTATATTTGAACCTTTCAGGGTCAATCGCATTTGGAAGAATTGTTACCTTGCTTTTCTCAAAGGCTCGCTTTCCCCAGCCGTTAATCGCTGCCGCTTCGCCGCAAGCAAGCCAATGGGTAGCAAAGAGTTTACAGGGAATACGCATTAAAGCACATAATAAAATCAGCAATGGATTTGTGGGGTGGTAAGCCTGATGGTGGTGGGCGATTCGTTTCTTGACTCCAGCGAGCATGGCCAAAAAACACACATAGCTGTTCATAAACCAATCCAAGTGGCTATGGATGACATTATAATTGCCTTTGCGGAAAATTCTGAACATTGTCCACAAGTGTTTAAACGGATGATGAACTTTGTCGGGAATTTGAATACAGTTTATTCCAGCCTCATTAAAACGTTCTAAAATTTGCGGGTTTGGTTCGTATTGGAAAAGCAAATCAAAATGAATATCGTGCATGCGCGAACAATAGTTTAGAACCACCTGTTCTGAGCCACCGCCTACAATCCCGTGCAGCACTTGGCAAACGCGAATGTTTTTATTTTGAGACATATTCTTACTCTAAATACACCATGCCATATAAGAAGGAACCTTTATGATACCATCTTCTATTTTTAATTGTTTCGGATGAACAATGATAGATTCACCCACCCGTTTTTTGAATTTATCCTTGAACTTGCCTAACGACGTCGTGGTGTAGTTCTTTGAAGATTTTACCTCCACTGGCTGTATCTTGAAATTGACCTTGCTTTCGTTAGAAAGCAAGAAGTCAATTTCCATAGAATTGCGATGCTTGGCGGCATCATACTCTGTATAGAAAAAAAGTTTTCTGCCTTTAGCACGAATCATTTGTGCAATCATGTTTTCATGGAGCATTCCTTCGTTCAGCGAGAGTTTGCCGTCCATTATGGACTTATACAACTGATTGGATGCGATTTCATTTTCGCTGAAGGCAAGGCTCACCAAAAGTCCCGTATCGCCCAAGTAGCACTTAACAAAGGATTCATTCTTGTTAAGAGCAAAACCAATATTTGGATCGTCGCATTTGTAACAAAGGTTGCAAATCATTGAGTCATCAAGCCAAAAGAGAGGCTCATCATATTTTGAGAAAGTCGCCGCATTGGATTTGTCTATTTCAGTAAGGACAATTTTTTTTTCGTGGGTAGAAAGGTAGCCCGGAATATTTTCAAAAATTGCGGAAACCTTGGAATTATAATGCTTGGAGGCTTTTCTGATATCATCGCGATAGAGATTTAGAATTTTTCGTTTTTCTTTGTCACTTTTCAAGAAATCCCGATTGTTCTTTGCATAAGCCACAATGCTTTGCGGCATACCGCCTACTAGCATGTATTCTCTGAAAAGGCGTGTAGCGCGTTTATGGAAGTGGTCCTCTAGTGGCTTTTTTTGTGCAAAGCATTTAGCGATATACTCCAACAAAACATCCTCACCCAAGGCTTTAGCGAATTCCTCAAAATCACAAGGGAACATTTTCAATTTTTCTTCTTCGGAAGGAATCGTTATATCGTTGACATTTTCTTTAATTGAAATCAGTGAACCAGTTTCAATGAAATCGTAACGGCCGTCTGCCACTAGATACTTTATTGATTCTCGCGCTTTCGGGAATTTTTGGATTTCGTCAAAGATAATCAGTGTTTCTCTCTTATACAAAGGCTTATTGTATTCTAGAGACAAGACCTGAAAAAAAACATCCAAATTATTTAGGTTTGTATTGAAATTATCTCGGATTTTTTTTGATGCCTTATTGAAATCGACAAGAATATACGACTTGTATTCTCGTTTACCGAAGTGCTCAGCTAAGGTGGATTTGCCAATTCGACGAGCGCCTTCTATTAACAGTGCGCTCCTCCCGTTGGCTTCTTTTTTCCATTCCACAAGCCGGTCGTAGGCCTTTCTTTGAATTTCCATCGAACTTTCCATTTCAATAGTACGCAAAGTAAAATATATTCTATTTATCAATAGTGCGCAAGGTATTTTTCGTAAAAATCGTCAATAATGCAGAATGTAGCCGATTTTATGTTCCCTTTCCAATTTTATTTCTGATTAAGGGCTTTCTTGTTTTTCAATGAGTAAAGGCTTGAAAAATTCAGGGCGGTGAAAGTCTGGTTTTTCTGTGTCTATGGGGAACAGAGAAAGGTAGTGCGGGGTTTTAGCTTTGTCGGCACATTTATAAAGATTGCCTTTTAAAGAGTCGTTTTTTGTTAAACCGAGTAGAGAGTAGGGGATTTTTGCTTCAAGTTCCCAGGAATAGGTTGAATTTGAGGGCGAAATGGAAGTTTTACGAAAAATATTTTGAAGAACCTCATTTGAGAGTAGTGTACGGTTTTCGCGGTTTTTGCCTTTTGCGGCAAGGCAATGTCCAATGGAGTTGAATTCAAAGTTGAAATATTCGCCAGATGGCGTTAAGAGAAATATTTCTACGCAAGAGTCTTCGTAGCAAGGGGCGTTATCTTGTGTGTGTTGTAAGTGAAAACAAGCAACAGGTTCAATGACTTTGAAATGAACACATAGATTTGTTTCTGTTGTCGATAAATTTACAGAAACTTGTGGCAGCACAATGCCTTGATTTTGTTTCCAATTGAGATTTGCCTGAAGTTCCATATTTGAAATATAGATTTAAATTGCTTTTTGAAACGTTCTTGTAGAAACTTTCTATGTTCGCGATGACAACTTGCTAACAGATGGCCGCGAGGCACAAGGCCTCTCGCCATGACAATCCTGAATTTGTCATTACGAGCCGTGCAGAAAGCACGGCGTGGTAATCTCCTCGCCATGACAAGTTTTCGAGACTCTCACTTTTCGGGTTTTATAGAAACCCATTTCGCTCGGCAATGCTAACTCGCACAAGTGCGGTTATCGCAGCACTCGCTTGTTGAGTTTGGGGTTGAATGAAGCACTTGTTATGGGTACTATGAAATAAGGTTTGATAAGTAAAAAGATTCCTTAAGTTCGTTAATATTTGTTTACAAAGAAATAAAAAACAAAAAGATTTTATTGGAAACAATAATATTTCATAAAGGGCAGAAACATTAGCTTTAAAAGAGAGCTGTATAAGGGGAATTTTGTGGGTAAATTTTAGCGATTTGGTTTGTTTTTAGAAAAAATTTCTAAATTTGGCGCGTGGTCGTGTCTTTTTTCCTTTTTTTTGGAAAACGCAATTTGCGAAAATTAACCCAATTACGGCCGCCCGTTTCAAGCTTTTTTCCGGCTTGGTTCGGCTAACCCTATTATGAGGTCCCTAATGGAAATAGTTCAAATCGTAACGTTAGTTGTGGCTTTTATTGCTGTAGTACTTTCTTTCGCTACTTTGCAGAAAGTGAATAAGCTGATGGTTATGCTTCGTTCTCCTATTGTCAAGAAGCTTTCTCCTGACATGAATTTAAGACCGTCTTCTCGCCGTCCGGTTACTGCTCAGGATATGGCTGCACGCGGTGAACGTCAGAAGGAAACCCGTCAACCAAAAGAACCACAACAACGTCAATCAAATAAAGAAAACCGCGAATCGCAAAATAACCAACGTCGCGAACGCCGCAATAATAATCGTGGCGAAATGCGTCAGCGTCGTGAAGCTCCTGCGGTTGAAAAAGCTCCGGTTGCAGTTGAACCTGCAGTCGCAGCTGTCCCTCCTACTGTGACTCCTGAACCAGCTCCTGCTCCAGTTCAGGAACAACCAGTTCGTCGTCCTTTGCCACCACGTATTGCTCCAGAAAACGTTCCAGAAGTTCCTGCTGTTCAAGCTCCTGTTGAACCGGCTCCAGCCGTTGTCGAAGCAGCAAGTGCAGTAGCTCCTGAAAAGGTTCGTTATGGTCGCCGCAATGTGATGCGTAAGGTTCCCGAGCTAGAAGAGAATTAATTTTTTATTCCCTTCTGGGATTTAAAAACGGGCCTCAAGTCTTTTGACTGGGACCCGTTTCTTTTTTTGCTTTTGACTTGTCTGAATGTGTATTTGTTATATTTTAAAATCATGGAACTTCTCCAAAATTTTATTTCTAAAAAAGATTCTGCTTTTGTTTTTTTGCCTAGAACTTGCCTTTGGCTTGTTTCTTTTTTGGTAGTTTCTTTTAGCATGGCTTTTGCGTCGCCAATTACTCCAGAAGCCCTTTCTCGCGGTGGGAGAGTTTCTCAAGAAAATCAATTAGATGAAATTTCTGAAGTAGTGCGCCCCGGAGTTTCTGGTTTCATTGGCCTTGGAACTTATTATTTCCCACACCCTGGGCAAACGGCTCTTGAAAGTAATTTTGGCAAGCACGAAGGTTTTGCATTTAGACAGCGTTTTGCCATGTATTTTGCAGGTCCTCTTGGTAAGTCAGATTTTTCTCTTGGTTTTTTTTGGTGGCTTGAACGCCATGGTTTTGATTCAGAAGATTTTTTATTGTTCCCAGCTTATGGTCAGTTTTCATTAGTGCGCAATGTGCAAACAGCTGGTGTGAATCTTTCTTTTAAACCACTTGCTTTTGCACTTTCTGGCGGTATCCAGTATTCTAATCCAGAACATGTTGCAAGTGAAATCTATTTGCCTGAATCAGATACCTTGTATGGTTTTACGCAAGCAGCTTTAGGCCCGTTATTTGGACAAGTTGTTTTTAATGAAAATGGTTGGACTTCTGCTCGTGGTGCATTGCGTTTAGAATCTAAAGAAGTTTTGGGTGGAGCATCTCATGGGATTAAAACTTATTTGCCAAATATTGATGTGGCTTTTTATCGTGATGCCAAAGATTCAATTAAAGTGAAATGGGAACAAAATCTTTTCAAACAAATTTTGTATGGTGAAGCGGTTGGTTTTTTCCCTGATTACGGATTTTATTCTGCAGCGTTAAAATATTACCCAGACCCATCAAGGTTAGTTTCGCTTGAAGCAACTTGTTTTAGAAAAGAAGATGGTGATTTAGTTTTTGGTGGCGGTATTTCTATTTTGATGTTGCGTTTAGCTTACAACCATGCAGGCGATATTGAAAATTTGTTCGGTTCTAAAGGCACATTTGTAATGGAATTGTCTTTTGCTCTTGGAGCAAGTGATGGTAAAATGTTTGGTAGAAATGCCGCTAAACCAGCTCCGATGGAATCAAGTACAAAGACTATTTTTGAACATGGTTCTTCTTACAAACCACCAAAAGATGCAGGTAAAGAAGAAATCAAAGAAATTAAAGCAACAGGTATTCGCCGGGAGAAAGTAAAATGAAAAAGTTTTTTTGCTTAAGTTGCTTGTTTTTGCTTATGGGGTGCGTTACGCATTATGTTATTGATGGTACAGTTCGCCTCCAGTTAGGAAACGCTACCGATAATTGCACGTTAGAAACATTGATTATTGTTGGCGAAGATGGCGAAGAATTAGTTTGGATCGATGAAAGTGTTTTTCCTGGTGAATCTTCAAAAGTAAAAGAGCGGGATTTTGTCGGGACTTTCAAAGTTCGTTTGTCTTATAAGCAAGATGGCGTTTCTAAAGATACTGTTTTTAAAAAACATTTTGATGGCGGTAGCGTTTATTTGCAAATTTCTGAAAAGGAAGGGAATTTGCAGATTCGTACAAGATAAACATAGAGAAAGATTTTATATTGGTTTAAAGTGCGTATATCGAAGTTGAAAATTTTTGGATTTAAGTCGTTTGCCCAGCGAACGGAAATTACGTTTCCAGGGAACGGTCTGACGGCTGTTGTCGGGCCAAATGGTTGCGGTAAATCCAATATTGTTGATGCTATTCGTTGGGTTCTTGGCGAACAACGTGCAGGCGTTTTACGTATGGGGAAAATGCAGGATGTTATTTTCTCTGGTACTGAAGAACGCGCCGCAATGAGTATGGCAGAAGTTTCTCTTGTAATCAATAATGATAGTGGAGAACTTGCTTCTGAATTTGGTAAGTATAGCGAAGTGATGGTCACAAGAAGAGCTTACCGAAATGGCACAAGTGAATATCTATTGAATAACCAAGAATGTCGTTTAAAGGATATTCAGAATTTATTTTTGGATTCTGGTTTAGGTTCTGGAACGTATTCGCAAATGAATGAACGCATGATTAATGCGGTTCTTTCTGATAAAGCAGAAGATAGACGAACTTTGTTTGAAGAAGCGGCTGGCGTGAGTAAGTATAAAAAGAGCCGTAAAGAAGCCGTTAATAGTCTTGCACGCGTTGAAGAAAAAATGGAACGCGTAGAAGATAATTTGCGCCACACCCGTTCACGAGTCAGACAATACGAAAAACAAGCAGAAAAAACAAAAGAATGGCAAGAACTTCGGACGCAATTGAAAAGTTTAGAACTTTCTTTTAGTATTGATAAGTTTGAAGATTTTAAAAGAGATATTGCAACATTAGAAACTTCTCACCGTCGGATTCAGCACGAACTTGAAAAAGAACAAAATAACTTGACGCTTTTGCAAGCTAAAATTGATAATCGTCGTCTTGAAATTAGCGAAGAAGAAAATGCTTTGCAAGATTCTAGGCGTAAAGTCGATGCCGAAACAAATGTTTTAAATGCTTTGATGAGTGAAGCGCAGAGTCTTAGAGATAAAATGGGTTTCTTGACTGAATCTGTGGCTAAAATTTCTCAAGAAAAACAAGATGCAGAACAGAAAGTTGCTGAAATAAGAAAGAATATTTCTGAATTAGAAGAACGTATTGAACGTATTGCTGCTTGTGGCGATATGGCTGAAAAAGAAGAAATGCTTTCTCGCGAACAAGAAGCGTACCAGGTTTTACGTGACGCTTGCGATGATTTAAGGCATGAACATACAGAACTTGTCAATGCTCGTTTTGAACAGCAAAAGCTGGTAAATGAATTTAAAAATCGTTGGCAACGTTTAGACGCAATGACGGATTTTGAAAATTCCAATATTGAAACATGGAATAAAGAGTTGAATTCATTGCGAGAAGTTTTAGAGAATGCTGAAAATAATTTGAATGATGCTGAATCAAGAATTGTTGAAATAGAAAAAGAAATTGATGAAACAGAAGAACGCTTGGCGATGCAAGAATCTTTGCTAAGTGATAGCAAAGAAAAGTCAGAATCATTGTCTAAAGATGTTGAAACCTTACGCCGTGAAAATGTGGCTTTGGAATCTAGGTTAGATGTGCTTTCTCGGATGGCTGTTTCTGAAGCAGATGGCTCTAAATGGCTTTTAGAAAATAAGCGGGAAAAATTGTCTGGTTGCCTTGGTGAATGGATTGAAGTAGAACCTAAATATTTGCCGCAAATAGAATTTGCTTTAGGTGAAACTTTGGATGCTTTGGTGGTTTCTGAAATTTCTTCGGTAGAAGAACTTTTAGATGCTTTAGAAAATGCCTCGGCTGGTTCTGCCTTGTTTGCAATCGCTTCTAGAAACCAGAATGCAGAAATGGTTGAAAAACCAGTCGGTGTTTTGGGTTGCGCTTCTGAATTTGTGTCGGCAAAAGATTCGTTGGGCGTTTTGGTTAAAAGACTCCTTTCTAAATGGATGCTTGTGAATTCTTTTGAAGAAGCTATTTCTTTTTCAGAACGTTATGCCTCAAGTGATTTGTGGTTTGTTTCTCCAGAAATTCGTGCGGTTCATTCTAGTGGTCTTGTGCGTGGCGGAAAAACAAGTGCAATGGGAATTCTTTCTAGGCGAGCAGAAATTACTGAAACACAAGAAAAACAAAATCTTCTTTTGACTGAAATCCGGGTAAAAGAAACGGAATTAGAAAAAGCAAAAGAATTGCTAGAAGAATCAGAACGGCTTTATAGCTCTTTGAAAGAAGATTTGTTGAATTTGCAAGATACAAAACGTACAGCTGAAGCTGCAAAGAATGTTCATACCAATTCTAAAAATTCGCTTCAGCAACAAATTTCAAAAAAAGAATTTGATATCCAAGTTTCAAAAGATAAAATAGCGCAAGCTCTTAATGAACGCTCTTCTGATGAACAGTTGATGAATGCAGAAAAAGAATTAGAACGCATTCAAGAAGCCTTTGAACGCGTTACAGAAAATTTAGAAGAACGCCAAACAATGCTTCGTAATAAAGAAGAAGATTTGAAAGAATTGCAAAAAGATTTATCTGATAGCCAGTTGGAATTGAAAAATATGCAATCCCGCTTGCAGTCAAATATTGAACAGCTGAGTGCGTTTGAAAATATTGTAGAAACTAAAAAACAAGATATTGAAAATAATTCAAATGAAATCCAAGAACTTGAAGAAAAAACAAATGTATTGGCAGAAAAAATAGAAGCCAAACATAATGAATTAAAAGGCTTGGAATCTGTTCGTGACGAAGCGGAAGAACGCTATAATGTTGTAGCTAGAGATATTGAAGATTGGCGTTCTGAAGAGCGTGAAATTAATGAAAAGATTAAAAATTTGTTCCCAGAAGAAAATAATATTTCACTTCGGAAAAATGCGGTTACAGATAATTCCAAACACTTGCGAGAAAGAATTTTCTCTGAATGGGAAGTTGATTTAGAAAATGCAGAAAATGTAGAACGCATAGAATATGACGCTTCTGTTGTTGAACGAGAAATTCGCCAGTTGCGTGGCAAAATAAAAGATCTTGGGCCTGTGAACCAGAACGTGATGGATGACTTTGAAGAAGAACGCCTTCGCTTGCAAGAAGTTGAAAAGCAATTTGATGACTTGGACCAAGCACGAGCTTCTTTGAAACGCTCTATCAATAAATTGGATTCTATTGCTCGAGAACGTTTTATGGATACATTCCATAAGATTCAGAAAAATTTCCAAGAAGTGTTCTCAAGACTTATGAAAGATGGCGGGACAAAGTTAACGCTTCAAGAAGATGTTGACCCGCTAGAAGCAGAAATTGAAGTAAATGCACGCCCAACTGGTAAAAAAATGCGCGGTGTTAAAGCCCTTTCTGGTGGTGAACGTGCTTTGACGGCTGTGTCGCTTCTTTTTGCAATTTACATGGAAAAACCTTCGCCTTATTGTGTGCTTGACGAAGTGGATGGTCCGTTAGATGACGCTAATATTGGGCGTTTCGTAGAACTATTGCGCCATTTCTCAAGACAGACACAATTTATTCTTGTAACTCACAATAAGCGCACAATGGCTGCTTCTGATATGTTGTATGGTGTAACTCAAGAAATCAAAGGTATTTCTCGAATTGCATCTGTAAAACTTGAAGACGTTTCTCTTTAATTTTTAATTTGTTCAAGTAACCAGGCTTCATCGTGAACAGGAATTCCGAGTTCATTTGCTTTGGTGAGTTTTGAACCAGCTGCTTCGCCTGCGAGAACCCACGATGTTTTTTTGCTCACAGAACCAGAAACTTTTCCGCCATTTTCTTCAATGAGTAGCCTTGCTTCGTTGCGGTCTAAAGAGGGGAGAGTTCCTGTAATGACAATGGTTTGGCCTTTGAAAAGAGAACCTTCTGAGCCCAAATATTTTGTATTGATGCCGGCTTCTTGTAATTTTTGAATTTCCTGTTTAGATGTTTCGGAATTAAAAAAACGATAGACGCTATCGGCGATAATTTCTCCGATATCAGTTACTTCTAAAAAGTCTTCTTTACTTGCTTTAAGAATGTTGTCTAAATTTCTAAAATGCTTTGCAATATTTTTTGCGCTAGTGCGCCCTACATAACGAATGCCTAAAGCTAAAAGTAAATGCTCTAAACTTTGGGATTTGCTTTTTTCAATAGCGTTTAAAATGTTGGTAACGCTTTTGTCTGCCATGCGTTCTAATTGAAGCAAGTTTTCTTTTGACAATTTATAAATGTCTGAAAGTTCAGTAATGAGTTTTGCATCTAGTAAGGCGCTAATAAGAGATGGCCCTAGATTTTCAATATTCATAGCGTCACGGCTTACAAAATTTTCAAAAAGACATTGACGCATAGCTCTACAATGTAAATTGCCACAGCGCAGAATAACTTCGCCTTCGGGTTGTATTAAAGGTTCATTACATTCAGGACAGTTTTTAGGCGCTGAAATTTCTTCGGCATTTGGTAAACGTTCTTCTTTTAGTACGCCAACAATTTTAGGAATGATTTCGCCACCTTTTTCAACGCCAACTATGTCACCTAAATGAATGTCTAAGCGTTTAATTTCATCAAAATTGTGAAGCGTTGCGCGTTTTACAGTTGTACCAGCTAAGCGGACAGGTGATAAATTCGCAACAGGCGTAATAGCTCCAGTTCGACCGACTTGGTATTCAACAGAAAGCAATTTTGTATAAGCGCGTTCTGCTTTGAATTTGTAGGCAATTACCCAACGAGGGCTTTTGGCAGTAGAACCTAATTCTTCTTGCAAATCTAAATCATTGAGTTTAATAACCATGCCATCAATATCAAACGCAAGAGAGTTTCGGCTCTCGCCGATTAAACGAGAACGTTCCATGATTTCACTTGCATTAGAGGCTTTCCAATACAAGTTTGTTTCAAAGCCAAGCGATTTTAAATATTCAAGATTTTCCGAATGGAATTTATTCTTTGAGCGTTCAGGAATATAATAAGCGATGAATTTTAACGGTCTAGAGGCACAGTCTTGTGGATTTTTTAATTTGATACTTCCGGCAACTGTATTTCTTGGATTTTGAAAAGTTTTTTTGCCTTCGTTAGCAAATTTTTCATTGAGTTTTTCAAAGTCAGCGCGGTTCATATAAACTTCACCGCGAACTTCAAAAATGCCAGCAGGAGCATTTGGTAAAGTTTTTGGAATATCGTCAATAGTTAATGCATTTGGAGTTATATCGTCTCCGAATTGTCCATCGCCTCTTGTGACGGCTTTTGTCAAAAAACCATTTTCATAAGTTAAAGAAAGACTCACTCCATCGATTTTCATTTCACAAATCCATTCAAGCCCAGAGTGAGTACTTTTTTCTGCTGATTCAATAAAACTTGTAATTTCTTCTTCGTTATAAGCATTAGAAATGCTTAACATAGGGATAAGGTGTTTTACTTTAGGGAATGAATTAGAAAGATCGCTACCGACAATTTTTGTTGGCGAATCTTTTGTTACCCATTCTGGGTGTAATTTTTCTAAAGCTTCCAATTCTTTCAATGCCATGTCAAACTCTTCGTCTGTCATGGGAGAAGTGGCATTTTTATAATAAAGTTCGCTTGCTTCTTGTAACTTTTGTTTTAATTCTTCAAAATATTCTTTTTCACTTTGTTCAAAAAGACTAGTAAACATTAGACATCTCTGTATCAAAGTTAAAGTTCACCACGAATGATTTCAATATCGTTATGAAGTAAACTGATAATATTGGTTGGTGCAAGTGGAATTTCACCACAATCAATCATCATATCAATACTTGCTCTGAATTTATCCCAAAGAATATCTGGGTTTGTAAGTTCTTCGTCGTCAGAAAGTTTTGCTGCCGTATTCAAAAGCGGTTTGTCAAAGTGTTTAAAAAGTTCTTTGAAAAAAGGGTGTGAAGGCATACGCACACCAATTTCTGGTCTTTTAACATCGAGTTTTCTTGCAATTTGCGGCGAAGAAGGGAGAATGAAAGTATAAGGGCCAGGAACTCTTGGTTTCATAACGCCAAAAGCAAAATTACTGACATGAGCATAACCTGTAGCGTGTTTTATATCGGGTAAAAGAAGTGCCATGAAAAATTTTTTCATAGGCTTTTTCAAGGCATAAAGTCTGTGAATCGCTTTAGAAGATTCTGCATTACAACCAATTGCATAACCCGATTCTGTAGGGTATAAAATAACCCCGTCATTTTCTAGCAAATCAGCCGCCATTTTTACAAGTCTTGCTTGCGGGTTATCTGGGTGAATTTCTAAACGCATAAAACCTCTTTAACAAGTAGGAATCGTATAAACCGACTCAAAAGCATTTTGAAAATGTTTAATCAAAATATTACTTTGTTTGCAATGAATCGCTAAAACATCAAAGCGACAAGGTGTATTTTCCGGGAATTTTTTTGTGTACAGATAATGGCAGGCTGTTCTCCAAAGGCGAAACTTTTTTTGAGCATTCACCCGACTTTCCGGCGCGCCTTTTTTTGTATTCCAAACCGTTTTAACTTCAACAAACAAGAGCGTTCCAGAAGAAGATTGGGCAATAATATCTAGTTCGCCCCCACGATAAGCATAGTTGCGGTCTAAAAGAGTATAACCATTTCTTTTGAGAAATGCTGCAGCATGCACTTCCCCGATTTTCCCTTTTTTTCGGTTTTGAGATAACTGCATCATTCTAATTGCATTCCTAAAAGCCTGATTTCAGAAAGAGCATAAGCTTGTGAAGCGTCAGATTCAAAAGGTTTTAAAAAGAAAATTTGAATTTCTGATGTTTCTATTGGGGTCATTGTTGGGTATTGCATACCGCGAATATCTTCAAGTTTAATTTCTTGTTTAGCGCCTTCTTTTGTTTTTAAGGAAATGGTTTTTAATTTGTTATAAATGTTGAATCTATTGCCAATACCATCATCATCAGATTTTTGATAACCATTTGCAAAACCAATATGTGTGATTAAAACAGGGGTTTCAAATTTCATAGTTAAAATAGGATTCTTGATATTGGCAGGTTTTTCAAAAAGCCATGCGGTGCGTAAAGATGCATCAAATAAATTTTCTGGATTATAATCAGAAACTTTTGGCTCAATACTTTTTTCTAAAAAAGCACCTTGTAATTCTTCTGGAGAAATTTCTTCTAGTGTGTGTGATGGTCTATATAATAACATAAGTAAAACCATCAGTATAATAATGAGTGGGAACAAAAACATTCCAGAAAGCATCAGCCGTTTTTGTAAAGGGATAATTCTTTTTACGGAATCTTTTAAAAGGGATTGAGAAAGGAGAGGAGTTCTTTCTTTTTTTTCAAATTCTTTTTGTTTGTTTTGCTCAAAAATAGTGTCGAAAGCGTCTAAAAATTCTTCCATATTATGGAATCGATTTTCAGGTTTTTTCTCAAGGCATTTTAAAATAAGTTTTGATAAACCAGTTGGAATTTTAGGTCTAAAAATTTCTGGTGCTGGTGGCGCTTCTTGTACATGTTTCAAGGCAATTTCAATAGGTTTTGCGCCAATAAATGGTAAACGCCCACAAGTCATTTCGTATAAAATAACGCCAAGACTATAAATGTCAGAAGAAAGAGTGACCTCATCGCCATGACATTGTTCTGGGGACATATATTCTGGTGTACCCATAGCCATACCAGTCATTGTGAGGCGTTCTTTTTCAAGTTCTTGTATATAAGAAATGCCAAAATCCATTAAGTACACGCGATTATCATGAGTGAGCATGATGTTAGAAGGCTTGACATCACGATGCACAATTCCTTTGGAATGAGCAAATAAAAGCCCGCGAGCAATTTGTTTGGCAAGAAGTTCTATGGCGCCTAAATCTAGCTTGCTTTTGTTGCGGAGAACTTCAGCAAGCGAAGTGCCTTCTACAAAAGTCATTGCAATGAAAAGTTGTTTTTTATGTTCACCAAAGTCAAATACATGAACAATGTTCTGGTGATCTAATTCTTTCATAGCTCTTGCTTCTAAATAAAAGCGTTCAATAGCTTCTTTGTCAGAAGAAGAGTCTAAAACTTTTAGGGCAACATCGCGTTGCAAACGCAAGTCTTTGGCTTTGTAGACATATCCCATACCGCCTTGCCCGAGAACACCGAGTAATTCATAGTTCTCGTTAAAAGGGCGAGGAAAGTTTTTATCTTGAGTAAGAGAATGAAGAGTCATTTAGCCTTCCCTAAAATCGAAAATAAACGCCAAGTTATAATATAGAATATACAAGCAAGAATGATTGGCACAATTAAATCTTGAGAGTGTATAGAAACGTTCAAAAATAAATTCTTTAAGCAATCAAGATTGTATTTTGCAGGAATCAATGCTGAAAGCATTCGGCCTATTGTAGTCATTTGGTCTATAGGCACTAAAGCTCCTCCAAGAATCACTTGTGGAATAATGAGTAATGGAAGTAAAATATTGGCTTGACTTGTATTTTTTACAAGACAACTGGCTAAAAGGCCTAAAAGAGTTGCTGGTAAAATTGTGGTTAGAAATGCCACACAAAGCCAAAGTGGAGAAACAGCAATAGATAAAACGGCATTTAAAAATCCAAAACAAATTAAAGTTTGGAAAAACGCAATGGAACTAATGAAAAATAATTTGGCAAATAAAATTCCAAAAGGAGAAACGCCTTTTCTTATTTCACTAGAAAAAAGATTTTTTTCTTGTATGATTTCACGGATAGAAAGAGAAAGGGCAAACCAATTTGCTGAAAGAATAAGAGCAAATGCGGCTATCCATAAAGAAGAATTTTTTGAAAAAGTTTGTGAAAAAAGAAACCCGATAATAAGTGGTTGTAAAAGTAAAGCAAAAATTTTCCCTTTATCTCTAAAATATTGCTTGCATAAAATTTTAAAATAAGAGAAGCAAGAAACAGAATGTTTTATTTTGGGAAATAGAAATATTTGTTTTTCTGAAGCTTCTGGGAAAATCCTCTCTTTTAAAGAAGATTGTTCCCATTTTTCTAAAGAAGATTCTTTTAAACTCTGCAATGCTTTTGCTGGAGAAGTTGTATCAAAGTACAAGAATGTTTCTTCGGGTGTTCCAAAAAACGCTTCGCGACCTTTGTGTAAAACGAGAACTTTATTGGCTATTTCAAGAGCTTCATAGCCATGTGTTGTTAAAATAATGGTATAGCCTAAAAGCGAAAGCCGGCGTAAATGGTAGCAAAGGATTTTGATGTTGACCGGGTCAAGACCTGCTAAGGGTTCGTCTAAAAGAATTAACCCAGGAGAACCAATTAGTTCTTTTGCTAGAGCGACTCGCCTTGCTTCTCCACCGCTTAAAGAAACCGTTTTACTTTTGGCTAAATGTTTTAAAGAAAGTAATTCTAAAAAGTTGTCTAAAATATCTTGAATTTCTTGTTCGGTTGTGTCTTTTGGAAGCGTAATTGACGCGGCTAGTTCTAAAGTTTCTTGTACAGTAAGGTCTTTTCGTAATACAGGTTCTTGTTCTAAAAAAGCAATGTGTTTTCTGATTTTTTCATTTTTATAAGAAATGCCGTTTAATAAAAGAGTAGAATTGTTTTCGATTTTGTGCTTGCCTAAAAGTAAACGTAAAAGCGTACTTTTTCCTTGGCCAGACCTCCCGATAACAGCTAAAATTTCTCCGCGAGGTAAATAGAAATCAATGCTTTTTAAAAGTTGTTTTTTATCAACTATAACATTTAAGTTTCTAGCTTCAACAGAAAATCCTGGGGTTTGTTTGTGTACAAAAAGGAAAGAATCTTTGCATTCTAAAGAACACCAGGGCAAATTTATTTTTTCATTTTCATTTAGAACAAATGAAGATTTTGTTTTTTTGTTTTCATTGAAAATTTTGTTTTTGAATTTAATAGAATATCCGGCTTCTTCTTTTTTTACTTGTGCAAGATAAGCAGGGCAAGCAGAGGAAAGGATTTGTGCTTCTGGAATTTTAGTTTTTCGCCCAATGGTAATTTCATTTTTAGAAAATACAAGTGGGGCGGATTCATTATTTTTTATCAGTAAAATTTGAAGAGTTTTGTTTTTTATAGAAATAGAAATTTTTTGTGTTCCTAGTGATAAAATATCGCCATCTTCAAGAGTCTTTTCATCAATAGAAAGGTTGTTGCAAAATGTCCCGCTAGATTGGCTTAAGTTTTTTAAAATCCATAAATTATTTTCAAAACGAATAGAAGCATGCTCTCTTGAAACATAACGATCTTCTAAAACCAAATTACAATCCGATTTTCGGCCAATGCGAAAAATCTCAGATTGTGAAGGTTCTAAAAGTAAAAAATCGTTGTTCATTTGAGTGATTTTACTCCAAGTTCAAAACGCTTGCTTGCTTCTAAAAGCGTTTCTTCTGACGCGGCATAAGAAAAACGAATGCAAGAATCCATGCCAAAGGCTTTGCCTGGAATAATTGCTAAGCCAAAACTTTCTAACAAATAACTGCAAAAAGAAATAGAATCAGAAATGACTTTGCCGTTTGGCGTAACTTTTCCATATAATTCCTGAACCGGAACAAATAAGTAAAAAGCACCTTCTGGATTAGGAAGTTGTTTTCCAAGCGTTTCAGAAATTTTTGAACGGAGTAAATCACGGCGAATTTTAAAAGTATCGCGCATATTAAAAACAAAACTGTTGTCTGATTTAAGCGCAGCCAAAGCTCCATATTGTGCTGGTGTAGAAGGGTGGTGAATCGCCTGGCTTTGAATTTTAGTAATTAAAGGAGCTATGGTTTCTGGTAATGCGTTGTAGCCAATACGCCAACCAGTCATGCAATGAGATTTTGAAAAACCATTGATTAGAATAGTGCGTTCATACATGCCTGCAAAAGAAGCAATGGAAGCAAATTCAGTTTCATAGCAGAAATGTTCGTAGATTTCATCTGAGATACAAAACAAATCGTTGTCAACAATAACTTCTGAAAGAGCTTTTAATTCTTTTGGCGAATAAACAGCACCACTTGGGTTACAAGGGTTGTTTAAAATAACAGCTTTTGTTTTTTCTGTAATAGCGTTTTTTAATTGTTCTGGCGTGATTTTAAAAGCTGATTCTGGAGTTGTTTCTATAAAAACAGGAATCCCTTTAAACCATTTTACAAGTTCAGGGTAAGTGACCCAATAAGGTGCTGGTATAATGATTTCATCATCTGGATTGATAAGGGCTGCAAGAGAATTGAATACCGCTTGCTTTGCGCCACTTGTTAAAACAATTTGATTCGCACTATAAGAAAGTCCGTTTTCTTTTTGGAGTTTATGGGCTACAGCTTTTCGAACTTCTTCTAAACCAGTTGGTGCGACATATTTTGTTTTGCCTTGTTCAATGGCTTCTTTAGCGGCGTTACGAATTATTTCAGGTGTTTTAAAATCAGGTTCTCCAGCGCCAAGAGAAACAATATCTTTGCCTTCTGCTTTTAATTTTTTGGCAAGGGTATCAATTGAAACCGTCATAGATGCTGCAATAGAAGAAGTTTGTAGAGAAAGAGATTTCATATTATTTTTTCCTTTTGCTTTTTTTTATGCGGTAATCATCAAGCATTACGGCTAAAAGCGGGAAGATAACGAAATTAGCAATGGCTATGGAGAAAACCCCGATGAATGAAACAACACCAATACTTCTAAGTCCAAGGTGTGAAGAAGATAAAAGAGAATAAATACCAACAAAAGCCATTGTTTGAGAAATGGCAATGTTTTTTCCATGGCGGCGAACAATATCTATTGCAGACCCGCTTTGTTTTGAAAGGTAGTGATTCCAAAAATGTAAAGAACCGTCTAAGCTCATTCCGATAAGTAAAGGAAAAGCCAAAGCACTATACATAGAAAGTTTAATGCCAAAAATATTCAAAACACCTAATATCCAAATAAAAGCAATTAAAGGTGGCGTGAGCGTAAACATAGCATAAGAAAATTTGTTGTAATACAATAAAAGAATAAAGAAAATAGAAATGGTTGCAAAAAGAATGGAACGGAAAATGTAAGGCAAGATTTGGTTTAGAGCTTGTGCCTGAATTAAAGTTTTTCCGGCTTTTGGAAAAGAAGATTCTTGTTCAATATCTTTTAAATCTTTATCTAACCTTCTACAAAATAAGCCATTATCCGCCGATTCAGCAGGTAATACAAAAGCCAAAGTTTCTTTGCCTTTTTGTAAAGAATAAAATTGTTTAAAAGAGTTCGGTAAATTTTCTTCGGTTAATTCAGAAACATTTAAATTATTTTTAAAACGTTCTAATCTTAACGAATCACTTTCAGGTAACATTGAAAAAATAGGATTATCAAGTAAAGATTTTATGTTAGAAATGATTTGTAATTTATAACGTTGGTCTGTTGGTAAAAGGTTTCCAATAATGAAAATGTTATCAATAGATTGGTATTTACCTTTGGCTTTACCTTCTTGAAAACGGTCTAAAAATTTTTCGTTTGAATTTTTATCTGGGAATTGAACGATAACAGGGTCATTAAAATAATGTCTGATTTGCATGACTAAAGAATCTGCTCTAGTCATAGAGATAAATTCGGTTTCTGCAAAATTGTAATGGAATTTGGGGAATATCCCATTAGATATCAATAAAAGGGTAAATGCGATTAAAATAAAAATAGGAATTCTGATTTTTTTATAAGGAATATTTTTTTTGACTTGTAACTCTTCTGGGCTGATTTTGCCGAATAATAAAAATTCTTTTTTCTTTTGAGAAAGTCTCAGGAGAGCTGGTGTAATTGTTGAACATAAAACCCAGTTGAATAACGCACAAATCGCACCAAGAATCCCGAGTTCTTGAAGGCCTTTAAAAGGAACTAGTGAAAGCGATAGAAAAAGAGCTGCCGTTGTCATTGCAGAAACTGCTGAAACTGGACTAATGCCAAGGATAGCACTTTCTAAACTTAAAGCTGAATTCAAACCTTTTCTTCTTTCTTCAGCGTAGCGTGTGTAGATATGTGTGACATGCTGAGCAGCAAGCCCCGGAAGAATAATTGCGAGCAATAAAGAAAACAGGCAAATACGGCCATAAAGTAAGTAAGAAACCGCTAAAGTCCAATAAATTGATAAACTAATGGGAATGCCCGCGGGTAAAATTAACTGAGGCTGTCTAAAAAATGCAATGAGCAAAAGAATAGCAATAAAAATAGCCGTAACAACACCAGCTTTTTTGGCTTCTGGTAAAAGGGCGCGGCCCGTTTGAATGACTTTTTCTGCATGCCCCGTATAACTAACCTGAACATTTTCTGGTTTTAATTGAGCAACAGTTTTTTTGATAGAAGAAACGAAGAACCTGGCTGAATCAAGAATGTCTGTATTAATGTTTGGGAAAACATCAAAAATGCGAACTGTTCCTGAAGCATTTTTAAAAACATTGCGGAATTTATTACGGTATTTTTGTTCAAGAGAATCTGTGTTAATAAATTTTTTTTCTTCTAGTTGAACGATAAAAGGGTTTTGTTGGCTAACAATATCATCTTTTACTGCTAAAAGTCCTTGGTATAAAAAATTTAAATCTTTTGTGCTTAAAAAAAGCAATTGATTTTTTTTATAAAAATCCATGTCAACATAGTAACTGCAAAAACGAACAAAAGATTGTTTTTGTAATTCTTTTTCTAAGGATGCTGCAAATTGCCCAAGTAAAAGAGTATCGCTACTTTCTAAAACAAGCGAAAGTGGCAAGAGTTTTCCGACTTTTAAATCTTCTGTTTTCGGGTATCTAGAATCTTCTTGCAACATATCTGAAAGTTGCAGTTCCCAACGCAGATTAAAAACAGGGTATATGCAAGCAATAGATATTATAACCACGGCAATGAGAATGGCCTTGGGTTTTCGACTTAAAGACTGTAACAATCTAGAGAAAAATGAAAACATAATCTATTAACTATAAATCCCTAAAATGATAATATAAAAATTATCTTCATAGCTGTTTTTTGAAAGAGAAAAAATTAAATTGGAATATAATGGAAACAAACGTCAGAAAAAGTAAAGAATACAAGATTTGTTGCATTTTCGCAAAATGCGTTTTGCTTTTTATTTTTTGTTTCTTATTGTCTCCTGTTTACGCAAGTGATACAATCGAAAATAACGCAGAAAAACAAGCTCAAGAAGAATCTGAAAATAAAGAAAACTCCGGAAATCTTTTATTAAAAATTGTGTTTTGGCCGTTTGAAGCTTTATTGCAACCATTAGCCGAAGTAATGATTTATCCTTTTTCAGAACCATTGCGCTACGCTTTTCAAAATGGCGTGGTTGAAAAAGCAGTGGACTTAATCACATTTGGTGAAAATAAAAATATTTTTATTTACCCAGTGATGAATTTAAAACCAGGAACTTCAACAATGCTTGGTTTTATGTACCGGCATTCGTTTTTACTATTCCCTAATGATTATTTTGTGTTAAGTGGTGAACTTTATGCAAACAGTGATACTTATTATTCAGTTCGTTATAGCCAAAAGCGATTGTTTGATGGCAATACTTATGTTTCGCTTCAACATAAAGGGAACTTTAACCGAGACGGAAATATTAGACTTTTAGGCTCTGATGATGCTTATTATTTGCCAGATACAACGCTTCGTTTTGATTTGATTGTAGCCCACCCATTACCATTCCCTAACACATCGGTGGATTTTTCAACGGGCATAAATATGCGTTATTTTGGCTTGCCAGAAATGCGAGAGGATTGGGTAGAATTTGAAGATATTAACAAATTAGAAGAGCGTGGGCTTTACCAAGATTTTAAAATTTTCCCACAGAGTTTAACAGTTGTTTTTGATAATACAGAATCTCCATACGTTCCTTCTTCTGGTTTTCGCATACAAGGGCGAGCGAGTTATAATTTTGTAACAGATTATAGCAATTTACCTTCAGATGATTGGGATTTTTTTACATCTGAAAAAAATCATGATTACTGGAGTTTAGAATTTCTCTTTCAAACTTATTTCTATTTAGGTAAAGATTCTAAACAATATTTGCTTTCAAAAAAAGAAGCGAGAGAAAAGCGTAAAGAATACGCTGATTTTTCACTTAACCATCTTGCTCGCCTTTGGAATCCGTCCAAATTAAATTCTTTACTTTTAGAACGTCGAGTTTTGGCTTTACAATACCGTTATTTGCGGTATTTTGAAATGGAAAAAGGCGGTATGCCTGCAATTTCGTTTCCACGTTTGAATGATAGGTTTCCTTTGCGTGGCTATGAAAATACTTGGGCTGCACTTGCCATTACAGGCCTTTCTTTAGAATACCGCTGGCCAATAGACTATTACATAGATGGCGTTTTATTTTCAGAATGTGCTGTATTTGCTGATGAAAAAGGCGATTTTCAATGGGATAATTTTAAACATTCTTGGGGAATGGGTATTCGTGTTCGCAGACCAGATATGTATTTTTTCCGCTTTCAGTTAGGTTTTCATGGATTCCATGGGATTCACCTAGTGATGACAATAGCACCAGAATTCCAATAGCATTTTATAGCTAATTAAAATTCCATTTCAGTTTGTTCATATTGTTGATTTTTAGGAAAAGGACGTTCTAATTTGCGGTAAGCGGCTGGTGTAACCATTCGGCCACGAGGAGTTCTTGACAAGAAGCCTTTTTGAATTAAATACGGTTCATAAACTTCTTCTAATGTATTTTGTTCTTCGTTTAAAGCGGCTCCAAGCGTATTTATACCAACTGGTTTGCCATTGAATTTATCAATCATGATAGAAAGAATTTTTCTATCCATTGGATCTAAGCCATCAGAATCAATGCCAAGCATTTCTAAGGTTTTTTCTGCAGAAGTTTTATCGATAATCCCGTTCCCACGCACTTGAGCGACATCGCGGCACCTGCGTAAAACTCGGTTTGCAATTCTTGGGGTGCCGCGACAACGAGAACTTAAAATACTAGCGGCATCTTTTGTCATTTCCACTTTTAAAATGCGGGCACTTCTTTTTAAAATTTCTTTAATTTCTTTTTCTGTATAAAGTTCTAGTCTGCAATGTAAACCAAACCTATCGCGCATCGGGCTTGAAAGAAGCCCACTTCTTGTGGTTGCGCCAACAAGAGTAAAAGGGCGAAGAGGCAAATTAACGCTACGCGCTGCAGGTCCAGAATCAAGCATTATATCTAACCTGAAATCTTCCATAGCAGGGTAGAGGTATTCTTCAATTACTCGATTCATGCGGTGGATTTCATCAATAAACAAAACATCATTAGGGTTTAAACTGGTGAGTAATCCAGCTAAATCACTTGCTTTTTCTAAAACTGGCCCGCTGGTAATGTGCAGAGAAACGCCCATTTCTTTTGCAATAATCCCGGCAAGCGTTGTTTTTCCAAGCCCCGGAGGCCCAGAAAATAAGCAATGGTCAAGAGGTTCGCCACGGTGTTTTGCTGCTTCTATAGCAATGGAAAGAGATTCTTTAAGCGCTTCTTGGCCAGTAAATTCAGAAAGCCCTGTTGGTCGCAAGCTTTTTTCAATTTCAGATTCTTCGTTGTTTTGAACAGATTGTGAAATCACTCGATCGCTCATAAATTTAGGCCTAAATATGCTTTAATGCTTCAGAAATAAGGGTTGCTGTATTTGCTTCACTATCAAGATTTTTCTTTGCTTTTTTGATGGCTTCTTTAGCGGCGCTTTCTTTTACGCCAAGAGTTTGTAGAGCAAGGAACGCTTCTTGTTCTGCGCTAGAGAAACTAGAAGTTTCGTTTAGAGCTTGTAAAGCAGTCGCTTTATCTTTCAAAGAAATAATCAATTGTTCAACAGTCTTTTTTCCAATTCCTTTGATTTTAGACAAGGCATTTTTATCTTCTCTGGCAATCATGTCTAAAAAACTAGATGGCGAAACACTGCTTAAAATTCGCTGTGCCATTTTGGGACCAATGCCGTTTACATCAATCATTTTCAAGAAAAGTTCTTTTTCTGCCATTTCAGAAAATCCGAAAAGAGTCAAAGAATCTTCGCGAACAACTAAATGCGTAAAAAGCGAAACTTGAACCCCAATTTCTGGCAAGGATTCGCCCGTGCGTGTTGAAATTTGCACCCCAAAACCAACGCCGTTGCAATCAACCACAGCAAAAGTCGGGTGCTTAATTTTTAATATGCCACTTAAAATTTCAATCATAAAAAACCTTTCCTTTCAAATATAACAAATGAAATGAAAAATGGCTCTGTCGGGCCAGGCCGTACTTTTGGGTCGAAACTGCGAAAATGCTGCGAAAATGACCCTCTGGCTCTGTTAGGCCAGGCCGTATAGCTGCGAACATGCTGCGGACCGCCGAACGGTCATTTCAGCGTAAAAACATCGGTCATGCAGCCGAAAAACAGTTTTGGAAGGGCTTACGGAATGAGGATTTTTTGCTAGCCGAGGGGTGGCTGACCTGCCGCGCAGTTTCCCGCGTAACGACAAGCAAATCGACACCGACGCAGGCGACATCATCCTTTACCAGGGCAATTCCATCACCATCTACTACGACAAGAATTCCTGGA
The DNA here is from genome assembly GCA_017631885.1 of Fibrobacteraceae bacterium. Taxonomy (GTDB): domain Bacteria; phylum Fibrobacterota; class Fibrobacteria; order Fibrobacterales; family Fibrobacteraceae; genus UBA1765. The sequence goes on from JAGBSH010000025.1 coordinate 34,161, forward strand.
ACTTTACGCGCCTCGCCCGTATTGACAACGTAAACAAGAAACGCCTCCAGCAGATCTTCGGCAAAGGGAACGTGAAGGTGACATTCTCGGTGGAATAAACGTTTTCTTGTCACCTCAAGAAAAATACAATTATTCTCTTGCTTTTCAAAAATAATGTTTGTATATTTACGAACAACGAACGGGAACCGAAATGGCAAAAAAAAGCAAATACTGTGAAGAAACCGAGACCTTGGCGAGGTATGCCAAGGCTTTGGCGCATCCCGCACGCATAAGTATCATGCAGTTCTTGGCCAAGCGCAATACCTGCTATTTTGGCGATATCCACGAAGAACTGCCCATTGCGAAGGCCACGGTTAGCCAGCATTTAAAGGAGCTAAAAGAGGCCGGTTTGATCCAGGGTGAAATCGAAACGCCCAAGGTCAAGTACTGTATAAACAAAAAAAACTGGAAAAAGGCCCAGGCATTGTTCAGTGATTTTTTCAATAAAGAATTTTGCGATAGGGAATGCGATTGCTAAAAAATTTTGCCATATATATTCGTTGTTCTACGAACTACAAACAAATAAAGAGGAAAAATGAAAAACATAAAAATACTCATGAGCCGGTGTGGCTGCAACATTGCTTTCGCCGAATCTGTTGAAAAAATCGTTAAGGAATCGGGCCTAGAAGCTTCAGTTTCCCGCATTGACGATGTTGTCCAAATGCTTCCGTACAATGTCATGACTTTACCCGCGCTTGTTGTCGATGAACGGCTTGTGTCCACAGGTAAAATTAGCGAAGATAAAATAAAAGAACTTATCAAAGGTGAAATATGAAGATACTCTTTCTTTGTACAGGCAACAGGTGCCGTAGTCAAATGGCCGAAGGATTTCTCAAGGCTCTGGATTCGTCGTTGACCGTATGTTCTGCAGGAACGTTTCCGGCAAAGAACGTGCATCCGACTGCAATCGAAGTGATGAAGGAACGAGAGGTTGACATTTCCCTTAATAAGCCCAAAAATGTATCGCAGTACCTTGATACATCATGGGACTACGTTGTCACCGTCTGCGACAAGGCGAAAGAAAGCTGTCCGATTTTTTTTGGGGCCGTCAAGAACAGAATTCATCTTGGCTTTGATGATCCTGACGCGTTCAGAGGGACTGAAACCGAAATTCTGCAGGAATTTCGTCGTGTAAGGGATGAAATAGACACGGCAGTAAGGGCTTTCTATGATACAATCATTCACCGATAATCTTGTTTACAACATCATTGGATTGGATGGCTCGTCTCCTTTAGGCTCGACGATAAATTTCTTCGTTTACGACAGCCTCAAAATTATCCTGATATTGCTTTTTATTAGTTTCCTGATGGGGCTGCTGAATACGTTTTTCCCGATTGAGGCGATTCGCAATTTTTTGTCGTCGCATCGTTTGTACGGAGTCCAATATTTCCTCGCCGCAATCTTCGGAGCGATTACCCCTTTCTGCTCATGTTCCAGTATTCCCCTGTTCATCGGTTTTGTCAGGGGCGGCATCCCCCTTGGCGTCACGTTCAGTTTTCTTATAACATCGCCACTTGTAAACGAGGTCGCTGTTGCTATGCTTGTGGGAACATTCGGATTGAAAGTGACTGTGATTTATGTAAGTTCCGGCGTGTTTCTTGGAACATTTTTAGGGATGTTCCTGGAACGGTTCAAGCTGGAAAGATTTCTAAGCGAATGGGTGAAAAATTTGCAGCGGACAAACGAATCCATCAATAACGATGCAAAGCCATGTAGCCTTAAGCAAAGATTCGTTCAAGTACTGCGGAAAATACCCCAAGTAGCAAGGGATGCCCTTGGTGTAACGCGTTCGGTTTTGCCCTATGTGCTTGCAGGCATTGCGATCGGCGCTGTAATGCACGGTTATGTTCCTTCGGGATTTTTTGAAGAATACCTGTCAAAAGACAAATGGTTTGCCGTTCCCCTGGCGGTAATTCTTGCTGTTCCCATGTACGCAAATGCAGCTGGAGTTATTCCCATTGTCGAGGTTCTTGTTCAAAAGGGTGTCGCTCTTGGCACGGCACTTGCCTTTATGATGGCCGTTGTGGGACTCTCGCTCCCCGAAGCCATGCTTTTGAAAAAGGTCATGACACTTAAGCTGATATTTGTCTTTTTCGGAACGGTTACAGCGGCAATCATCGTTCTTGGGATCGGTTACAATCTTTCTATAAGTTCCTGATTATTTAGTTTGTATATTTTATAAGGATGTATTTACGGAATATAGCGACATTTAAAAAGATATTGGTGCTTGTGCTGTTCGCAGCATTTACCGGTTTCGCACATGCTGAAACGCCAGCGGCCGATTCGACAAGCGCGGATTCCGCAGCCATCGATAGCGCGCCCGAACCGGGATTCAGACACCGCACCCGCAAAACCATGTAAGGCGAGTGCCGCAGGGGTTTCTGTAACGTCCGGGCTTGATACAAACTGTCAGTTTTTACTCGAAATGAGGGCAGATTCTCATCTAAATGAATGAAAGGGTGCGTGCTTTTCTCTGAAAAAGATTGTATATTTAGAGTAACAGGACCCCCCGCACCTCTCATTGATGTGTCCCAGGGGGGACATTTTTTTTATGGAAGTAAAAAAGGCGACAACTTATAGGGAACAAGTAGAAAAGATTGAACAACGCGGCTGTTGTATCGAAAATGTTGACGATGCCATCCGCTGCCTTGAATCCATAAATTATTACAGGCTCTCCGCTTATTTCCTGCCGTTTAGAAAAGCAGATGGGGCCTACAATGCCGGAACAAGCTTTTCAAGGATTGTACAGATATATGAGTTTGACCGCCTGTTGAGAAGGTCGCTCTTTTCGGCTCTTGAAGAAATAGAAATTTCTATGAGAGCGAGGCTTGCTTATTTCCATGCGCATAAGTACAGCCCCATTGGCTATTTGGATGCGTCGATTTATTCACAATCGCATAAGCATCAGAAATTTCTGGACACGTTCAATAGGGAAGTTGAGCATAGTTCAAATGTTCCTTTTGTGAAGCACCATCAAGACAGTTATAATGGAGTCTTCCCTATTTGGGTGGCTGTAGAATTGTTCTTATTTGGGATGTTGTCCTATTTTTATGCGGACCTTGTTCTTCCGGATCAAAAGCACTTTGCTAGCGAGTATTATAAGACCGTTCCGAAGAATCTGAAAAGCTGGCTAAGGTGCGCAACAGACTTGCGCAATATCTGTGCCCATTACGGGCGACTCTACTATAGAATTTTCTCTGCAATTCCTGCAAATATTGAGGAAGTTGAAAAAAAAGATGAACGCTCTCTTTGGGCGGCGTTCCTTGCTGTGCGAAATTTGTATCCGAATCCCCAAAAGTGGAACGAAGAATTTCTCCCGTCAATTAAGGCCTTGTTTGAAAAGTATTCGTCAGCCATTCAGTTGAAACATATCTCGTTCCCTGAAGATTGGGCGGTGAAGGCAGTTGCCAAGATATAGTTAGAACAAAAAAGGCGAGGAACTTCCTCGCCAAAGATGGACCTGGGTCTTTCGACCAGCCCGATGATGTCCTTGAAGCCATGAAGCAGGCCGTATCGCAGTTCGTTTGCGGCGCAGAGCAAAGCGACGACCTGACGATGCTCGCCATCTTATACAAGGGCGCCTAGGCGGACAGACTAAAGGGGTTCGTCGTTAAGGTTCCTTCTGGAAAACGTCATAATAGTTTTCACCATAAATGGACGCCACATATTGTCCATTACCATAGACAACCCGCAGAATATCCCTATAGGCGACCTTGTCTTGCTGTACCCAGTCCTGACCATTCTCAGAAACAAGTAAATACGAAGTTGAACCGGCCATCATCCCGCCGCTATAGGCAAGAAAGATTCCGCCATCAAAGATAACGTCCTCGTAGAAAATAGACGACGCATTGCCATTTTCAAGCCTCGTCGGATTCCACTCAAGACCATCCCTCGACCACTGCAATGCATTGAGTCCATTATAGGTGCCCCTTACATAAACGCCATTACCAAAAGCAATCTGATATCCGTTAAGAGTTCCACTCGTACTTGTAGAATCCCATGTAATACCATCATCCGAATACATAATTACACCACTTGCACCCGACATTCTATAGCCGGGTTCGCCCCAAGCCACATTGTTTCCACATGCAGATCCACCATTACGCAGTTTCATCTCTTGCCATGTTTCCAAATCAGAGGTCACATAACAGGGTTTGCTGCTTGTCACAAAGACTTTATTATTGGCCACATGGAAATTGGCCCTGTACAGCACGGAATCTTTCAGAAATTCCGCAGGGAGCCCAACCACAGGAAGAGAATCCCAATGAGAACCATCTTTTGAACTGAAAAAGAAGGTGGTATCCTCATCTGTATGGAACAAATAATAAAAACGATCCTTCCATGTAAAAGCCGATGTTATGTAAATGACTAGCCGTATGTTCGAATTTTTCAAATACTTCAAGGCCTTTTACGAGGATTACTATGAGTGAATTATTTATATTGCATCCAAAAGAAAAGGCTTTAATACATGGCACGTATCTCGAAATCGGCAAAATCGTTGCAATCCTCGGCGACTCTCGGCTTTGAACAGCAAATCTGGAACGCCGCCTGCGAACTCTGGGGGCATATCCCCGCAGCGGATTACCGCAAAATTTTCACCGGGCTCATCTTCTTGCGCTACATTTCGACCGCATTCGAAAAACGCTACAACGAGCTCGTCGCCGAAGGCGAAGGCTTCGAAGAAGATCTTGACGAATACGTGAGCGAAAACATCTTCTTTGTTCCACAAAACGCCCGCTGGTCAGAAATCGCAAAAGCCGCCCACACTCCTGAAATCGGCAAGATTCTCGACCAGGCGATGATCGAAGTCGAGAAGAACAACAAGGCGCTCAAGGGCGTGCTCCCCAAGAACTACGCGGCCCCCGACCTCGATAAGCGTGTACTCGGCAATGTGGTCGATGTGTTCAGTAACATGGACATGAGCGACACCGAAGCAAGCAAGGATTTACTCGGCCGCACCTACGAATACTGCATCGCGCAATTCGCAAGCTACGAAGGCGTCAAGGGAGGCGAATTCTACACCCCTGCAAGCGTCGTGAAAACCATCGTGAGCATCCTCAAGCCGAGCGAAGGTAAGCGCGTTTATGACCCCTGCTGCGGCTCCGGCGGCATGTTCGTGCAGAGCATCAAGTTCATACAGGATCACAGTGGCAACCGCAACAATGTAAGCGTTTACGGACAAGAGGCCAACGCCGACACCTGGAAAATGGCGAAAATGAACATGGCCATCCGCGGCATCGACGCGAACTTCGGCGAACACCACGCAGATACGTTTTTCCACGACCTGCACGCCAACGAACGCTTCGACTTCATCATGGCGAACCCGCCCTTCAACCTCAAGAACTGGGGCCAGGAACAACTGCAAGAAGACCCGCGCTGGCAATACGGTCTCCCGCCCGCAGGCAATGCGAACTTCGCATGGATCGAACACATGATTTATCACCTCGCGTCCGGCGGAAAAATCGGGCTCGTCCTTGCGAACGGCGCACTCAGCACCCAAACCGGCGGCGAAGGCGAAATCCGCAAACGCATCATCGAAGCGGACCTCGTCGAAGGCATAGTCGCCATGCCCACCCAGCTTTTCTACAGCGTCACCATCCCCGTCACGCTCTGGTTCATAAGCCGCGGCAAAAAACAGAAAGGCAAGACGCTCTTTATCGACGCACGCAACATGGGCCACATGGTGGACCGCAAGCACCGCGACCTCAGCGAGCAGGACATTGAACGCCTCGCGAGCACCTTCGAGAAATTCCAGAAAGGCAAACTCCAGGACGAGAAAGGCTTCTGCGCCGTAGTCGAAACCGCAGACATCGCCAAGCAGGACTACATCCTCACTCCGGGCCGCTACGTCGGCATCGAAGACACCGTGCAAGACGACGAACCCTTCGAGCAAAAAATGACCCGCCTCACCGGCGAACTCTCCCAAATGTTCGCGAAAAGCCACGACCTCGAAAAACAAATCAAGAAAAACTTGGAGAAACTCGGATTCAAGATGTAAAAGCTGCATTTTCGTGCTGATTTGCATAAGTAAAAACTTGCACTTTTGTGTATAATTATATATATTAGTTTCTGCACTTTTGTGGAAGGCTGGCAATGGAACGCAAAATAATTCAGAAATTCCTTGAATGGAAGAGAAAATCCGACGGCAGGACAGCCCTGCTTGTTGATGGGGCCAGGCGCATAGGCAAAAGCTATGCCGTTGAGACTTTTGCCAAAACCAACTACAAAAGTTACCTATTGATTGATTTTTCGTACCCACGCCCGGGAACTCTGGAATGCTTTAAAGAAGACTGTTACGACCTGGACCTTTTTTTCGCGAAGTTATCCGCCATATACGGAGTGCAATTATTTCCCCGGAAAAGCGTCATCATCTTTGACGAGGTCCAGCTATTTCCATTTGCAAGGCAACTTATAAAACAATTGGTAAAGGACGGACGTTTCGACTACATCGAAACAGGCTCTCTGATTTCGCTCCACAAAAATGTGAAGGATATTCTGATTCCCTCCGAAGAAGAACATCTGGAAATGTTTCCGATGGATTTTGAGGAATTTCTATGGGCGCTTGGAGACAAGGCAACAGTTCCCTTTCTAAAAAACTGTTTTGAAAAAAGGATTCCGTTAGGGCAAGCCTTGCACCGGAAGACACTGAACGAATTTCGCAAGTACATGCTTGTTGGTGGAATGCCGCAAGCGGTCGAAGCGTTCCGCAACTCCGGTGATTTTGCAAAAGCAGACACCATAAAAAAACAGATCCTCTCACTTTACCTGGCCGATATAGGAAAGTACGCCGGGAAAGACGAATTAAAAGTTTATTCGCTTTTGGGAGATATTCCCGGTCAACTTTCTAAAAAAGAGAAGAAGTTCAAACTTGCCGACATTGACCAAAATGCACGAATGCGAACATACGAAGACTCCTTTGTTTGGTTAGACAAGTCCATGATGATCAACCGCTGCGTAAACGCAACCGACCCAAACATCGGCCTTTCAATGAGCCGCGACAACACAACGCAAAAGTGCTACATGGGCGATACAGGATTATTGGTAACCCAGACCTTCCGCGATAACGAATATACAGACAACTTACTCTATAAATCTGTTCTATTGGATAAGTTAAACGTAAACGAAGGAATGCTAATGGAAAACATCGTGGCTCAAATGCTGCGGTGCAACGGCCACCACCTGTTTTTCTATTCACGAATTGATTCGGCTAACCGTTCGAACAACATGGAAATTGATTTCCTGATATCGGACAACAAGAAAATATCGCCCGTAGAAGTAAAGTCTTCTGCTTATAGAAAGCACTCTTCGTTAGACAAGTTTTACTCGCGGTTCAAGAACAAACTTGGAGAAAGATACGTGCTGTACCCCAAAGACGTCATGATAAAGGATGGAGTCGTCCACTTACCCCTTTACATGGCTATGTTCTTGTAATAGATTGAAATACGGAGTAACACCACGGGAATCTTAAACCTTAAAGGAATTGAAGAGAACAGAGAATGAGCAAAACGGAATGGAAAGAATATAAACTCGGTGAAATCTACGAAGTTCACAACGGTTTATCCAAAGGACGAGAATTCTTTGGATCTGGTTATCCATTCATTTCATTTTCTACAGTTTTTAACAAATGGTTTATTCCCGAAATAATAACAGATTTCGCTCAAACAACAGAATCCGAGCAAGAAAGTTATTCCATTAAAGCTGGCGATATTCTTGTTACAAGAACTAGCGAAACTGCCGATGAATTGGGGATGAGCTGTGTTGCCTTGAGAGATATTCCTAACGCAACTTATAATGGTTTCTGCAAAAGGATGCGTCAATATAATAAAGATGTTGATGTTGATTCCAAATATGTTGGCTACTATATGCGAAACCCTGAATTCAGAAAGAAATTTCAGGCTTTTGCAGGATCAATGAGTACACGGGCTAGTTTAACGAACGACGCATTGCTTGGACTGACTATAAAATTACCCCCACTAGCTGAACAACAACGCATCGCCAAAATTCTATCATCCCTTGATGACAAAATCGAACTCAACAATGCAATAAACAGGAATTTAGAGGAGCAAGCCCAAGCAATCTTCAAGAACTGGTTCATTGATTTCGAACCGTTTGGCGGGAAGATGCCGGAGGATTGGAAAAACGGTAGTCTTTCTGATATAGCTGATTATCTTAATGGTCTCGCTATGCAGAAATTCCGTCCAAAGAATGAAGAGGTCGGACTTCCTGTTCTAAAAATTAAAGAGTTACGTCAAGGCTTTGCCGGAGAAGATGCAGAATTATGCTCTCCAAACATAAAATCCGAATACATTGTAAATGACGGAGATGTCATTTTCTCTTGGTCAGGAAGTTTACTTGTTGACCTATGGTGTGGCGGAAAATGTGGATTGAATCAGCATTTATTCAAAGTGACATCAGAGCGTTATGACAAATGGTTCTATTACATGTGGACAAAGCATCATTTAGATCGCTTTATATTCCTTGCCGCCGACAAAGCAACCACAATGGGTCACATCAAACGCGAAGAACTCGACAAAGCCGAGGTTTGCATCCCAACAAAGGCTGATTACAACAAAATCGGAAGCTCTCTAGAACCAATGATTGAAACAATAATAGCGAAAAGAGTTGAAAATCAACGTCTAACTTTGCTTCGTAACAAATTGCTGCCCAAATTAATGTCAAATTCGCAATGATGGTAATGATTTGTTGAATAGTTATTAAAGAGGAACGAAAAAACAATGAATATGACTTTAGAAAAAACAAAAATCTACCAAGAATTGGAATCAAGAGGCGTTTCTGCTAAAATATTGGGAAATTTGATAAATCTTTCTCAATGTTGTGAAAGCATTCTGTCAAAAGTTAATAGTGCATTCCCTCATTTTACGAATCATGATATAGGTCATTCCTTTCGTGTTGCTGATTTCATGTATGATTTATTGCCACAGTCTATTAGTGATTATTGTGATACAGAACTTATAATGATGCTTTATGTTGCGATGACACATGATTTGGGGATGGTTGATGATTCTTTTGAGGTAAAATCATTTGAAGATTTGGAAAAAATACGGACGAATCACCATAAAAGATCTGCAGAAATGGTTGAGGATAAAAATCTATTTAACGATGGCTTTTTTTCAATAGATGAAATTGATGTACGAACAGAAATAGCAAATATTTCAAAATCGCATAATGAATCTGTTGAATGGATTATTGAAAACATAAAAGAAGAAAAGAATATAGGAAGAGATGTTGTTCATTGTAGATTTATTTGCTATTTACTGAGAATTGCAGATTTAATTGATTTTGATAATCAAAGAACTCCTTTAGTTGTATATAAATTATTTGAAAAAGAATTACAGAAGAACGAATATAAAAAGAGTGATGAAGAATGGAAAAAACAATTATCTGTAACTAATTTTAATCATGTAAAAAATAATAGAGCACAAAGAAAATGCAATATTGTTTTTGATGCAAAAGTTTATTCTTCTGCCATATGTAGAAGTCTTTTTGAATATTTTAATTATATTGAAAAAGAAATTGCAGAAATCGAAAAAGTTAATCCCAAAGATGAAAAATTTAAATTTTTTATAGATCCAAAGGTCAAGCAAAATATTGAACGAAATGGGTTTGATGTTAAACCATTAATACAATATGTTGACTATTTGTCGATTGCAAATATTCTTGTTGGTGAAAATCTTTATAATAAAAAAGAAGATGCTTTAAGAGAACTTTTACAAAATGCTATGGATGCGATTCTTTTGATGAAGGAAATAAAAAATGGTGCAAGCTATACTCCCACAATAAAAATATCTGTAGATAAAGAATATCTTTCTATTTCCGATAATGGAATTGGAATGACTTTGAAAGATATAGAACAATATTTTTTATGCATAGGAAAATCATTTTATAAATCAAAAGATTATCACTATAACTATAAACCAATAAGTAATTATGGTGTTGGTTTTTTATCAAGTTATTTATTGTCTAACAAAATTATTGTTGAAACCACATCGTATCAGGATTCAAATAATCAAATAAATCTAGAATTGAATAGAAATGACGAATATGTCATTTTTTCACAAAAACATTTGGACGTTTCAAATCATGGTACCATTGTTAAATTAGTAATATCGGATGTTTTAAAAGTATTCGGTGATATAAAAGAAATAATAAGTTTTATTGAAAAAAATTTCGTTAATCCTGGTATTTCAATTGAATTTTATGATAATAATAGTTGTAATAGTACACCTATAAAATTGAATGATTTTAACAATGAATATCGAGAATATTTAGATGATATTTTTCTACAGTGTGATTTAGGAACAGCTAAATTAGATGTTTCGGCTTGTAAAAATTTTCTTTCCGAAGAAGACTTTGTATTTGAAAATGGTCGTTATATAAATAGTAAAGAATTTAGCACAATCGGTCATTTAAAAACGCTAGTTTACAATGATGACTGTATTAACTCAATTATTGTAAAGGGCTTGTCTGATGAGCAAGAACAAATTTTAGATGATAATTCAGGACGATGCTCTGAAAGCGAACTCATCAGCGATCGATTTAGCGAGTATTTCGATGATTTAGATCAATATGAGCAATGTGTTGAAATATATGCAAATAATGAAGATTTTTCGGATGTTATTGATGATGACTCTAGTGTGATAGATGAAAGAGATGGTGATTTTTGGATTCCAGATGAAAACGGAGAAATATCTTTTTTGGATTTTGTGTTAGAAGAATTATATCCCTGTAAAAGATTTCTCATTGAAAAGAAAGTACATAATATTATCGTTAATGATGATGACTTCTCTTTCTTCCGAAAAAATGTAAAGTGTAATGCTTCTGGTTATTTTTACCGTGATGAAGGCTTTCAAATGGATTTTTATGTAAAAAATGTTCGTGTTAACAATGCTGAAATTTCCATTCCTTTTTGCTTTTCAAATATATCTTTGAAAAAACTAAAAATCAATGTTCTCAATAATTGCGTCCCTGATTTAAGCAGGTCGAAAATACCTGAAGATATCGCGCAATCTATAGGATATGCTGTTGGTAGAGCGGTTCACCTTGCTTTATTAAAAAAACGCGAAATTTCTGGTAAAAAGTTGTCTGAGAATGAATTGAGACTATTAGAAAAATTTGTATCTAAATATTATACAGAAAAGAATCTTTTTTGTAAGTAATGAAAAAACATATTTAGCAAAGGGTTTAAAAAATGAGTATAAATGGTTTACCATTTAAATTATATAAATACAAGGGAGTGTCAGACGGGGTTCTTGATGGATTGAGTAAGGGAAAAGTTTGGTTTTCTCATTTAGACAAATTGAACGATCCATATGAGAATGATTATGATTATGACGATTCAATGTTTTTTTCAAATCTCAACAATTATCTCAAAACATTTCCAGATAAAGGAATGCCTATAGAGATTCAAAATAAAATTGATGAATTAAAATGGCAAAAAAGAGATGATGCCACAATAATACAGTATTTGGAGCGGTTTTCTGTTGATGGCGGATTGAGACCCCAACTTGATAAAATCAAAAAAATTATAAAAAATCACAAATCCAGCAAAGCCGGAATTTTAAGTTTATGTGAAAATTACGACAATCTCCTGATGTGGGCGTATTACGGTGACAATTATGCAGGACTTTGCATGGAATTCTCTACAGAAGAAAATGCGGATGTCTTAAATAATGAAAAATTCACATTCAAGGTTGACTACAATAATTGTCATTACAATATGATGGATGTATTCCCAATCTATTCTTCAGAGTTTCCCAATAAAACGCAGGATGATCTTGAAATGGGAATATGTATATCGAAAATATATGCGCACAAATCAACCGATTGGTCGCACGAAAAAGAATGGCGAGTCATTTCGGATATTTCAAAACAAAAGGAAAATCCTGACAAAGGAGGTGCGTTAATGCCATTCCCAGGGAAATTAACAGCAATTTATTTTGGAGATAGAGCAACTAGCGAAGCAATCAACAGCGTTAAAGAAGCTGTCGAAATGGGTTCTTATGGTTACGAACCTCTTTACAAGCGGGCCAAGTTAAGAAAAGATTCCTTCGGAATAGAACTAATAGACATTTAAGCAACCTATAATATGACCTGTTATTTAAAGAATATTTCATAATCTACATGAATTTTCCACTATAAGAATCTCATTTTTTTACAATAAGATCGCCATGATGTCACTATTTGTCATGTAGTAGATATATGTTTACTACATGGCTAAAATAAAACTTCTTTACACATCCGCATTAGATTCAAAGAGTACTCTTGTTACTGCTTTACAGGCAGAAAAGGGTGACGAATACTCATGTCCACTTTGCCAAGGGGAAATGATTCTTCGAAAAAGTGGCAGGGAAGGTCCAGGCAGTAGAAAACCTCATTTCGCCCATAAGGCTCTTACTCCTAATTGTACTCCTGAAGGAGTCCTACACCATTCCTTTAAAATGATGCTAGCGAATATATTGAGAACCAAACTGGCTAATAACGAACCATTCTCATTATCTTTTACATGTGGGCATTGCGGAGAAGCGCACGAAGCGAATCTTTTGAAGATTACAAAAGAAGTTGCCGTTGAAAAAAATCTGGGAACCTGTATTCCAGATATCGCCTTGATTGATAAAAATGGGAAGCCCTATCTTGCTATAGAAATCGTTGTAACGCATCCTCCAGAAGAAGAAACTCTGGAATACTATCGTAAAAACAATATCGCTCTTTATCGATTGAACATTAGCTCTGAAGCTGATTTAGATAATATTGAAAATCGTGCCAAAAAGCCGGATGAATTTTGGTTCTGCAAGAATCCCAAATGCCCGACTTGCGGCGCCTTTATGGACACGAAAATTATGGCAATTGGAAATATTGAATGCCATCGTTGTGACCAACCAATGAAAATAGCCCTGATTGTCAGCTCCGCCTGGCTAAAGAAAAAACATTATGATCCCAAAACTCCAATCAGTTTTGACGAACATGAAAGAACCTTTGCAAAAGAACATGGGGTTATCGTGCAACAACGATTTAGTAAAACTAGGGGAGAATACTACCAAGCAAATGTTTGCCCTCATTGTAATGCATTCATTGGAGAACATTTTTTAATTGATTACATCATGGAATTGTTCTACGATGACGAGAACAAGGACTCCAGCATGTTCGAAAAGGTCAAAATGGGATGGTTCTGTCCCAAATGCGAAATGGGAATAGAGGAATAAATATGAATCAGTTTACTCCAATTTTATTTGATACATCTATTTGGGTAAAACTTATTAAAGAGAATATTTCACCCAATGAATGGGAATGCCGCAAAGCTATTCCTTTTCTGTCCTTAGAAGTGATTTTAGAATTAATAAATGTTGATGTCGACACCAGAAAGCAACGTTTAACATATCTAGCAAATATCCCTCAAATAGCAATACTGCCGCATTCTTCTAAAATCGAAATAGGAGGCGTCATCAACCTAGTTTCTCTAGAGTACTTATACAAAGTTTTCAAAAATGAGAAACCCTTACGATTTTTTCTAAAGGAAAAAATTAAGACTATAACAGGTCATGAATTAATATCATATTGCTTCCAAGGAGCAAGCGACAATCATCTTGATTCTTTTTTGAACCTGAGTAAAAAGAAAAATGCCATTCTAGCCAACCCAATGCTAAAGGATCCACAACTGTGGAAGATGAAAATATCTGATTTCCCTATTGAAAAAGTTTTTGATGAAAAACAAATACCTTCTATAAGGACACTTCTTGATTCAAGATTGTACAAAAAAGAATCCGAAAATAATCCAGCTTTTTGCAAGGACTATTTTATAGATTATGCAAAAAATCTTGCTAGTGACGGACTATTGAATCTTATAAAAGATTTCGCACTCAATGTATCGCAAGATATGCTAGTTTCGGATTTTTCCCGTTCATTCTCAATAAATATCCTTTTGCAAGATTTTTCTGCAAACACAAACGTTCCTTTAGAAATTCTAAAAAGTATTGATTTCCGGACATTAACAATTTTAAGTTTATTAGACGCTTTTGAAGAAGAATACTGCAAAGATTATAGGAAAGATGAACGGCGTAAAATAGAGTCTAGTTCTTATATGGACAAAAATTTAGCCGCATATTCTTATTTCGTTCCAGTTATGGTTGATGCGAGAACCCATATTATTTTGGATCGAGTTAAAGCCCGTGGATTTAACTTGGAATATTTTCAAGCAGGCAATGTCAAAGCGTTTTTAGAAAAGCTGAATGACTACGCCTAAAAAGATCTCGACCAAGTTCAAAAAGCGTAATCAAGGATCAATCATCCTAGCAATTTTCCCTGCTCCCAAATATTCCAGCAAGAAGAACGGGAACGCGCTTAGGGTCGCGACAACATTATCTTGCTTTATCAACTTTTGTTGGTGTTGCAAGATGGCGGCTTGTTGCATTTGGTCAAGAACAGAAAACAACTCTTCAGAAGTCAAGTGCATTAGCCACTGGGCTTTTTCATAATTTGCCCTGCAAATAATCAACCAATTTTCTCGGCAATTTGCTCTGCAGATTGTTTTTGAATCACGGTTCAAATCATTCACAAAATGTTTGAAACCGTCTTCTTCGCAATCACAAATTTTAAATAGTTTTCGGTCTTCGGGCATAAGACCGTTTGAACGGTCGCATATATTGACCACTTCGACCATCGGATAACTTAAAAACAGTTTGCCGTTTTCGGTTTCGTTGTCGAAGAAATTCAACAGTTCGTCAAGTTGTTCGCAAGATTGCTCAATCGATTGGGCGAGTCCATGGATATCCAAATCAAAGAACAAGAATACCTGAGAAACTGATTCCCTATCCAAATCCTGGAGTTCCTCATCTTCCTTATGCCGTTCTTTTAGGATCTCTACAACATCTAAAAAGCCATCATCGTCTTTTAGCTTACCATAAAGGCTATAGATGTTGGACGAGAAAACAATTTTCACCAAATCGCTAGACAAATCGGCTAGTTCTTCAGGGAAAGCCTTTTGCAATCGGTCGACAATGTTCCCTTCGGGCTGCTCACCCTCCAATACAAAAAGGACCTTTGCGGAACTCAATCGAAAGCTCCTGCACGGAACATTTTGGGAATGTTAAGAGCCTGACGGAGTTCCTTTTCTGTCCTAGACGAAAGCGGCCCCATTACATAAGAATCGGAGTCCTTGTATTCTGGAAGCATATTAAATGCGCAATCTGGACGAAGCAATTCATTTGTTAGCAGGCTTGAATCATGCGTGGTAAGAATGACCTGGCTTTGTGTTTGCCGCAACAATTCAACAACTTTTGCCGCCGTTTTCTCATGATAGAATGCATCAAACTCGTCAAGATATACAAAGCTGGGTACCAACGACGGATCGGCCTGCATCTGCATATACCAGTAAAAGAAGAAAACAAGAGATTGAGTTCCTGTTGATGCGTTTTCCCAAAAATCAATATAATGATTATCACCAAAATAAAAGAACATTTTTTGCTGTCCGTTTATCTCTAGATTTTTTAGCGAGCACTCAACATCAGCAGAATTCAAAAACGACTCTAATTCTGCAAGTTTTCCTTTTTTTATAATTTCAACATCAACGAGAGGGTTGCCGACAATAAAACCTTGATAATAGTTTTGTCTGAGATTAGAGAACATTAGCATTCGATCTATAAAGCTAAAAAACGACCAAACGACATTATTTGTCGGATTATCCGCAAGAACAGCGTTCGCTTTTATAAATCGCATTACAGATATTTTAGAATTCAATTTATTGCTATTTAAGGTCTCCGATCCTTCCAAAGCCGTATGAAATGTATCTTCATACCGAGAAACAACCTCAACACCGTCTATAAAAAAGACTTCTTTTATGATATCTTCGTAGGTCAGTTTAGTATATTCATAACGGACTCGAGATGAACCAAAAACAAACTCATATACAAACTCAATAGCTAGTTCTAGATGTTTTGCATTTGCATAAGATGAATAGAGTGCTGGAGTTCTCTCTTTGTCTGTCAGGTTCTGCACGATGTCAAAAATAGCCTTGCCCAAGTTTGATTTTCCGATGCTATTGGGACCATAAATAAGGCCCGTCTTGACAATTCCGTCTTTGACACAGGCTTCGGAATAAGCGTATTGCTTGGTATTTGACAGGTCAATTGTGAACTTTTTTTCAAAGTTCTTAAAATTTTTTACGGAAAATTTCGCTAGCATTCGTAAAACCTACCTTAAATCGCTATAAATATACCTAAATATTTAAATAAAAACAATATCTGCCGTAAAATTTTTACGCTGTAATGACTAATCTGCCGATTTTCTCCAAAAAAAAGCATTTTTCTATTCAAGCCCCTTGTTTCTTGGCCCTCTGATTGAGAAATTTGGTAATCTTGAACAAGTAGTTCAATAAAATAAGCTCAAACAAGGCGTCTTCGTTATTCACATATTCATTATGAGCTCTTTCGTTGCGGAAGCCTTCGAAACATGCTTTGAATAAGTCGTAGCGAGCCTTGCAAATTCCATTTGATGGATTATCATGCCAAATATTATTGTTTGCCTTTTCTGGTCTAAGGAACATTTCAAAAATTTTTGTCCCAAAGCTGTTCGTTTTGAACTTTTCTTGTAGATGTTGTTCCAGGCGTTTGTAGCCGTTTGACAGAGTCTCACCAGGATTTAACTTAAACTTTTCTAATAGGTCTGAAATTGCGGGATCAATAATTGAATACGGAATAATTTCTTTAAATAAGTTGAAAATCCCTTTTACATCGTCGTATTTAAACGGCAAGGCGTCTAAATAATCATAACATGCGGTTGGTTCTTTTGATCTATATTGATCTAGCCCTTGAACATCTGCTTGGGTGACTTGACCGTAATTGACTTTTTTGAGCCAATCTTCGTTTACGTTGAACTCTCGTATTTGGATATTGAAGAACTGCGCTAAACGAAATACTTTAGCAAGACCCTTTGGCCCCTCTCCAGGATATCCTGACGTAAAACCACTGCGAATAAAAGCGAGTCTATTGCTTTCGCCAAAAGTTAGCATAAGTGCGTGACAGTGATTACATGACAAAATGGACATTACAGTGATAGAATCATTGCTGTTTAAATATCGTATAAAAGCGTCGATGCATGATTGCGTTGTTTGTGGCGAACCGGCATATTCAAAGTATGGCGCATTTTGCCCTATGGGATCGTTGTTAAAGAACATGTGTGTCCCTTTTCAAAAAAATGGCAAATTCGAGAATTAATTTTTATCCCACCTTACACATTGCAGGTATTCTTTCCACGACTTTTTCTCTGTACTTGGCGAACTGACGCCATTCTATAAGTTTGTTATGCTGTAGAATGCCAAGCGCGACTGGTACAGAGATGCCAACATTTTCACTAAGTTCATTTAAACGTGCTGCGGTTAAATATTTCCCATACTTTTCGCCGTAACAGAGCACATCGTCTGTGCGTAGCATTTCATTTGCATTTGCGTCTGCTTCTTTTTCCCGTTGGCTTTTCGCATCAGAATCAAGGTTGTCGAGGACTGGCTTGCTTAAAATATCATAATGCAAAAGAACATGACTTATTTCGTGAGCCAAGACAAACCAAAAATTGTCAACTCTGTCGTACCGCCCTGTATAAACTATAACAGGGTTCTCTCCTACAATAAATGTCGCACCATCAAGGTATGTTTTGCTCAAATGGCTTTGTACAAAGAATGCGACACCACATTCCTTCAGCTTTTTAATGATTTCAATTTCACCATTTTCTTTTGCTGTATATTGATAAAACTTTTTTGATAAAGTGGCTAGCTTTTCTTTGTTATAAGGTTTTAGTTTGGTGAATTTTTTTGCATGTAATTTTGCATATTCATACCAGGTTCTACAATACCATTGGCTGTATTGATAATCGTATTTTGTTTGGCGTGCTGCAAATTTCATTCCTTGGTTATATTCTTCTTCGGGAATGCGCTCTACGCCAAAAAGTCGAAAACATTCTTTCTTTATGCCTTCTTCCGTAGAAACATCATTGGCGAACCAACCCTTTTTCTTAATTTCGGTAACGGGCATATACTTACGCAAGGTCGCTTTCAGTCCTGTTAAACGTTCTTTTTCCAAGTTGGAATCTTGACGTTTGCGCAGTTGATACTTTGCATCGAGATTCAACCACATTTCCGCCGATGTGGAAAATGCCTTCCCTAAAAGAAGTGCCGTTTCAGGGGTTATGCCTTGCTTGTTATTGATAATCTGGTTGATTGTTTTTTCGGTTAGTCCCGTAATATCGGAGAGATCGCTCTGTTGCCATCCAAGTTCTTCCATAGCGTCGCGGATAATGTCACCGGGACCCGGGTTGAAAAAAAGTTTCAGTTCTTCGGCCATTTTCTTAGTCTCCGTAATGTTTTGAGAGTTCCACAAGATTTACTACATCAACGCTAACTTTGTTTTCGTCAGTCCATGTAATAGTGAGTTCTAAACGCCATTGAACATTCATACGCATAGAATATCTTTCAGAATTGGCTAATTTCTCAATTTTATACCCTGGAAAATTCCATACATCTTGAATGCAAATCGCACTTTCTAAAACAGCTACAGCTTTTACGAGTTTCAGTACGACTTGTGTAGGAACATTTTTATATTTCCTAGATGACCCTTTCCGGTAAAGTTCCTTAAGATTGTCATTTTGAAACTGTACTCGCATTATAACCTTTTTGGTATTAATATAGCTTCAAATTTTAAAATTGTCAATAGGAAATGTAGATATTGGTAATTCAATGATTTCGTATTTATTTGTTTTTCTGGTAAAATGTAACTTTGGAAAAATGTCATAGACGAATATTTAGTATAGAAATTTCGTTTTATGGTACTCAAATAGAAGCATAAATGCTGCAAAAGCGCGTTTTTCTTCAAAAAAAAACGCCATTATCCGCACCAAATTAGATTATCTTTATTGCAACGGTAATCTATGTCTCTTTTTTACGACGAAAACGCCTACGAGCAATGCCTTATTGAGTTGTTCAGGGATACCCTGGGCTGGGATTATTGCTATGGGCCCGATGTAGAGAGGAATTTTCGAGACCCGCTTTACGAGCCGGTTCTTGAAGAAGCGATTTGCCGAATTAATCCGAAGGCGGATTCGCACGCCATCGCAGAGGCGTTGAACAAGATTCGTCATTTTGAAAATAACGACCTTGTAAAACAGAACGCCCTGTTCATGGATTATATCCAGAACGGTGTCGAGGTCACTTATTCAAAGAATGGCGAAACTAAAGCCGATATTATTTACCTGGTCGATTACAAGAATGTCGAGAACAATTCCTTCATTTTTGCGAACCAGTGGACGGTTATCGAGAAGTCCAACAAGCGGCCCGATGTTCTGTTGTTTTTGAACGGGCTGCCGATTTGTCTGTTTGAGCTCAAGTCTCCAAGCCGCGAAGAGACTGATGCAAGCGAAGCTTACTTGCAGATTCGTAATTACATACAAGAAGTCCCGAGTCTGTTCATTTACAACTGCATTTGCGTGATGTCGGATCAGCTTGTTTCTAAGGCAGGCACGATTACAAGCGGCGACGACCGCTTTATGGAATGGAAGACGAAGGACGGCAACAAGGAAACGACTGCGCTTGCCGATTTCACGACTTTCTTTGAAGGGATTTTCCAGAAAGAACGGCTGCTGGACATTATCAAGAATTTTATCTGCTTCAACAACGAAGGGCTAAAAAGCTACAAGATTCTGGCGGGGTATCATCAGTATTTCGCGGTTCGCAAGGCGATTGTCCGCACGGAACAGGCCGTGCAGGGCGACGGTAAAATCGGCGTCTTCTGGCATACGCAAGGCTCGGGTAAATCGCTCAGCATGGTGTTTTATGCGCACTTGCTACAATCAACGATTGAAAGCCCGACGATTGTGGTGATTACCGACCGCAACGACCTTGACAATCAACTTTATACGCAATTTGCCAACTGCAAGGATTTTCTGCGACAGGTTCCTGTTCAGGCGGAATCGCGCGAGCATCTGAAATCGCTGCTGAACGGGCGCAAGGCGAACGGCATCATCTTTACGACGATGCAAAAGTTTGAAGAATCGAACGAGCCGCTTTCTGACCGCCGCAATATCATCGTAATTGCAGACGAAGCGCATCGTGGTCAATACGGCTTGACTGAAAAAATCAAGACAACGAAGGATGACCAGGGTAATTTGATTGCGCATAGGGTCAAGGGGACTGCTCGCATTATCCGCGATAGCCTTCCGCACGCTAGTTTTATCGGATTCACTGGAACGCCCATCAGCCGCGACGACCGCAACACCACCGAAGTATTCGGAAACTATATCGACATTTACGATATGACGCAGGCAGTTGAAGATGGTGCGACTCGCCCTGTCTATTACGAAAGCCGCGTTGTTAAACTCAAGTTGGACGATAAGGTCCTCAAACAAATTGACGATGAATACGATTTGCTCGCCGGTAACGCGGACCCGGAAGTCATTGAAAAGAGCAAGCGAGAATTGGGCCAGCTAGAAAGTGTCCTCGGGAACGACAAGACAATTGCTTCGCTGGTGGATGATATTCTTGAACATTACGAAGAACACCGTGAACACCTTTATACGGGCAAGGCGATGATTGTTGCGTATTCTCGCAGCATCGCAATGAAAATTTATGAGCGTATTTTGGAACTTCGCCCCGAATGGGCGGGGACAACATCGCATGTGACAATCGGCTCAAAGCTGGTTACAGTCCCCGGGGATGACGCAAAAGTTGCCGTGGTCATGACGGAAAGCAACAAGGACCCGGAAGAATGGCGACCGATTGTCGGCAACAAATCGAAACGTCAAGAACTTGCTGTTCGTTTCAAGGATAATGAAAGCCCCTTGAAGATAGTCATTGTCGTTGATATGTGGCTTACTGGATTCGATGTGCCGTCGCTTGCCACGATGTACGTTTTCAAGCCGATGGAAAACCACAACTTGATGCAAGCCATTGCCCGCGTGAACCGCGTTTATCAGGACAAAGAAGGCGGCCTCGTTGTTGATTACATCGGAATTGCAAGTGCGCTCAAGCGCGCAATGAACGACTATACCGTTCGTGACAGGAAACGCTACGGTGATATGGATATTGCTAAGGAAGCGTTCCCCAAATTCCAGGAAAAATTGGAAATTTGCCGCAGCCTGTTCCACGGATTCGATAACGTCAAATTCTTTACGGGTTCTGCATTGCAAATTGGCATGTGCATTACCGATGCGCTGAACTTTATTCTAGACCCGAGCCGCGAAGAACAAAAAAAATCGTTTATCAAGGAAGGGTTGATGTTGCGTCAATCGCTTTCGCTGTGTTCTTCGATTGTGCCAAAGAACATGCAGGCCGAGGCGAACTTCTTCGAAGCAGTCCGCGTGCAAATTATGCGTTTTCTCTACGGTCGCGGCGACAAAAAGTTCAGTCTAAAGGAAGTCAACGAGCGCATTAACGAACTCTTGAAACAGAGCGTTAAATCAGATGGCGTATTGAACCTGTTTAGCGATGTCGGTGAAAAGTTTTCGCTGTTTGACCCGAAATTCCTTGAAGACATCGCCAAGATGAAGCAGAAGAACATCGCGGTCGAGATTCTGAAAAAGTTGATTGCAGAGCAGGTCAAGGTCTATTCCCGCACAAATGTGGTGAACGCGCAGAAGTTTTCTGAACTTTTCCAAGGAGCGATGAACCGCTACCTGAACGGAATGCTGACCAACGAACAAGTCATTCAAGAAATGCTCAATTTGGCACAGCAAATTAAGGAAGCCGCATTCTCTGGCGAAAAACTTGGCTTGACAAAAGAAGAAGTCGCGTTTTACGATGCGCTCACCAAGCCCGAAGCCGCAAAAGATTTCTATAGCAACGATCAGTTGGTCGCCATGACCCGCGAACTAACGGAACTCCTCCGCAAAAACAGGACGATCGACTGGCAACGCAAAGAAAGCGCCCGTGCCAACATGCGCAGGCTCATCAAACGCTTGCTCAAGAAATACAAGTATCCGCCCGAAGGCCAAGAAGATGCCCTAAAAACCGTCATCAACCAATGCGAAATGTGGACGGATAACATGGATGATTTCGAAGCGAGTGTAGAAAATACCGCGGCGAATAACCAGCTGTATTTTGCGCCTGAAATGCAATACAGAAATGTTGCAGATAAGCAGGCTGATTACAAAGCGTGAAATTTTTTTCTCATCGGACTTAACTGAATCAACAAATCTTCAATCTGTTCTTCAGATATTACACCACTAAGCATTTCTAGCAGTTCTTCTTGCCGGGATGCCCGGAACAGCAAAAACGAGTCATGCAACCTACAATGCTGTTAAACCGCATGATTGTATCAGCAAATGCCGTATCAATGGCTCTGTAACCTTCCTTGTACAGAAAATCAAGTTCCTGTACGTTTATCGGGGCTTCATTGATATAGCGATGCTTTTCAAAGTTCACGAAGGTTATATCAGACATTAACATGGAGCTGATTTTCGGACTCTCCATATCTCTAATGAATGTTATTTCTGCCTTTTTCATATTCGATTCCTACTGGATTTCTAAAATTATCTTTTGTATGTGACAAATGTTGTCATTTGTTGCTATAGCGTTTTTTTTGTTTTGAATATTGGCTTTTTGGCAATATAAAGATAGGCAATCGCAGATCCATTTTACTGCCAAGATAAAATTTATTGGGAAATTATGGACTAGTTACAGGAAAACACAGTTGAATAGAAAAAAATAATTGTATTATCTTTTCGGTAGTTTAGTTCCGATAAGAATTATGGCTCCTTGTAGAGTTTGGAAGAACATGGGAATGTAGCCGATAAGAGCAGCCGCAAGCACTGTATCTGCGGGAATACCAAGAAGTCCTGTGAACAAACTCACATTCACCCCCTCGCGAATACCAATTCCATTAATTGAAATTGGGAGCATAGCAACTGTAATGGTAATGGTCATAAATACGGTGATGGTTGCAAGGTCTATAGGAACATCTACTGCTTGGAAATAGGCGTAATGTATAGCAACAGAGGAAAGTTGTAGCCAGATAGAGTCAATTCCCGAAAATGCGAAAGCTTTTTTATGGTTTCGGTAAATGGAAAAAGCGTTCTGTAACTTAAGCAGAAACGGGATTTTGTTTGAAATGGTTATAGGGAGTTTTATTTTATCTGAAAAAAGTCCGCCGACGATAATGAGTATAGAAAGAATCGCAACTGTACAGACAACACTAGTGTATATGGTAGGAATTTGGTAGCGTGCAATCACAAAGGGGAGAGCGATAAAAAAGCATAGGAACATGGATAGGAGTCCCATTACACGTGAAATGACTATGGCAGCAACGGAGTTTGCCATATTTCCGAATCGTTTGCCAAATGCAATAGTCTTGACGGCATCACCCCCAAATCCGCTAGGAAGTAGGTTGTTGAAAAAGTAGCCGATGGCAATGTAGGCATAGAATGTGCGAAATTTGATTTTCTTGCCTTCATCAAGAAGTAAACCTCGCCAGCGATTTGCTTGGATGGTCATACTGAATATGGTACAAGCGAGAATCAAACCAATCCATGGGAGGGCTGTTGTTGTCCAGTGTTCATAGATATTGCTAAATGGAATTTTACAAAATATATAGACAAGGCCACCGAAACTCACGATGAATTTCAGCACATTTAGAAGAATTTTCTTCGCCTTAATCTGTTGCACTTTGTACCTTATTTTGCTACTACTTCGGCAGCAATTTGTTGGATTTGTCGTGCACTATTTTTCCAAGTGAATTTCTTTACCCAAGCCTCAATATCGCTATTATATTTTCCTTTGTCGTCAATAGCATTTTCAAGGGTATGGGCAATACTAGTTGTATCCTTTGGGTCAAAATACTTAGCGACGTTCCCTCCTACTTCGGGGAGTGAGGAAACATTGGAACAAGCGACTGGCGTGCCACAGGCAAATGCCTCTAGAATCGGGAGTCCGAATCCTTCGTAAAGTGAGGGAAGTACGAATAGATCAGCCAAATTATAAAAGTTAACTAGGTCTTCCTGGTTGACCATGCCGGCATGAATGGTGAGACCTTCTAGTCCTAAATCCTTTTCTTGGGATTCTTGAGTACGTCCATTAAAGGCTTTGCCTACAAGTAGAAGTCTACACCCTTCTTTGCCATTCATCTTGGCGAAACCTTTTAATAGGTTGTTTAGGTTTTTGTGGGGAAGTAAATTACCAACATAAAGGATAATTTTTTTGTCGCGGGGGATGTTAAACTTTTCGTATAGGTATTCAATTTCGCTTTTGGACTTGCGAACGAATTCGTTTCCGACCCCGAGAGGAACCACAGTCATTTTAGATTCGTCGGCCTTATAGAATCGTAAAAGATCTCGTTTGGTACTTTCGGAGTCTGTGAGAATATGATTCGCTCGTTTACAAATGAACCAGAAGATAAACCTAAAGTACAGGTGCACTAGTTTCATAGGCAAAAATTCTGGATATACTAGATGGGTTAGATCATGGACCGTTACCATCATTTTGCCTCGATAGAACAATGGTACATTGCAATGTGGAATATGCAGGAGATCGTTTTTTTCTTTACGTAACTTGCGGTATGGGAACTTTAGTTGTTCTTTGTAACCATAGATGCTGCATTTAAAGGGAATCTGTTTGGGAACAGAGTTTTTGTAAGGTTCTAATTCTGATTGGTCACCGAGTGCTACTGCATAACCTACATCTTGAAGCCAGTGCTGGATGCAAGTGCCGATGCCAGAGCGGTTTACCATGCGGGCGTCTATGGCTATTTTGGGAGAATTTTCCATTGTTACCCCTAGGCCTCAGCCTTATAGTGGTCGAACATCTTTTTAAGCGTTACACGAATGTCAATACCATTCCAGTATTTTTTTATGCGAGTATTATCGGCGCAGAGATATGGTATTTCCACAGGTCGTACTTTCTCTGGGGCCACGACGATTTCGATATCGACAGATGTAAATTTGAGAATTACATCCTTCAGCAAGTCTTCGATTTTATTGGCTATGCCTGACCCCACATTGTAAATATCAAATTCGTTCTCGTTTTCAAGAAGCATACGGTAGACATGTACTACATCTTCTACGTCAGAAAAATCGCGCCAGGCGCTTAGGTTCCCCACAAGAATTTTACCAGGATTGCCTGATTTGTCTATTGTGGCGACTTGTTTCACGAAACTTGGAAGTGCGAACGTAGTTGTTTGACCGATTCCGGTGTGATTGAAAGAACGAGTGCATACAATGCTCATTCCGTATTTTTGGCGGTAAAGTTGAGCAAAGTTCTCTTGAGCGATTTTTGAAATGCCGTATGGATTACTTGCTTCCAAAGGGTCAGTTTCCTTGAGTGCCTTGTACCCTTTAGGAATGGCATATTCCTCAGCACTTCCGATAAGAAGTGTTTTTGCTTTTGGGGCGTGCTTACGGACCGCTTCTAAAAGATTCAGGGTGCCGTTTACGTTTACGCTGATGGTATTGGTAGGGTAAATCCAGGAGGTTCTCACGGAACTGATAGCAGCAAGGTTTACAACAGCATCGGGACTATGGTTAGCGACAAACGCATCTACTTGGGCAGCATTCAGCAGATCCAACTCGGGAAGGTCTGTTTTTATGACAGAGTGTCCTGCAGATTCAAGTTCGTAAGCTAGGTAACTACCCACGAATCCTGATGCTCCGATAATGACTACCTTCATTAAATTTTTCCTTCTGCAAGGAGCTTGATGTCGTTTTCTACCATGCGTTTAACTAATTGTTCATAACAGATTTCAGGTTTCCAATTGAGAATTTTCTTGGCTTTGCTAGCATCACCTACGAGCAAGTCCACCTCGGCAGGACGGAAAAATTGCGGGTTCACCTTCACTACTACCTTATCGGTTCCTTTGATGGTGGCGTATTCATCAACACCTGTGCCGTGAAATTCTATTTCCATATCAGCGGCCTTGAAAGCGAGCTGTACAAATTCACGAACTTTGTGAGTGGATCCTGTGGCGACCACATAATCATCTGCTTCGCTTTGCTGAAGCATAAGCCACATAGCTCGCACATAGTCAGCACTATGGCCCCAGTCGCGACTTGCATCCATATTGCCGAGTTCAAGTATGTCTTGCTTGCCTGCTTTGATTTTTGCAACAGCGATGGTAATCTTCCTAGTCACGAATTCGGCACCGCGGCGTTCAGATTCATGGTTGAATAAGATACCCGAACAAGCGAACATTCCGTAGCTTTCGCGGTAATTTTTGATAATCCAGTGTCCATAGAGTTTAGAAACTCCGTAGGGACTACGCGGATAGAAAGGCGTTGCCTCGTTTTGTGGTACTGCTTGCACCTTACCAAACATTTCACTGGTTGATGCTTGGTAAACACGAGTGTTGGGTTTGCAGAGACGCACTGCTTCCAAAAGTTTGGTAACACCGATAGCATTAATATCAGCGGTAGAAAGAGGGGTTTCCCAAGATGTGGTTACAAAGGATTGAGCTGCGAGGTTGTAAATTTCATTGGGCTTTGCAATTTCCATAGCACGTAAGAGTGATGCTGAATCGGTCATATCGCCAAAGATGAAATAGACTTTACCCTTAAGATGTTCTGCGTTGTTGAAATCGAGCTTGCTCTTGCGACGGACAAGCCCGTAAACTTCATATCCTTTCTCGAGAAGAAATTCTGCCAGGTACGAACCATCCTGACCTGTAATACCTGTAATAAGAGCGCGTTTCATATTTTAAAAATAGATTTTTTGCAGAATAAAATGGAAGTTTCTTGAAATCTGAACACAAAATAACAACGTTGTTTTGGAAAAATGTATATTATTTGAAGAATAAAATTAAGGAGTGTTTATGAAAAAGAATACCATAAAGTTTGTTGGGCTTATGCTGGCAACAGTAGGAATTTTGTTTTTTGGTTGTACTACTTCTAGTTCAGGTACCGATACTCCTATTGATGATGAAATTTTTCAAAAAAACGAAGCAAAGAAAATGTGGGCTAGGATGGATGCCCTTGGAATAGCAGGGTATTTTGATTCTCTTTCTCAAACTGAAAACCCTCCGATCATCAACGTTTCGTCACTTATCAATAGTCACTGTCCATCTCCGGCCCTTGCGATGGATGAAAATACTCGTTATTTGGATGAACTTGAGACATTGTTTGATGAAGGCGAGCAGGTGAAGGGTGTTTGTGGAAATGCACTCAAGTTGAACGATGGTCAAGTAGCACCGCTTGGAGTCAATTTAATTGATTCTATGAGAATTGGTACAATAGAATTTTGGTTCCGTCCAAATGAGGATTTTTATGACCAGAAGGCTAGGACTTTGATAGGTAACGACGGCGCGCGTATTCATTTCTTCTACAAGGATGGAAAACTCTATTTCCAGAAAAATCACCACAACCAGCATTTTTTTGTGCAGGGACCTGCAGAACTGAAGGATGATTGGAACTTGATTGCTGGTCAATGGGGAGATGGTTATATGAGTGTATGGCTCAATGGTAAGATGGTTGCTCGCTGGGAACATAGTATGGGCTATGCACCAGCAACGCGTGGAATCCCGTTTGAAAATTTGGTTGTTATTGGCTACAAGTCAAGTTGTTGTATGGAAGGGGTAAGTCAATACGTTGGTATGACAACATCTGGTTCGTTTGATCAGTTCCGCATTTCGAATATTCCGCGTTACAAGATGGAAAATGTTCTTGTAGAAGATGAATTTTCTGATTCTTTAGAAGTGCCAGAGTCTTCTAGTTCATCTGAATATCTTTCCTTTTCTAGTTCGTCAGAAATGTTAGAATCATCTAGTTCATTTGAAATCTTCTCTTCTAGTGCGGCACAAGAAAAGAAAAACTCTTTGTGGACTACTTTCTATCTCTATGGGGTTTCTGCTTATTTTGATACCACCGCTTTGCCTCAGGTGTCTGCTTTTGTATCGGAACGCTGTGCTGCGCCTGCGCTAGTAATGGATGAACAAACATTGTTTTTTGATGAATTAGAAACTATTTATCAGGAAGGTGAATTGGTTGATGGTGTTTGCGGAAAGGCAATAATGTTGAAAGATGGTGAGGTTGCTCCTTTGGGCATAAATTTGGTGGATTCTATTAGTGAAGGAACAGTTGAATTTTGGTTCCGTCCAGGTTCTGATTTTGGCGAGAAGTCGGCAAGAACTCTCTTGGGAAGTGATGAATCTCGTATACAATTCTTGTATGTTGATGGAAAGTTGATTTTTCAGGAAAATCTTGCCGATGCCCATTTTTATGTTCGAGGTGAAGTACAACTTGAAAATGATTGGAACTTGATTGCTGGGCAGTGGGGTAATGGTTCTATGAGCCTTTGGCTAAATGGCGAAAAAATTGCTGAAAAAGTTCGTTCAGATGGGTATGTTCCTTCGAATCGTAACAAAACATTTAGCAATTTGCTTGTAGTTGGTTACAAGTCTAGTTGTTGTATGGAAGGTCCTGGTGTTTTTGAAGCGCTTACTACCTCGGGAACCTATGACCAACTTAGGATATCTAGTGTTCCCCGCTATTAAACAACGGAAGATATAACGTTTTCCTTTTATTGAAAAAAACACCCACGGAGGGTGTTTTTTTGTAAATAGAAAACCAATAGCTAGGCCGATAATTCCATAAAGGTCTTCTGGCGGTCATGAAAAAAATCCTTTGACTATTATTAGAATGCGGTCTGCCAACTGCGTAACAATAAATACAAAGGATTTAAAATGAATGATAGAAATAAAAATTAGGAATGTGTATTTTTTTTTTCTGTAAATTTTTTATTGTATTTTGGAATATTTAAAATACAATAAAAAACTGCATTCTCCATAAATTATTGTTTTTTACAATTAAAGGAAGTGTCATGAAAAATTCCTCTAATAAGTATAAACTATGAAAAAAAACGAAATAGTTATACAAATGGTTTCAAACATAAAACACTAAATATGCGAGGAGAAACTATTGAACTATTACAGGTGTTATGCTTTAAACTAGAAACACCACATTTTAAGTAAATGAATTCAAAAATATAAGTTTCATTTGCGAATAGAATTATCTTGGTGTAATTAAGCGAACATCTTTGTCAGATAAGTTTCTACGGACTCTACCATACAGGGAATCTCCTAATAAATTGTTCTAGTTGTATTAGGTTTTGATTGTATCGGTGGGGTTCCCAGAGACTTACTACTAGAACATAAAAATTTTCGGTTTATAATTTTCTAAAAACTATTGTCTAAGAATTGAAACATGGCTTTGTAGGCGTTGTCACGAGCTGGTTTACGCGAAAGGAAAAGGTCGTGGAGTCCGTTTTCGATTTCTCTGAGTTGGACATTCGAACCGATTTTTGGGCCAAATTCGCGGATGTGTTCCACGTTTAAAACGCCATCACAACGAGTATATTCTTCGCTCCAGTCATCGTCGCGGAAACTACAACTGCTATGCATTACTAGTATAGGAACCGAGAGATTTAAACCTTCTTGAACGCGAACATGCCCCGTATGAATTGCATGTAGCCAACCGAAATCTATTGGAATACTCCCACGAACTTTTAATTTGGAATCGTATTCCCACTCACCAAAATCTGTTTTTAAAAGACTTTTGTCATAGTTTTCATTATGCCCGCGCGGAATCCCTAAGTTTGGAAATAGAGACCCAACCATTGAAAGTACAGGAATAGCTAAACGACGAACGGGCCATGGGTAATTCATTTCTAAAAAAGGACTGTTTAATACAATCGCTGCAATATTTGCTTTTTTATTGTCTGCGGCATAAAGGCATGCAATGAGACCACCAGTACTATGCCCAAGTAATACGAGTTTTACTGAATCTCCTTTAGCACGCCGAATAAACGCAATAGCAGAATCTATTTCAGCGTAATATTCTGAAATGTTGCGGAGTTCACCAATGGTTTCCCCTTCGCGGTATGAACGCCCGTACTTGTGTAAATCAATAGCATAAAATTCATAGCCTAGAGAATCTATTTTTTCTGCTAAATCACGTTGAAAAAAATAATCGTTAAAGCCATGAATGTAAAGCACTGCTGCTTTTCGAATATCTGCTGGTTGTTGGTCAGAAATTGAGTCAACTTGTTTTGAGCCGTCTGTTTTTACAGATGCAATTGCAATATCATAATGCACAAGAGTTGCCTTGTATTGCGCACTATCGCCTGCAGTAAATGTTTTAACAAAGAAAGGCTTGCCCAAGAAAGGGTCTGTTTTTTGAGCTTGTAAATTTGAAACAAATACAAGCGAAACTAAAATAGCAAGTGTCATTATAACTTTCACAAATAAAAAATTAGAAAAAAGCCCTCATAAGAAAGCTTTTTAAGTTTTTTCTTAATAAAAAAATAGACGTTATCTATAAAACAATGCTAAAATTCAAAAAAGAACTAATTACTGTTTCAGCAATAACTTTTTGTTTTCTAAAATGCCATCGTTATCAAAGCGAACTGTTGGATTAGAACTGTGTTGTAACCCCACTTCAACAACCTAAAGTTTTACTACAATGTACAACGGAAATGACTCTGTTTAATTTTACACGATTGAGATTTCTTACTTATAAGTCTTTTTCACCCATTCTGCAAGTTTCCCCGCTTTAGCAAGTTCTGCAGTATCTTTCATTCTGAAATTGTCGAGATTCCATATCGAGAAGAAGAGCTGGCTCATAAAAATTTCTCTTGTTCTGGCATTTTACCACACAAAAAAGGCGTGTGGTTGAATGTCCTTACGATATGAGGCTCTCGACAGCCTACCCAAATAAGGACAAACAACCCACGCCCCATAAAGGCCGATACGAAAAAGCTGACTGTTAACAAACAGCCTACAATAGCGAATCGTTGTCGGTTTTTATACACCGACAGACGTGAGTGCTCGTCTTATTCTCTCGTTCTGAAATTGTCGAGATTTCATATCGAGAATAAGAGAAACTCTCTTAAGTGAGAGTCGCAGCGACTGAGCTTGGCTTATGTCGATAGGACCGAGCAAAGAAGAGTTCTGCAAACTCTCTATTTTTAAGGATAATATAGTCTTTTTCCACCACAAGCGGATGGTAAAACGTTAAAATACCCCTAAAAGCAACATTAACTAAAAAAGTTAATTTCTTTAACCAAATCTATTGACTTATAAACCAAAATAATGTATATTATTCGCAAACCCACTCAAGGAGACACAAAATGGTCACATCTTTCGGAAAATTTTTAAGGAACTTAAGAATGGATATAGGAGAACTCTTGCTTAACATGGCCGACAAGTTAGGCGTATCTCCTGCATTTCTTTCTGGAGTTGAGAACGGAAAACGAAAAATTCCTGAAGGTTGGCTTTCTAAAATTGCCGCACTTTATGGACTTTCTGAAGAACAAAACGAAAAGATGAAAGCCGCCTATTATGATTCTAATAACGAAATCGAAATAGGATTGCACGACCTGCAAAGAAACCAAAGAGATCTTGCTATTGCTTTTGCTAGAAAATTGGATTCTATACCAGATAGCGATATAAGCAGAATCCTAAATATTTTAAATAAGGAGAAGAAATAATGGCTAATTTTAAGGCGAAGCCAATATCTAGACGGGAAATTCGTGAATTAGCCAAGGCCATAAGAAAAAAATGCGGCTTAGAGGAATTTCATAGAATCCCTGTATGTTTCTTTTTTGAATGGATTATGGAAAAGCTGTTCCCTGATTTTGAATGGGAGATTGTTGCCGACTACACAATGTCGGAAGAGGGCGTGACATTTTCAGGAGCCAATAAGATTATCATCCGTCAGGATGTCTATGTTGCGGCTTGCCATGGTGAAGGACGAGCTCGTTTTACTATCATGCATGAAATCGGGCATTTTCTTCTGCATGGACCCAACCGAGTTGTACTTTGTCGTTTAGTTTCTGGGGAAACACTTAAATCATTTGAAAATCCAGAATGGCAAGCAGATACTTTTGCCGCAGAATTTCTCATGGATTATGACCTAATTCAAGGGATGAACTACATTCAAGTTTCAGAAAAATGTGGCGTAACTTATAGAGCTGCAAAAACGAGAATCGGTAAAATGCAAGGGAGGTGGATTGTGTAAAACATTAATCTGTGCTTAATTTAAAATAAACGGCTGTACAGCGAACATCAGCCATCCAAGTAAACAGCATCAGCAAGTTCTTGTTAACAACTAACGGCTTTGTCTTGATGCAAAACATTTTGTGCTGCAATAACAGCAAAGGAAATATTATGTCAAGACAATTCTTGCATACATTAATCCGTGTTGTATTTTCTGCAAAGGAGGTGCAATATGGGAACCAGTAAACCAGGGCGCTATATGAATACAAAAGGTAGCGCCAGAACCATGAGCCAGTTTTCGCTAGTTCATTCATCGGAGGGTAGATTCACTAGACCACAGAGACCGACGGATCCCTTGAAACTGATGAGCGGTGGTCACGGGCAGAAAGGGATGCATCTTCTAGATAAATACGGTATTGCGTATAATATTGAGAAAATCTATCCCAACGGAGTTCGTGTAGGAAACGTTCCTGACCACAAAGATCGACAGAAAAGACATGGGTTAAACCAATCGTGGTTTCCTGTATCATGGAGTGAAAAGACAATAAAACGTGCAGCAGAACATGTCGCTCAATTACATAGGAACCGCAATGTTCCTGACGGTCAAATTATGTATGGAACTTTTAAAGGTGTCCGTGTAGGCGTAATCAAAACACATGGGCAAATAGCAACAGCATTTCCCGATAGCAATCAACCATAGGAGTATTATATGCTTGACAAGGAAAAATTCAAAAAATTGATTCAAGAAAGAATTGACAATGATGGTTTCATTCTTGCAGGTGATACAACTGCTTGGGAAAACTTGGCAAACTTCCTTTCTGAGGATATCGTATCTTCAATCGAGTTTTTGGAAAATCAGGCGACAGTAGACGAAATATGTTGGGTTAGCGAAGTTTTTGACGATATCGCAGCCAAAACTCAGTCAAAGGACTTTATCGAAGCTCTTCACAGAATTCACGACAAACTGCCTGAAGAGGAGGGTAAATTAATTGAACCCAGTATAAAATTTGCTGAATTAGCAATTCGGTAAAAAAGAAAGGGCTTGAACAAGTTGCAGCGAACAATCTTGTTCAAGTCCATTCCCAGATATGCTAAAGCAAATCCTAGTTAACAACTAACATAGGTGTTAATTTAGCATATCTATTCCACAAAAACAACTAAAATCTTTAAAAGAGGATTAAATATGCGTATAAACGCCTTTGATGATGGATTGCGTTCAGAATTACTGGAACACTCCTTTTATGACGGAATATTTGAAATTCCACGATTAGAACCATTAGAACAAATTATTGAGCCTGCGGGACTTGTTCCCTTTTTCAAACGGCAGAAGGCTAAGGACCGATTCGTTCACTTCTATGAGCACGAAACTCATTATCAAGATTTCACCAATCATCCTGAAAAATACGTCAAAGATCTTTTAGAACATCCGGGAATTATATCTCCGGACAATTCCATTTTGGTAGAAGCACCGCTTTGTGCACAAATTGCTAATTTGTTTATATCTCGACGCAATGCAAGTTTCTTGCAGCATAGCGGCATCTATCAAATTCCGAACGTGCGATGGGGCGATGAAAGGACTTTTACAACTGTAGAATTACCGGAAGCTGTAGCATTTATCGGTATTCCACATAACTCAATCGTTTCCATAGGGACTTATGGATGTTGTCAAACTCAAGACGAAAAACGACAGATGCATTTGGGCGTTATAGAAATGTTAAAGGTTTTGCAACCACAAATTGTGGTTGTTTACGGCTCTATGCCAAAGGATGTGTTTTGCGATTTGCCCTATGAACCGCGATTTTTGCGGTTTGACAATTGGGATAAAGAACATCACGTATAGAACCCTTAAGCAGAACTGTGTTGTAACCCCACTTCAATAATCTAGAGTTTTACTATAATGTACAACGGAAATGACTATTTAATTTTATATTCCATAAGTTTTAATTGCGAATGGAATTATTTTGAAGTAGTTAAGCGAATATCTTCATCGGGTAATTTTAGCAGATAAAGTTCATTGTGCTTAGCCTCGTATAAAGAAATTGAATTTATACTAGATGAATCTCCTTTCAAGATAATTTTTTCTTCTCGTTCGAAGGCATTCACTATAAGTAAATTGTTAGCAGATTTTGCCTCGATTTCCATTTTACCAAGAGACAAACCAAGATTATATATTATGTGTAATGAATTCAAATGTAACTTGTTATTGTTTGGGTAAATTCTTTTCGGTTTGTAATCTTCTATTTTTACAGATTCCCCTTTCTTGCGAGTGAATGGCGAGAATATTTTTTCTATGGAAGTAATTCCTTTATCGTCTATCACTATGGCAAACCCTTCGTAATTTGTTGGGGCAAGGAGATGAATATAAAGTCCTTCGCACTTTTTTTCTGTTTTTGATCCGATTTCAAAACCGTGAATCATAAATTGCCTGAAAAATTGAATAGTGCTGTCATTTACCCCAAATAGATTCCCATTTTTTGTTAGTTGAATAGATTCCAGCTTTCCTTGACTGGATATCCGGATTTCTAGGTGCAGCGTGTCTATTTTTTCAAAAACGAATATGGCCGATGCATATTCCAAAGGAACTCCCTTGTCTCTGGAAGCAAGGGAGTTCGCCCAAAAGCAACAAAGTAGAAAGACTATGGTAAATAATCTTCTAGCCATGTAACCTCATCTGTTTTCGGTTTATAATTTTCCCAAAAAGATATTGCCTGTAAAATAAAGATAAGCACTAAAAGAACTAATTACTGTTTCAGCAATAACTTTTTGTTTTCTAAAATGCCGTCGTTATCAAAGCGAACTGTTGGATTTTTCCCTGCTTTAAAAGCTTCTTCGCTTTCATAAATTGAAAGAGCAACAAAAACGCCAGACATCTGAGCTACATTTGATAACCTTGCAGGAATTGTCGAAGTAAAAGAAATTTCTTTTACCATTTCATCTTTGAAAGTTCCTTTCTTTATGGCAACTGTTTCGCCTAATTGTTCAAGAGCGTTTCCTGAACTGTCAACAAATTCAGCCACCATATAAATATCAAAGAAACAAGGCGCAACACCTGTATTTTTAACAGTAATGTTTAGCGTATTCGTTGTGTTTTTTGAATCGGTAATGGTTAAAAATTCTGCGTTAGAAATTCTAAAATTATAACCAATCACTTTTGTCATAGAATCTGCAAGAGCTTTGTTGTCATTGTAAAAACGGTAACCACAATCGTTGTCTTGATCTAGTACATAGTAAGTTAAGTGGGCGGTTGTAATAGCATCTACCCAACGTTCGGCAGTCCATTTTAAATAGCCACCAGGAATAATATCGTTGTATCCTAACATAGTGGTATAACCAGCATGATTTTCAGCGATTGTTGGGAGATTTGCTTTGTAGGCTCTCACTAAAGAATCTGGCCTGCCAGGGGTTGCTATAAATCCATCGTCACGTTTTGTAATACCAAGACTAAGAGCGTATGTATAGACATTTCCAGCTCCGCTAGATGGTAACACAAGCAAAGTCTTTTTAAAAACAGAAGCGTAATGTTCTAACATTTCCATTTGAATTTTTTCAGAGGGCATTTCACTACCTTCTAAATGAGAAACATGCCATTCTCCCCATTCCCCAAAAGTTCGAATATCTATGTATTCAATACGCGGATCGCCATCGTATTTCAAGGCAAGTGCTGTTGCAAAATCCTTTGCGGCTTGTAAATAAATAGAATCATCCCAAACAGGAACTGAACCACTATAGCCAGTAAAATCACAAGTAGCTGTAATTTTTTTTGCCCCCATTTCATAAACATATTTTGGTGTCCAATCGTAATTTTCTTCGGGCGTATCATCGGCTCTAATAAAAGATGGTGAATAAGGTAAAACGCGTAAAGCATAGGTCATGTTATGTTCAGCTAGTGCGTTCAACAATTTTTCCAATTCACTCCAATCGTAAACGTCTTTTGCTGGGTTTAGTTTGTTCCATTGTTGGTGCCCCGAACCATAAGTAATCAAATCCCAAGCTTTATTATTTAAAGAACCATAAGGGCCATATTCAAATTCTGGAACAAATGTCCAAGCGCCACCAGTCGGAACAGTGAAACCCTTGTGTGGGTTTGAAAGCGGTCCATTAAATGGCTTTAATGCATAAATAATTTTTGTTGTATCTGCTGGTTCTGTTGGTGTTGTAGACGAATCAGAAGGTAAAACGGGAGCTGTGGAAGTATCAATGCTTGTATTGTTTGAGTCAATAGAAGCCGAAGAATCTGCAGGAACATTAACAGAGGAGCTACTCAGAAAAATTTCAGAAGAGCTTAAAATAATTTCTGAAGAACTAGAACCGACTTCAACCAAGTTGTTATCTTCTCCGCTAATGGAATTAGCTGAATTTTCACTATCACTACAAGCGACAAACATAAAGCCAAATGCAGCAAACATTCCTGCTAAAGCCAAGCGATTCATTTTAACCTCGTTTGTTAAATTCTGTGATTTAAAATAAATTAAAATAGCTCACTAAGAAACAATATTTCAAAATATCGAAAGTTAATCCTTTTGGAAACAATAAAATCCCAGGTATTGTTCGAATAAATTCATTTAAGTAAACATTTATATGGAGTTCTGTTTTCACTATAGCCCAAAACAGAATATATTACAAGTAATATTTTTGAGGTGTATATGAAAGCAAAAATTCTTTGGACTTTAGGTTTTATCTTGTTTTCTAGTGAGGCTTTTAGTTCTGTTTACTACGTTGCAGTCGATGGTAGCGATTCAAATGTAGGGACAAAAGAAAAACCATTTGCTTCTCTCAACAAAGCAAACGATGTGGTTATGGCGGGTGATACAGTGTGGATTCGCGGAGGTGTTTACGATTTAAATGACACCGTTTTTTATAAAGAATATGAAATGACGGCCGCTATTCTCTTAACAGCAAGTGGCGAAAGTGATAGTAACCGCATTCATTATTTTGCTTACCTGGGTGAACACCCTATTTTTGATGCAACTAATCTCCCTGTTGCAGCAGGTTATGATAAAAAAGATGGTACGCCAGAAGGAGCGATGACAACTTCACCTATTGTGATTGCGGCAAAATACTTGCATTTGAAAGGCTTTGAAGTCCGCAATACTCCTATGAAACACAATTCAAATTCAGGGGTTTTTATTCATAGAAGTAAACATATTTTTTTAGAACAAATAGATAGCCATCACAATGCTGGTCCAGGATTTTTTGTACACGATGGCGCTTCAGGTGGTGGAGGCCATCTTTTCTTGAATTGCGATGCGCATGATAACTATGACCCGACTGGTTGGCAAGGTGATGGTGAAAATGCAGATGGCTTTGGCGTACATTACCAAACAGATGGCGACACAACGAGATTCGTTGGGTGTCGTTCTTGGTGGAATAGCGATGATGGTTGGGATGTGCTTGCTCAAGAATTCCCAGTAGTTGTAGAAAATTGCTATGCGATGGGAAATGGCTACATTGAATACGGAACAAATTTACCGCCCAATGTAAATGGTAATGGTTTTAAGATGGGGCCTAGCCGAAATGATGTTGGGCGTCATATTATCAAGAACTGTGTTGCATGGAATAATGTGGCGACCGGTTTTTATGCTAATTATTCAAGTATTGGGAGTACTTGGTTAAATAATACTTCTTACAAAAATGGTGACCGTTCTTTTGCTATGCCTGGTAGAAGTTATGATGCTAATGGTAAAGCAACAACTAATATAACGGTTTTAATGGGGCAAGACGCTCATGTGTTGAAAAATAATATTGCTTATCCAAATAAACTCTCTCAAATTGGAATTTGCTCGGCAGGCGAAAAACTTGAATATACTGTAGAATGCCCAGCAGGTGAAAATAATTCTTGGAATTTAGAGATAAATTTGACAGATGATGATTTTGTGAGTTTAGAAGACCCAAGTATGACTGTCACCGGGCAAGACCTATCAAAACTTCCTGGAATGCTTGGCCCACGTAATGCAGATGGTAGTTTACCTGATGTAGATTTTTTAAAACTTAAGGCTAATAGTCAAATGATTGACAAAGGAGAAAATGTTGGTTTGCCATTTGCTGGCAGTGCTCCAGATTTAGGAGCTTTTGAATATGGAATGCCTAAATCTAGTAGTTCTTTTGTTGAATCTAGTAGCTCTTCTAATACAAACTTGCTTGTAACAAATCTTGGCGGATTGGTTGAAAGGTTTGGTTTGGCAGATGTATTTGATTTGCAAGGGCGTTATTTAGGAACATTACAGGCAGAACAATTACGCGATAATGTTGAAATAGCAATTCAAAGAAAGTTCAAAAAATCAGGTGTATATCTTTTGCGCTATGGGCATAACATACAAAGGGTAAATATCAAGTAGTATTTTTATTTAATTCATAATTTTATTTAAGAATGAAAATTATTCCTTGAGAAGTAAAAATTCTCGAGGAATATTATTTAATTGTAAGATTCTTTATTTTAAAATGAGTTTATATTAGTGAAATAAGTTTTCTGAAAAATCAGAAATAGAGGTGTGTATGTTGAAAAAAATAATAGCCAGTTCACTTTTTTTATCTGCAAGTCTTTTTGCTCAAGATGTCTTTATTACGGTTGATCAATTTGGGTATCGTCCAGGGGATTCTAAAGTAGCTGTTTTGCGAGATCCAGTTGTTGGCTATGATTCGTTATTGTCTTACACGCCATCTTCTGTGATTAATCTTATTGATTCCGCAACAGGAGAAGTTGTTTTTTCTGGTGCTCCTGTTGCTTTTAATGGTGGCGCGATTGATTCAGTTTCAGGCGATAAAATCTGGTGGTTTGATTTTAGTTCCGTTACTACGCCTGGAACTTATTATGTTCAAGATGCTTCTGAAGCATCAAAGAAATCTTTTAATTTTCATATTCGAGAAGATGTCTATAACGATATTTTGAAAGCAGCTGTTCGAGTGTTGTATTACCAACGAGTTGGTATAGCAAAAGAGGCTATATATGCAGGAACTGAATGGGCTGATGGAATGAACCATGCTCAAGACACAAAAGCTCGTTATTTTTTAGATAGTACAAATGCTAGTTTAGAACGTGATGTGAGTGGTGGGTGGTTTGATGCGGGCGATTACAATAAATATACGGACTGGAATGGAAATTATGTAGAAACTCTTTTGATGGCTTTTTTAGAAAGGCCAAAGGCATTTACTGATGATTATGGGATTCCTGAATCAGGCAATGGAATTCCTGATATTTTAGATGAAGCGAAATGGGGTTTAGATCACATGCTTCGCTTGCAATATGAAGATGGAGCTGTTATTTCTGTTGTAGGTGAAGACGAAGTGTCGCCGCCTTCGGCGGCGACAGGGCGGACTTATTATGGAGCGCCCAATGCACTTGGAACTTACTCTGCAGCAAAAGCATTTGCTATTGGTGCGTATGTAGCAAGGTTATTAAAAAAAGATACTTACTCAGAAACACTTGCTGATGCGGCACTTCGTGCTTTTAATTGGGCTGAATCACATCAAGATTCTTTATTCTACAATAATGACGCTTCGCATGGAACTTCTGGTCTTGCTGCGGGTCAACAAGAGGTAACTCCTGCAGATGATGAAGTAACCTGCGTTCGTCTTTTAAATCGAGTAGAAGCATCTTTTAGACTTTACCAATTAACAGAAGAACCTTCGTATCTAAAAATATTTGAAGATAATTACACGCAA
Organism: Fibrobacteraceae bacterium; assembly: GCA_017631885.1. GTDB lineage: Bacteria > Fibrobacterota > Fibrobacteria > Fibrobacterales > Fibrobacteraceae > UBA1765. The sequence goes on from JAGBSH010000025.1 coordinate 73,823, forward strand.
TTCCCATTGATGAATGGGTGGGGCGACCAATATCGTTATGAACAACATCTTATGTTCTTATTGTATCGTTCATTTAAAGACGCAAAGGCAGATATCAAAACGGAAATTGATGAACGCTTAGTGAAATTAATGAATAAGTCTGCAGATTTTATGGGAGCGTTTGCAACAGACGGGTATCGTTCTTTTATCAGAGATTATAACTGGGGTTCTAATTCAGCAAAGTCCTCTTATGGAACTTTGTATATGCGTTTAGCTGAAAGCGGAATTTCTGGAATTAACCCTGAAACTTACCAAGCGGCAGCTCCAGAATACCTTCATTATATTCATGGTGTGAATCCTTTTGGACATGTTTATATGACAAATATGTCTCAGTATGGTGCTGAAAAATCTTTGACGCGTATTTTCCATAAATGGTTTGATGTAGGCTCAAAATGGGATTATGTTGGGGAAGGAAAATTTGGCCCTGCACCAGGTTATGTTTCTGGTGGTGCCAATAGGCGTTATGCCTGGGATGGTTGTTGCGCCAAGTATGACGCTGATAATTCTGTAAAGGGTTGTGGTAGCGTAGCTAATAATCAGTTGTGTTACGCTCAAGATAGACCAATAGCAGAACCTTCTGCTAAAATGTATAAGGATTTTAATGCGGGCTGGCCATTAAATTCTTGGCAGTTGACTGAACCGAGTCTTGGTTACCAAACTAAGTATATTCATTTGCTTTCACGCTTTGTGGAAGAACGAGGGAAAGATATTTCTGAATTAACAACGCCTATAAAATCTAGTGTGAATAAGCCACTTCCGTTGATTGCAAAATTTGTAGGGAATAAACTTGAAATTGCTTCTGAAACTTCAGTTCGCAGTGTCCGAATTTTTGATGTGAATAATAAAGAGGTAATGCGCTTTAATGAAAATCGAGGAACGCTTTCTTTAGATGTTTCCACTTTACGGGCAGGCGTTTACGGAATTAGAGTTTCTACTGATAAAAATACGATTACAAAAATTTTAGCTAAGTATTAAAATCTTTAAAAATCAAAAATCATTTGCAGAATTTCCCGCCTCGCAAAGCGAGGCGGGATTCTTGTTGCTTGAGTGTTTTTATAAAGAATGTTGCTAAAAAAAATAGCCGTAGGTTAAAACCTACGGCTAGCTTCACTTGAAATAAAATATTACTTCACTTTCAAAGCGCCACGTTCGAGCTTAATAGTAAAGTTCGTAACGTCGCAAACTTCGCTTGGTCCCCAGTATTGGATAGGGCCTGGGTAAGTGTAGCTTTCAGTTTTTGCCCAAACATCGCGGTTCTTAGCAAAGAACTTAAATGGAGCGGCGTCAAGTTCTACGAGAGCTTTTTGGATAACTGGCTTATCTGCACCATGACGACGTTCAATGTTCATCATCATAGTGATAGGAATACCACCAGCAGTCCACTTTTCAATGCCCTTGGTTAAATCACGAACAGAGCTCATGTAACCATTCATCTTGTTGTTAGCAAGAATAGCTGCTGTATAACCTAAGCTATAGCAGTAGTCGGCATCAAAGTTAGAAGGAGCAGCGCAACGGCCTTCGTAACCAAAGAAGTGGTTGAGAGCGCTGAATTTACCCTTGAAGTTCTTGCGGCTCTTGAGTTCTTTTTTAACCATTTCAATGATGAGCTTTTCAGTTTCGATAAGAGAAACTTGAACGTTTCCGTGGCTATCGCGGTCAAGCATCAATTGAGCTTGGATGCCAGCAGGAAGGCTCTTCAAAACTTCACCAGAAGCTTTGCTAATCCATTTGCAGAGCATTTCAACTTTAGCAGCTGTATCAAGGCCTTCCACTTCTTTTTCGTGGTGAGCAAGAGCTTCAGAAAGTTCAGAAATGAGAACGCCTACATCAGGAATGAATTCCAAAAGTCCTTCAGGAATAAGAGCTACACCGAAGTTCTTGCCATCAGCAGCTCGGCTAGCAACGATGTCTGCTACATATTTGATGACTTGTTTCAATTTCATCTTCTTAGCTTTAACTTCTTCAGAAATCAAGCAGATATTTGGGTGTGTTTGAAGTGCTGCTTCAAGAGCAATGTGAGAAGCGCTACGACCCATGAGCTTAATGAAGTGCCAGTATTTCTGAGCAGAATTAGCATCACGCATAATGTTGCCAATAAGTTCAGAATAAGTTTTTACAGCAGTATCAAAGCCAAAAGAAGTTTCGATGTATTCGTTCTTCAAGTCGCCATCAATTGTTTTGGGGCAACCGCAAACCACGCAAGAAGCGCCATTTGCTTGGAAGTATTCACCAAGAACAGCAGCGTTCGTATTAGAATCGTCACCACCGATAATTACGATTGCGTCAAGCTTTTGAGCTTTTGCAACAGCCATGCACTTTTTGAACTGTTCTTCTGTTTCAAGTTTTGTGCGACCAGATTGAATAATGTCGAATCCGCCAGTGTTTCTGTAAGCAGCCATCAATTTTTCGTTGATGACAATGAATTTGCCATTTTCAAGGCCAGATGGTCCGCCCAAGAATCCGAGCAACTTGCTGTTTTTGTGCACGCTCTTGATGCCGTCGAAAATACCAGCAATCACGTTGTGTCCGCCAGGAGCCTGGCCACCAGAAAGAACTACACCAACATTCAAAGCCTTACCGGTTTGAGCCTTGGAGGCTTTCTTCATTGATACGTATGGAGCACCGTAAGTGTTTGGAAAAAGTGCCTTGATCTTTTTCTGATCGCGGACAGATTCTGTAGCTTTTCCCTTGTTGAGGGAAACTTTGAGAGCGCCGTCACGAAGAGCGGCAGGAAGTTTTGGCTGGTAAGCTTTGCGTGCTTTACCGAGAACGGACAAATTGTCGGCCATTGTGTTTTCCTTTTCTTTTTACTTTTTAAAAATGAACTTTAAAAAGTAGGGTTAAAAAATCAAGACTAAATATAATAAAAAACACTTAAATGGTTTCTTTTGATTCTCCGAGAACGCGTAAGACTTCGTCCCAAGAAGTCTCTTTTGAAAGGACTTTTTGTTTGGCATAGTGGTAAATAGAGGGAGAATTTTCTTTTGTGCGATAATCTTCCCATTCAAAAATTGGGAATCGGCCGCTAAATTCACCATTGGAATTAAGTTTTCGGACAAGTCTTTGAGATAGTATTCCGAGTAAACATTCAGAAAGGTCTTTCTCTGAAACGCCTAAATCATTTAAACGACTTGGTACTGCTTTAATAGAATTGGCATGCAAAGTGGCTAAAATTAAATGCCCTGTTCTTGCGGCTTGTAAGGCAATTGATGCCGTTTCTTTATCGCGAATTTCACCAATGAAAATGACATCTGGATCTTGCCGTAGTAATGCACGTAATGCAGTGGCAAATGTTAAACCAGCCTTTTCATTTACTTGCACTTGATTAGCGCCTGCAAGAACCGCTTCAATTGGGTCTTCAACAGTAGAAACATTTACAGGTCGCTTTAAGATTTCTCCAAGCATAGCGTGTAAAGTTGAAGATTTTCCACTGCCGGTTGGTCCACAGACAATAAAAATTCCTTGAGGTTCTTTTATAAATTGAATAAGTTTTTCACAAGTTTTTTTGGGGTAAAACAGAGATTTTAAATCTTTAGTTTTTTTAGGCGGTAAAAAGCGTAAAACACATTTTTCTCCAAACTTTGTGGGGAGTGTATTTGCTCTAATAAAGACATCTGTCCCTTTATGGATAAAAGAAAAACTGCCATCTTGAGGGAGTCTTTTTTCAGCAATATCCATTTGTGATAAAATTTTATAACGCTGCAACAGAGCGTCTTTTATCCAATAGGGGAGGTGTCTGTGGGTATGTAAAATGCCATCAATTCGAAGTCTTACTAGTAGAGCATTTTCTAAAGTTTCTAAGTGTAAATCAGAAGCATTTAATTCTATGCTTTCAGACACAAGAGTGTCCGCTAATTCTGTAATTGGTGCTGATTCCCAAGAAGCGTTTCGAAAGTTTTCATTTTCTATGTTATCCCAAAGAGATTGACTATGGAAATGTTTGTTTCTAGTCGTTTCAATTTCAATTAGAGGACTTTCTTTGAAAGTAAAAGCCTCTTGCAGTTCGGCATTTATAATGCCTAACTTCAATTCATCGTGTTTTTCCCAAAAGACGATTTTTTGTTTTTCATCGATAGCGATATTCAGGTGCTTACACCACTTTTCTAATGTATTCATATTTAGAGAATACAAAAAAGACTTCTTGAAAAAAAGTAAGGAATTTCCTCCAACCCTCCCCTCTATGGCCGAGGCTATTTAGTGAGCGAGAGTCGCAGAAAAACAACTTGTCATGGCAAATGAAATGAAACTATCTAACAACAAATTGTCATCGCGAACGCAGTGCGGCGATTTTGGTTTTTGTCATTACGAGCGTAGCGAAGTAATCTAAAAAAACAAGTGTTGCTTGCAATGAGATTGCTTCTGTCACTATGTTCCATCGCAATGACAAAAGTGTGCTCGCAATGAGAAGGTTCTCGGGCAAGTTCTGGGTTGTCATGGCGAGGAGTCTTTTAAGACGACGTGGCCATCTGTTGGCAAGTTGTCATGGCGAAAAAAGTTCTCTAAAAATCACATTTGTAGTGGAGGCATTGGAATGCCTTCATAAACGTGTTTGAAACTGGCTTGCCACATACCATTTTTCTTCTGAAAATCAAAGCGGGTCATAGTGGCGTAGGCAAATTTTCCTTCTACAAAATCGTCGTCAGGAACACCAGCATAAGTATGTAGTACAGAAGCTATTACACCAGCATGTGTAACCCACAAACATTCTTTGTTTTGTTCTAAACAATATTCTAAATGTTCAGAGACTCTTTTGTCTACATCATAAAAGGATTCACCATTAGGAAAACGATAACCACGAAGGTCATTTTTCCAGGCATTCATTTGAGAACGATCTATTTCTGTTAGTAATTGATTTTCCCAATCACCAAAATGGACTTCAGCAATATTAGCGCATTCTGTTGGAGAAAAACCTACGACTTCGCTTACCTTTTCAGCAAGTCGTTTACAGCGAAGTGATGGGCTTGTATAAAAAAGTTCCGGATTAGCTTTTTGTTGTTTTAATGCTTCTAGAACTGGTGGAAACTCATCTTGAAAAGAAGAGGAAACATCAAAGTCGAGACGCCCGTAACATACATTTTGTGGATTATGCGGTTTAGTGTGGCGAATTGTCCAAAGAATCATAAAAAACCTTTAAATAAAAAAAGTCCCCACAAAGGAGACAAAAGACCTAGGCGACCTCCGCACATAAAAATTCACAAGTCCGTTGCTGCTTTCGCCCTGGCGTGTTGCCCGCAAATAGTCATTGCGTAGGGCCTAGGAACCAATAATATAGGAAAATATGTAAAAAAGAGTGCTAAAAAGCATAAAAAAGAGAAGAAATGTGTTTTTAAGCGTTAAAAGGTGATAAAGTGATTGTAAAAATATCACAATATTGTAATATTTTATAAATTTTATAGTGTGTAATTAGAATAATCCAAAATTCGGGTTGGTGTGTGTATGAATAATTGTAAAAAATTGTTCAAGGTTTGGAAGGGCCTTTCTAAGAGTGTATTCTCTTTAATTTTATTTACAAGCGGATTTGTTTCTGCAGCATCTGTTGCTCCACTGTACTTTGAAAACGTCGGTTCTTCTGCGATGGATAATCCAGAAACCCAACAAGAATATTGGGAAAGTTTGATGAAATACAAACTGTGGGGAACAAATGGAATTGATGTCGCTGAAAAAGTTATAATTGGGGATAATGTTGGTTACAATGGAACCGCTAGTGGGGATTTTATAATTCGTAACTTCCAGCATCATTTTGGTGGACCGACAATGGTAGGTGGTGACTTTATTTTTTCATCAACTACTGATACGATTTCTATGGGTCCAGTGCGCGTTTTAGGAGATTTGCAAGTTAATGGAAAGTCGAACAATGTGATGGAAGGTGATTGGTGTGTACAAGGGAATATCACGCAACGGTATAATGATGGTAGTTTAAATTATTGGAATGAAGTTTTAACTGGTGGCATTTATAACGATGCTACTACTCTATCTAAGAAAAAAGGTTCATACGAAGATTGTAATGAAGTTATCGCTCCGCCGGTAGAAACAGAGATGACTGTTCCTATATGGCCAGAACCTGATTCTTGGGAAGGTTTAGAAGCCATTTCAATGACTAGTAGTTATGCAAATGAAACTTATTTGATTCATGTTCCGCCTGATTCTGTTGAAACAAATGAATATGGAACTTATGACAAGTATATTACGAATTTCTCTATTGGTGGAAGTACTGGGAAAGTTTTGTATGTTTTGATGCCACCTGGAGGTAAATTAACGCGTATTTATTCGCAGAATGGTTTTAATTTCAGCAATTCTGCAAACGATATGAAAATTATCGTGGCTTATGTAGATGAAGGGGTTACGTTTGACAGAACTACAATGAAATGGGATGTTGCAGCTCCGGCTTCAAAAGATCCTCCTTATCAAAATCAGCCTGCAAATGGTTCTAGCTGGGAATTTACAGATATAGATAAAATAAACATTCTTTCTAATACAGATTATGCTGGAAACTTGTTGTTTTATACAACGCAAAATATTAATTGGAGCTATTGGAAAAGTGCAAGTTTCCAAGGCTCCTGGATTTCTACTGGAACAATAACTGTCGGTGGACACTTCAAATTAGCTGGTCAAGTTATTGCGAACAATTTGAAATTCCAGGCTGATGTTTCTGGCGATTTCCGTTATGTTCCTTTTGACCCTCCTATTTTAAATATTGACCCGACTGCTCTTGCTAGTGGAAAATTCCTAGAATCAGACGCCAATCAATATGTGCCGATTAAGTTAGATGCTATTCCAACAACAATGGTTGAATTCAATTACTGCTTTGATGCTCCGGATTCAACAGGAGAAGGCATTGCTTCCTTTGCGGATTTTGATAAAGAAAAAGCAAATATGGCAATATGCGGAATAGATACTGGACATGTAGTGATACCAGTTGGAAAACTTTATCCTACCGATTCTTTATTTGTTAATGCAGTGCTTGATGGGGTAGTTGAAGACGAAGAATCGTTTAAGTTGCATGTTTTTGATATGGGCGGTGCTGTTTTACCTGGCAATAAACGTTCTGGTTCCTTTACACTTTATATCAAGGATGTTGATAAGAATTTCCCACCAGTATTTAATGATACCATTTTCTCTGTTCCAGAAAATAGTAAAGTGAATGCTGTTGTTGGAACTCTTAAAGCGGCTGATGTAAATAAAGACGATTTGACTTATACAGTTCTTGGTGGTGATACGACAATATTCCGCGTGGATGCCTCAGGAAAGGTTATCCTTAAACAAGAAGTGCTTGATTTTGAAACAAGAACGGATTATGAATTGACTGTTTTTGTCACAGATGACTTGTTGAACGATACGGCAACAGTTAAAATAACTGTTCTTGATGTGAATGAAAAACCAGTAGTTAAAGACTCAAGCTTTAGCATTGCAGAAAATACTTTAAAAGGTACTTCTGTTGGCATACTCACATTCAGCGACCCAGATAAATTGTCACCAAATAATACATTGAGCTTCTCCATTCTTTCGGGTAATGGTGCTGGCTTCTTTAGCATTTCATCAACAGGTGAATTGAGTGGTGCTAAAGATGGCCTTGATTTTGAAACAACAGAAAGCTACACATTGACAGTTCTCTTGTCCGATGCTGGTTCTCCGGTTTTGTCTGATACGGCAACAATTAAAATAACTGTCCTTGATGTAAATGAAAAGCCAGTAGTTAAAGACTCTAGCTTTAGCATTGCAGAAAATACTTTAAAAGGCACTTCTGTTGGTACACTCACATTTAGCGACCCAGATAAATTGTCACCAAACAATACTTTGAACTTCTCTATTCTTTCGGGTAATGGTGAAGGTTTCTTTAGTATTTCCTCAACAGGTGAATTGAGTGTTGCTAAAGATGGCCTTGATTTTGAAACAACAGAAAGCTACACATTGAAAGTTCTCTTGTCTGATGCTGGTTCTCCGGTTTTGTCTGATACAGCAACGGTTCAGATTTCTGTTCTTGATTTAAATGAAAAGCCAACAGTTAAAGATGATGCTTTCAGCATTGCAGAAAATACTTTAAAAGGTACTTCAGTTGGTACGCTCACATTTAGCGACCCAGATAAATTGTCACCAAACAATACTTTGAACTTCTCTATTCTTTCGGGTAATGGTGATGGCTTCTTTAGTATTTCCTCAACAGGCGAATTGAGTGTGGCTAAAGATGGTCTTGATTTTGAAACAACAGCAAGTTATACATTGACAGTTCTCTTAACAGATGCCGGCTCACCAAGTTTGAAAGATACGGCAACGGTTCAGATTACCATTCTTGATGTAAACGAAAAGCCAATCATTTCTGATGCTTCTTATTTGGTAGAAGAAAATAATAAGAGTGGCTTACTTCTTGGAACACTTTCTGTTTCTGAACCAGATATTTTGGCACCAAATAATACCTTGAGTTTTGAAATTCTTTCAGGGAATGACGGTGCTTATTTTGCTGTTTCTGATGACGGGAAATTAACAGTTGCTCGTTCAGGTCTTGATTTTGAAAGTGTTGAATCTTATACACTTACCATTTTGGTGTCAGATGCTGGCACTCCAGTATTGTCTGATACAGCAACAGTTCAAATAACTGTTCTTGATGTGAACGAAAAACCAACAGTTAAAGATGATGCCTTTAGCATTGCAGAAAAAACTTTAAAAGGTACTTCTGTTGGTACGCTCACATTTAGCGACCCAGATAAATTGTCACCAAACAATACTTTGAGTTTCTCTATTCTTTCAGGTAATGGTGAAGGTTTCTTTAGCGTCTCTTCAACTGGCAAAATAAGCGTTGCAAAGGATGGGCTTGATTTTGAAAAAGTTTCAAGTTACACTTTGACTATTCAGGTTTCTGATGCAGGCTCTCCAAGTTTGAAGGATACGGCAACGGTTAAAATAACTGTTCTTGATGTGAACGAAAAACCAGTTGTTGAAGATGATGCCTTTAGCATTGCAGAAAATTCTAATAAAGGTACTTCAGTTGGAACTCTCACGTTCAGCGACCCAGATAAATTGTCACCAAACAATACTTTGAAATTCTCTATTCTTTCAGGAAATGCTGATGGTTTCTTTAGTGTTTCTTCGGCAGGCAAAATAAGTGTTGCTAAAACAGGTCTTGATTTTGAAAAAGTTTCAAACTATACCTTGACCATTCGCATTGCTGATGCAGGCTCTCCTTCATTATCAGATACGGCAACTATTGAAATTTCCATTCTTAATGTGAATGAAAAACCTGTAATTGCTGATGCTGAATTTACCATTCCTCGTTCTGCAACGGCTGCTGATTTAGTCGGTGTATTGAAAGCAACAGATGTAGATGCAGGTGATCAGGCTTTGCTTTCTTATGCTGTGATTACTTCTGGCGTTCCATTTGAACAAAAATCTTCTTCTGCAGATTTAATTGTTAAAGGGACAACGCCTTTTGTGAATGTGGCTAAGAACATTTATCTATTTGAAGTAGTGGTTACCGATAAAGGTGGCTTAAAGGATACGGCAAGCGTTACCGTAAAAGTGAAAAATAACGCTCCGGAAATTGTGACAGAAGAAATTCAAATAGCTGAAAATAGCCGAGATTCAATAAAAGTAGAAGTTTCTGATGCCGATGGCGATACAAAGTTCTCTTATTCTATAACTGATCCGAATAACAAATTTGTTATCAACCCATCTACAGGTGTGGTTAGTTTAAAGAAAGATGTTTCTTTAAATTATGAAAGTGCCGATTCAGTTTTGTTTATTCAAGTGACTGTTTCGGATGGTTTGGAATCAACAACGAAAAAGATAAAAGTTAAAGTTGTTGATGTAAACGAACGCCCAAATATTGAAAACCAATCCTTTGTTGTTGCTGAAAATGCACTTGTGAATACGGAATTTGGTCAAGTGAAAGCTTCTGACCCAGATAATGATAAATTGACTTATTCTGTAATAGGCGGTGATTCAGATTTCTTTACTCTGAATGAAAAATCAGGAATGCTTTCAGTGAAAAAAGCAGAACTAGATTATGAAAAGAAAAAATCTTATTCTTTAAAAGTAGTTGTTAATGATGGAAAATTGAAAGATACAGCTGTTGTAACGATAAATATTTCAAATATCCTTGAACAATCTATCGTTAATGTTATGACTGTAGAAAGCGGAATTACTCGCTACGAAATAAAGAAAGACACCGCATTTATTAACAGAACTTTCGCAAATATCAGTTGGGTTTTGATTAACAAATTAGGCAAGAATTCTTATAAGGATACTTCTTTACAAGATTTGCCAGATGGTTGTCATACTTATCGATTTGCTGATACTGATAAAACCATCGATATCCGTGGGCGTGATTCAGTGACTATTTGTGTAAGCACAAGTGTTCCTGAAGTTGTAATCAAGCCTTTGGATAAAGATTCTTCAAAAATCACTGGCGTGACAATTGTTGAAGGAACATCTTCAAAAGATTCGTCATTCTATGTGAATGAAAAAGATAATGATTTGGTTGCTATTGTTAAAGATCCACTGACAAATTCTGTGGATACGCTTCCTTTACAAGTTCGCTTGGATTCTGTTGTTGTGCCGAAAAAAGTTCTTGAAACGGCAACAGAAATTCAAAAAGAATTTTTCCCAGAACCAAATGATTCAACAAAGAAAGTAACTATTGAAAATGGTAAAGTAGCAGTAGAATACACTCAAAAAGTAAATGGCACAACTGTTACTGTGAAGTATTATGAAACAGAATCCGGCGAAAAGATTTTGGATTCAGAAGGTCGTGAAGTTGTTTATGTAACTTATGCAACTGTTTTAAATGGCGATACGGTAAAAATTTCCTACCCGGCAGATGCTTTGACAGGAAAACCGGTACAAGTTGTAGCGGGGGCTAATTCTTCAAATGGTTCTAATGTATCTGGCGGCTCTGGAGAATCTGGAAGTTCAAGTTCGTCAAAACCAGGAACTTCATCAAAACCAGGAACTTCTTCTAAACCTGGTTCCAATAATAACTCGGGCAGTTCTTCTAATGGAAGTGGTTCAAATTCCTCTTCAGGGAATGGTTCGGGAAGTTCTTCTGGCTCATCTGAAGATTCTTCAATATTAGACTCATTTGTGGGCGGCGTATTTGAAATTTCTTATGTTTACCAAGATAAGAAAGGAAATATTGTTGAAGTTTCTTACCCTGTTGATAAGAAAGGAAATATTCTTGAAAATGAAAATGGGGACAAGAGTTATGAAGTGACTTATTCTTATGTAAATAGTTATGGTAACTCTGCATCACATACTGTTTCTATTATCTTAGATGAAGTGCTTCCAGTTGTGAAAATCTTGTCACCAGAACACTTGTCTAAACATTCTTCTGTTTCAATTGAAGTAGTCTGGACTGTTGATGGTGTTGAACAAGATACATTGACATTGCAGAGTCTAGATGTTGGAACAAACATAATTATTAGAACATTCCGTGATAAAGCAGGAAACGAAGCTTCTGATACTGTTGCGATTACAATGAAGAATGCTAAAAACGTTGTGATTTCTATGGTAGAACCTGTTGTAAAAGTGGACCCTGAAAAAGCAGAAGAACTTTATGCAGGAAACCCTCCAGAAGAAGATGAACGCTTTGCAGTTTCAATTTTTAATCCAAGAGAAGAAAAAGAAGTGACTGTTCTTCAAGGTAATTCTTCCAATGTTGAAAAAGCAGATGGCGAAGAACCTTACCCAGGTTACCCAGGAGAACACCTTGGGCCAACGATGAAAGTGGAATTGAAAATGCCTTCTGTCAATGCGTTTGGTGGTCTTGCTACCATTGATGATATGATAGAATCTGATGGTTTGGTTTCACTTGAAGCAGGTGGTGGCTGGGATAGAGAAAAAATAACTGTTGATGAATACATCAGTGATTACTGTTCTGAAGAATTCCAGCAAGAAGTGGATAAATCTAATTTGGCTGCAACTCCACTTTATACAGTGAAGTATAAAATGCATGTTTGGATTTATACATCGCTAGGTAATTTTGTTGATGATTTCTCATTCTCTCTTGATTTGACAGATGGAAACTTGGTCAATGATGCTGGCGTTTTGGAACTCTTCTTTGAAATGAAACCTGGCGTGGATGGTGCTTTACGAGCTTCTTCAGGTCGCTTGCTTGGAACAGGAGCTTATCTTGTAAAAACAGAAATTTCTTCTGTTGCCAAATTGCGTTGCCAGTTGCCAGATAAAAAGGTCGGTTCAAAAATTATTGAAAAAGAAAATGACTTGACTTCATTTGGCTATTCAAGACCAGTACATTTGAAATAATTATAAATAGCATAAAAATCCGAAGAGAAATCTTCGGATTTTTTTTATTTCATTTTTTGTAGATGAAGTTGCGATAAAAATAGATTTTTATATTTATCAAGCAAATTTTAAACAAGGAATTATAATGAGAGACCAATTTGAAAGTCCATTGATTAAGCGTTATGCTAGTAAAGAAATGAGCTTTATTTTTAGCCCGCAATACAAATTTCAAACATGGCGGAAACTTTGGATTTTTTTGGCCGAATCAGAAAAAGAATTAGGTCTTCCGATAACACAAGAACAAATAGATGAATTAAAAGCTCATGCAACAGATATTAACTTTGATGTAGCTGAAGCAGAAGAAAAACGTCGTCGTCACGATGTGATGAGTCATGTATATGCTTATGGCGTTCAGTGTCCTAAGGCAAAAGGTATTATTCATTTAGGCGCTACATCTGCATATGTTGGCGATAATACTGATTTGATCCAGATGCAACAAGCAATGATTATTGTCCGTAAACGACTTTGTCGTGTGATGGATAAACTTTCTGCATTTGCGATGGAATATAAAGATTTGCCTCAGTTGGGGGCAACACACTTTCAAGCCGCGCAGTTGACAACAGTTGGAAAACGCGCTTGTTTGTGGCTTCAAGATTTTTTAATTGATTTAGAAGAATTGAATTTTTTGATTGAAGTTTTGCCTTTCCGTGGAGTTAAAGGCACAACAGGAACACAAGCAAGTTTTATGGAACTTTTCAATGGCGACGAAGAAAAAATTATTGAACTTGATCGCCGTGTTAGTGAAAAGGCTGGTTTTAAACGCGTGCTAACTATAACTGGGCAGACTTATACCCGTAAATGGGATAACCGCGTAAACCAAGTTCTCTCTTCTATTGCTCAAAGCCTTCATAAATTTGCAACCGATATGCGTTTAATGCAAGGTTTAAAAGAAGTTGAAGAGCCTTTTGAAAAAACTCAAATTGGTTCTTCGGCAATGGCTTACAAGCGTAATCCAATGCGTAGCGAACGTATTTGTTCTTTAGCTCGTTTTGTAATGGCACAAGTGAATAGTACTGCTTTAACACAAGCCACACAATGGTTTGAACGCACTTTAGATGACAGCGCTAATAAACGTTTGGCTATTCCAGAAGCTTTTCTTGCAATGGATGCTATGCTTATTATTGCAGAAAACGTTACGAATGGTTTAGTGGTTTACCCGAAAGTAATTGAAAAGCGGATAATGGCAGAACTTCCATTTATGGCAACAGAAAACATTATTATGGAAGGTGTGAAAAATGGTGGCGACCGCCAAGAACTTCACGAAGAAATTCGCGTAATGAGCATGGAAGCAGGTAAGGTTGTGAAAGAAGAGGGAAAAGATAACGATCTTCTTGAACGTATCCTTAAAAATGAAGTTTTCCAAAAATTGGGCATTACAGAAGAAAAGCTTAAAGAAATTTTAGACTTGAAAAAATTTGTGGGCAGAGCCCCTGGGCAAGTTGTAAAATTTATTCAAGAAGAAGTTTCTCCTGCAATTCAAGCTATCCCTGAATGGGATAACATTGATGCAGGAGAATTGAAAGTTTAATTTGTGTTAGTAATTGGGATTTTTAGAAGTGGAAGGCAACTTCTACTTCTGTTCCAATGTGCATTTCATTTTCTTGGTAATCATCACCTATTGGGAAACCCATACGGACGAAAGATTTTATGCTTAGTCTTTCGGCTGGTATTAGGTAAAATCTTGGTCCAACAAAAATTTGTTCTAAGTTGTCGTCATCATCAAGACTCATTGTGTGGTATTCTACAGGAAACCCTAAAGAGAACTTTTTAGAAAAAGAGAAGCCAGGTTCTAAATAAGCAAACATATATTCAGGAACTTCGATAGGAGTTGCTTTTTCAAGGTTATCATGTAAAAAGGCGTAATAAAAAGTGCCTTTCAAATTCATCATTCCTAAATGGAGTTCTGGTTCTACTGTGACGGCTTGGCTGAATCTAGGATACTTTTCTCTTAATTTGTCTGTATAAGAAGCATGCACAGCTTGTAAATTAAAATATGGCGCAAAGTTTAATTGAAGAACCATACCTGAACGTAATGAGTTCGATTCACTTGCTTGATTACTTTCATAATTTATATAAGAACGGAATAAATGTGTGCTGAAAGGAATGTTGGCAGCAAAATGAATAATGTAGCTTCTTGAATCTTCTTCAATGACTTCAAAACCATTATCTTCAAATGCCACTAATCCGCGTTTAAAACCAGCCCCAAGAGACATATCCCAGAAATTGATTTCAGCACCACGAATATTTCTATCTCTTAAGCCAGCAGCAAATTTTCCAGTGTCATCATAATCGTAGTATCTGAATTTCCCTTCAGAATAAGTTAAATCACCTATTCGATAGTTTAACATTTTGTTTTTGGTGTATTGTAAATAGGCGCCGTCGTATAGAAACCTTGGAGAACTGCCTTCAGCATCAGCGTTGATTTTTGCAATAGCATTCCAGTGCTCATTGAATATGGTTTGAAATGCAAGTTTAAAAGTGGAAGTGTAAGTATGGATTAAATCAGGGTCATTTGTATTGTCTATGCCAAACCTAGGGTCTTGTTGCTTGTAATAGCCATCGCCATAAAGTTTGACTTCTCCGTGGACATTGAAATCCGTTGCACTCACGATTGAAGCTAGGGTGAGTAAAGGGATTAAAATTTTGGTTTTCATAGAAACTCCTTTTAAGGTTGTTTTCTTTTACACGAAACTTCCTTTGAAATTCCGTTTAAAAATTGGTGAGAAAATAGGGGATTATAATTTTCCTGTTTCAGGAAAGAAGGAAAAGAAAGTATTCAAAAAGAAAAGTTTTCACCTCATTGTTTTTGGTGGACTTTTTTGAATATACTTCCCTGTAGAAAAGTTTTGCAAGAGTGATTTTTTGGATAAAACTGAGAAATTTATTTATCAGAATTAATTAGTTCTTCGCGAAGTTTAGCTTTTTCACGAGCTGTTTTTCCAATTAAATTGATGTTTTCCCAGCGAATTAAAGAAACTTTGTTTCCATTTTCATCGCGAATATCAAGCCCTTTAGTGTTAAAGGCTTTTATCAGATTTTGAGTGCTTTGAATTAAAGCATTTGTTTTTTGAATAAGAGAATCGTTTTCTAAAAGTTCACCAATAGGAGAATTTTCAAAAGAATCAATCAAAGAATTGGCATTTTTTGTTTCGTCTGAAATTTTTACTAAAGCATATTTGGCTGTTTTGATTTTTTCTTTAGCAACAGAGTCAATGGTGTTGACAGCACTATTTGTTTGTTCTGTGATGGTATTTATAGATTTAGTTGTTGTATCTACTACGGCAAAAACATTGTCTAACTTTTCTGGGAGCATTTTTGAAAGGCTTTCGGTTTGTTGCAAAAGGCCTTCAAGTTTAGAAACATATCCTTCAAAGACACTAGAAAAAGAAGGGTGAGTAGAATCGCCTTGTGCTACAAGAACGACCATAGATTGTAATGCTTCTACTTGTTTTACAACATCTTCAATTAAACGCAGAGCTTCTGCAATTCCTGGTTCAAAAATACCTTGATGAATGTAATCTTCGGGCAAATCTTTTCCGGTTTTAGATGCGATAATTTCTAAGCGGCGCTGGCCCATAAGGGCGTAGTTAACGTTTTTAAAAATAGTCCCTTCTCTTAAGCGTAATGGTTCATTAAAGTGGACTGTAACTCTTGCTCTGTCGCCAAGCCAATGGATTTCGCGGACAACACCAACTTCATAACCTCTGAGTGTTGCAAGGTCTTCTGGTTGTAAAGACCCTAATTCCTGAAAATCAATTGTAGCTGTGTATCGAGTAGCGTGGTGTGCTTTCCACATACCAATGGCGACTAGCGTTATTGTAGCTATTATAAAAGCAAAAGATATGTAGCCAATGGTTTTATCTGATATTTTGATTTTCATAAGATAAAAGAAATATAATTTTTTTTTCTGTTTTGTTTTTTAGATAATATATTTCATTCTGAGGTGTTTATGAAAAAAATGGGATTGTTTTTTAGTTTTGTTCTGGCAAGTTTCTTATTTGCTGAAGAATCTACAGATGTTTTTGGCTTTCAGAAATTCTATAAGTCAAAATCGGGAATGCAAGAATGGAATTCTTTGCACTGGGCTAATGGTTCTGAAAGAACATTTAAAGATTGGTCTGGCGATATAGAAGACAATACGCAATGGACTGATGATAGAAGTTCTGATGGCGGTGGGTTTTATGTAGATGGAAAGGGGACTATGCAAATGCTTGCTAATAACCCGCGTTTTCATATAAATAGCCTTCAATCATGGGCAAGTGTAAAACAAGAATTTTTAAATACTGAATACACCGCTTATTTTAAACGTGATGCACTTGGTGGCGAAAATTATGGCGGGATGGTTGTAGGTGTTCGCTCAGGCCCGCTTGGACATGCTTCTGGTGGTGGTAATAATTGTGATGCAAATACTTACTATGCTCGTTTCCGAAATGATGGCAAGTGGGATTTTGAAAAAGAATGGAAACACCCGGGAAGTTATTACCGCAGTAGTTCTGGAATAGGGGCGCAAGACCCTCTCTGGGGTGGAAATGTTTTACCGGTAGGCAAGTGGATTGGTATGAAGTATATTGTTTACAATAAAGACGCTTCAACAGTTCGCTTAGAACTTTATATTGATTCAACGAGTAATGCAACGCCTCCCGGCAAGTGGGAACTTGTTGGCGTAGCTGAAGACGCTGGAACGGATTGGTCTGGGGCAAGTTATGGGGCTGCGACTATTGAAGGTTGTGCCGATTACAATGGCTTAGTCAATGCTTATGCGGCTATTTTAAAAGGTGGTATTGTTCTGATGCGTTCAGATAATGATCACCCTTATTATAAATACGTTTCTGTTCGTGAAATTGAGCCAACTCAAAAATTTGAAAATGAAAATTCTGGCGCAGGCGGTAATGAACAAACTCCAGAAAGTGGTTCTGGTGAAACTGAAAAAGAAGAAATACCAGAAGGTGGCTCTGGCGAAGAAATTCCGAATTCTTTAGAAAAGCCAGTGTTGAAATTTTTGAATGTCCAACAGAAAGGAAGTTCGCTTTATATTTCTGGAGTAGAAAAGGCTGATGTCGCAGTATTTGACCTTCAGGGGAGACTCCTTCAAAGAAAAATGGGAATCTCTAAAAATATTTCATTGGAGGCGTTCTCAAAAGGAGTTTATATAGTTCAGGTGCAGGCTTTGAAACAAGTGACAACATTACGCATCTCTTTGCCTTAAGTTTAAATTTTACCCCACTTTTTAAGTGGGGTTTTCTATATTTTCACATGCCAAACATTTAAAAGGATTTTAAAATGGCTAAAGTTCAGAAAAATTCAAAAAAGAAAGTGGTTCTCGCCTACAGTGGCGGATTAGATACCTCCATCATTATTCCTTGGTTAATCGAAAATTATGATTGCGAAGTGATTGCTTTTGCAGCAGATCTTGGTCAAAATGATTTTCCAGATGCTAAGGCTTTAGAACAGAAAGCTTTGAATACTGGTGCCTCCAAGTGCTATGTCTTAGACCTTCGTAAAGAATTTTTGGAAGATTACGTATGGCCAACTGTTCGTGCAGGCGCTCGTTATGAAAACACTTACCTTTTAGGAACTTCTTTTGCTCGCCCATTGATTGCAAAATATCAAGTTAAAATTGCAGAAAAAGAAGGCGCTTACGCTGTTGCTCATGGTGCAACAGGTAAAGGCAATGACCAGGTTCGTTTTGAATTGACTTATGCCGCCATGAACCCAAAACTTGAAGTGATTGCTCCTTGGAAAGATCCTAAATGGAATATTCACAGCCGTGAAGATGCAATCGATTACGCACAAGCTCGTGGCATTTCTTTGAATGGTATTTCTAAAAAGAAAATCTATTCCGAAGACGGTAACTTGTGGCACCTTTCTCATGAAGGTGGCATTTTAGAAGAACCAGATAAAGAACATAAGTACGACATGCTCAAGCATACGAAAACTTATGAAAAGGCTCCTTCTAAGCCAGGTTATGTAACCATTTCCTTTGATAAAGGAAACCCGGTTGCAATTGATGGCAAAAAAATGGGTGCTGTTGAATTGCTTGAATATTTAAACAAGATTGGTGGCGAACACGCTTGTGGTCTTTTGGATATTGTTGAAAACCGCCTTGTTGGCTTAAAGAGCCGCGGTGTTTATGAAACTCCGGGTGGTTCTTTGCTTTACAAAGCTCACGAATGCCTCGAACAATTAGTTCTTGATAAAGAAACTTTGTTCGAAAAGCAAAAAATGTCTATGACATACGCTAACTTGGTTTACAATGGCCAATGGTTCACGCCGCTCCGTCAGGCAATGGATGCTTTTATTTCTGAAACTCAGAAAGTGGTAACAGGTGAAGTCACCTTGAAACTTTACAAGGGTAATATTATTCCTGCTGGCATCAAGAGCCCATATAGCTTGTACGACATGGAACTTGGTGGATTCTCTGATGTTGAAATGTATGACCAGAAAGACGCCACAGGCTTTATCCGTTGCTATGGCTTGCCAATGAAAACCCGTGCTCTTTTGCTTGGCAAAAAGACAAACGTCGATTTCGGTGGCGAAGCAAAACTCCCTAAGAAATAATCTTTCTTAAGGTTGCTTGAATTTCCCTTGTAACTTCACAGTTGCAAGGGAATTTTTTTTTTTGCCAAATTTTATGACAAGTTATATATATTTCAAGTATGGCAAAAAACTCTACAAAAAGCAAGAAAAAAAATATTGAAAAATCGGTTGAAGCGTCTCTTTGGGAATCTGCAAACAAGTTGCGCGGTAGCGTAGAACCAGCTGAATACAAACATGTTGTACTTTCGCTTATTTTCTTGAAGTTTGCAAGCGATAAGTTTGAAGAACAGCGCGAAAAACTCATTGCCGCGGGTCGCAAAAAATATGTGGAAATGCCTGAGTTCTACAACAAGGACAATGTCTTTTACCTGGAAGAAACTTCCCGCTGGAGTTTTATAATTGAACACGCTCGCCAAAGCGATATAGCACTTTTAATTGATACAGCTCTTGCAAATATTGAAAAGAAAAATAAGGCATTGCGCGGAGCACTCCCTGATAACTATTTTTCAAGATTACAACTTGATACCGCGAAACTGGCGGCGCTCATCAGCGACATCGACGGCATCGACACCATCAAGGACAAAGAGCAAGATGTTGTCGGGCGAGTGTATGAATATTTTCTAGGAAAATTCGCAATAGCCGAAGGCAAGGGAAAAGGCGAATTCTATACGCCAAAAACAATCGTTGGCTTAATTGCTGAAATGATTGAACCCTACCGTGGTAAAATTTATGACCCTTGCTGCGGTTCGGGTGGCATGTTCGTGCAGAGCATGAAGTTTATTGAGGCCCATAATGGCAACAAGCGCGAAGTATCTGTTTATGGTCAGGAATATACAGGTACTACATACAAACTTGCAAAGATGAACCTTGCCATCCGTGGCATCTCTGGTAACTTGGGCGACAAACCTGCCGATACCTTTGCCGAAGACCAACATAAAGATTTAAAAGCCGATTTTATCATGGCTAATCCGCCGTTCAATCAGAAGTCGTGGCGAGCAGAAAACGAACTTCTTGATGACCCGCGCTGGAAAGGCTACACCGTGCCGCCCACAAGCAACGCGAATTATGGTTGGATATTAAACATTCTCTCAAAGCTTTCCGAAAATGGTGTGGCAGTTTTTTTGCTCAGTAATGGTGCGTTAAGTGGTGAAGGCGACGAACAAAAAATTCGCAAAGAACTTTTGCAGAACGACAAGGTCGAAGCCATTCTTATTTTGCCTAGAAATATGTTCTATTCCACCGACATCAGCGTGACTCTCTGGATATTGAACAACAATAAAACTGCCCGCGAAGTCAAGATCGGCAGTGAAATACGCAAGTACAGGAACCGCAAAGGCGAAGTGCTCTTTATGGATTTGCGCCAGATGGGAGAACCCTTTGAAAAGAAGTACACCCAGTTCAGCGCAGAGGATATTGCAAAAATCAGCGGCACTTACCACAAGTGGCAAACAAAGAAAATCAAGGACGAACCCGAATACTGCGCTACCGCCACCCTGAAAGAAATCGAGGCGAAAAACTGGTCGCTTGTGCCGAGCAAGTACATCGAATTCAAGAACCGCGACGAACAGGTGAACTTTGACGAAAAAATGCGCGAACTCCAAGCAGAAATGCGCACCCTCCTCAAGGCTGAAAAAGAAAGCGAAAAGGAACTCGCCAAGGTGTTTAAGAACCTGGGATTTGAACTATAAATGTCACACGGATTGGTTCACGCCTAACGGCGTTCACGGATGTTGACAAAATTAGAATCAGCGAAGGGGGCTGAGCAAATCTGTGTGATAAAGAAAAAGGAGCGTTAACTTGATAAAAGGAAATGATTTTAGTAACAGTTCAATCTATTGCATAATTTTAGGTGCTGAGATATATTAGATGTCACGCGGATTGGTTCGTACCTAACGGTACTCACGAAAGTAAAAAAAACAGCGAAGGTCGTTAGACCTGAGCAAACCCGTGCGACTCAATCAAAAAAATACTATTTTCAAACTTAAGGTATCGGATAAAGTGGAATGATGAAACGGCTTGGCGACTACATACGGTCCGTAGATGTGTTGCATAATCGTTGCAAATTATATATATTTCAAACAGATTGATTTTGGTGCGGAAAGTCTCTTTTTTACATATTTTCCGCACCACAATCGGTATATTTTGCCATTTTTGAGCGAAAAAATGAGGACGTATGGACTATTCGGAGAAAATTGTTGGCCGTCAAGAAGAGCAAAAGACCTTGCAAAAATGCTTTGAAAGTCCGAAAGCGGAGTTTGTCGCAATCTATGGTCGCAGGCGAATAGGGAAGACGTTCCTTGTCAAGCAATTTTTCAAGGAAGAATTCGATTTCTATACAACAGGGGTGTATCAGGTAAGCAAGGCTGAACAACTGAGAAACTGGAAAAAGCAACTTCAAAAGTTTAGCGGGCAAAGTACAAACATTCCCAAGAACTGGTTTGAGGCCTTCGACCAGCTGGAAAATTACCTTCGGACATTAAAGAAAAAAAGGATTGTCGTATTTATTGACGAACTGCCGTGGCTTGACACGTCGAAATCCAATTTCCTCAGGGCCCTGGAAATGTTTTGGAACAGCTGGGGAGCCGATTGCCAAAGGTTGAAACTGGTGGTTTGCGGCAGCGCTACGACCTGGATGGTGAACAAGCTGTTGGGCGACAAGGGCGGACTGCACAATAGGGTGACTAGGCCTATCTATCTTGCCCCCTTTTCGTTGCTTGAAACCCGTAAATACCTTGCAAAAGAAAACTTTGACTGGTCTGATTCGGAAATCGTCGAAACCTACATGTGCCTGGGTGGAACACCCTACTATCTATCGTTGCTAGATTCGTCGCTTAGCTTGAGGCAAAATATAGATAAGCTTTTTTTCAAGAGAAACGCCGCACTCAGGACAGAATACGACTTTCTGTTTCGGTCGCTCTTTAACGAATCGACAATTTACAGGAAGGTTGTAGAACTGTTGTCCGCAAAGCTTGTGGGCCTCACAAGGAACGCTATTATTTCGGGACTTGGTGCGGCAGATAACGGAAAATTGAGCGAAGTCCTGGAAAATCTGGAAAAGTGCGACTTTATCCGCCATTACCAGTCTTTTGGCAAAAAAAGGAATGAGGCTCTGTTTCAGTTGACCGACATGTTTACGTTGTTCTTTTTGCGGTTCGTAAAGGACTACAAAGGCATGAATGAAAATGCGTGGAGCAATTTGTCTGACAGCAAACGCAATGCGTGGCAGGGGTATGCGTTCGAACAAGTTTGCATACACCACGTCGCTCAAGTGAAAGCGGCTTTGGGTATATCGGGAATCGAAAGCGACGTCTGTTCGTGGTCAAAGAAAAACGGCAAGAAAGGTGCCCAGATAGACTTGATTATAGACCGGAGCGACAAGGTGATAGACCTGTGCGAAATAAAGTATTGTGACAGACCTTTCGAGATAAAGAAAGACTATGCCGAGTGGTTGAAGGAACGCCGTGACATTTTCAGGGATGATGTGAAAACTAACAAGACGCTGCACTTGACAATGATTGCGCCTTTTGGAGTGGCGAATGGAAAATACTCGTCTTTAATACAAAGTATTGTTAAAGCGGAGGATCTGTTTCGATGATGAAACGGCTTGGCGACTACATACGGCCCGTAGATGTGCGGAACAGGGACCTGAAAGTCGAACGACTGCTTGGGATAAGCGTGACGAAAGAGTTTATCCCGTCTATTGCTAATACGATTGGCACGGATATGTCATCGTATAAAATTGTGTATCCGAATCAATTTGTTTATATCGCAGATACGTCACGACGTGGAGATAAAATTGCAATTGCCTATCTAAAAGAAAATGAAAAACCGGCTTTGGTTTCTGCAATTTATACCGTTTTTGAAGTCGTTGATACGAACGCCTTGGATCCCGAATATCTAATGATGTGGTTTCGTCGCCCGGAATTTGACCGCTACGCTAGATTCCATTCTCACGGCAGCGCCCGCGAAGTCTTTGACTGGGAAGAAATGTGCGAAGTCCAGGTCCCCGTCCCCGCAATTGAAAAACAGCGTGAAATCGTCGCCGAATACAACACCCTCGCCACCCGCATCGAAACCAACAAGAAACTCATCGCCACCCTCGAACAAACCGCCGGAGCCCTCTACCGCCACACCTTCGTCGACAACATCGACCCCAACAATCTGCCGCAGGGATGGCGGATGGGAACGCTGGGGGAAATAATTGATGTCAACCCCAAATTGTCATTAAAAAAAGATGAAGAATGTTCCTTTGTTGAAATGGATTCTCTTCCTATTGAAGGTTATGGCATTTCTGAAATTACAAAACGTGATTTTTCAGGTGGTGCCAAATTCCAAAATGGCGATGTATTATTTGCACGAATAACTCCTTGCATGGAAAATGGTAAAGCTGGCGTTGTTGATGGATTGAATGATAATGAAGTTGGTGCTGGGTCAACGGAATTTATTGTTCTTCGTGGTAAGAATATCTCTTTGATGGGACTCTTAGCGACTACTGTTCGCAATGAAGAATTTAGAACCTATGCTAAAGCTCATCAAACAGGTTCTGATGGTCGTCAGCGAGTTGAAGCGTCTTGCATTTCTGCTTATGAACATCCTATACCCTCTGAAAAGCAACTCGCTGAAATTGAAAAAGATTTTTCTAGGATAATTAAGGTCTGTTTGTTTAAAAGCGAAGAAAACCAAACCCTAACCCAAATGCAAACCCTTCTCCTCTCCAAAATGGGAGACGGGAATATACAAATTTGTATATTTAAAAAAAAGAGGTAAAAAAATGGTGACTGAAAAAATTATTATCGAAAATTTCTCAATAATTAAGAAAATGGAACTTGATATCAGTAAATTTATTTTGCTGATAGGACCTCAAGCATCAGGGAAAAGTCTTGTTGCTAAAATAGACTATTTTATGAATGAAAGTATTTCAGCATTGTTCCTAAAAAATCTTTCAAAAGCTGCATCTTTGCTCGAATTTGAAAAAGATGTGCAACGGGAATTTTCGAATTTGTTTCCTTCTTACTTATGGGTTGGTTGCAAATTCTCCATCTCTCGAAAAAAAGGCAATGATTTCTATTTTACAATTAGTCGTTCTAATCGCAAGACTGTAAACCTTTTAAAGGTGAAATATTCAGAAAGTTTTAAGAATGCCTATGAAACTATTTTAAATGTGATTAAAAGAGAAAAGAAAAATTCTAGTTTGTTTTTTTGGTTTGATCGGGATATTTTCAAAAAAAATAATATGGAAACCATTAATTGGATGACAAATGGTTTTTTCATACCAGCAGGTCGTTCATTTTTCTCTGCTATTCATGATAATCTTTTTACCCTTTTATCATCAAGTTTTGACGAAGATAATTCTTCATCATCAACATCATTGGCAAATATTGATCCTTTTATGAAGATATTTGGGCGAAATTATGAGAGAATAAAAGGAAGACCTTTTGTCAATAGGCTTTTGAATACAAACACTGTTTCAGAAATATTGAAGGGACAATACATCCGTGAAAAAGGAAAAGATTTCATCGAACGTCAAGGCGAACGAATTCGAGTAGAAAATTCATCATCGGGTCAGCAAGAAGTATTGCCGATGTTGATGACAATATTGTCCTATGCAAATCAATCAGTTCCTGTACCATATTCTAGCAAATGTTTTTTTATTGAAGAATTAGAAGCTCACATATTCCCTGAATCGCAAAAACAAATTGTTGATTTAGTTGCGTCTCTGTTTAATAATAATTATGGCAAAGTAGGGTTTGTTTTAACAACACACAGCCCTTATGTTGCAACTGCTATAAATAATGCTATTATGAAATCGGGGAAAAAAGGGATAAAATATGCTAAATCAGATTTTTCAGCTTATGAAATTAATAACGGAAAAATAAAAAATATCATTGAATCAGAAACAGGTTTGATTGATGCCAATATCATTGACTCAGTCTCCTCTATTATAGCAGATGAGTTTGACAAATTGTTGTAAGAGGTTTTCAATGATACATTTCAATTACATCAAAAGTAGAGATAAAATAAAAAATTTCATTGAAAATAAAAGAACTTTTTCTTTACAAAATCCCAAAGAAAGATGTTTTGGCTATATCAAAGGAGAATCTACCGCAGAGACTTCTGGTCAAAAAAGATGCGATTATATTATTTGTTTTGATTTCGGCAATAATGATAGGAATCCGCTGGATCCTACCAATTATTTGTTTGTTGAATTGAAGGGATCTGACAACGAGAAAGCTTTGGAACAAATCGTATCAACAATACATTATTTTTTGCAAATTGGCAATATCAGGGGAAAAATGTAGAATGTTTTATTATTTCTGGCTCTTGCCCTACAGTAAAAACAAAAGATCAAATCTTAAAGGCGAAATTTCCATATGGAAAATCTCCCTACAATTATACATTAACATTTAAGACAAGATTGGCGAAATATGTAATTAAATGATTTTTTTAGAGGGATGGATAAATTTATGTCAAAAATGTTCATGGTCCGTTCGGGAGAAGGTAATTATCTCTTTGAACAAAATCGCGAAAAGAGTATAATAACAATTGGATGGAATAAACTAGGTGACTTGTCAAACGTCAAAAGTTTTGATGAAATCAAAAAGATGATGTTGAGGTGTTATCCAGATAGTAAGCCTCAAACATCCGCTATGAATGCGGGACAGGTGAATCGCTTTGTGAATCTTGTTCATCCTTCAGACTATATTATTACTTATTGTTCGGAACAGCGAATTTATCTAGTTGGTAAAGACAAAGGTGAGTATAAATACGATGAAAATTTGACAGATTATTTTCATTCCAGGAAAGTTGAATGGATTGATTCTGTCAAACGAGACGATTTGACCATCAAGACCAAAAATGCATTGGGATCAATCGCTACTGTTTTTGAAATATCTGAAGACGCTAAAAAAGAAGTCCTATCTGTACTCGAACATAAAACTCCGTTGATATCAAAAAAAGGAGAAACCGTTATTGAAACGGATAATTCGACGGATGAATTAAAAGGTGATTTAGAAGAGAAATCGCATGAATTCATAAAAGATAAAGTCATGGACTTGTCGTGGGATGAAATGCAGGAACTGATGGCGGCAATCCTTCGTGCGATGAATTTCAAGACAAAAGTCAGTAAAAAAGGTAGCGATCGCGGCAAAGATATTATCGCATCTCCAGATGGATTGGGTTTAGAGAACCCACGAATATTTGTCGAAGTCAAGCATCGTGATGGAGCTATGGGTGCTCCTGAAATTCGAAGCTTCATTGGAGGTCTTCGCGAAGGTTGCAAAGGACTCTATGTTTCTACAGGGGGCTTTACGAAAGAAGCCCGTTACGAAGCCGAACGTTCTGTTATTCCTTTGACCTTGATTGATTCAGATGACCTTGTTGATTTGATTGTGGAATATTATGACAACTTCGATCCAGAAGGCCGTAGTTTGATTTCCCTTAAGAAAATATACTGGCCGATGTAAGTGGGGAAAGGAATTTCATATGTGGGATTTCAAACGATTGTTAAATGAGGGCAATGAAGCCTATAAAAAAGACAACTATAATTAAAGCCGTTATCTGCTATGAAGGTGCTCTCAAACTTGTAACAGATGGCAATAAGTCCAAGTTCAAATCCATTTTCCCAATGGTGTGACGGTGCCATAGGCAGATTGGTAATCCATCAAGTGTTATAGACTTGGCCACTGAAGTAAAACGAAAATTTGGAAGAGAATTTATTATATCAGTGTTCTTGCCCACTGTTGCCGCCGCTTATGCTGATATGAGAGAATATGGAAAGGTTCATATTTGCATCAATGAGGTGTTTAGGCTTGAAAATGGTAAAATATCAGGTCCATTGCAGGCTGTTATAGATAGAATTGAAAAATAAATTTTTTATAATTAATGCTTATGGAAGAATTATTGAACCATATAAAAACTTTTTTAGAATGTTCACTAGTGTCCGTTTTTGCTAGCATTTTATCCATATTTGCGGCTTTTTTTACTTTTATTCAGTATAAAAATACGACTAAAATAAAAAGAGAACTGGAAAGAAAAATGCAAAATTATGATAAAGCGCAACTTCGAGGAAAGCTTAGATTACTTATAGAAAAAATTGTTGAAAATCTAAGTAATCCTAAAAAACTTTTAATTGGAGGAAAATTAAATAAGGACGTTACGCAGGTTTTTTCTGATATTCGTAGCGATTCAATTTATAGTGATCCAGCAATTTCGACCGAAATAAAAAAATGCGAAGAAATGCTGAAGGCCTTGGGAGAAGGGAATGGTAGCATAATTAATCTAAAAGATGTTTTATGCGATTTATCACGGGCTATAGATAATTCTGTTAAGGAGTGAAAAATGGACAATCAAACAATGAAAGCTCTGTATTATTTGCGGAAAAATCAAATCGTTCTTTCTTTTCGGTTAAATCCAGAAAAATGTGGAATATCGGCGAGTCAGGCGTATGCATGGTCTCATGATTGCTATCCTTTTTTTCATGTAGATGATGAAAACGATGAGGCAGAATTGTATTTGGATTATTTCAAAGTAAAAAAAGAGTTTGTAACAGAGGTGATAGAATACCTCGATGCGGAATGGGTAAAAAATAAATTTCACACTTTTTATGAACTAGAAGATAAATTCGGTCGTAGTCGCGTTGAGCTGATCCATATTTTAAGGTATTGCTTTCTTGATGATCGATTTGGACAAAAGAGTACATTTTGGGAAACACTGAAAAAGGATTGTCCTGTTGAAGCACATTATATTGATGCTGAACTTGATGAATGGGATATATAGATGTTTAAAATTTTCTGGAAGCAGTACCTTCTGCTTGAAAAGGACTTCCTCGAAACGGATGAGTTCGTGACGATTGATAAGAACAACTTCAAGACGTTCTCCAATCGTTACACTTATCTGTTCTTGAACATCTGCAGTGAAATTGATTCCATTGCAGAAGAATATTGCAAGGTTGTGAAGGCTCCTTCGAAGGTCAAGAACATCTTGCAGAAAATGACTGTCATTGTGAATAACGACCCGAAGATTAAAGATCAAAGGGTTTCTACGAAGTATCCTTACGAGATTATCAATTTTGTCCCGTTTGTCGGTTTTGACAGCGAGTCGGCTGCAGGCTGGTGGCAAGATTATAACCTGGTCAAGCATTTCCGTGCCGATGCTCCGGAAAATGGAATCCCGAACTATCAGCTTGCGCACTTGAAAAATGTGATGCTCGCCCTCGCCGCCCTCTACATCCTCTGCCAGAATCTCTACAAACTCCTTGGCGAATCCGACCTGCAACTCGAACCGTCAAGGCTGTTTGAATCGCAGTAAAACAAGTGTCTTGACAAATCTGTTCCAGAAATATATGTTTAGTGCACAAGTGAGTAGAAGATGGTGAAGGTATGTCGAACGAACTAGCCAAGCAGATATCGTATATTCTTTACAGTAGTCCTGAAGAAGATGTCAAGGTCATGGCCTTAGTCAAAGACGAGACTATCTGGCTGACGCAGAAGGCTATGGCTGAGTTGTTTGATGTTAATGTTCCGGGCATTTCGAAACATTTGAAAAACATATACGAGGAAGGAGAGCTTAGTGAATCCGCAACTATTTCCATTTTGGAAACAGTTCAAAATGAAAATGGTCGTTCCGTAAAGCGCAATGTCTCTTTCTACAATCTCGATGCAATTATTTCCGTCGGTTACCGTGTAAATTCTGCGAAGGCCACAAAGTTCCGCATTTGGGCTACGGGAATCCTGAAGGAATACATCAAGAAGGGTTTTGTGCTTGACGACGAGCGTTTAAAGCAGGGCAACGCCGTTTTCGGTAAGGACTACTTCAAGGAACTTTTGGAAAGAGTCCGCTCTATCCGTGCGAGCGAACGCCGCATTTGGCAGCAGATAACGGATATTTTTGCCGAGTGTTCCATAGACTACGACAAGGATTCCGAAATAACGAAAAAGTTTTTCGCCACGGTTCAGAACAAGTTCCACTATGCAATAACAGGGCAGACTGCTGCAGAAATTGTGTACGAGAGGGCCGACCACAAAAAAGAGCACATGGGGCTTACGACCTGGAAAAATTCTCCGAGCGGCCGTGTGCTGAAAAGCGATGTGAACATTGCCAAGAATTATTTGTCGGAAAAGCAGATCCGTCAGCTGGAACGTGCGGTGAGCGGTTATTTTGACTACATCGAAGACTTGATAGAGCGGGAGATTGCTTTTAACATGGAGCAGTTTGCCGCAAGCGTGAACGAGTTCTTGGAATTCAGGCGCTACGATATCCTCGATGGCAATGGAAAAGTCGGCCGGGACCAGGCGGACGAGAAAGCTTTCGAAGAATACGAGATTTTCAACCGCACGCAAAAGATTGACTCTGATTTCGACAAGGTAATCCGGAAAATAAAGAAGAATTAGGGGCTTGAAATGCCGTCGTTCATAATATGAAATTTTCTACGCAGTGCGTGGAAAATTTTCTCTATCATTTTATATCCTATTTTCCCCTAATATTTGAGTGCAAAATGTCGAAAATTTGATCAATTTGCGAAAAAAATGCTTATTACTCGGCGGAAAGTAAGGTAAAAAGTGCACTTTCCGCCATACAATCGGGCATTATTGGCGAAATTTTGCAAAATTCGGTAAATAGAGCCCTTTGGATGTAATTTGAAAAATAAATTGCTTTTTATTGGTTTTTGAGTTATATTTGAGAATGTCATTGAAAGAATTGTTGAAATGGCTTTTTTGGGAAACAATTATTTCAAATGGCAAGGCAGATTGTGTTTTACGTTTGAAACATCCCTTTGTTAAAGAGATGTTTTTCTTGTTTCCTGAAAAGAATAAGTTCAACCCTTCTTTTTGAGGAAATAATATATGTCTATTGACACCGATAAAATGATATGGCGCTTTGTCAATGTGAGGCGCATGGTTAAAGAAATTGCGGAACGTGAAGGCTGTTTCTTTGAATCGGGTAAGTTCCTTTATAATGACTTTCTTGAGGAGTCCTGTCAGGAGTTGATGGATTCGGAGGTGCCGGATCATGATGAGCAAAATCCGGATGCACTAACGTTCTATTTTGTGTTGGCAAGTGCGCTTTATTTGATTTATAACCTATTTTCGTTAAAGACCGCTTGCTTTGTTAAAAAACGTGATGAACTGGCTGGTAAGCTCAAGGAGTGCATTGCGAAGATCAAGTTTTCGAGTGAAATGTGGGCCCTATACGCCAATTCTTTGGGAGGAAACTTCGGAATTTGGGATATTGAGGATCTACTAGATGAAAAAGGCACTCGCAAACCTTGTAAATGGTTGCATCACGATGACGTTTGGCTTGATGGCCGACTTCAAACATTCAAGAAGTTCGTCGATACACGTGAAATTCCCGAAACAGATTTTTCCTGTTTCCTGTGGTTGTTCTTGAAATCTTTTGGGCATTCGCTCCCGGCTAGCCTTGAAAATGGAGACCTTGTTTATGAGAGGCCCTTAGATTCCCTTGCCGCCTATTGCGCGTATGCTTGCAATGAATCTAGGTTATTTGAAAACATTAACAACTATTCGCTGAACCTTTTTGCTCAAGTCAAGAACATGGGGTGGAATTTTGAAAAGGGACTAGCGAAGGTTGAAGGCTGTGGCTACCAGCCGATATCAGCCTATGGGAAAAAGTCTGATTTGGAGCAGATAAAAGAGTTCCAAAAAGAAGCCGAAGCATCTGGAACGAATTTCGAAACGGTTGTGGACTCCCATCGTAAATTTTGGGGTTGTAACCCTTTGGAAGTATTGGAGCGTGAAAAGTACAACCTTCTGACAACCATCAAAGATAATGATGAGCTTGTTGACATGGTTATGTACCATAATTTCGTGAAGTCATCCCCTATGAGATATGATTCTCTGAACAACAGCATTCTTGAACTAGTGAAAAAGGTTTTTGACCGTGAGGAAGTCGGGAAGGAGGTGTTGTTGCCTGCCATGCAGTGCATCTTGAACCAAGATGTCGAAATCCTGAAAACGCAACCTTACTTGGTGATGCTCTGCTACTTGGCAATCCATTACCTGGAAGAAGAGGAACTGCTTTACCTTTTCAAGAAAAGCGTTGAAGAAGGTGCTTCGGGTCAAGAAGAACCTTGTGATGTGGGTGTCTTTGGAACGCTTGTGTTCAAGGATATTAAGGAATGTCCTAGCTTGCAATTGCTTTTCTTTTTTACGCTGTTTGACATGTGTGTTTCGGGAAGGCAAGCGAAAACCGAGATTTGCGATGAATTCCTTGCGGCGCTCAAGAGAGGAAACTGATTTGAACCATCGGTGCAGAGTGCCCTGTTTACGGGCGTACTCAAGAAGAACGGGATAGATTGTTCCATATCTGAAGACGATATGACCTTTGAAAGGTATGTCGACAAAAGGTTCTCGGCAACCGAATCTGTCTTGAACCTTGTTTATAATGTTGCCTGCTATTCAGGGAAGATGATTATTGAAAATATCGTTCAGCAAATAGACAATATAGGAGAACATCGCAGTGTGCTGATGTATTCCAAAGTGCAGGCAACATTTGACGATATTCCAAAATCGAAAAGAAATAGCAAATTGAAAAAACAGGAAAAGGAATTCTATGCAGACTTTACGGATGACGAGCAGAAGATGTTGCGTGCCGAATCGAACAAGATGAAAGAAATTGATTGTGGCTTTGTCATACCGGAATATACCCAGTTGATTCCGGGGCGCAACAACCGCTTCTTTTCTAGGAACTTTGAAATAAAACTCTTCTTGAAGAGCGATGTATCGTGTGTTCCTCCGGATCCCAAGTGCGATTGGCTGAAGAAGAAATACTACTTGGAAAGAAACAAGAAAATGATGGCTTGTGGGTATTTATATCACAGTCGCAATATGAAAAGACATAATACGCATCTTGATAAAACGGATAGCCTGCTAGAACCCTACAATTATCCTGATTTGTTGCGTATCTTGTTTGAAATCATGAAGCAGTTGCAGAAGGATTGTTCATTACAAAAGGAGAATGAATGCCTTTTCAAGTTCCGCACGGGCGCTGTCTATAGGGATGGAGTCTTGGATGTTAGTGAATTGTGCTTCTTTGAATCCGTGGCGCCTTTGTTTATGCGGCGGTGGACGGAGGAATATCTTGAAAAGGGGCAAGAGCATGAAGTTCTTGATAATCTGAAGTTCTATGAAGGCTATGTCAATTCGGAAGACTTGGATAAGGATAGCGACGCCCCTACTGTGGAAATGTTCAAGTATCTTGCTGGGTTGAGGCTGAAGGTGAAAGGTAAGTTTTCATCAAATGTGGAAACCATTGCAACAAAGGTGAGTGATATTGCCGAGACGAAGATTGCTACCATGCAGGCGTCTTACGATGCAGTCAGCTACGATTTGTTCAAGAAAGAACCTAATTATGGCTCTCCATTCTTAAAGAAGTGTATTTCTCTGTTGTTGCAGGTCATTCAGTGCGTGACGTCTGTGGAAGGTGTTGTTGACGAATTGAAGAAACATTCAGAGTTTAATGAGAGTGGCGAACAGAGGCCGTTGCTGACTGCTGGGGGTGATGTGACCTTTGAAGGCAAGAGGGATAAGGTGGAATATCCAAATTCTTTAAAGAGTGAATTGCGCCTCTTTCTGGATACTATTTTCGGGGTGGAAAACCTACGTCAATCTGAAGAAGACCCTATCAATAGGAACGTATTCCATCTGTATGGTCATAAAATCATGCTCTATCTGATGAAAGTCACTTTACAGATGACTCGCTTGGATGTACGTGATTTGCACAAAGTGCAGGGGTGATTTACAAAAGGGAAGAGGCGAAACTCTCCTGATTGTAAAATTTCTTTAGGCCCCTTGCCAGCATTTTAGATATTAGGTACATTAATGCAGCACGTGGTTCTCTGTCAAATGGAGAACTGCGTCTTTTTTATTTCTGAGATTTCAGGATAAGGGGACGCCTCTAACATCAATTGGCCACTAATTGTGGTCAAAAGGAGGCAAAAACTTATGTCAAAATCAGAGGATCTTATAAAGAATTTGATTGCCCTTCCACATGAATACGAGTGGTTGGATTTTAAGGAAAACTGGTTTTCAAAGGACGAAATTGGCGAGTACATTTCGGCTATTTCGAACGGGGCTGCTTTATGTGGCCGAGAATTTGGCTATATCGTGTGGGGCGTGAATGATGCGTCGCATGAAATCATCGGCACGACCGTAAACTTTGACAAAGATGTTGAGCATGAACCCTATAAGCATTATCTTGCCCGGAATTTAAAACCGAGCGTTGCGTTTGAAGTTGAGGACGTTCTTATCGACGTTAAACGTCTTGTCCTGTTGTCTGTCCCTGCGGCGAAATCAGTCCCGACGAAATTCTTGTCTCAGGCGTTTATTCGGATTGGCTCAAGCAAAGAGAAATTGTCAAAGTTCCCTGAATGGGAGATCCGTCTTTTAAACACATTGTCTAACGGCATTCCGACGATTGTCAGTATGGCGGCTCCTGATTATGCGCAGGAACTGACTTTTGAAAAACTGTTCATGTATTACGGTGCGAAGGGGGTTGTTCTCCGCAAGGAAACTTTTAAGAAGTCCCTCAAGCTTTTAACTGCCGATGGTCGCTACAACATTATGGCGTTGCTGCTTTCGGATGCGAACGACATCCCGATTCGAGTATCTGTTTTTAGCGGCAAGAGTAAGGCTGATACGCTTTTCTCGGTCAAGGAATATGGAAACTCTTGCATTTTGTATGCGATGGACAAAATTCTGGAATACGGTGATGCCATCAACATTATTCAGGCGGATGAACGTGGGCGAATTTCCGAGCGGAAGGATGTTCCCCTTTTCGATTACGAGGCTTTCCACGAAGCGGTCTTGAACGCGTTTGTTCATAACAAGTGGCTGGGCCTGAACGCGCCCATGATAAGCGTCTTTACGGACCGCATAGAGATATTGTCGCATGGAGGGCTTGGGCTTGAGCAGGATGTGGACGGTTTTTACAAGGGCGTGAGCATCCCTGTAAACGAAATTCTTGCCTCGATTTTCTTGCAGCTGCGTCTGAGCGAGCGTTCTGGTCGCGGCGTGCCGAAAATTGTCGGGGCGTATGGCCGTGAATCTATTCGCATCGAGAAGAATTTCATCGTGGTGACGATTCCATTCAACAGGATTAACGTGACCCCGTTTGAATTGAATGAGGGGAAGGCGACAGAAAGGGTTACAATAAAGGCTACAATAAAGGCTACAAAAGTTCAGGAGCAAATCCTTGAAAAGATTCAAGGCAATCCGCATATAATTCAGAGTGAACTCGCTGAGTTGCTGGGGATACATCGTGTTTCTGTTGCTGAAAACACATCAAAACTTCAGAAGATGGGTGTTTTGAAACGTGTTGGCGGAAAAAGAAATGGGTATTGGGAAATATTGAAATAAGGCGAATCTGACCTGCAACTCGAACCGTCAAGGCTGTTTGAATAATGGAAGGCTAATTGCAAGGCATAACCAAGACTTTGGTAGGTTTTTAACCTAGATTTTAGCGAAATTGGCTTTTTTATTCTAAAATCGCCATTAATTAGCAATATATTTCTATTTTAGGCGATTTTATCATAAATTTTCACAAAAAAAGAAATATATTACTGAATTCTATTGACGAGCGCTCTGGTTTTATGTAATTTGGGGTAAAAAGGAAATATATTACTATTTTTGAAACTTTTTATGAAAGAAATTGGAAAACAGATTGCGGAAAGACGTAAAAAAAATGGTCTGACACAGCAGGATTTGTCAGAAATTTCTGGCGTTTCTGCTAAAACGATTAATTCCATTGAATTGGGAAAAGCGAATCCGTCTGTAAATGTATTGAGTAAAGTGGCAAATCCTTTAGGTTTGGTAATTTCATTAAGCGAAAGGATAATGCATGAATAATAATGTTTTTAAACCTGTTCGTAGGGCCGAGGTATATTACAATGATATTCTTGCTGGGATTCTTCTTTTAAATAGAGGACGATATACATTTATTTATGATTTGAAATATATGTATTCGAGTAATCCGTCCATTGCCTTGGATATGCCCAAAAGAAAGCGTTATTTTTGTTCGCCGTATCTTTTCCCGTTTTTTCAAGGATTGTTGCCGGAGGGGGCAAATAAATCTTTCCTTTGTGAGCGTCTTGGAATTTCGCGTTCCGATAAATTTACCATGCTCGTGAAGCTTGCCAATCACGAGACAATAGGTGCCATTACCGTACGTGAAGGGGATACCTGATGGCCTTTTGTCACTGCTGCTTGAAAGAAACGGAACAAGATTTTTGTCGTTCTTGCTCCAAGTTGTTATTTGGCGTTACAAATTTTTCGGCTAAGTTAAATTATAACGCCCCTCAATTGGCTTTTTCTGAAAAAGGAACGGTAAAAAGAATTTCTATTTCTGGAGCGCAAATAAAGTTTTCGGCAAAAATTGAAGAAAAAACATTGACGAGTACGGATATCGGTGGAACACATATTCTTAAGCCTGTTCTGCAATCTATTTATGAGAACAACCAAGATTCTTCTGCCAACGAGCATGTGACCATGTTGATGGCTCGGAATATTTTTAAAATTCCGACAGCTTTATCTGCATTATTATATTTTGATAATGGGGAGCCTGTTTATATAACAAAGCGCTTTGATGTCATTGAAAGTGGAAATCGTGCTGGTCAGCGTTTGAACCAGAGCGATTTTGCGCAGATAGCGGGCCTTATTCCCGAGCGAGATGGAAATGATTACAAATATAAGGGATCTTATGAGAGAATAGCAGAACTGATTTCTGAAAACGTGAGTGCGTCAAAGATTGCTGTGGAAAAGTTTTTCAAGCAGATTGTATTTGACTATCTTGTGTGTAATGGTGACGCGCACATGAAGAATTTTTCTCTTCAAAATAGTGTCGATAATCCAGAAGTGTATGATTTGACCCCCGCATACGATTTGCTGAATACGTCGCTCCACATGCAAGGGCTGGAAAATTCGCGTATGGCGCTCGACTTGTTTAAAAATGAGGGTGATTTTGCGACTCCTTTTTTTGAAGCGAACGGATTTTATGGAACAGTTGATTTTATGGAATTTGCTAAAAGAATTGGAGTTGTTGAAAAAAGAGCAGTTCGTTTCATAAAGTTGGCTATTGATGCAGTCCCTACAATGGAAAAAATGCTTGAAAAGTCTTTCTTAAGTGAAAAAGGCAAGGTTGAATACAAGAAATCTATTCGGGATAGAGCCAAAGCTCTTAGTTTGTGATTATTTTTACTGTATGGCGTTTAAGGAAGCCGATTTAGAGAAAGTGTTTATTGACCTCTTGCTTCAGGAGGGTTTTGAGTATGTGCCGGGAAATGCGATTAATCGCGTTGAAGGCGAGGTTTTGATTGAACAGGATCTTTGTGAATACTTGCATCATCGTTATGATTCCGAGGGCATTACCGAGAATGAAATTCGTTCGATTGTGTTGCAATTGCGTTCGCTTTCGGTGAGCACGCTTTACGAGAGTAACAAAAAGTTCTGTTCGTGGCTTTCGAACGGCTTTATGCTCAAGCGCGAGAACCCAAAAGACAAGGACATTCTTATTGAACTTGCTGATTTTAGGTCGTTTGAAGAACAACAAAAATCGGGTTTCGGAGTTGATGCCAAAGAGTCTTTGCTATTGGCGGCTGATATTGCTGAAAAATATCATGGCGATTGTAACATTATTAAGTTTGTAAATCAGTTTGAAATTATTGGTTCTGAAAAACGCATTCCTGATGGTATTCTTTTTGTAAATGGTTTGCCACTTGTCGTATTTGAATTTAAGAGTGCTGTTCGTGAAGAAGCTACAGTTTTCAATGCGTATGAACAACTGACGATTCGTTATCGTCGTGATATTCCGCAGTTGTTTGTTTATAATGCTTTTTGCGTGATTAGCGATGGTGTAAATAACAAGGCTGGCAGTTTCTTTGCCAAGTACGATTACTTTTATGCGTGGCGTCGCGTGGAATTTGGTGACAAGCGAATCGAGGCCGAAGGCATTGAAAGTCTGTATTCCATGATTCAGGGAATGTTCAATCGTAAACGTTTGTTGAATATTTTTAAAAATTTCTTGTACTTTCCAGATAGTAATAAAAAAGAACAAAAGGTTTTGTGTCGATATCCGCAGTATTATGCGGCACGGTCTTTGTACGAGAACATTTGCAAGGCACGCAAACCGTATGGCGATGGTAAAGGGGGTACATATTTTGGTGCAACGGGGTGTGGCAAGAGTTTTACAATGCTCTTCTTGACACGGCTACTCATGAAGTCGCTGGAATTCAAGACGCCAACCATTGTGCTGATTACTGACCGCACCGATTTAGACGACCAACTTTCGGGCCTGTTTACGGGTTCCAAGAAGTATGTTGGCGATGAGCGTGTTGAAAGTGTGGAAAGCCGTGCTGACCTGCGCGAAAAGTTGCAGGGTCGCAAGAGCGGTGGCGTGTTCCTTACCACCATTCAGAAGTTCAGTGAAGATATTGAACTTTTGACCGACCGCGATAACGTTGTCTGTATTTCGGATGAAGCGCACCGCACGCAAACGAACCTGGACCAGAAAATTACGGTGACAGAAAATGGTGTAAAAACAAGTTTTGGTTTTGCTCATTATTTGCATAAATCTTTACCTAACGCAACTTATGTTGGCTTTACAGGAACGCCGATAGATGCGACACTGGATGTTTTTGGCCCCGAAGTTGATGTTTATACTATGACCGAATCGGTTAAAGATGGCATTACGGTGCCTATCGTTTACGAAGGGCGAGCAGCCAAAGTGGTATTGAATAATTCTGTTCTTGAAGAAATTGAAAAGTATTACGAAGAAGCGTCTGAAGCGGGGGCTAATGAATACCAGATAAACCAGAGTAAGCAGGATGTTGCCCAAATGGGTGTGATTCTTGGTGATCCAGACCGTTTGATGGCTGTGGCGAAGGATTTCGTGGCGCATTACGAGGCTCGCGTTCAAGAAAAATCGACGGTTCGCGGCAAGGCGATGTTCGTCTGTTATAATCGTCAGATTGCGTATGCGTTGTACAAGAATGTTTTGGAACTGCGGCCGGAATGGGGCGTGGCGAAAGTTTGCGACGATGCGGAATTTGCAGGTGAGGCGACCGAACTTACCGACAAAGAAAAGCGTGAACTGAAACCAGTTGAAAAAATCAAGATGGTCATGACCCGTAGCAAGGACGACGAAAAGGACCTTTACGATTTGCTAGGCGACAAGGATGATCGCAAGGAATTGGACCGTCTTTTCAAACAGGAACGCTCCAACTTCAAGATTGCGATTGTTGTGGATATGTGGCTCACGGGTTTTGATGTTCCGTGTCTTGATGCGATTTACATTGACAAGCCGATTCAGCAGCATTCCCTGATTCAGACGATTTCCCGCGTGAACAGGACGTTTGCAGGGAAGGGTAAGGGAATTGTTGTTGATTACATCGGTATCAAGCGCAAGATGAACCAGGCGTTAAAGCAGTATGGAGCCGGTTCTGAACAAAATGTAGAAGACATTACCGCCGCGATTACGGAATTCCGCAATCATCTGGATTTGCTAGACAAGTTAATGTACAAGTTCGATGCGTCAACGTATTTCAAGAGCACGGGCAATGGTGCGGAACTGAAGAAACTGGAATGCCTCAAGCAAGCGCAGGAATTTGTACAAGTCACGAAGGAAACGGAAACACGCTTTATAGACCTTGTCAAGCGGCTGAAAGCCGCATACGACATTTGCGTAGGAAATGAATGTATAACGCAGTCCGAACGCGATCGAGCACATTTTTATTTTGCCATACGCTCTATTTTGCATAAACTCACCAAAGGCAATGCCCCTGATACTGCGCAGATGAATGCTCGCGTACGCGAGATGATTGCCTTGGCACTCCAGAGCGAAGGCGTAGAAGATGTTTTGCAGTTGAACGATGCTGAAGCCGATCAGGCAAAGCAGAACATCTTTGACGACGAATACCTGCAACACATCAACCGCATCAAATTACCGAATAGCAAAATTAAACTGCTGCAAATGCTCCTGCAAAAAGCCATTGGACAAATCCGCAAGGTGAACAAAGTCAAGGGCATCAACTTCACGCAGAAAATGCAGCAACTTGTGGAGCAGTACAACGACCGCACCGAACAAGATATCTTGAAAAGTGAAGTCTATGAAGAAATGGCCGAAACCTTGACTGACATGATTGTCCAAGTCCGCAAGGCATTTACCGAAGGCGAAGAAAAAGGCCTAAGCTTCGAAGAAACCGCGTTCTATGATATTCTAAAATCGCTTTGCGTCAAGTACCATTTCAGCTATCCTGAGAACAAACTAATTACACTCTCGAAACGCGTTAAGATTCTTGTTGATGAACAAGCCGCATACCCCGACTGGGACAAACGCGATGACATTAAATCTGCTCTGAAAGTAGATTTGATAATTCTTCTTGATGAATTCGGTTACCCGCCCGTAGAACGCGATGAAGTCTATGGCGAAATTTTTGAGCAAGCTGAGAATTTTAAGAAGAATCGGTAGAAAATGTTTTTAATTTGAAAATAAAGAAAAATCTTTTTATAAAAAACGCAAATTAAAAGATTTTTTTCTTTCAATCGTTATTTTTTAGAAGAAGAAAAAGTAAATTGTGTCTATGGATTCGTTGCATTTAATTTGTCCGCATTGCGGGTTAAAAATGGAAGTTTTTTTAAAAGGCAAACCTTCTTCTATGATGGTTTTTGTTTGCGCTCGTTGTAAAGAACCTTTAATGCGTTATGAGGGTGAAGTTTTTGAATTGGATAGAGAAGAATTTGGAATGCTTCGAAAAAAATTAGCCCCAGTTATTGCAGAATTATTAAATGAATCCAATCAAATTTTGTCTTTAGAATCACAGGCTGAAACATCGGCTGTCGCACGTGTAGAAAATACTTGTGAAAAGAATTCAGAAATAAATCTCACAGAAGAATTTTTAGCTGATTTAATGAAAGAATTGGAAAAGAATCAAGATGTCGCCGACTTTATCGATAAAATGTGATTATCCTGATTTGCCTGTTGTAAAGCGGCGGCAAGAGTTTTTAGAATTATTAAAAAAACACCAAGTTATTATTGTCCAGGCAGATACTGGTTCTGGTAAATCAACACAACTCCCGAAAATGTTGTTGGAATCAGGGCTTTCTCTAAAAGGGAAAATTGGTGTAACGCAACCAAGGCGGTTAGCGGCTTTATCTATAGCAGATCGTTTACGCGAAGAACTCAAAGACGAAACACTTGTATCATCAAAAATTCGATTTTATGAAGAAGGCCCGGAAAATGCTCCGTTAAAAGTGATGACCGATGGCATTTTATTGCAGGAATTTCGAAAAGACAGGTTGTTTACGCAATATTCTGCGATAATGATTGATGAAGCACATGAACGTTCTTTAAACATTGACATTTTATTAGGCATTTTAAAGCAAGTTTTAAAAAAACGTTCTGATTTCCGTTTAGTAATTGCTTCTGCTACAATGGATTCAGCGTTGTTTAAAGATTTTTTTGAAAATTCGGCTTTGTTAGAAGCCGAAGGGAGAATGTTTCCTGTTACAGTTGAATACCGCGACCCATTTGAAGGCGAAAATTCAAGTAAAGGAGATAGCGGTGTTTTAGAAGATGCGTTAGAAGCTATTTTAGATTTAGAAACACGCAACAGAGACAATCTTTTGTGCTTTTTGCCAACAGAAAGAGATATCCAGGATTTAGGAAATCTTTTACAAAAAGAATTAGATGATAAATTTGAAATTTTATCGCTATTCGGGCGAATGAGCCCAGCGGAGCAAAAAAAAGTTTTTCGTTCTACATCAAAAACGCGGATAGTATTAGCAACAAATATTGCTGAGACTTCTTTAACGATTCCTGGAATCGCTTATGTGGTTGATTCTGGAACAGCTAGAATTTCTAGGTATAATGCGCAAGCTCGGATACAAGGGCTTCCTGTTGAAGAAATTTCTCAAGCTTCAGCAAGGCAAAGAACGGGGCGTGCAGGGCGTGTAAAGCCTGGCGTTTGTATTCGTTTATATTCAGAAAAAAAATTTTTAGAAAGAGATGCTTATACAGAACCAGAAATCAGGCGTTCTAACTTGGCAAATGTTGTGTTGCAGTTGCGTAGTTTAGGAATTTCAATTGATGAATTTGAATTTATCCAATCACCACTTCGTTCAGCGTTTAGAGGAGCGTATCGGACACTTTTCGAATTAGGAGCATTGTCTTCGGCAGATGCGAATGCTAATGTCACGCCTTTTGGGCGTGAAATGTCTAGATTGCCAATGGATGTGGCGCTCTCTGCAGTGCTTTTACGAAGCCGTGAAAAAGGTGTTTTACAGCCAGCGATAATAGTGTGTGCCGCTCTTTCTTTACAAGATGTCCGCTTAATTCCACAAGAAGAAACCGAAAAACAAAAAGCAAGAGAAATTCATAAGCAATTCGGAAAATACAAAAGTGATTTTTTGCTTTACATTGTAATTTGGAATTCTTTTATTCTAGAACTTGGAGAAGGTTCTTTGAATAAATTACGGAAATATTGTGAAAAGAAATATCTTCATTTTTTGCGTTGCCGAGAATGGATTGATTTGTATGAACAATATTGTCGCTTGTTGAATGTTGGTTTTCAAGAAAGAGTTTGTCCATTAGACTCATTTCATCGAGACAATTTGCATTTATCTTTGCTTTATGGATTTTTAGGCGGTATTGCAAAAAGGAGCCAAGAAAAATCGTCGTACCAATTAGTAAGTGGTAGAGAAACTTTTATTTTTCCGGGAAGTTCTCTTTATGGGCAAAATATGGAATGGCTCATGTCGGCAGAAATCAGAGAAACGAGCCGCGTTTATTTAACCAAGAATGCAGAAATTCGACCAGAGTGGATTTTAATTGCTGGAAAACTTTTTTGTACCAAGCGTTTTTATGCGCCAACCTGGAATAGAGAACGGGGCTTTGTCGATGCATTAGAAGAAATTTTATTTCGCGGTATGGTTGTTAGTCGAGGAAAGCGTATTGATTATTCAAAAATAAATCCAGAAGAATGTAGTGAAATATTTTTCCGAGAAGCCGTTGTAAATATGGATATGCTTCGTCCATTTCCTTTTATGGAACATAACGAAAAAGTCTTGGAAACGCTTGCTTCAATGGAAAAACGGTTAAGGCGTTTTGGACTTGTTCCTTCAGAAGATTGGTTGGTTGATTTTTATATTTCTAAAACAGAAAATGTTTGTTCTATAAAAAGTTTAAAAGAATTTATTTTAAAAAATACTGATGAGT
This sequence comes from Fibrobacteraceae bacterium, assembly GCA_017631885.1. Classification (GTDB taxonomy): domain Bacteria; phylum Fibrobacterota; class Fibrobacteria; order Fibrobacterales; family Fibrobacteraceae; genus UBA1765. Next base: position 115,913 of record JAGBSH010000025.1, read on the forward strand.
CTTTGCGATTAAAAGAAAGTGATTTCGTTCAAGAAATTTCAGATTTTAAAATGCCTTCTGAAAAAATTTCGGACAAATTAAGTTTTAAAAATTCTTCAAGTAAACATTCTCAAAAAGTAAAACCGGAATTGGGTGGCGCTTTAGAAACGGTTAGAATTTTAAATAGAATCCTTTATGGTGAACTCGTTTTTGATGCCAGTCGAAGTTGTGATGGATTGACTCTGAAAATACCAGTAGAAATGCTTCAAGAAGTAACGCCAGCAATTTTTGCATCAGAAATTGAACGCTGGAGAACTTGGATTTTAGAATCATTTTTTAAAGAATTACCTAGAGAAGTTTCTAAAAAAGCAAAAGAAATCAGAGAAAAGATTGATGATGTTTTTTGTGAATTTTTAGAAAAAGAAAAAGAAGTTTCTCCGGTAGTGGCTTTATCAAAGGCTATTAAGCAATTCGGTTTTTTGAAAAATGAATCTTGTTTAATTTACCCAGAAAAAGAGAAACATTTAAATCTTCATTTGTCTGTAATGCTTTCAGATGGTTCTACAGAAGCAATAGAACTTTCTCCTGAATGGGGTAATTACCATTACGTGCAAGCTCTCAAGCATTTGCTTTCAAGAGAAATTCTTTTCTTGCCATTTGGAAAATTTTATTTGTTTTATCGAAATCAAAATTTAGCTGTTGTAGAAAAAGCCGAAAAAGATTTTTATCAAAAATTGAAAACGAGAATCCAAAATAAATTGCATCCAGAAAATACAACTTTGGCGTTAGATAGAATTTCTCTTTTAGAAAATTGTGGAGCAAAAATAGCCAGTCAATCAAATCCAAGTGCTAAAGAAGAAATCGTTTCTGCATTGATTGCTTCTGATTGGAACCCTTCACAAACAGAACGTTTCAGTGGGTTAGAATTTGCAAAAGCAAATAGGATAAAAAGTTTTAAAGACCTTTCGCCAGAATTACAATCAGAAGATTATGTTTTACGAGCAGGACTTTCTAGATTGTGTTATGAAAGCGCTTTACTTGGTGGAAAATATTTTACGGCATTATGGAATTATTTACGGCAAGTGACAAAATCAATTCGACAAGGGCAAAAAATTTCTGCAGAAGTGAAACGCTTAGCTAATGCTGTATTAAATGCAAATAGTGTATATGAAATTTTATGTCTAGGTATAGCATTTGGTAAAGCTGAAGGTTTGTGGCAAAAAGAAATTTTAGAATTAGAACATTCTTCAGCTTATCCTATTAAAAATTTGACTGTAAAAGATTTACGAGAAGAATTCAGGCTTTTTTTGCAAAGTCGTTTGTTGCGAGAAGAAGATAGGCGTAAAGTTCGTGATATTCTTTTTGCTCTAGAAAAAACAGAAATAGATTCTGAAGAATATATTGAACTCTATATAACGGCAAAAATTTTACTTGAAAAATATTCAGCCAAGTCTATTCAGAAAGAAGATGCTATGGAAATAGAATCGATAGAACAGGCCTCTCTTGAAAAATTGAAAAATCGATTTGGCAAAATTTAATGTTTCTTTGAAAAATGTATTGAAAAATCAAAAAAAAATAAACATTCTTAGGCTATTTTCTTAAGATGATAGAAGTTCTTGAATTTTGAATTTTCTAAATTAGAATCCGATGAAAAAATTGTTGTTTTTAGTGTTCATTTCGTTTTTTTTAGGTTGCGATTTCCTTGAAGAGAAAGGAAGTGTTCTTGTGCAAGTGGGTGAATCTCGCTTGACTTTGCAAAAAATACAGGGAAAGGTTCCTGGTTGGGATTCGTTGTCTGTAGAACAACAATCTGAATTTTTGAAAACTTGGGTAGATGAAGAATTACTTTACCAAGCGGCTCTCCAACAAAAATTAGATAAACGTCAGGATGTTGCTTCTACCATTGAAAGAGCAAAGCGTAAAATTGTCATTGATTATCTTGTGAACGAATTAACGGATTCCATAACTCTTTCTGAAAAAGAAGTAGAACAGTTTTACGAAGAAAATGCGGATAAATTTCTTTATGGGAAACATTTGTATTCTTTAGCGATACTTTCTTACCCTAGTTGGAATTTAGGCGATTTGTATTTCCGTGGTAAAAAAGATGTTGTTTTTGAAACAGTGCCTTCTTCGGATTATCGGGTAAAAAAAATCGAAAATTTTGAAAATGTGGAAGAATCTCCGGATACTTGTCTTGTTAAAGATTTACGCACACTTAAGGTGGGAACTTTATCTGGATTCAAAGTTTGTGGAAATGCTTTGAAAAGTATGGTGGTTTATCATCATCAAGATTCTGCAAACGTAAAACCTTATAGCGAAGTCTCAAAAGAAGCAGCTGTTTTGCTTCGTTTAGAAAAGCGCAAAGAATTAATGAAAAAATTTCGCGCAGAGCAAAAAAAGAAAATAGCTGTTTTTGCTGATTGGAATCCGTCGGCAGAAAAATGAGGAATTTATGAAATTATTTAAAATAATTGGTTGTGTTTTTGTTTTCGTTTCTTTAGGTGTCAGCGCTCCTGAACTGATGGAAGCTGTGGCGGCAGTTGTGGACGGAAAGCCTATTATGCGCTCCGAACTTCTAGAAAATTTTTATCGCTATCAATCTATGCCTGAATCAGCTGGGAAAAGTGAAGCAGAATTAAAAAAAGAAGTTCTTGATAAATTGATAGACGACAAAGTTCTTTTAAGTCGAATTGACAGAGATTCTATTAAAATTTCTGAATCAGAAGTGGACCAACGAGTAACAACGCACTTAACCAATTTAGCTGCAAGTCAGCACATTGATTTGGGGACGCTTGAAAGGGCTATTAGAGCACAACTTGGTTTAAGTATGGCTCAGTACAGAGACCAACTGGCAAAACAAATTCGAGAACACCTCTATATAACAAGAATCAGACAACTTCATGTGGGCGCATTAAACCCGACAAACAAAGAAGTTATAGAATTTTTCAATACTTATAAAGATTCTTTACCGCGTCAGTATAACTGTATTTTAGTGAGCCATATACAATTAGATATTAGCCCAAATAAAAAGACAATAGATTCTGTAAAGGCAATTGCAGAAGCTTTAATTGATAGCTTAGACCATGGCATGAATTGGGAAGTGTTGACAAAAAGACATTCTCAAGATTCAACAGCAGATAAAGGTGGTGATTTAGGCTATATTCGTAAAGGCCTTCTAGACCCTGAATATGAACGGGCTACAGCTCGTTTAAATAATGGGCAACATTCTGAAACCCCTGTTAAAACGAGTTTAGGTTGGCATATTATAAAAGTAATTGGTCGCAGAGAAGATGGTGTGCGTACGGCTCATATTTTGCTTCGTACCATTCCAACAGCAGCTGATTCTGCTAAAGTTTTAGCGCAAGCCGATTCTCTTTCAAAAGTGGCTAATACAAAAGAATTGTTTGCCGCTTCTGCAAAAAAATTCAGTCAGGATAAAAGTTCCAATCATTTAGGCGGTCGTTTAGGTTGGTTCCAGCGTAATGAGCTTGATTCAGCTTATATTGCTCCCGTGTCTCGTTTACAAGCAGGGGAAAACTCAGAACCGATTTTGATTGAAAATGCTTATCATGTGTTCCGTTTAGATGATGAACGTCAAGTGCGAGAACTTTCGTTAGAAGACGATTATGAAAAAATTCGTTCCTTTGCGGCGAATCGCAAAGAAACAGAAAAACTAAATGAACTTGTAAAAAAATGGCGAGAAGAAGTTTTAATTGAAATTCGGATGACAGAATGACTTTACCTTATTCCCTTTTAGCGCCTTATTATCGAAGTGTTATGGAACACGTCGATTACAAGCGTTGGGGAACGTATCTTGAAAAACTTTTAAAACTTCATAATCGATTCCCAAAAACCATGCTTGAAGTAGGAGCAGGCGCTGGTTTACTTTCCCCGCATTTTTCGCCTAAGTCATTGGAATTTCGGGTTACAACAGATATCTGTTATGAAATGATTTCTCAAGCAGATAAAAAAGTAGCAGGTTTTCTTGCCGTTGCGGATGCTACAGCGCTCCCTTTTCAAGGGCCGTTTGATTTGATTTTAATGACGTATGACGCGGTCAATTATTTAACAAAACCGCAAATTCAAAAATTCTTTAAAAGCGTTCGTTCCTTACTTTCTCCTAAAGGTGTTTTTATCTTTGATGCCGCTACAGAATTCAATAGTGAAAATTATTTTGATGATTTGTGGGATGCTTCAGAAATAGACGATACTTTTATTGCCCGCCATAGCCTATATGATTTTAAACGGCGTGAACAAAAAAATATTTTTGATTTTTTTACTTTACAAAAAGATGGTTCATATCAAAGGACTCACGAAGAACACACGCAATACATTTATCCGTTAGAAGATTTATATCGCTTTATTAAAAAAGCTGGCTTAAATGTAGAAGCGGTATATTCGGAATTTTCTTTTTCTACAGATTTAGATTCGGCAAGTCGTTTACAATTTGTTGTTTCAGCGGAGGCGTTTTAATGATTCATTTTTCTCATGTAACGAAAACGTATGAAGAATCTTGGAAAGCTCTTCGTGATGTAACACTTCGTATCCGTAAGGGAGAATTTGTTTTTTTAACGGGTCATTCGGGCGCTGGGAAATCCACTCTTTTAAAAATGATTTACATGGATGAACGACCAGATAATGTGCGCGGTGGGCAAGTTATGGTCCGTTTAGGTGATTCTGTTTATGATAGTAAAACATCTCCGGATAATAGCATACAGGGGTTTCGCCGTAAAATGGGAGTTGTTTTCCAAGATTTTAAATTGTTGCCAGATAGAAATGTCTTTGAAAACGTTGCCTTTGCTTTACGCATTGTAGGCAAAAAACCAAAAGAAATAAATGCAGCAGTTTTTGAAGCATTAGCTCTTGTAGGAATCAGCCAGAAGCGTTTTGCTATGCCTTACACACTTTCTGGTGGAGAACAACAACGAGTGGCGATTGCAAGAGCAATGGTTCACAATCCTTATTTATTGATTGCAGATGAACCAACGGGAAATTTGGACCCGAAAAATGCTGAAGAAGTCTTTGCCATCTTTAAAGAAATCAATGCGCGGGGGACAACAGTAGTGATGGCAACACATAACCCTGATTTTTATTTAAACAGTCCGTTTCGTCGCTTAGAACTTAAACAAGGCGAACTTTTAAATAAGGAAATTCTTTAATGCAAGCATTGCTATTTATTTTAACGGCAGCGCTTAGCCCTGCTATGGAGAATATGTTTCTCAATCAATGTGTTATGGCTACAAATGATAAACAAGCCTGTTCTTGTGCTATAACTCAGTTGAATGGAAAGTATAATGAAAAAACTTTTTTAGCTTTGCAAATGGGAACTCTTTCAGAAAAGGAAGAACAAGAAATTCTTCAAGATCTTTTTTTAACAGCGTCAGATTGTTTTGTACAAAAAGAATGTGCAAGTGAAATTTCTTTTATTGTAGGTGAACAAGAAGCTAATAAAATTTGTCATTGTGCTGTGTCGAAAATAAAAAAAATGGAACAAGCGGAACAAGCGGCCTTTTTAACTCTTGAAGGGAACTTTATCGCTGAAAATGAAAAGAAATTTGAAGAAATTGTGATGCGTGAAATTTATCCGTGTTTGCCAAAAAAGCTTACGGCTGTTATGCGGGAAAATCTGATTAATGAATGTGCAAAAGAAACAACGCATAGAGATGGGAAAAAAATCTGTGCTTGTATAACAGATGAAATTTTTAAAAAGTATTCTTTAACAGAATTTTTTAGGGACACATTTGGCAATTCGCCATCACTAGATGAATTAATGGCAAAATCAACTGAAAAATGTTTACAGAAATAAGTTTGTTTTTTAATAAAAAATCTAATTTAAACCTATGCAGTCAAAGTGGACAACCGTAATCCAGCCAAAGAATAGTTTATTGCAAGTAGATTTTCGCGAATTGTGGCAATACCGCGATTTGTACCGAATGCTTGTAAAGCGAGATATTGTAGTTTGGTATAAGCAAACCATTCTCGGGCCTTTGTGGTTTTTTATTCAGCCGATTCTTACGACGATTATGTTTATGATTGTTTTTGGTGGAATCGCAAAAATTGGAACTGATGGAATCCCGCAGCCTTTATTTTATCTTGCTGGAATTTGTCTTTGGAATTATTTTGCAGAAAGTTTAAACCAAACATCAAATACATTTATTCAGAATTCAGCCCTTTTTGGAAAAGTTTATTTCCCGCGTTTGGTAGTTCCTTTTGCAACGGTCACAAGTAATTTAGTTCGTTTAGGGATACAACTTTTATTATTTGTTTTTGTTTATCTCTATTTTGCATTTTTTACAGAAGCTACAGTAGCTCCGAATCTTTATATTTGTTTGGTCCCTTTACTTATTTTGCTTTTGTCTGGGTTAGCTTTAGGGTTTGGCGTTCTTTTTTCTTCATTAACTACAAAATACAGAGATTTAACTTTTTTGCTTAGTTTTTTAGTTCAACTCTGGATGTACGCAACGCCAGTGATTTATCCATTGAGTACAATTGAAAACCCGACATTAAAAACATTGATGCTTTTAAATCCGATGACTGCGATTTTAGAAACTTTTAAATACGCTGTGTTAGGGGTTGGTCAATTTCGCTTTGAATACCTGACCTATAGTGCGCTTTTTACATTTTTTATTATGGCTATTGGGATTGTAGTCTTTAATAAAGTGCAGCGGACTTTTATGGATACCGTTTAGCCTGTAGTTAATCCTTTTTATATACAGAAAGGATTTTTTTATAGGAGATTGGTTATGAAAAAAAAATAATGTTATTTGCTTTATCTGTAGTGGTTTGGGCAGAGGATTATTATTGCCTTCTCCGTAATATGTCCGTAGAATTTATTGATTCAACAATTTGGCGAGATAAATATGCTTTCGGATCAGGGTCTGTATATGTTACCGAAGATGGTTATAATTGTGAAAAAAAAGAATTCGAAAAAGCTTTCCTTGATTCAAATGTTTTCCTTTATCGAAACCCTTTGAAGAAAACTCTGTTTATTTATTCTAATGATATTGACACGTATAATGAAGGAGATGTTTTTAGAGATGAATTTCTTCATTGGCAAAAGTGTGGAATGCTTAAGATGAGCTATGAAGAAGCATACCCCTTCCATTTTAAAACTCGGAGACGATATACCACTTTTTTTGAAATCAAAATTTTAGCGTAGAATACATTAAATCTTGCCAAATCATTTTTAACGATTTTAGCAAAAAAAAACAGAATTTCTCAAGAAATCGCAGATTTTTACTTGGTTCTTTGTGTACACGACAAATGAAGAAAAAAAAGTCCTTTTCTAATAAAAATCATTTATTTTTAAAAAGAATCAGTTTCTGAGGTTCTTTATGAAAAAAATCGGTTTAATTTCATTCTTTTGTGTTGCCGCTTTTGTAAATGCAAGCATTACAGGCAAAGTGGTTGATCAACAAGGAAATTCTATTCAAGATGCTGTGGTAAGTATAAAGGAATTTCCAAAAGTATTGCCACAAGCTATGACTTTATCAGATTCTGAAGGTAAATTTGTTTTTGGCGATGAAAGCTTACCAATTATTTCAAAGCCAATTCATGGAAATTTGAACTTATGGCAAGGGCAACCTTTTGAACTTGAAATTGCTGATTTGCGAGGGAAAATTTTAAAACGCCATTTGTTCGAAAATTCAAATTATGCTAAAGCAAATGAAGTGGCGAAAAATTTAATTGCTGAATTGCCGAAAGGACTCTATGTCGCGATTGTAAAACAAAATGGAAAACGCTCGTTGCTTGGAAAAATAAATGCTTTGGCTAATAGCTCAACACAAACAGAAATTCCAGTTCTTCGAAAAATGGCTGAAAATGAAACTTTCCTTGTGGTTCGAAAAGCTGGTTTTTTACCTGAAACTCTTTCGGTGACAAATCCTACAGATTGTGGAGAAATCGTTCTTCGTCAAGACCCGATTGAAAGTGAAATTGACCAGTTAATGGCAAACATGTCTACAGACGAAATGATTGCCCAAATGACACAAACAATGGTGCCGACAACAGATTGTGGTGGCTATACATGTGGTTCTGCTTTACAAGGTGGTGGGGAATATTCTTCTAATTTTTATACATCAGCTTGGACTACTAAAATTCCAGTTTTTTATGGAAAAGATAATGTTCATGGCATGGGCGATGTAAATAATGCAACCATTTTTCCTCACAATATTGGCCTTGGTGCAACGCGAGATTCTGCGCTCGTTCGCCGTATTGGCCAAGCTGTTGCCGAAGAAATGTGGGCAGCTCATATTGATTTGAATTTTTCTCCTGCAATAAGTGTTCCAAGAGATGAACGCTGGGGTAGAACTTATGAAGGGTTTGGTGAAATTCCAGAATTAGTGGCTAGTTTAGGAGCTGCTTATGTCCGCGGTCTTCAAGGCGATAATTTTGATGCCGAATGGAGAGTGCCTGCTACAGTAAAACATTTCCTTGGCGATGGCGCAACAGATAAAGGGTATGACAGAGGTAACGCCACAATTTCAGAAGAAGAATTGAATGCTATTCATTTACCTCCTTATATTGCAGCGATTGAACAAGGAGTGCAAAGTGTAATGGCTAGTTTTAATCAGGTAAATGGTGTCCACCAGCATGTTGATTCTTTACGATTGACAGTTCTCTTAAAGAAAGAATTAGGCTTTGATGGCTACGTAATTGCTGATTGGGAAGGTATTGAAAACTCTAAAAGCCCAGGAGAAGCAGGGAATTATTCTGGCTCGCATACAGGTGTTTCAAGTACAGAAGCGGTTCGAAATGCTATAAATGCAGGCATTGATATGGCAATGGTTCCGCAATCAGCTTCTACATTTATTAGTTCAATGAAGTCTTTAGTTTCTTCTGGTCAAATATCGCAAGAACGTTTAAAAGATGCGGTTCGTCGTATTTTACGTGTGAAAATTCGCGCGGGTCGTCTTGATAATCCAAATGGGCCTTCCAAATATGTTGGAGTTACAGCTAATATTGGCAGTGAAAGTCATAGAGAAATTGCAAGAGAAGCGGTTCAGAAAAGTCTTGTTGTTCTTAAAAACAATGAAGTTTTACCATTATCTAAAACTGGGAAATATTTCTTGACAGGTTCTCATGCCAATAATGCTGGCTACCAGTGTGGTGGCTGGACTCAAGGCTGGACTGGTAAATCCGGGAGTATTTCTGGAGCGACAACTATTCAAGGTGGTTTTGATCAAGTAGCTTCAGGAGTGCGTGTTTATAGTGCAAATGAATCTGATGCTGTTGTATATGTTATTGGTGAAGTCCCTTACGCAGAATGGCTAGGAGATTTCCGCTCTGGGGATTTCAACGATAAATTTATTACCTCAGCTGCTTATGAAGGCCCACAATTTGGTTCGACTTCGCAATATTTAACGCAAATTAATAATTGGAAATCAGAAGGCAAAAAAGTAGCAGTTGTTCTTATTACGGGGCGCCCATTACCAATAACTTCTTTAATCGAAGCTTCTGATGCATTTGTTGTCGCCTGGCTCCCAGGTTCAGAAGGTGCAGGTGTTGCCGATGTTTTATTTGGCGATGTAAAACCAACAGGAAAACTCCCACATACATGGCCTAAAGATGCAAGCCAAATTCCAATCAATTATAATGATGGCAAAGAAGGTTTGTTCCCTTATGGTTATGGCTTGACTTATTAAGAGTAAGAGAATTTTTGATGAAAGCAAATGCTGTTATTACTGGAGCTAGTTCTGGAATAGGATTAGCATTAGCCAGAAATCTTTCAAAAAAAGGTTATGGTCTTTTGCTAGTAGCTCGTAGAGAATCTCGCTTAAATGAAATAGCCCAAGAATTAGGAAATTGTCACGTTTTTGTTGCTGACCTTTCTGTGGATTCTGAATGTGAACGGCTCGAAAAGTTTTTAGAAACTTATGATTTTGAAATTTTTATAAATAACGCTGGCTTTGGAGAATGTGGAAAATTTAACGCCATACCACTCAAGCGAGAATTTTCAATGATTGCATTAAATATTTTCGCTTTACATCGTTTCACTAAAACAGCGAGCCAGTTGCTAGAAAAAAAAGGTGGTGGTTATATTTTAAATGTTGCCTCTACAGCAGGTCTTTTACCAGCAGGGCCTTATATGGCAACTTATTATGCTACAAAAGCTTATGCCGCTAGTTTTACTCAAGCCATAGCGAATGAATTAGAAAATTCAAAAAGCAAGGTTTCTGTGAGTTGTCTTTGCCCGGGGCCTGTTGATACAGAATTTAATCAAGAAGCACATGTCGAATTTGCTTTACCAGGAATTACAGCAGAATTTTGTGCAAATTACGCACTAAAGCAAATGTTTCGCCGAAAAAAAGTTATTGTCCCTGGGCGAATTTTACGAATAGGTTTGTTTTTTGGTCGTTTTTTGCCTAGAAATCTTTTAGTGAAAATAGCCGGCAAGCAACAAAAAAGAAAAATCGCCGAATCTCTTTCTAAAAATACAGATTAGTATCTATTTTAGAACTATGCCTATTCAAGATAAAATATGGAAAAAATCGCCTAGCCCTTTATACCCAGGGCGTCATGAATTGAATTTAAAAGATTTGTCGGTTTTAATTCCTTTAATAGATTGGCATTATTTTTATTTGGCTTGGCATGTGCAAGCTTCAACTGAAGCAGCCAATCAATTACGACAAGATGCAGAAATAGAATTAGAAAAGTTACTTTCCTTAAAAATTTTACGGGCATCAAGTGTTGTTGCTTTTTTCCCGGTGCTGCGAAACGGAGATTCACTACAAGTTTATTCATCATTAGAAACAATTTCAGAAAAGCCTATTGCGCACTTTCATTTTTTGAGAATGCAAGAGGTTATTGGAAAAGATGCCTATTGTTCTATTGCAGATTACTTTAATCCAAATGAACTAGACTATATCGGAACCTTTGCATTAAGTGCTTCTTTAGGCTTAGAAAAAGCGTTAGCTCAAACAGATGATCCTTATCGTTCATTGCTTTGGAAAACTTTGGCAGCAAGACTTACAGAAGCTTATGCAGAATATATGCACAAAGAAGTCATGCAAAAATGGTGGGGTTATGCTTTAGACAAAAGCTTTGGAATTAGACCAGTGCCAGGTTATCCAACAACGCCTGACCATTCAGAACTTGAAACGCTTTGGAAATTACTAGCCCCAGAATCCATAGAGATGCATTTAACTGAAAGTCGTATGATGATTCCGGAAGCGTCTATTTGTGGTTATTATGTAGCGCACCCTTCTTCCCATTATTTTAATATTCGGCATATAGGGAATGATCAATTAGCCGATTATGCTTTAAGAAAGGGCTGGAACTTAGATCAAGCCAAGCAAGAATTAAAAAATTTGATTTGAAAATTTTTGTTTTTTATCGGTATTTTTTGAAAAATATCAAAAACGTGTATCTACAATAAAAAAATCGTTATAGATTTCTTATATAAACCTAAATCTCCATTTCTAAAGAGGAGGTCGTTATGGCTGCAATACCCGCATTATGGTATTTTGTTCCAGTAGCATCTTTAGTGGCTTTGCTTAGTGCTTACTTGTTTTTCCGCTCAATGATTAAAATGCCAGAAGGAACTTCTCGAATGCGAGAAATCGCACAATATGTAAAAGAAGGGGCTTTTGCTTATTTATCTAGGCAATATAAAACGGTGAGCATTGTATTTGCTTTGCTTTTCCTTGTCTTTGTTGTGCTTGCTATTCTTGGAATTCAAAACCCATTTGTTCCAATTGCTTTTTTAACAGGCGGTTTTTTTAGCGGTTTGTGTGGTTTTTTAGGAATGAAAACGGCTACTTCAGCAAGTTCTAGAACCGCAGCAGGTGCCCAAAATAGTTTAAATAAAGGGCTTGTTATTGCATTTCGTTCAGGTGCTGTAATGGGGCTTGTCGTTGTGGGGTTTGGACTTTTAGATATTTCACTTTGGTTTTATGCGTTAAACTTTATTTATGACCATAATGTTTGGGGCTTTGGGGCTGATTTAGCATCAAAACTTTCAATGGATTTTAGTGCCGATATTATTTCTTCAGAAGCTTTTGCAAAAGCAAAAATGGTAGAAGTGACCACAACGATGTTAACTTTTGGTATGGGGGCTTCTTTGCAAGCTTTATTTGCTCGTGTGGGTGGCGGTATTTATACAAAAGCAGCAGATGTTGGAGCAGACCTTGTCGGTAAAGTAGAAGCAGGTATCCCAGAAGATGACCCAAGAAACCCAGCGACAATTGCTGATAACGTTGGCGATAACGTTGGAGATGTTGCCGGCATGGGAGCAGACCTTTATGAATCTTATTGTGGCTCAATTTTAGCAACAGCTGCTTTAGGTGCTGTTTTGCCTGGGTGTTCAATGAAATTTGTAATAGCTCCAATGCTTGTAGCGGCAATAGGTATTTTACTTTCTATTGTCGGTATTTTCATGGTGAGAACTCACGATGGCGCAAGTATGAAAAGTTTGCTTCGTTCTCTTTTGACAGGAACATTAGGTTCTTCTGTTTTAATTTTAATTGCTCTAATTTTCTTAGTATTAAATGGTTGGATTACCTGGGGGATTTTTGGCGCGGTTGTTTCAGGTTTACTTGCTGGTGTTTTAATTGGCCAGTGTACGGAATATTACACCTCTGATGCTTTTAAACCAACGCAAGGTATTGCTTCTCAAGCGCGTTTAGGGGCTGCAACCACAATTATTGATGGTATTGCTGTTGGAATGTTATCAACGGCATTTCCAGTGATTATAATTGTTATAGGTTTAATTTGTGCATTTGGCTTTGCAGGAGGTTTCACCAATATTTCAGAAGGCCTTTATGGAGTAGGTTTTGCGGCCGTCGGAATGCTTTCAACTCTTGGAATAACTTTAGCAACAGATGCCTTTGGCCCTATAGCCGATAATGCAGGCGGTAATGCCGAAATGGCTGGGCTTCCTCCAGAAGTGAGAGAGAGAACCGATAGTTTAGATATGTTAGGAAACACGACAGCAGCCACTGGAAAAGGTTTTGCTATTGGTTCTGCGGCATTAACTGCAATGGCTCTTTTAGCATCTTATGTAGAAGAAATCAAATTATGGCTTGGAAAATTTTCTCAAGACGGAGGTTTTACTCTAGGAGGCGTTTCTTTTTATAATTCTCCAGAAGCTTTATTGCAAAATGCTAAAGGCGGAACCATTTTAGAAAATGGGGCAAGAATGATTGCAGAAAATGGAGAAGTTCTGGCTCTATCACTTTCACAAGCCACATTTGCCGATTTTATGGCAGCGTTTCATTTGAATTTAATGAACCCAATGCTACTAGGCGGGCTTTTCATTGGCTGTATGATGGCTTTCTTGTTCTGTGCTTTAACTATTAAAGCAGTTGGTCGCGCAGCAGCTTCTATGGTAGAAGAAGTGCGCCGTCAATTCAAAGAAATTCCTGGCATTATGGAAGGAACCGGAAAACCAGATTATGCTCGTTGTGTCGCAATTTCAACGAAAGGCGCTCAGCGAGAAATGATAATACCTTCTTTACTTGCCGTTATTGTTCCTGTACTTGTCGGCTGGATAATGGGAATTGCTGGTGTATTCGGTCTTTTAGCTGGCGGTTTAGCTTGTGGATTTGTTCTTGCTTGTATGTTAAACAATGCGGGTGGCGCTTGGGACAATGCGAAAAAGTTTATTGAAAAGGGAAATTTTGGTGGTAAAGGCTCTGAAACGCACAAAGCTGGCGTAGTTGGTGATACGGTAGGTGACCCGTTCAAGGATACTGCCGGACCATCTTTAAATATTCTTATCAAATTGATGACCATGGTAAGCGTTGTTTTTGCTGGAGTTATCGTTTGGTTAGGAGCTTAATTTACATATAACGTAATTAAACAATATTTTAAAATAGTTCTCTTTTTAAAATGGAAATGTATATATTCAGCGTGAGAATGTTAAACTTAAATCTCATGGAGGTTTTGTGTTTTTAAAATTAGCGCTCCCCATAGTTGGCTTTACAGCATTAGCATTTAGCCAAAACATTATGAATAATGGAAACTTAGAATATGGTGATGGTGGTTGGTATGTCTGGAACAATGAAAAAGACCCATCTGTCATTGAACAAAAACTAGGTACTCCAGGAATTGGTGTTGATAAAAGCCAAGGTTCAATGGTTAGCATCAAGAAAAAACCAAAAACCTGGTGGAGTTTGCAATTACAACCACCAAAATTTTTAGCCGACTCTACATTCTACACATTAAAATTTAAAGCAAAAATCGCAAACGGTAGTGGCCCGATTGTGGCTATTGTGCAAGGTGGTCCGCCTGATTATCGTCAAAAAGAAAGTGCTTCTTATGAATTGACTAAAGAATGGAAAGAATATTCTATGACTTTCCTTGCCGACCAAAAAGGTTATGGTTTAAATAACGTAGCATTCCAATTAGGGCATGCCAAAGGCGATATTTATGTAGATGATGTAGAAGTTGTCCCTGTTGAAGGTGTAAACGATATGACATGGTATAACGCTGCCGATGCTCGTATTGATAGCCTTCGCAAAAAAGATTTTTCTATTAAAGCAACTCCAAATGCTGATGTCAAGGTAGAACTAGTGCGCCATGATTATCCTTTTGGAACAGCATTAGCTCTTTATGATTCTAAGGACAGCGTTGAAAAATGGTATCGTCAAACTGCTAATAAATATTTCTGGTATGGAGTCCCAGAAAACCAATTTAAATGGCCTGAATATGAACCTAAAAAAGGTAAACTGAAAAAAAGAGAATTTAAGGAATACTTAGATTATGTCAAAGATAATGGTTGGGGGTTCCGTGCCCATACATTAGTTTGGGGCCACCAAGGTTATGGATTTGACAAACATTTCAGTAACCAGGGAAGCTGTAAAGAAATTGGGCAAAAAATTAAAGCACGTATCGATAGAGACCTCAAAGAATATAAAGGTCAAATTGTTGAATACGATGTTTGGAACGAAGTCTTCCACGAAGCATTTATCTTTGATAAATGCGGTTGGGGCTTGTTAGATAGCGCTCATATTTGGGCTCACAAAGCAGACCCTACAGCAAAGTTATTTATCAATGAATACAATGTTATTTCTGCTGGAGAAACCGATCGCCTTTACGAAATTGTAAAAGGAATGCTTGCACGTAAAGTCCCTGTTCATGGAATTGGTGTACAGTGTCATTTTAACGCACGCCCAGTAGTTCCTGGCCTTGTAAAAGAACGCCTTGACAAGTTGGCTTCTTTAGGGCTCCCAATAAAAGTGACAGAACTTGATTTTGGAACTTGGGAAAATGGAATGGACTTTTCAGAAGAAGAACAAGCTAAACGTTATGAACTATTTATCCGTTCTGCATTTAGCCACCCGGCAGTTGAAGGAATTTTACTTTGGGGTTTCTGGGATGGTCGTCATTGGATAAAGAATGGTGGAATCATTGCTATGGATGGTCGTGAAAAACCAGCAGCAAAAACCATTTATAAATTGTGGCATGAAACCTGGACCACAAAAGGAACGTTTAAAGCCGATGCAAATGGTGACGTTAAATTCCGTGGATTCCCGGGCAAATATAAAGTAACCATTAATGGTAAAACTTCTGAAATGGTTTTGAAATAAAACTTTTATCGGAATTGGAAAAGGTCCCGAAAGTTTCACTTTCGGGACCTTTTCTATTACAAAGCTTTAAACTTTAACAGATTAGTTGATACGGCCAACGAGGTTTCCGTTAATAACCCAATCTTTTGTGCTGCCAAAGCTATGAACGCCAGCAGAAAGAGTAAAGCGATCAGTAAGAGCTTTTTCAAGGTAAACTGCACCAAGAACATCCTTGATGTTTTTGCCAGGAGTCTTGTATGGAGATTCATGACGGTCAGCCACATATTCTGCTTCAAGAATAATGCGGTCTACAACAGGAGTTTCGATTAAGAAACCGCCAGTAATAGGCACGTACCAATCAGAATCAACTGTACGACGGCGAGTTCTGCCTTTTGAATCTACGTATGTTTGTTCTTCTTGACCATCAAGTCCAAGTAAAGCAGCTTCGCCAAAGATAGCGAAGTGGTCTTTGATAATTGGCAAGAAAGCCTTGAAAGAAACATTGTGTTCAATATCTGATTTAGAGTTGTAAACTTCGTCAAACAAGTTACTACGATAGGTGAAGTTTACTTGCAAACGTTCAATACTTGGAAGATTCTGGAAAGAGAAATCTACGCGGAGATCACCAGTATTGAGATTCTTGCCTGTGCTGATAAGACCAACATTCAAGGCTAAGTATTCAATAGGAGTGAAACCAAATTGAACCTGGTTTTCAGACTTTTGAGTAGAACGGAAGCCAGCCAAATAGCCATCAACATAACCACCAAAATAATCACCATGCTTATCGGTGTTATCCCAGCGACCTAATTTGAAGTTGAAGAATTTGGTGCGTTGCCATGCCCAAGCTTCTGTCACAGCAAAGTAGTCATTGAGGTAAAGACTATCGCGTTCTTCTTTAGTAATGTCATTGTCAATTGGATAAAATTCAAGAGCAATTTTGCCTTGGAAATCATCTGATTCAACGACTGCAGCAAGGTTAGCTTGACCAGTCCATTCTTCTAAGTTATTGCCTTCTTCGTCATCTTCTGTAATCCAGAGAACTTTACCAGCTTGAATTTCAAAATCAGCCAAAATGTCAAAAGAGAATTTGTCTTTTTCAACGAGTTTTGGTTTCTTTTTGATAACGACGATTTCTTCAACAACTTCTTCAACGATTTCTTCTACAGGGGCAGCTTCAGCCTTAGGAGCTTCAGCAACAGGAGCAGCTTCAGCTTTAGGAGCTTCAGCAACAGGAGCAGCTTCAGCTTTAGGAGCTTCAGCAACAGGAGCAGCTTCAGCCTTAGGGGCTTCAGCAACAGGAGCAGCTTCAGCTTTAGGAGCTTCAGCAACAGGAGCA
>JAGBSH010000026.1 GCA_017631885.1 Fibrobacteraceae bacterium
CATTTCACTTGCTGTTTTGGGAGTAGCTACGCCGCCACCATTATTTTCGCCAAAAGGTTCTAGTGCCCCTTGTTCTAAATAATAATAATCAGCCATTGTGGTATTGTAATTATACCCAATCATTAAACCAACTAAAGAATCACCATCTACTTTACCCGTGGAATATGCTGCACTTGTAACGCCTTCTTTGTTGTAACTAAAAACGCCCCCAACATATACTCGGCCCAAAATATTTCCTGTATTGTACATATTTTTAGATGTCACATAAGCCAACGAGCCGACTACGCCACCCGTTCCGTATTCCCCTTCAATATCCGCAACATTGCTTAAGTTTGAAATAGTTCCAGAACAGGCAACGCCCAAGACTCCACCCACATAATTTTTCCCAATAACAAGACCTGTATTAGAAGCATTTGAAAAAATTCCACAAGGATTCGAAACTATAGATGTCAACGGATTGCATTGATAAGTAGCATTTCCTGTTGAATATACACTAACCGAAGCCCCACAATGGCCAGAAACACCACCAACAAAATGTTGTCCTATAACATCTCCCGTATTTTTTAAATTTTTAATATCATTTTCAGAAGAACTACCAATACCTCCAATTACTCCCCCAACTTGTATTTCTCCTTCAATAATCGCAGAATTCTCTAAGCCATCAATAGTCGCATAAGTAGCACACCCAGAAACGCCACCTACATTTTTCTTTCCAACAACAATTCCACTGTTTAAAATATTCTTCAACACAGAATTATAACGATACTGTTTCTGCGCAGTTTTTCCCACAACCCCTCCAGTACACTCCTCATTTCCTATTACAGCCGCTTTATTTTTCAAATTTTCAAGAGTTCCAATATTCAACCCCACAATTCCACCAGTAAATTTTCCTCCAGTAACCCAAGAATTTTCCACAGTCAAATTAGATACACTACCAGAGACATTTCCAAATAATCCATTGTGAGAACTTGTGGTGTTAATGAACATGCCACTGATTGAGTAACCATTGCCATCAAAATGTCCAGAGAAAGCAACACTTGAATTACCTATCGGAGTCCATTTATGAAGTTTGCTTGAATCAGCGACAAGAGCGCCTTTTTGATCTATCACCTTACCATCATTTAACAAAATATCTGCACCGAGCTTATAATATTTACCAATATAGTCGGCATCATTTCCTCCTACAATAAAAGAAAGGTGGGCTAATTGTTCGGCATTCAATATCACATACGGACTAAGTTTTGTTCCAGAGCCACAAGCAAATTCTTTTGCGGTTGTTCCGTCCCAGGGAGAACCTGATTCTCCTACACATTCTTCAGAATGTTCATCAGAACTTTGGCTAGAGCTACTTTTCCCTTCATTTTTTCCATTATTTTTTGATGATGAACTATTTTCTTCAGCAAATTGGTCTTCGCCACTTGAACCAGAAACCGTATTAGAACAACCCATAAAATAAATTATGGAAAAAAGCAACCCGAATCGAACTAAATTCATAACTACTCCATTATTTTTTATAAACTACATTTTTCTTTGAAGAAACGATGAAAAATGTTTAAATAACAAACCTCTAAAAACAAAGCTATATTTCAACTATTCAAAGAAGTTCACCATGCAAGTTGAAGGGATAATCAAAACAATCGTTTTTAGAAATACTCAAAATGGATATTCTGTTTTGAAAGTTTCGGCTATTTCCCCTCAACAAGTAATCACACTCACTGGGATTTTTCCAGAGCTAACTGGTGGAGAAAAAATTTCCGCACAAGGTGAATGGGTAAATCACCCACGCTTTGGAAAACAATTTGCAGTCACTTCTCACGAAATAAAAATCCCTGATTCTAACAACGCTCTGATTCATTATTTAACAAGCAAAAAATTCCCAGGTGTCGGGCCAAAAACAGCAACGGCCTTAGTTGAAAAATTTGGTAATGACCTTGCAAACGTCATTGAAAATAATCCAGAACAATTGCGTGGAGTAGCTCGAGGTTTTTCAGAAAAAAATATTATCAAATTCATTTCCGCCTGGTTTTTAGCAAAAGAAGAACGCGAAATTTTTTTAGCTCTTTACGAATTTGATATCAAAGGAAAAATAGCAGAAGACATTATCAAAAAATACGGCAAAGCGATTCCTCTTATTCTAAAAGAAAACCCTTATTTTTTTTGTCATTCACAATTTCAAATTTCGTTTTTTCAAATCGACCCTATTGCATTAAAAAAAGGTTTTAATCACTACGCTAAAGAACGTGTTTCTGCAGCTATTATTGCCTCTTTGTATTTAAGCACACAAAACGGGCACGTTTATGTTCCAGAAACAGAACTCTTTGAAAAAACGTTTTCCACATTAAATTTTTTAACAACTGATGAAGACGCTTATTGTGCCATTTTAGAATCTTACAACCAACTTTGCAAATCCCAAGAAATCATTTTAGAAAACGGAAACTGTTTTTTACCAAAACTTTATCACGCTGAAAAATACATTGCACAATTTATAAAAGAGAGAATTTGTCGACCAGAAAATACCTTACACAAAGACGTCTTAAAAGAGTTGGACAATTTTGAAAGTAGGCAAGGTTTTGCCTTTGATAAAAAACAACGCGAAGGCATTTTATCGGCTCTCCAAAATAAATTTTCCATTTTAACAGGTGGACCGGGCACAGGAAAAACAACAATCCTCCGCGGACTTCTCTATTTAGCAGAACAATCACAAGAGCATGTCATTCTCGCAGCTCCCACAGGGCGTGCCGCCAAGCGTATGAAAGAAGTTTGCCAAAAAGAAGCCTACACTATTCATCGCTTACTTTCTCTAGACCCAGTCTCTGGAACATTTGTCAAAAATAAAGACAATCCAATACTTGCTTCTTTCTTAATCGTTGATGAGTTCAGCATGGTTGATACTGAATTATGCGCATCTCTTTTTGAAGCCATTCCGTGGA
This sequence comes from Fibrobacteraceae bacterium, assembly GCA_017631885.1. Taxonomy (GTDB): domain Bacteria; phylum Fibrobacterota; class Fibrobacteria; order Fibrobacterales; family Fibrobacteraceae; genus UBA1765. The sequence continues at coordinate 2,931 of JAGBSH010000026.1, forward strand.
ACTGTCGCGTACTTATTGTTGGCGATGCAGACCAGTTACCAAGCGTCGGACCAGGTAACATTTTAAAAGAGCTACTCTCGTGTAAAGAGATTCCTTCTGTAAAACTCGAACGCATATTCAGACAAGTTGGTGAAAACGATATCGCAGAAAAAGCAGACGAAATAAACCATGGTGTTTTAAAACAACCCATCGACGGCAGAAACTTTCACTTTTGTCCGTACCAAACAGAAGAAGAAGGCTTGCAAATTTTATACAACTTAATTTTACATGAAATCCCTAAAAAGATGAAACTCGATTTATGCCGGGATTTACAAATCCTTGTCCCTATGCGAAAAGGTCCTTTTGGTACAATTACACTTAACCCAAAAATCCGCGAACTCATAAATCAAACCCAACAAGGCATAGATTTAGGCGGCACCCACTGGCGACTTGGCGATCGTGTAATGCAACTTGAAAACAACTACGACAAAAATATTTTCAACGGAGACATTGGCTTTATTTCTGCCACATTCAAAGAAAGTAAAACTCTTCACGTTGATTTTGACGAACGCACATTACCATTCAATGCAGAAGACATCTCAGAACTCACGCTCGCCTACGCAAGCACCATCCACAAATCACAAGGTTCTGAATACCCAGCCGTCATCATTATTTTAGATTCTAGTCACTACCGCATGCTCCGCCGAAATCTCCTTTACACAGCCGTCACACGCGCCAAAGGCCATGTTTGGATTCTTTCAGCTCCAGGTGCTCTCGACACATCGCTTAGAAACCAAAAAGACAAGCACCGTTACACAAACTTAAGTCACAATATTTCTGAAGTTTAATTTCATTTAGCGTTCCCCGCGCATCAAACAAAAAAACAACAAATCATGCGCGGGGCGGGCTGTCGCGTTATCTCGTGCCGGCACTCGTCCGTTCAGCCTCGCGACAAGTCGCGAGTCCGAACCCTGCCGGGCTTCCATCCCTAACACACTTGTGATGGAACTTACCACATGGTTCTTGTTACTTCTCCGCGAACTTGCCGCTCGGTTCTTGTCATTGCGATGGAACGTAGTGACAGAAGCAATCTCCTCACAAGCTACACTTGTTTTTGGATTACTTCGCTACGCTCGTAATGACAAAAAAAATGACCACGAGACTCAAGGTCTCTCGCCATAACAAGTTGTTTGTACACTTGTCACGCAGTTCTTGTCATTGTGCGCCATGTAGAATAAACGGCGCGGCAATCTCGTCGCAACCTACACTTGTTTTTGGATTACTTTGCTACGCTCGTAATGACAAAAAAATGACCTCGAGACTCAAGGCCTCTCGCCATAACAAGTTGTTTGTACACTTGTCACGCAGTTCTTGTCATTGCGAGACGTGCTGAATGCACGGCGCGGCAATCTCGTCGCAAGCTACACTTGTTTTTGGATTACTTCGCTACGCTCGTAATGACAAAAAAAATGACCTCGAGACTCAAGGCCTCTCGCCATAACAAATTCTACAAATTCCCACACAGCCCAAAAACTGTTTGTTATGACAAATCGTTAAAAAAATGCTCCGGCACTCGTCCGTTCAGCCTCGGGGCAAGCCCCAAGTCCAAACCCTAACGGGCATTCATCCCTAACGCACTAGCCACACTTAATCCGAAAGGGCATAGTGAAAACTATCTGCTTACAAATACCGCAAAAAAACATCTTAACATATATCCTCAAAAACCCCTACATTTTTACACTAGAATTTTTTATTTTTATGCCTATATGAAACGAATTGTATTTTTCTTTTTATGCTTTGCTCTAGCGCTTCATGCAAGAATCGCTTTAGACCCCAATGTAAACAAAGACCGAATGGTAATGGGCGAAGAATTTGAATTACACATGGACGTTTTAAAACATGACCTCCAAAATTACACACCTAGAGAAATTCCACAAATAAAAGTCAACGAAGGTTTTCAATTTCTTGGTTTAGACAGTACCGATACATACGTTCAAAACTTTTTTGACCGCTACCCCGTTCGCCGTTACATATTCAAATTAAAAGCCCCCAAAAAAACAGGTAAGCAAAATATCGGTTCAGTCACTTGGAACATCCAAGGTTCTAATTACACCGTTTACCCCTCTTTAGGCGTTACTATCCATCGTTCATTTGACTCCCCTGCTGTAACTGTTTCTTTATCCCCAAACAAAAAAACAGTATATGAAGGTGAACAATTTTCTGTTACAATTGCCTTTCACACTTACGAGCATTTTGCAGGTTCTTTAACTCCAAAATCAATGGATTTAGGCAACGACTTCATTATTCATCGCTCTGATTTATCCAATCTTGACTTTAAACCAATTCCAAATTCAAGAGAACTCCAAGCAAGCGCAAAATTCGCTTGGCTTTCTCCAACAAAAAGTGGAACTCTAAACATTCCTTCTTTCACATTCAATTACACCAAACAAGGCGCACCTAAAATCGTAGAAGAAAAAAAATCTAATGGTGGCTTTTCAATGAGTTTCAAATCGGTCAAACAAGAAACAGAAGAAGCTGAAGCATCCACCTCTCCAGTAAGCATAAAAGTTTTACCACTGCCATCTGGCGCACCACAAGATTTTTCTTCAATGGTCGGTAATTATTCCTTTAAAGCAGAAATTGATAAAGACACATTAAAACTTGGCGAAGCTTTAACATTATCCATTTCAATTAAAGGCGATGGAAAACCAGGAACAATCACAGATCCCAAACTCCCTGATTTTCAAGAATTCCGTTCTGTCCCACCAGAAACAAATATTCAGAAAAAAATTCTGAATGGTAAAACAATTACTTCTAAAGACATCAAAATATTTTTATATCCAAAACGCAAAGGGTCTTTTGAAATCCCAGAAATCACTTATTCTTGGTTTAACCCTTCCAAAAAGAAATACGAAACAGCAAAAGCAGGTCCATTCAAAATAGAAGTTGAAAAAGGAGATGCTTCTAGTGAAATTCAAAGCACATCTCTTTCAACACCACTCGTTCAAACCAAACAAGAAATAGAAACTCTTGGTTCTGATATTCGTTTCATCAAATCTGTCCCGCTTACAACAGGGGCATTAAAAATCTACAAACTCCCAAGCATTCTTGCTTTTATTCTTTTGCCAATTCCTTTCTATTTCGTTCTAATTTTTATTTGGAAACGCCACAGGAAAAACCAAAGCGACTTAGCTTTACTTCGCCAACGTAACGCTTCTAAAAATTACAAAGCAGCTATAACACTTGCTGAAAAAGCGCTTCAAACAAAAGATTCAAAAAGTTTTTATGCGGCTTTAGAATCAGCATTAATTGGTTACTTAAGTGATAAAACCAACTTAGAATTCCGCGGCATGTTACGTAACACAAGAGAAACCGCTTTACGAGAAAACAAAGTCTCTGAAGAAAACATTTCAAAAATTGAATCCTGGCTAGAAAAATGTTCTGCAGGCCGTTTCTTACCAATGGCAGCTGAAACAGAAAACAATCGTGTATTACAAGAATTCAAAAATTTTGTTTCAGGATTGGAGGTTTAAAATGAAATTTTTCTTTTTCCTTTTATTCTGTGTAATATCTGCTTTTGCAAGTGATAAGCCAGAAACCATTTTAAAAAATGCTTCTATTGCTTACGAACAAAATAATTATGAAGAAGCTATTTCTCTTTGGAATTCTCAAGTAGAAAAAGGTTTAACCAATGCCGAGATTCTTTATAATTTAGGTAACGCTTACTACAGGCTCGGGAAAATTGGAAAAGCCATATTCTATTATGAATACGCATTAAAATTTTCTCCGACCGATAAAGACATCATTTACAATCTACATTTAGCGAAAGCTCAAACTCGTGACAAAGTAGAATCTTCAACAGAAGAAAATCCTATTCTTTCCACATTGTTCACTCTACACCATTTTTTAAGTTTAAAATCTCAACTCATTTTGCTAGGAATTCTTCTTTGGCTTATGAGTTTATTAGCTTTCTTGAGAATAGCTCTTCATTCTCCTAAAGCAAAAAATATTTCTATCGGTTTTCTCTTTCTTTTTTCACTTGTCTTCTGTATAATTCTATCTAGTGCTGGCTATAAAATTTATCAAACTGAAACAGATTCTCGCGGAGTAGTCACTGCATCAAACACAGATGTTTTTAGTGGCCCAAATGAAAAAAATTCAACTTTAAACACAATTTCAGAAGGAACCGTTTTTCAAGTTTTATCTCTTCAGGGAAAATGGGTAGAAATATCTATCGGCGAACGCGTTCGCGGTTTTGTTTCTCTTTCTGATGTAAGTATTATCCCATGATTTCTTCTACAGCTTGGCAAGGTGCATTAGCAAGTTTAATTGCAGGGTCAGCAACTGCAATTGGGGCTGCTGCTGTTTTCATCACTCCAACCAAAAGCCAAAAATTTAAAGATGCTATGATGAGCTTTGCTGCAGGTATTATGCTTGCCGCTACATTTTTTGGCTTAATTTTACCTGGATTAGAGGCCGCCCAAGCACTTGGTTTTGAAGAAAAAATAGGAACCATCATTGTCGTAATAGGCATTTTAATGGGAACATTACTCGTTTGGCTTTTAAACCATTTAATTCCTCACGAACATTTTGAAATGGGGCATCACGGACTAGAAACAGCCAAACATTTAAAAAAAATCTGGCTCTTTGTTATTGCAATTGCCATTCACAATTTACCAGAAGGCATGGCTGTTGGTGTTGGTTTTGCTGGGAACAATGTTTCAAATGGGACATCTTTAACACTTGGAATAGCCTTACAAAATATTCCTGAAGGTCTCTCCGTTGCCATAGCCTTATTTGCCGCAGGTTACAAACGTTTCTTTTCTTTTTTAATTGCTTCTCTAACAGGCTTATTAGAATTTGTCGGTGGGTTAATCGGTGTTTTAGCCGTAGGCTTTGCAGAACTTTCTTACCCTGTTATTTTAGGGATTACTGGTGGCGCTATGCTTTTCATCATTTCTGATGAAATAATCCCAGAAACGCATCACCAAGGTAACGAGTCTTTTGCCACATTTTGTTTAATCTTTGGATTTGTTTTAATGATGCTTTGTGATGTTTTATTAGCGTTCTAAGCAGAAACCATTTTTGAAGCAATTTCTACAGCCAATTTAGCACTAAACATTTCTTCTTTTAAATCATCATACTCTTTAGAAAAAAAGACTTCATGTTCTTTTTCTAAAGCATCAAACTCATTACAATCAGCAAAAAATATTTTTTCTTGTTTTAATCCTTTTTCTAATAAAATTTCTCGCCGTAAAGTTCTTGCATTTCTATCTACACTAAAATACCCCACCCAAGTCCCGCAACAAATTTCTAATTCTATCGCATCATCTGAAAAAGTTCTACAAAATAAAATTTCATAATCCTTAGACTTCGTTAAAGCAAAAAACATTTCTAAATCATGTACCATTAAATCAAGAGCTACAGAAACGTCTCTTCCTCTTTTTGAATAGGTATTGTGCCGGAAAAAAGATATTTTCCCTTCTTTAAAATCATTAAATGCCTTTTCTAAAACACTAAATCCTGCATGATAACGCTCACTATGACCAGGGAATAAAATTCTTTTCTGTTGTATCGCTAATTGTTCCAATTCTTCAACTTCTGTAACATCCAAGGCAACTGGTTTTTCAACAAAAACGTCAAATCCTTTTAAAAGACCTCTTTTAACATATTCAAAATGCGTATTTGCCGGAGACGCAATAAACAGTATTTTTCTTTCTAAAAATCCATTCTCATTTCCTTGAAAAAACGCAACAACTGACTCGTACGAATCCAACTCTTGAACAATTTCAAAACCTTTTTTTAACAAGCGCTCTTTATGGCGTTTTCCCATAACGCCCATTCCAATCAAAACAACTTGCCTCTTCATATTACAAAATATTAGAAATTTTATAAAAGCCAATCTTCTTGTTTATCGGCAACAAAATCCAATTCTGCCGAAATAGGTTTTTCATAAAGCAAAGAACAAATCTTAATATTGTGATAACCATTTCGTTTTAACGCATAAGCACACGCTCCTGTCGTTGCTCCTGTTGTAAAAACATCATCTACTATCACCACGCAATCTTCTTTTTTCACATTCATCCGTTTTTTTAAAACAAAGGCCCCTGCTACATTCAAAACCCGTTCTGATTTAGAAAGTTTTGTTTGAGAAACTGAAAAAGAACGTCGTCCTAAAGCTTTCCAGACTTTCCCATTACAATAAGCAGCTAACGCAAGTGCAACTTTTTCTGTCTGATTATACCCCCTTTCTCTAAATCGAGATGGATGGATCGGGACAGGCACAAAAAATACATTTCCTTCCAAAGAAAGCCATTCTTTAAAATTTTTTAATGTGTCTCCAGCAGACTTCACTAAATACGCCGCTAAACCTGGCATTGAAGAATATTTTAATCCATGAATTAAAGCGCGACTAACTGGCCCCATGTTGTAAAGAGAAAATGCATTTTCAGAAACAGCATTTCCATTACGTTCTTTTAAAAGTAATTCTCGGCAATTTTCACAAAGCCAAGGGTCTAGAGGCTTTTCGCCACAACCACAAGAAAGACAAACCGACCCAAATAAAAACCTAGAAACGATTCCTTTTAAACGCATAAAACATCTCCTTATAAAGTAAAACTTTTAAAAGTCTTCTATATAAAGAAACGCTTAAAGAAAGAAAAAAGAATCTTTTTATTTTAAAATTTAATTGCGACCTTTCATTTTATAACCTTGCAAGCGCATATTGCAAAGAAGCCCTACAAGGAACATACAAGTCATTGCAAAAGACCCACCATAAGAAAGGAATGGCAAAGGTAAACCTGTCACAGGCATTAAGCCTATAGTCATCGCGATATTAACCGTTATATGAAAAAAGAATATAGCACAAACTCCAGAAGTCACAAGCGTTACAAATGGATGAGAATACATTTTCGCTATTTCCATCGCTCGCCATAAAAACAAGAAATAAAGTCCTAAAACAATTAAGCATCCCATTAAACCAAATTGTTCTCCAAGAACGCTAAAAATAAAATCCGTATGTTCTTCTGGTAAAAAACTTAAATTCGTCTGCGTTCCGTTTCCATAACCTTTTCCAGTTACTCCGCCAGAACCAATTGCTGTCATAGATTGCAACACTTGATACCCATCTCCTTTCGGATCAGCCATCGGGTTAAAAAATGTTTCTACACGTTTTTGCTGGTGAGGTTCTAAATGGTTCCATGCCATTGTACTCATATAACCTGCAAAAATATTCACTAAAAATATGACACAAGTAAAAACTATCGGCAAGCGTCTACGATAAAGCAAAAAGCCTAAAATGCAAATAAAAGCTCCCCAAAGTAACTGCGAATAAGCAATCTGGGAATGCGATAAAATGACCGAAAAAAATGGGCTTACGATAAAAAAGACTTCACTTAAATGTAACCCAGCCATAAATAAACAAGTAAGGGTAACCATTGTAAATACAAGAGCTGTACTTAAATCAGGCTGCCTTAAAACCAAAACAAATGGTACAATAAACAAGAAAAAAGGCATCAAAAAAGTTTTCAATTTTAAAAAATCAACAGGATGCCTGGAAAGCCAAGTTGAAATCATCAATAAGTATGCAATTTTTGCAAATTCAGATGGTTGTAATTTAAAGAAACCTAAATCAATCCAACGTCCAGCTCCTTTTACATCTCCTGCAAAAAATAAAACCACAACAAGCAACACAATAGAAAGTAAATACAAGGGCAAAGCTAAATTACGCCAAAAAGTAATTTTTACTAATGTCAACCCTACAGCAACAACAACACCTGCTGTAAAATAAATTATTTGTTTAAACCAAAAATTTTGATAAAAAGGAATCCCTGGCGTAGAGGCCGTTGCTGAATAAACAAGCAAAACCCCAATTCCCATAAGAACAAAGGTCGTTACAATAAACAACCAATCCATTTTTTTCGTTTTTCCAAGAATCGAATCTTTTTTCATTGGTTGTTTCCTATTGCTAAAGAATCTCTTGAAAAATAAGCTTCCATTACTTGTCTTGCTATCGGCGCGGCAAGAGCACCACCGCCACCAGCCGCTTCAAGAATCACAGAAACCGCAATTTCTGGAGCATAAAGTGGAGCAACGCCTGCAAACCAGGCATGAGTTTTTTCTCCTTTTTTCCACTCCCCAGAACCTGTTTTTCCACCAACACGGATTCCTTTTACGGCACCACGTTTTCCTGTTCCTCCTGGGTGGTTCACCACAGAATCTAACCCAGCTAAAATAACCTTATGCGTTGATTCTTTCATTGTCCCAGAGCGAATAATTTCAGGCTCAAATTTTTTAATCACCTTTCCACTTCTATCGCGTAATTCTTTCATCAAATGTGGCTTATATACGCCAGCATTTGTAGCTAATGACCCAACAAGAACAGCTTGTTGTAAAGGTGTTACTAATTGCCCCTGTCCAATTGATAAGTTCAAAATCAAGCCTCTTGCCCAACGCCAACCTGAACGTTTATTTCTTTTATTAAAACTCGCCGAATCAGGCAGCCAACCTCTTCTTTCGCCAGGAATATCAATACCTAAAACTTCTTCTCCTAAACCAAATCGACGTCCAAATTCATTAATTCGTTCCATATCAATTTCAAGCCCTGCTTGGTAAAAATAAACGTCACAAGAAAGTCTTAAAGCATTAACCACATTCAAATTTCCATGCACCCCCCAGCATTTTTGATATCGGTTCCCAAAACGATACCCTCCATCACAAAGGTGTGGGTAATATTTGTTCACAGAAAGCAAGCCATGTTCTAATCCAGCCCCAGACGTCACTAATTTAAAAACCGAGGCTGGAGGATAAACTCCCGCAATAGCCCGATTCAACAGAGGCCTTGTAGAATCAAGAGCAACCTTTGCCCAACCACGATTCCTCTCTCGTCTTTTCAAAGAAAAAACATTCGGGTCAAGACGTGGAGAACTTACCATAGCAAGAATTTCTCCATTCCGTGGATCAATAGCAACAATAGCTCCTTTCACAGAATCAGGTAATGCTTTTTCGGCGGCTTCTTGCACACGCAAATCAAGAGTCGAAACCAAATGAAGTCCAGGCAAAGCGGGTTCTTCTCCCATACCTTTAATTTCACTTACAATTCGCCCAAAAGCATTCACTTCAACAGTTCTTACACCATCTTTGCCGCGGAATTCTTCATCATATTGTTGCTCAAGCCCTTTTTGTCCAATCCTATCTCCAGAATTATACTTATCCTTATATTCGGGCTTTTCAAGTTGTTTTTCAGAAATCTCACTTGTATAGCCTAACGCATGTGCTGCTAATGTTCCATGAGGGTAAGCTCTACGAGATTCTGTTATTGCATAAACTCCAGGCAATTCATGAGAATGTTCTTCGATAATTGAAACTTCTTCAGGTGAAGCATCTTCTAAAATCCGGATAGGTCTGTTTTTTATCCATACAGAACGCTGAAAAGCCGTATCAAGCGAGGCTGAATCAATCATTCTACGCCCAGAAGAATCTTTAATTCCTAATAACAAATTAAACAAAGAGTCTTTAGCTTCTCGCGATTTAGGCATACGTTGTGCATCAAGAACAATTTGATAAGATGGCCTGTTACGCACAAGAACTTCCCCATTCCTATCAAAAATAAAACCTCGTTCAGCCTCTATCTCCATACGTCGGATACGATTATTTTCTGACCGTGCAAAATTATCTTCATAATGCACATATTGCAAATAAAAAAGCCTTATACCTAATACACAAAACGCTCCCCAAACTAACACCAAAAAAGCCAGAACTTTCATATTCCGGTTTTGAATTTCTTCATTTCCATTCAGTGCATTAGACATGAGTTTTTCTGTGTTTACTACGGAACAAGAAATAGAAAATCAAAGTACCACAAATAACTGTATAAACACCATTCGGTATAGAACGAGTCAAAAAGAAATGCGTCATTTCACTATGAGAAAGTGTCGTCAAAGAAAGGTAAATCAAATCATAGAACACAAAACCCAATGCTAAAATAACTATCCGTAAACTTAATCTCAGTGTTAAAAAACGAGCTTCTAATAAACCAACTAAAAAACCTAATAAAGTCATCGCAATAGTTGCAGAACCAAGCCATTCCACAGGTCCATAAATATCACAGCAAAAACCTATTAAAAAGCCCCACAAAGCAGCAACAACAGTACCTCGTTTAAATGCTAAATACACAATAAAAATCAACAAAAAATCAGGCGTTGCTCCAAATACAGAAATCCACTTTGCAACAGTCGTTTGCAAAATAACGCAAAGCAAAAACGCAAAAATGGTAATAATCACTTGCAACTTTTTCATTCTAAAAGCTCCCGAACAATCCAATCCGGTTCTTTTTGCATTATAAAGACTTCTTCTAACTGGCTCACTTCTTGAAAGGGTTGAATGACCATTGTAGAAAGTACATCCATATCATGAGGAACCATTTCTTTAACTACCCCAACGCCTATTCCTTTAGGGAAAATGCCACCTAATCCAGAAGTCACTAAAGTATCCCCTTCACGGATTCCAGCGTGTGCTGGCACTGTAGCCGCAAGCCTTTTACCATCAAACGATTCAGCAAATCCAACTGTTCGGGTTCTCACATTCAAAACAGAAAACTTTAAATTCGGGTCAACAAGAACTTGTACTTGTGCATGGTGAGAAGCTACTTTTGCCACACGCCCAACAAGGCCAGACATTGAAAAAACTGGCATATCTGTTTTTAAGCCATCAGCCAAACCACGATTTACAATAAGAGTTGTCACCAAACGTCCAGGATTACGTCCAATAATTCGAGAAGTCACAATAGGATAATCCCAGTGGTTATCAAAACGCACTAACGCACGCAAACGAACTAATTCACTTAAACCATCTCTTGCATAATCCAACTCTAAACGAAGCCTTGCATTTTCTTCTTTTAATTTTTCATTTTCCCCTAAAACATTCCGAAAGTCATCAACAGAAGCCACTAAATATTGCACAGGGTAAAACACTGTTGATAAAAATGCAGAAGTCAGCCGCTCTTTTGCTGGCATTGGCAAAAGTCGCATGCCAGAAGCCACAAACAACAAAAATGCCAAAACTAAAATACCGCGCCCAAAGGCACAAAACTTACGGAAAATTCCGCCAAGCTTTAGCATTTATAAAGACTCCTATTAAACCTAATTAGAAGACGCAATCAATACAGGGCGATATTTTTCCAAATCTTCCAAAATACGTGCAGTACCTTTACATACACAAATGAGAGAATCATCTATCACATTTACAGAAAGACCGGTCACCTGTCGAATTTTAGCATCTAATCCGCGGAGAAGAGAACCACCGCCTGTCATGATAATTCCTTTATCATAAATATCGGCAGAAAGTTCTGGAGCTGTTCTGCTCAAAGTATCCTTAATAGTATCGATAATAGCTGTAATTGGTTCATTCAAAGCTTCGCGAATTTCTTCACTTGTAATGGTTACGGTGCGTGGCATGCCCGCAATATGGTCATGACCTTTTACTTCCATTGTCAATTCTTCTTCTAGTGGGAACGCAGAACCTATTTTAATTTTAATCTGTTCAGCACTTGTAGGGCCAACTCCCAAGTTATACATTTGACGCATATAACGGATAATAGCTTCATCCATTTCATCACCAGCTGTACGAACAGAACTCTGGCAAGCAATACCATTTAATGCAATCACAGCAATATCAGAAGTTCCACCACCAATATCAACAACCATATTTCCAGTAGGGTCTTCAACAGGTATTCCCATACCAATTGCTGCAGCCATTGGTTCGTGTACCAAATGAACTTCTTTTGCTCCAGCATGTGTTGCAGCATCAATCACTGCACGCTTTTCTACTTCAGTAATTCCAGATGGAACACCAACCACCACACGCGGATGAACAATAAACAAAGGATACTTTTGAACGCGCTTAATAAATGTTGTTAAAAGTGTTTCAACCAAGTCAAATTCAGCGATAACACCATCACGCATTGGGCGCACAGCACGCAGCAAATCATCTGGTGTACGGCCAAGCATTTTCTTTGCTTCAGAGCCAATCGCCGCTACACGATTGTTTTTCACATCTACAGCAATAACAGTTGGTTCGTTAATTACAAGCCCTTGTTTTGCTACATGCACAAGCGTATTTGCTGTGCCCAAATCAATTCCAATATCGCAAGAAAATAAGCCGAACAAAATTGAATCCTTTTTTTAGATTTTTTATACCTACAAATATAGTTATTCCTTAAAAGTTCCATAACCCCATTCTTTCAAATATCTATCCCATTGGCGATAGTGAACATCATAACGGTATTTGCGTTTCTGAAACATCGGGACTTTATCATAAATAAAAAAATCAACTTCAGCATAAGCAGAATAAATTTCTGCAGAAGCTCCTTCAAAAAATCTCAAATCACGAATCACATAAAACGGCGAATCTACAAGAGCAGAAGGCTTTCCACCAACCATCACTTCCGCCACCATAAATTTTAAATCTTCCTGTAAAAAATCAGACAATTTAGCTTCAAGCCTATCTTGTCTTTCAGCACAAGCACACAACATCAAAAAACTAAAAAACAACAACAAATTTCGCATGTTCTAAAAATAAAAACTCTTCGGTAAAAATACCGAAGAGTTTTTAAAATTTTTCTCAAAAATTAGAAAGCGTATGTTGCAGAAATTCTAGAGAACAAACGTCCTTCACCCTGGAATGGATTACGGAAAAGCAAATCTTCAGCAACTAAAACATCGATTTTCAATTTTTCTTCAATGTTAATTCCAAAGCCAAAGCCTACATGGTCATCAGCAGTTCCGTTAGCAAGTGGGTTTGTACTAAAGTAATTACCATCTGTTGCACAAAGACCATCTTGTTTACCTGCATTAGCCCAATGCTTATCACATTCGGTATAAAGGATAGACTTTTTACCACCAACGCGAATTACAAACCAATCCCACCAGATATTGCGTTCAATACCAAAACTGATTTGTCCGCCCATTTCTTCGCGTTCATCGCGGAATTCTCTTTCAGCAGAAGCATCATAAGATGTTTTACCCGTTTCATGGTTAAAAGCCCAATTACCAGCTTCTGTTTTGTTCCAGATAAAGTCTACGCCCAACCAGAAGAAGCCTCTATCCAAAGCCACGTTAATACCAATACCCACTTGAGAATGAATATCTTCAATACCAGGTGCTTGAATATAATGGGCAGAAACAGCAGGAACAAGTTCACCATCCAATGCATCTAAAGAGAAGAATGCACGAGCTTTACCTAAGTAAGAAAAATCGCCATCATCAAAGAAGCTTTTATGGTCACTCCCATATTGGATTCTAGCAAGGCCAAAAGCAAGTTCTAAATCCATGCTATTTCCAATTTGCCAGTTAACACCTCCATCTGCACGAACAACAGAAGCATAAGCGGTATAATCTGGGTGATAACTACCATCGCCTAAAAGACGACCGCCATCTTGATGAGCAATAAAAATGTGTAAACCTAAAGCGTTACCATTTGCAAGAGTACCACCAAGGAAACCATCAAAATTTGTAACTGTTTCTGGAACTTCTGATTCTGTTCCATTTTCCAAAATTACACTTGTTGGCAAGAAACGACCAAGTTCTGAATCCATACGTCCAAAAAGACCACCTATTGTCAAACGTGGATCAGGATAATCGCCAGAACCTAAACCTAAAGAGAAAATTCCACCGAAATTAGGGTGTTGTGGATCCTTATTTTCTCCCACAGCCACATTTTCATTATAAAGGCCAAATTCGCCAATTAAATAATTCGGATAAAGGTTTATGTTAGCAGGGTTATCAAAAATGCTTACATCATCCATAATGTAAGTAGTATTTTTACCCATAGATTCTACACGAGCAAATGTTGCAAATGCAGAGCCAACACCTAAAATGCCAAAAGCAGCACCAACAGCTAAAGCAGACTTCAAATTCATCAAAAGACTCCTCTGATTAAACGTATACTAAAGTTAAATTTATCTAAAAAAAAACGCAATATTTTTTTTAGAAATATTCATTTTTCTTATAAAAAATCCAATATTTTCTAATCAAATTTCTCTACTTTTTAAATGCACAAGCCTGATTCTTCATTCCTTTCATAATTCATGCACGCAATTTCCCAAAAGAACAATGCAAAACAAATAAAAACAAACTATCTGCCAAAATTATCATAGCACGGTACTTGTACTGTATGAATTTATATCTAGAACATATTGAAAAATCTTAAAAAGTATGCCGTTACAACCTCTAGCAAGGCGAAATAAACTAAAAACAAGCTAGTCTTCGCAAGAAACTTTATAATTCAAGGGTATCTGTTTGTGAGCAGATTCCTTCACTTTTTCAGAATTTACAAATGATAAAATGCCATAAAATACAAACAAAAAGACCTCGCTTAAAAAGCGAGGTCTTTTTATAAGTTCCGAACAATTATTCAGAGAAGGTGAATGGGATAGTAACAGTGGTGTTACCAGATTTAACCTTGGAGAATGTCCAACGGCTAACTGCACCCTTAATTGCTGTATCAAATTCACCGAAACCTGTTGTAGCAGAAGCAATAGAGATGCTGATAATGTCGCCACCAGGAGCAATGGTGAACTTCAGCGTTACTTTACCGCTAAATCCAGGTTTTTTCTTCAAGAACTTGTTATAGATGTGACGTAAGCCAGGAGTACGCTGACGAACCACTTTCATGATGTCTGCAGCACTACGAGAGCCACCACCAGCACCCATATCGATATCACGTTCAGACGGAGTCTTGATACGGCCCTTGGCTTTTGTGGAAACTCCACCGCCACCGCCGCCCAAAAGACCGGCCAAGCCATCACCGATACCACCGGAACCACCTTCAGCATAACCTTCATTGAAGCCACCGTCTGCTTTACCGCGACGGCCACCCATTACAGTTTTACCTGTGGTTTGGAGACCAGCAACGTCTTTAAGAACTTTGTTAATATCTTTTGCAAAGTTCTGGTTTTTCATCAAGTCGTAAGCACCAGCACTAGCGTTCTTGGTCTGAGCAGTCAAGAGTTTCAACACACCACGAGTTTGTGGAGCATTAGGTTGACCCTTACCGCGTGGTTTACCACCACCGCCAGCCTTTTTACGAGGCTTTTCTGGTTCTTTTTTCTTCTTTTCTTCTTTCTTTTCATCTTTCTTTTCTTCAATAGTCATTGAAGCAGAAAGGTCCGCAGCGGCAGAGTCTTCGAAGATAACTTCTTCAACGACCGCTTCGTACATAGAAGCCCAAAGAGAGAAAGCCAAAGCTACTACAAGAGAAATACCAGCAATCCCAGCCATCTTCTTATCCGATTCCGGCATCAAAGACGCTACTAAAGGATCCATGCGTTCTTTTGTTTTCTTTTGTTTTGGTTGTGCTTCTGCCATAATTATTCCTCCCCGCCGTTTTTCATCATAACAGCAAAGGCTATGTTGGTATAACCCGCAAAGCCACAAGTAGCCATCACTTTATACATTGCATCATAAGGAATGTTCTTGTCAATCTGAACAACGATATTACCTGCTTCGTCAGCTGGTAAGCCAGCAGCAAGAGCATGTTCTTGTTCAGCTTTACGACGTTCCTGGAGAACAGAGTCCACTTTTGTCAACAAGAGTTCTTGTTGAGCCAAAACTTCTTCTGTTGTGATAATTTTAGCATTATCCACAAGAACATAGTTAGCATCGACAACGACTGTCAAAGAAACTTCCTTAGGTTGAACCTTGGACGTAGAAACAGGAAGAATAAGGTTTTCTGCCTGAGTCACAAGCTGACCTTCCGCATCGATATTCTTAATCATGAACACGAGAATAATGGTCATCATGTCCATCATTGAGGTCAATGAGAACGGCACGTCCTTTGCGTATTGACGCATTTTTCTAGCCATTAGCCACCTCCGAGTTTAGCCAAGTTGACTTTGGCAAATCCTGCAGATTTGGCACGGTCCATCAAAGAGATGATCTTGTCAAACTGCGTATCATCGTTAGCAACAACAATGATGTTATCGACGTCTTCAAGGTCAATAAATTGCGTATGGATAGCAATCAAATCCTTGGCAATCAAATCATAAGCAGAGAGCGGATAAATGATGTTTTTTGCTGCATCTTCCGGTTTCAACTTACGAGCGGAGTTTGGAGTTAAAGTAGCGAGAGCTGTACCAGCACCTGGTTTTTTCAAACCAGCTGGAGCCTTTAAACCACCAGGACCTTCACCAGTCATAGCAATAAATTCGTTATTGCCATTTACGAATGCACTATCAGGCACGTTTTCCCCTTGTGAGGAGTAAAGAGCCCAACGTACACGACCTGGATCTTCTTCTGATGTTTTTTCCAAAGCCCACAATTCAATTGTTTCAATTTCGTACAAGTATTTTTCCTTGTCCATTTCCTTGCCATCTTGGCATTTAGGACCATGGCCTGCATCTACAGCTGCTTTCACTTCTTCTGGAGAATAAGTGATGAGCTTAGCATCAGATTTGCAACGGAACGTCCACATTTCTTTAAAGTAAACGTTAGGTTGGAAACCACCACGAGCACCAATAACCAAGTATTCAGGAGTAATAGCCAAGGAGAGATTCAATGCCTGTTGATCCGGTTCCGGTGGAGCGTCGTTAGTCATATTCATCATGCTTCTTTCAGGGAGCGTGACTTCAACAATAGCGAGCTTCTGGAAAGCGGTCATAGACAACAGCATCGGAATCAGGATCGTAAACAGACCCATCGCCGGGAGTAGGTCCGGTTCCTCTGGATCTTTTGGCGGCTTGACTTCTTTTGCCATATTTTACCACTCCATGTGTTAAACTATTAAACCAATTAATTAGAAATTAGGACAAAGAGTTGATAATCTTAAGACCTTTTTCTTCCATTTCTTGAATCAAGCGTTCGCTGTTCATGTTGAGGAGACCAACGATAACGAGAAGCGGAACTGCAGAAAGAAGACCGAGAAGCGTTGTACCCATAGCGATAGCAATACCGTCAGCAAGTGCTTTTGGACGTTCAGCAGCAGGTTTGTTAGCCACAGCATCGAACGTAAAGATAAGACCATAAATCGTACCCATAAGACCAAGGAGAGTAGAGATAGAGGCCATAACAGAAATGATACTTACATAACGAGTTAAACGAGGTGCTTCAGTGAGGAAAACGGCGTCACTTGCGTTAACCATTGCATCACGACCTTTGTCATGGTTTGCAACGATAGAAGCCATAACCTTAGCAATAGGAAGTTTTGATTTTTCAGCAAAACTCAATGCTTGATCATATTGTTGAGAGGATACCAATTGGCCGAATTTCTTCAAGAAATCTGCACGACCTTTACCGCTCTTCAACATAACATAAATGATACGTTCAATGGAAAAACCAAGGCCGATAATGAAAACGACCAAGATAATCCACATAAATTGCCAACCATCAGATTCAGGACTGAAAGATTGTAGCATTTTTCCCATGATAAATACTCCTTATTCGAGAGGTTAAATTAAATGATTCCTAGTCCATATTTATCTTTTTTATCCAAAATTGGATACCCAAAAGCAGTAAAAAAATCTTTACTCCTGTAAAAAAACAAGCTTTTTTTACTCTAAAGCCCTATTTTTTTGCGAATGTTACTTTCTTTTTTCATTACTTACTCTTTTTTACATTAAAAAAAACGTTTTTTCATTATTTTTCCCCCGTTTTTTATTCTTTTAAAAAATGACTTTTATCTCGAAAAAGAATCTGTTTATCGCTTTTTTATAATACTTCCCTCTGTTTTTTGAACCTATTTGGGGCTTATAACTTTTGATATCATTTTAGTTTTTTATGACTCGTTTTTATCATTTATATCGTGAATTTTATTTCTTCACGCAATTACATATAAATTAACAATTTTTTTCTTTATTTATATTAAGATTTTTTTGTTTTCATCTTGCATAAAACATCTCCCTACAGGTTCTCTTGAGCAAAACAGTATACTATCTCTTTCTCATTGCTATTTTTTCTAACCTGAACTTTAAATTACAAAAGAAGTAAAGTAACTCTTAAACAAAAAAAGAACGAACCCTTTTAGGATTCGTTCTTTTTAAAATTATTGCTACTACGGAGCTACTGGTGCAGCTGCTGCTCCTGGAGGAGGTGGAGGAGGAGCTAATTTAGCTCTCAATTCCTTGAGTTCCTTCTTCAACTTTTCAGCTTCTGCTTTGGCTTCAGCAATAATGTCACGATATGTGGCAATCTTTTCTTCTGGAGTCATAACAGTAGAAGCAGCAATCTGTTCGATACGAGCTTTCGTCTTGAAGTATGCTGGATCTTGGAAGAGCGTACTTGGGTCAAACTTTTCAATTTTAACTGCCAAGGCTTCGTTAGCTTCATCCAATGTCTTCAAAGTTTCGTAAAGTTTTGCAGTCCATTCGTTTTCAATACCATAATGAGCGGCAGCTTTAATACCTGTTGCACATTGCGGAGCAGCAAGGTCTTTAGCAGCTTGAGAACGATTCTGCAATTCTTCTCTATAAGCTTCCAAATCTTCGTGAACAGCAAACTGAGCATCTTCAAGAGCCATACCTTCGTATTCTACGTATTCATTTACGATTGTAGCACTATCTGGCAATGGAGAATTTGCAAATGCATCAGCCACTTCTACGAACACAGCACAACCTTGATAATACATTTCAATATAACCTGCTTCAGCCGCAATCACGTCTTCATTGTAGAAACCTTGGTCACGAGCGAGGTCAATATTTTTCTGGAAGATTGGACGAGCTTGTTCATAGTAGCTAGGGAGCTGTTGAACAATGCCAATACGTTCTGCAAAGATTTCTTCGTCTGTTTTGCCGTTCAATTCTTGTTCACGAATCTTAGCAGCCATTGTCACAAAGAGCATACCCATCTTGTTTGTTGCACGGAATGTCCACTTTTCAGATGCGTAAGTTGCAGATTTAGAGTATTGAGACATAGCTTTCTGCAAGATATCAACTAAGCTCTTGATAATCTTAGCTTTTTCTTTTTCAGAGCCTTTCAATACAAGCGGTTCCATCTTTTCTTGTTCAAATTCACCTAAATGGAATGCGGCTTCAGCAGGAACAGATGGGTCAGCATTCTTGATCTGCAAACCGAACTTATCATAGGCTTCAAGAGTCTTTTTATAGTATTCAGCTGCAGAAGCAAAATCCTTAAGTTCCATATAAGCACGAGCTGTACCAACATAAGCGGCAATCAACTTTTCTTTATCTTCTTGATAGTTCTTGATAAAGAACTTGTATTCTTGAGCAGCCAATTCCCATTTCTTAGCATTCTGGTAAGCAAGAGGAATACTAAATGCAGCATCAAGAGCATAAGAAGACTTTGGATAATCCTTTACAAGATCTTTAGAACAACGAATTGCTTCTTCAGTCATTTTGGCTTCGTCATAAGTCAAGCAAGCACTATAAAGCATACTTGGAGTCTTTTCGTGCTTTGGATAACGTTTGTAAGCAATTTCGTAAGTCATAGCTGCTTGTTTCTTATCTGGGATAGAATCATAAGTTGTAGCAGCGAAACCAATTGCCTGGAATGCCATAGAATCTTGTGGGAAGTTTTCTGTAATGAACAAGAAAGTCATAGCAGCATCACGCATCTTGTTATCTTTCTTGTAGTTAGAAGCCGCACGCAAAATAGAGCGGATTGTAAGTGGAGAACTTACATAAGAGCGAGGCATCAACATAAATGTTTCAGCAGCTTTTGAATAAAGCTTTGCATTTTCGTAAGCAGCAGCAGCTTCGAAGATAGCCTTATCCGCAAATGATGCATTCGGATAACGTTTAACAAGATCTAAATAAGCAACAGCACCGGCTTCATACTGACCACCCTTAACTGCACGTTCTGCTTTCTGGAAGAGAACAGCAGCAATAGCTTTTTCAATTTCTTTTGCCATAGAGTCATTGCGAGTAGCCTTGACTTCTGTATATTGCTTATAGAGCCATTCAAATTCCTTTTGAGAATCATCAAGTTGGTCAGATTCCAACAAGGACTGAGCAAGCATACGACTAATCAACAAAATGTATTTGTGATTCGGGAAACGTTGTTTCAAATCACGAAGCACAACAACAGCCGTTTTATGTTGCTTTGCGTTATAATGAACAATAGCAGCATTGTAAGCAAGTTCAGCAGCTTCTTCTTTTTGACCAAACTTTTTCATGTACAAGTCAACTTGAGCGAAGTAAGCTTTTGTTTCTGGTAATGCATAAGCCTTAACAGGGTCATTAGCAGCTTTATTTTTCATAGCTTCTTCACGAGCTTGATCCATCATGAGAACTGCGTTATAACCAGCTTCTTCTTTCTTGAGAGCCACATCTGTGTTAGGTGGACGACGGCCATAACGATTAGTATCGCAATCCACAATCCAGTTAAACATTTTTGCTGCATTTGCAAATTGAGACATTTCTTGGTATACCAAAGCCAAGTTGATATGAACTTTGTATTCATCCCAAGTAGGTTCTTTTGCATAACGTTTCAAGAACGCATTATAACCTTCAATAGCCTTTCCAAATCTTTTCTTACCGCCTTCAGTATCACCAGATTTCATAAGCTTAGCTGCTTGAGCATGGTCATACTGAGGAATATCCAACATAGCACTGCGGATTGCAGATTCTGCATTCTTTACAGATGCTGGGTATTGTTGGTTTTTCTTATACCAAGAAGAATTGCGGTCGTAACGTTTTACAACTGTGTAACGATATTCTTGAGCTTCATCAAACTTTTGTTGTAAAATGAGAATTTCAACAATTGCGATATCAGCCAAAGGAGCATCGATGTAATTTGGGTTGATTGCCATCAAACGGCGGAAAGATTGAACTGCTTCTTCGTTACGGTCGTGGTCTTTGTTCTTCATACCGATGCGATAGTAGAGAGAATCTTTAAATGAAACTTTCTTGTCTTTCAAGAATGTTTCTGCTTCTTCTACACCACCACCTTCAAGGTCAGAGAAAGCTGCTGCCATAAAGTCCATAGCTTCTGCACGTAAGTCGCTAGGATATTTACCAGCATCAGCACCAACGATATAATCGAAATACTTAACAGCTGCTGTTTCAAATTCAGCAATGTTATAATAAGATTCAGCTAAGTGATACATAGCAAGAGCTGCTTCTTTACCCGTAAGGTTCTGGAAGCCTGTCACCTTGTTATAAGCACTAATAGCATCTCTAAATTTACGGTTCATGAAGTGGTATTCAGCAATACGGAGCCATGCTTTTGGCACAAGACCGTTGTCTGGGAAGTTTTTAACCAACTTCATACGCAATTCATAGGCTTCTTTTTCTTTGCCAGAAGCTTCCAAAACAAATGAAGCTTGGAACATTACAACTGGAGCACGATCTGCTTTAGGATACTTGTCGATGTATTCCAAGAAGTATGCCAATGACTTTTCATGATTTGCTTTTGGGAATTCACCAAGAGACTTACATTTTGCAGGTTCATTATCACGATCTGCGCACCATGCAGCATCTTCTTCGTATTTAGCCATTTTATCAAGATGGAGTTTTTCTTCCAATTGATACTGATAATGACCTAATTGTTGCAAAGCACTTGCACAACGGGAACTCTGTTTACCTTTACAAAGGTTTACTTGCTTTTCCCATTGAGCAATAGCATCAGTCATACCTTTTTCATCAAGACCACCAGAACGGCAAGCCTGTTCAGCCTGATTCTTCAAAATTTTATAAGAACTCGCACAGCTCTTATAATCAGAAGAACCTTTTTTCATAGCCTTACATTTGGCAAATAATTTTTTAGCTTCGGCTGTTTTTTCTTTACAAGGATCCGCAGCAAATGAAGTACCTATCAAAGTGGCCAAGGCTACGGTAAATAAAAACGCTTTCTTCATTTTTGATTTCCACCTATGAATTAATCAAAGAAAAGGAAAACTGGATTATTCCAGTTCTCCTAAGTCTTCAAGTTCTTGAAGTTCCTGAGATGCTTCGCCAGCACCACCAGCCATTTTTGTTTTCACAGTAGCAAGAGTAAAGCCTGCGTCTTCAGCAATACGCTTGCGGTTTGATTCAAACCTATCACTCTGAACAGAACGTTGCATAAATGCGGCGTGATCTTCAATTGCTTTATTGGCTTTATCAAAAGATGGACGCAATGCTGCACGTTTTTGTTCAACACGAGGAGTAGGAAGCTGACGAGAAAGATCCAACACTTGAGCTTGAACAGAATCAAATTCTGCAAGTTGGTTATCATATGCTTGCTGAGCACTATCACGAGCAGCAGCAGAAACTACTGGCTGATCAGTCAATTTAGAAGCTTCTGACAATGCTTTTTCAGCATTTTGGTAATCTTTCTTCATAAAGTAACAGTAACCTTGAACCAAGTAAGCTTCTGAAACCAAGAATGATTGTGGCAAATTGGAAATAATCCATTGTGCGTGTTTCTGAGCATCATCTGGTTTGTTTACCTTCAAGAAAGACCATGCAATACCGAGTTGAGCTTCATCATACACAGGAGAACTTGGTTGAACTTGTGCATAAAGAGCGGCGGCGGCGGCAATATCTGGATTTTCACCAGAGAAGTAAATGTGGCCTAATTTAACCTTTGCAGCATCTTGCAAGTCACGTTCAGAAAGGTTAGAAGTAACTTGTTCAGTAATGTCGCGGAAACAACTTTCTGCTTCATCCCATTTACCCATACGGCTATAAGCAATACCCATTGTATAGCGAGCATAGAAGTAGTTCGCGTTACCAGGAAGAATAGCAGCAAGGAGTTCTACAGATTCTTGATACAAACCCTGTTCGAACTTAATCTGACCAGCAATGTAGTCAGCATCTGCTTTCACATCACTTTCACCAAAACGCTTTGCAATATTTTGATACTTCTTCATAGCTTCATCAAATTTACCTTCCTTATAGTCGATGTTCATCAACTGGAAGTGGTATTTAGCACGTTGGTCAGAATTTGGGTAACGCTTGATAGCGTCTTCATAAACGGCACGTGCAGCGGTATGCATACGAAGGTTTTCAAACGATTTAGCTTTATAGAATGCAGCCTGGTCAACCAAGTGGAATGCAGGATACTTTGTTTGAACCTTACCAAAGGCGTAAGCAGCACCTAAGAAGTCACGATTCAAGTAAAGACGCATTGCAGCACGATAATCGTTTTCAGGTTCGATTTTCAAACGACGATATCTTTCTTCACCAATAGCTTCTTCACGAGTATTGCCGAAGCGAGTGGTTAATTTCAATGCCCAAATGAAACCACGATTTTTCTTTTCAATCAAGTCATCGTGAGACATTTCGAAATCTAAAGCAACATACTTCAAGAAGAATAAATCCTTGACGTTAACTGTTGCACCAACAACTGGATAACCTTCTTTTGTGAAGCGAAGACGAACGCCCAAGTGAGAAGACAAGTAGTAAGTAGCAGTAAAACTCATTTCGAGATTCATGCCATCACCACCTTCAGAGTCTTCGTGCAGAACATCAATTAAAGAAAATTCTGCTTTAACTTCGAGCATTCTGTTCAAACCACGGTAGAACAAAGAGAGGTTCAAGTTGCTAGGAATCTTGTAAGCTTCGTCTGCAGTGAAAAGCACAAACGAATAACCAGAAGATTCTGCTTCAGTGCTAACCGCTGGAGCAATAGCATTCTGGAAAGCAAGGCCAACTTGCAAGAAACCAAAACGGGAATTAGCAATCGGATTCCAACTAATACCGAAGTCGGCACCTATTGTCAACTGTTTGTTTTCTCCAAATTGGTCAATTTGCAAAATAGAAACATCTACACCAAGTGCTAAACATTGCATTAAGTTATAAGCATAACCAATCATGTAAGCATTTTCAATGTAAGACTTGCCACCATCAATGGAAGCACCGTTTTCAAAGAACGAGAAACCAAGCGTATGCTTGTAATCCATTGGTAAAGTGAAAGAAACATATTCCTGGCTAGCTTCGCCACTAATGGACTGGAAGAAGCCAATACTCAATTCCATTTGATCTGTTTCTGCAATACCAGCTGGGTTTACATACATGGAGGTATTTCCACCGAATTCCCCGAACCAGTCATTCTGCTGATACTTGTGTGGGGAATATGTGGGAGAAGCAGCCAAAGAACTAACAAGCGCAAGCCCGAGGGCAGTTGATTTGATGAAGCTATAACGAGTCACCTAACCTTCTCCTTTACTTAATGTCCGTACGTTTGAATTCGATGCGACGATTCTTCGCACGACCTTCAGCAGTCTTATTGGAGGCAATCGGTTCTGCATCTCCGACACCTTTTGTTTGAATACGACTATCGGCAATACCTTTTTCAACAAGGAATGCCTTAACGGCCGCGGCGCGGTCTGCAGACAATTCTTTATTCTTTTCTTTGCGGCCAACGTTATCGGTGTGACCAACAATTTCAAATGTCGTTTCTGGGAAAGATTCCATAATATCTACCACTTTCATCAAGGAGATATAAGAATCTTGAGTGATTGTAGCTTTACCAGATTCGAAGTTTACACCATCAAGAACAAAGACTTTCTTTGGTGGTTCAGGAACTTCATCTGGGCAACCATCATCATCTTTATAGCTATTGAATGCTTCTGGTTGTTCTGGGCAGAGGTCAACATTTTTACAAACGTGTGCGTATTGATCAAATTGAGCTTTAGCTTCAACCCATGGATCACAGATACCATCACGGTCGTTATCTGCATCTGGGCAGCCATCATCATCTTGAACACCATCAAAGTCTTCGGCTTCTTCTGGGCACTGGTCTAACCCAGAACAAACTTCCATATACTTGTCAGCAACATTATCTTCTGTTACCCATGGATCACAAAGGCCATCAGCATCAGTATCTGGGTTACGTGTTTCTTCAACAACTTCTACAACCACTTCTTTTGGCTGAGTAGTAAGACCAATATCGGATTTGCCTTTACCACGTTTCAACAAAGGAGATGTTGAAGAACAATAGAAGTCAGGATTAGAAAGAGAAGCATTATTGAACTTAGGATCTAAAGAAACATTAGTGCGGTTCACCTTAATGAAACGGTTGAACGGATAATAGTTCTTGTAGATGTCGTTGTATTCCACTTTAGTCTGACCTGCAGCTGGGTCAGCATAGACACCATAGTAATGGTTATCCATAAAGATGTTGTTGCGTGCAACCACGTTAGATGGTCCTTTCAATGCAAGACCAGAATAACCATTGCGCATTACAACGTTATGTTCAATATTGGCATCTAGTGATTTCGCACCCCATGCCAAAATCCCAGACCAGCGGTTCCCGTATACCACATTGTTACGAAGATCTGGTAAAGAAATAAAGGCAGCAATACCTGTTGCTTTGTTATCTAAAACAAAGCAATCGTGGATGTAAGGAGCAGCGTTTTCGCAAAGAATACCTTCTATACCATTACGAACGGTAAAGTGAGACATTTCAGCTCCAGAAGTCCCCATTACAGTAGGACCTCGACGCCCACCATCAATAATGGTTGTCTTAGGGTCTTCACCCTTCAAAACAACACCCATCACCAATGTGATGTTTTCGTTATAAACGCCACGAGCTACCTTAATGGTATCGCCAGCATCGGCATTACCGAGAGCGTCAGCAATCTTCGGATAATCACCGGGGACATTAATTATTTTCGCCACGGCTGTCCCGGAGAGGAAAACAGCCCCGGCCAATAAAAAGACCAGTTTCTTTAGGGTCATATTGCTAGTATTCTCCAATCATAAAACACATTCGTCATCACTTTGCAAAAATCACAAAATGAAATCCAAGGTGGAATATACCTTCAAAAAAGCCATTAGTCAAACCATTTTCACAAAATGGTGCATTTTTTTGCCTTTGTAAACAAAATTATTCATTATTCCGTTAAAAAAAACGCACCAATTTTACAGATTTTTTACTATTTGGCTTCTTCGTCCTTTTTACTTTCCTGGATATAATTTCTAATATCCTGGCTGATTTTCTTAATATCTTGCAAGTTCTTGCGAGCCCGCGTACCAGCAGACTTATTGCCTCTTTCAAACTTGTCAAATTCCCTTCTGAAGGATTCGAAGGCTTGTTCTAAATCAGTAATTAACTTCATAAAAACTCCCATGAAGATGGTTTTTCTTGGAAAATAAATAAAATTTGGCAAAATAGCTCAAATTTTCTTTATTTTCCCCATTTTTAAACTTTTTATTACACTTATTATAGTTTAGAAAAAGCGATTCGTTCTAATTCTTGAAGTGCCAAACGTCCTTTTTCACCCATGTCATAAGAAAAATCAGTCACAAAAGTCCGAATATGAGCTTCAATTACTTCTTTTTCCTGAATTTGTGCTTTTTGCGCAATAAATGGCGTTATCATTTGATTTCGTTTTTTGGCAACTAAAATACTTTGACGAATTTCATTTTCGATAGCCAAACAACAGTCAAGAGATAATGATTTCCGAGCAACAGCAATCCCTAATGGAATAGGTATTCCTGTTGAGTTTTCCCAGTATTCTCCAAGATCTTGAATCAAGAATAAACCATCTTGTTTCCAAGTAAACCGATGCTCATGAATAACAACCCCTTGATATGCTTTTTTAGCCAATAAAAAACGATATACTTCATCAAAAAAGGCGTATTCACATAACGGAGTTTTTGATAGTTCTCTTTTTGCAAAAAATTTAAACAGCAACGCGGCTGTTGTATCTTTACCAGGTAAAAGAACGGGATTTTCAATAGAACATGTATTGTTTTTTGTTCCAAGAAATAAAGGACCACATGAATAACCAATCGCTCCACCACAAGAAAGTAACCGATAATTTTCTGATATGGTTGGAAAAACACCACTACTTATTTTAGCCACATCCAATTCAGATCGTTTTACCATTTCATTTAATGTTTGAACATCAGCAAAACAAACATCCCATGTAAATGGAGAATTAGGTAAACCTTGCAATAAAGCCTCATAGATGTATGTATCGTTTGGGCAAGGAGAAATGCCTATTTTTAGGCGCATAAAAAACCTGCTTGCTGTAAAACATTTTTCAAAGCTAAAAGTGCTTCAGAAATTTTCCATAAAGATTTTTTCCGAGTGCTAACATAATTGCTGATTGCTCGAATTTCATAACAAGGAACATCAAACGCTTTACAAACGGCAAAACTCGCAGCCCCTTCCATTGATTCTACATCGGCATCAAAAAGCAATTGACGAATTTCTGCTAATTCTTCTGTACCTGTACAGCAATTGACGGTAATCCCAGATGCCCTTTTTAATGCTTGTAGCCATTTTGGTGCGTTTTCCAAAGAAGCGCCTGAATAAAGTTGAGGAGAACCTCCCCCAATTCTAGCCCATGGTAAAAAAGAACCATCTTTATCTTCAACGCCTAAATCACCTATGTATTCAGAATCAATACAAACTACATCACCGATAGAAATGCCTCTATTTTTAAACGCGCCACCGATTCCAACTTGCAAAACCATTGAAAATTTTTGCTTAGCAAGTATTGCCGAAAGATTTGTAGAAAATTCAAGCAAGCCAACACCTAGAATAGCAACATAAGCCTTTGCATTTGGCAAAAGAACTGCTGAAGACCCAGGATTTTCAATAGAAGGAAAAAGTCTAGAGAATTCCACCGTAGAAGCGAACGCAATTAATGGTAAAGATTCTTGTACTTGATTAAGCGTCATTCCGTAATGCTTTCCACTATCAATGACAATTCTTTTTCCATTTCGGCTATTCTTTCCAAAGACATTTCCCAAGGTTGTTCTACTTCGCAACGTGCAGAAGCTACTGCTGTTGCTTTTACAAGACATTCTTCAACAGAAAGTCCAAGAGAATCAGCGTAAATCCAACCAGCAAGAAAAGAATCCCCTGCACCGATACAGTTAACAACTTCAACACTTGGAGGTTGCAAGCGTAAAATCTGTAATTTACCTTCTAAGCGGTAAAAGACTCTAACGGGATTTTCTTCGTCTGTAACAATTAAATACTTGATAGGCAAACGTTCTAATACAGCAGTAGCTGCTATTTTCCAGAATTGCGGAGAAGACGTGACTAATGGAATTGAAAGCCGTTGTAAAAGTTCACAATATTCTTCCATATTCAATTTTAAAACTTCTACGCCCTTTTCTAATAAGCCATCAATATCTTTAACAGCATCAATATAAAGCCTTTTTCCAGAAAAATCAAAATTGACTAAAGTAGTCATATCAAAGCTTTTGGGGTTAGAACCACAAAGAGCAATGCGAGGAACACTTTCCCAAATTTCTTCTAGGCTAAAACGGAAATCTTCCATTTCTTGCGGCGTTAATTCCGGTGATGGTTCTATAAGTTCTGTTGTCTCTTTTGCCTGGATATCTTTATTGGTTACGATAGTTGTACAAATACGCGTCGGAGAAGCAATCCAGACAGGAACTTGCCGAATGCCTGTATCTGCGATAGCATCAAAAATTTTATTGCCATAGCCAGTCCCCAAAAAATGAGACAATACAATTTTACCACCAAGCAACTGCAAAACACGTGCGCAATTAATTCCCTTTCCTGACGCAAATTCAATAGCCCGAGGTATACGCCGCACTTCACCAAGACGCAATTCATCTAGGATAAAAAGTCGCTGCCATGCTGGGTTCAAACCTAGGACTAAAGTTTCTTGATTCATTGGAAATTCACCTTGAAATAATTGCGTTTACCAACTTGCACAACAATCATTGCGCCAGCAGGAACTTTAAGGATAGCCATTGCATCATCCACTTTCCATTCTGCCCATTCAGCATCAAGAGCTTTGAATTTTTCTGTTTCTTCTACAATTAATTTATCAGCAACGCTCACTTTATCGGCATACTTAACACGGATTTTGACACCACCATTTTGTACCATTCGGCGAGCCTCGCCTTTGCTTTTAAAGGCACCGATTTCAACAAACAAATCAAGAACCGGTTTTTCACCGTTTGTAAGAGAAACTTCTTTTGCGTCACCAGGAATTGCACTTCCACTATGCACTTCGCGTTCTTTTTGTGCGGCGGCAAGGGCGGCTTCTTCACCATAGTATTGAGTTACAATATCAATGGCTAAGCGATGTTTGGCTTCATTTGGGTTCATTTTCCCAGAAGCAATATCTGCACTCATTTGACGAACTTCTTCTAAAGGGACTTCGGTTAAAAGTTCAAACCAGTTTTCAATTAAGGAATCTGCCAAACTATAAATTTTGTGATACATTACATCGGCAGGCTCGTTTAAACCTACATAGTTTCCTATGGATTTACTCATTTTGACTTTGCCATCGGTTCCAAGCAATATAGGCATAAACATACCTATTTGAGGTTCCATTCCTTCAAAGATCTGAAGGTCACGACCACGTAATACGTTGAACTTTTGATCTGTTCCACCAAGTTCTACATCACTTGTGATAGCGACAGAATCGTAACCCTGCATCATTGGGTACATAAATTCATGAAGGCTTATTGGTTGGTTCGAAGTGTAACGATTATTGAAATCTTCTCGTTCTAGCATTTGAGCGACAGTAAACTGCCCCATAAGCTCTGTGACTTTAGAAAAAGGTAATTTAGAGAACCACTCACCATTGTAATGAATTTCTACTTGTTCACGGCGTACTACTTTAAAAAATTGTTCTTGGTACTCTTTAGCATTTTCGAGAACTTGTTCATGACTAAGACGTGGACGCGCTTTGTTTCTGCCACTAGGGTCGCCAATTTGCGCTGTATAATCACCAACAATTAAAACAACTGTGTGCCCTAAATCTTGGAACTGACGCAATTTGCGCATTACTACTGTATGACCAAAATGAACGTCTGGAGCAGTTGGATCTACACCAAGTTTAATTCTAAGAGGAACTCCTGTTTCATAAGATTTTTGGAGTTTCTTTTCTAGTTCTTGCTGAGGGACAATTTCTGTAACACCTCTAAGTAAAATTTCTAACTGCTCTTTAACAGGACGAAATTGCATAAATAAATCCTTTTGCTTTTTTCACACCGAATATAGCAAAAACAAATCTCTCCTTTTTGGCATTTTCTTATCAAATTTGTTTGTAATACTTAAATTGCCTCTATTCACACCCAATAATCAATGTCTAAATTACTACATTGTGCCTGATGAAAGAAAAAGCTCAAAAACTAATTGAAAAATACGAAGAACTTGAATCAGAACTTGGCAATCCTGATGTTGTTGCTGATCAAGTCCGTTATTCTAAAATTCACAAGCAATACAAGGGTATAGAAAAGGCTGTTTTAAAAGCTAGGGAATATCTACAAACCACTAGTGATCTAGAAGAATGGAAAATAGCACTTTCTGATTCTGACC
This sequence comes from Fibrobacteraceae bacterium, assembly GCA_017631885.1. Taxonomy (GTDB): domain Bacteria; phylum Fibrobacterota; class Fibrobacteria; order Fibrobacterales; family Fibrobacteraceae; genus UBA1765. Next base: position 33,104 of record JAGBSH010000026.1, read on the forward strand.
CAGAAATGGTGGCTTGTGCTAAAGAAGAAATTTCCGCTATTGAAAAAAAGCTCCCTGAAATGACAGATGAACTCCAGATTCTTATGGTTCCAAAAGACCCTTGGGATTTTAGAAATGCGACTTTAGAAATTCGAGGTGGTACTGGAGGCGATGAGTCTGCTTTGTTTGCTGGAGACTTATTCCGTATGTATCGCGGTTATTGCGATAGAATGGGTTGGAAAATGACCATCCAAGAAGCTTCAGAAGGAACTGTTGGTGGGTTTAAAGAAATTCGCATTTTTATTGAAGGCGAAAGCGTTTATGGCACATTGAAATTTGAAAGTGGTGTGCACCGCGTTCAACGTGTACCTGAAACAGAAACTCAAGGCCGCGTTCATACATCAGCAGCAACTGTTGCTATTTTGCCAGAAGCTGAAGAAGTGGATGTAGAAATTAAAGAATCCGACATTAAAATGGATACTTATCGAGCTAGTGGAGCTGGTGGACAGTATATTAACAAAACGGATTCTGCCGTTCGCTTAACACATATTCCTACCGGAGTTGTGGTAAGTTGCCAAACAGAACGTTCTCAGTTACAAAACCGTTTGCATGCTATGGAAATGCTTCGTTCAAAAATTCTAGACGAAGTTATTGCAAGGAAAGAAAAAGCAGAAGCTGCTAATCGTAAAGCTCTTGTTGGAACTGGTGATCGTTCTGCTAAAATCAGAACGTACAATTATCCACAAAATCGAATCACAGATCATAGAATCGGTTTGACTCTTTATAGCCTAGACCAAGCTATGACAGGTGATATTCAAGAAGTAATCAATGGGCTTCAAATGGCAAATGCCCAAGAAAAATTGGGGAAGTTTAACGCCTAATGCAAAAGCTCATTGATATTCTCAACAAGACTACTGAATTTTTCAAAAAAAACGGTGTCCCTAACCCGAAACTTGATGCCCAATATATTTTGGCTCATGGATTAAATATGAAACGGATGGAGCTCTATCTTAACTTTGATAGACCTTTATCTGAAGAAGAATTAATTCTTTTACGTCCTATGGTTGCAAGGCGTGCAAAAAGAGAACCTTTGCAACATATTATTGGCAATACCAGTTTCCGCGGTCATGAAATTCAATGCGATAAAAGAGCTTTAATACCAAGGCCAGAAACAGAAATGCTTGTGGATATGTTAAAAGAGAGAATCTCTTTAGATGAATCTTTACATTTACATATTGCTGATATAGGAACAGGTTCTGGAGCAATAGCTATTGCTCTTGCAAAAGAAATGTCTAATGTTAAAGTTTTTGCCTCAGACATTTCAACTGATGCATTAGAATTGGCAAAAATAAATGCTGAAAATAATGCATGTCTTGAAACATTATCTTTTTATGAAGGGAGTCTTTTAAACGCTTTACCACAAGACGCTTTCCCCTTACATGCTTTGGTCGCAAACTTACCTTACATTCCAGAAAAAGATAAATCATCTTTACAACCAGAAGTCTGTTTTGACCCAGAACTTGCGCTTTTTGCTGGAGATGATGGTTTACTATTAATCCGAGAATTACTTGTTCAACTTAAAGGAAAAATTGTTGCTAACGCACCTATTCTTTTAGAAATTGCATCTGGACAAGAAATTATTTTAGAAGAAGAATCAAAAAACTATTCTCATTTAGAATGGGTTTGTTCTCACAAAGATTACTTTGGCAATGTTCGCTTTGTTGAATATCGCGCCAAATAATTCATTCACCTTCAATAACTTCAGCCCGAACTTCTGCATGGCCTACTTTATCTAGGCCTATTTTTTTTCCAGCCGCAGCACTTAAATCTAAAATACGACCTTTAGCATAAGGGCCTCTATCATTTACCCGCACAACAACACTTTCTCCAGTATCCACTCTTGTGACTCGAAGCCAAGTATTGAATGGTAAAGATTTATGGGCACATGTCATTTCGCTTGAATCAAATGTTTCTCCATTTGCAGTCAAGTTGCCTTCAAAACCTGGACCGTAATAACTAGCTTCACCATATAAAACAGAACCTATTTTAGCCTTTTTTACTGTTTTCTTTTTACCTGATTTAGATACTTGTTCTGACTTTGTTGTATATGTCCCTGTTGATCTATCGTAACCACCTCGAGATGGTAAAGCACACCCGCTCAATAAAGAAAGCGTAAAAAAGAGAACTAGAAATATTGGCTTATTCGAAATCATACATGCTGTTGTATGTGTTTTCCAAGATTTCATCTTCTTTACTCTTTACTTCAACTTGTTCTTCTTTTTTTGCCGGGATAAACGAATCATAGTATTGCTTAGAAAGTTCAGTAGTTCTCTTTTCGTTTTGTTCTATTCTTTTGCGCATTCTTACTAAATCTTCGTCAGAAATAGATACCCTGCCAGAAAGCATAATCGCGGCTGATTTTCCCCAAGGAGACATTGGAGATAAATCACGAATTTTTCTTAATTTTGCTGCTGTGCTATCTAGCCCTTCTGGAAAACTAGCATAAAGCATAGCAGACATGTATAATGCTTGTATTCCAGTTTGCGTTGTAGGAAATTCTACAAAGACACTATCATAAGCATTCAAGGCTTTTGTATAAGCACTGTCCACTAAATCCATAGATTCTAATGGTAAAGATTTTGCTTCTAACCATAAGCTTTCAGCGGCTAAAAATTTTTCATGTGCTAAATCTTCTTGTGTTTTCAATGTAACTCGCATACCAAGGTTTGCTTGTGCTTGCTTTGCATATTCTGAATTTGGATACTTTTCAATAACTTCCATGTAATACTCTTCGGCCGTTTCTGGATCATTTAAAAATTCATCGTAAATAAAAGCTCGAGCATAAGAAGCTCGCAATACTTTTAAAGAATCATCTGAATTTTCAATAATCCCATTCAATCGAGCAACAGCACTATCTGATTCAGAAAGTTTAAAAAGGAAAAGTTCTGCTATTTGAAATTCATTGTCAAAAAATGGTTTACCTGATTGCGCAACCGAATCCATAGCATCGTTATTGGATTGCAAAACAAGCAAACGTTTTAGAGCATCATAACGTTCTTTACTTTCTTTGCCCCATTTTGAGGGAGGCCTTGCAATATAACTGCTATCATAAAAATTCAAGGCTGTTTCATAAGCTTTCAAATCCACTTGTTCATGTAAGCCTTGTTGGTAATAAGCTCGAGAAGCATCTTCTGTTTTTGGAAAGTCTTTTGTTACTTTCTGAAATACAGCACGCCCTTCATTATACTTTTTAGCCAAGAACAAAAGTTCCCCGTAACGAACAAGCAAGAATGATAATTTTTCTTGATAATCTGGGTTTTTCGCTGCTCTTAAAAATTCTTCGGCTGCTTGTTCATATTTTTCTTTATGAGCTAAACACTCCGCTGCTTGAGTTTCAGCGCTAAATCTATCTCGTTCTTGCAATTCCTTTATTTCTTTAGCCAAATAATGTTCTCTTGCTTTATCATAAGATTCTTGAGCGTAATACAATGTTGCTAAACGAAAATGAGCTTTTCCTCGCATAAATGGAGTTCCAGAGGTGTCTGCTAATAATTTTTCTAATGCAGCAATAGCAAGTCCAGGATCTTCAGAAACTTCTTCAAGTAAAGAAAGCAAATTTAAACCAGGAAAATAATAAGGATGCTCTTTTCCTTTAAGAAGAACCGGTTCTAAAGCAAATCGACTGATATTAAATTCTTTATTTTTATATAAACAATAAGCTCTTTGGTATTCAGCTGCTTGCATAGAATCGTGTTCTGGGAAATAACGTTCCAATTCATCGTATTTTTCAATGGCTTTTCCCCATTCACCTTTATGTCGATAAGATTCTGCAATTAAAAAAACGGCATCAGAGGAACGCTTTTTATTTTTAGGAAAACGTTCTAAAACTCGAGAACCTTTTTCAATTACTCTATCATATTTTTTTGCTTCTTCGCCGATAGGTTTAGAATCTTCTCCTGCCGTAGAATCTAAACGAGCAGTGCGCATTTCTGACGCTTCTTCGTATGCTCTTTCAGCATTAAACATGTGGTTTAAATAAGCACAACAAGTACACCCTTCAAAAAAGAAAAACACAAGTAAAAGAACAAGCAAACGGCAAGGCATACTTTTAAAATACAAAAGCTTAAACCGTGAAATTGGAATTTTACTAATAAGCATTCAAATATTCCAAATAATCACAAAGTTTTAGGCTCATTGGTAGATAACGTTTATCAAAACGTACCATGCGAACTTCTTCTGGTTTTCCAATAACACGAGCTAAAATTTCAAAGTTATCTTGAGCATCCCAAACGGCGGCATCAATTACAACATCACCACATTCTGTTTCCCCTGTTGCAGAACCAATACCAGAAATGCGTGAGTTTTGTTGTAAAAGACGTGTAAAGACTTCTGGTGCTCTACCGTGTTCATGCGCCACTGTAGAAGAATCAATGACTAAAACATGAACTCCGTAATAACGATCTCTTGAATCAAAAAGAACCGTATACACGTGCGTATGATGCCCATCAGTAAATGTTTCTTGCCAGATATGCTTTTTGATTTGCTTAAAATTAGTCACAGCATAATGCGAGAAAAATTCTTTCGGAGAAGCCCCATAACGAACGAGATAATGCCCTAATCGCGTATTGAAATCATGCTTTGTCGCTGGCATAGAAACCCGTAAACTATCAGCTACTCTGTTTAAATTTTCTGCTAAACCTGTAGGCGCTTCCATCTGACGAACGGCTGATGCTTCTTGAATCCGTAGTTGAATATCTGGATACTCAGCATCTTTTTGTTGAATTTCTAAAAATTGCATCCGTGCTAAATCAAAATTTTTCCCTTTTAGGTAAGCTCTCCCTAAAGCTTCTCGTAAAGGTAAATTGTCTGGATACTGACTGACTAATGGTTCTAAAATTTCTCGTGCCACACGAGCTCTGTCAGAAGAAGTCAACGAAACACCTAAACCATTTCCTGGAGGTAGCTTTTCACCTAATGTTGAAATAGCTTCAGAAGCTTTTTTAAAATTTGGTTTTATTGCCAAAATCTTTTGATACAAAACTTCAGCATCATCATAATTACCACGATATTCTTCTAAATAGCCTTTTAATAAAAGTAATTCGGGTGCGTTTGTAAAACGAGAAGATGCGTATTCTAATAATGAAGAACAACTATCAAGTTGCCCTAATGCATGAAATACATTTGCAAGTAATGCATAAGCTTTTAAAGAGGTTCCTCGAGAAATACTAATCGCTGCTCTCGCTTCTTCAGCAGAACGAGTATGTTGTTCTGCTAAAAACAATAATTTTCCATACCACAAACGATACGCCAAAAAAGCTGGTGCTTTATCACTTGCAATACGAGCAAATTCAAGTGCTGTGGTTAAACTCCCTTCTGAAAAAGTTCTACGGGAATCCAAATAAGCTTTCATTGCTCCATTTGGATAACGACGTTGCCAATCTTCCATCAAAGTTTCCAAGCGCACTTTGTGTGATGCGTCTAAAGAATCCATATCCAAAAGAGCATCCATAGAACCAAAACGAGCTATTTCTAATGCTGGATAAGTTAAAGAGATGGCATCAAAAATTTCTAACGCCCTTGCCGGTTCTCCAGCCTCGGACAAATCAGAAGCCCTACGAATTTCATCTCTTGTAGCAAAAGAATATTCTTCAAGTGTTTTTTGAAACTCAGGCGAATCCCCCACCAAAAGTTCGCTGCCTACAGACAAACCAAATGGGACACTTTCTAATTTAATTGTTGACGGGCCAAAACGTTTGTAAAGTTCAAAGCCAATAAAAACAAGAATACCTGTTGCACACAAAAACAGATAAGCGAAAATCAATTTGCGAACAAAAGATTTTTTGCTTGCCATTATTACCTCAGGCAATCACTGAATTTATCTTTCAATTCCTTACTTCTTTGCAATCTACGAAGCGTTTTATTTTTTATTTGACGAACACGTTCCCGACTTAATTTCATATCTTCGCCGATATCACGCAAAGTAGTATCTTCTGCGGCATCTACTCCATAGAACATCTGGATAATCTCTGCTTCTCTAGGAGGTAAAGCTTGCAAAGTTTCATGAATTAATTTTTTGCGTTCTGCTTCTTCTAATTCGGTCTCTTGGTTACCTTCTGTGCCAAGAACATCCATCAACGTGCTAACAGAATCACCTCCAGCAACTCCATCTTCACCTATTGGTGCGTCTAAAGAAATATCAACGATTTTCTCCATAACTTCAACAATATCACGTTCATATGGAGCAAATTCTGGCATAGTCATTGTTAATTCGTAATCACCATTATTTTGCATCAATGCGCGTTTGAACTTATTCACTAACGCTAATTTATTAGGAGGAATACGAACAGAACCAATCCGTTCAAACAACGCTTTCTGGATAGATTGACGAATCCACCAAACAGCATAAGAAATGAACTTAACATCTTTATCCATATCAAATCGTTGTGCTGCTTTAAAAAGGCCTAAATTTCCTTCATTAATTAAATCCAACAAAGGCAGACCACGTCCTTGATATTTTCTAGCAACACTCACCACAAAACGCAAATTCCCGCGAATCAAACGTTGCATCGCTAAATTCTTGATTTCATCAGATTCTTTATTTTTCTTAATAATCTCCAAAAGAACCGCTTCCTCATTCGGAGGAAGAGTCTGATGACGATTTAAATCTCGAAAATAAAGGGATTCGTTAAAATCACTCATAATTTAACCTGCGTGGTACCAACAAATATTGATGGGATTAACTCTGCGCAAATATTGCTTTTTATTACAATTTTGTCAATTCCTTTAGCAGAGGATAAGGATAAATTCCTGTTTTATGCCCATCTGACCATATAAATCCAACTGCATAACGACCAACAGAAAGCAAAGACTCCAACTTTATGTCTTCTGGAATAGCTTCTGGATTAACTAAACGTTCGCCTGTATGTTCATCAACGCACAAAGCACATGGACATGCTAAACGCAATTTTTTTAATGGAATAGAATTTCTTGACGAATCAGCCCATTCTACTCCTAAATCACCCTCTGGAGTTCGAAAAAATTTTTTAGGTGCAATCATCAAAGAACTCATAATACCTCCTCAGGCAATTCTTCAAAAGAATAGCGGAAAGAAGAAAGCGAATCTCTAGCTATCGCAGAAAATACAGAAATTTTCCTTACGGCATCTGCTGCCACTTCAGTAAATACCTGAGCCGAAACGCTATTAGGATTATACAAAACTCCTGGAACTCCGTTATCTCCACAAGAAGCTAGAGACGCTTCTAATGGAATTTTTCCCAACAGAGGAACTCCGAATGTTTTTGAAATTCTTTCACCACCACCTTGTGGGAAAATAAAATGTTCTTTTTCACATTTGTCGCAAATAAAATAGCTCATGTTTTCAACAACGCCAAGTACAGGGACGCCAACTGAATCAAACATAGAAAGGCCCTTACGACAATCTGCTAAAGCTACTTCTTGAGGGGTAGTTACAACAACAGCACCAGACAAAGGACATTCCTGTGTTAATGTTAACTGGATATCTCCTGTTCCTGGAGGAAAATCAATTAGCAAATAATCTAACGTTCCCCAACGAACACGATGCAAGAAATTTTTTATCATCTGACTTGCCATTGGACCACGCCAAATTGTGGCTCTATCAGAATCAGCAAACATGCTCATAGAAACAATTGATATTCCTCCTTTCGCTAAAACTGGAGAAATCGTTTTGTCTTCATGAACATAAGGAGCTTGATCTATACCAAACATTACGCCCATAGAAGGGCCATAAATGTCTGCATCTAAAATTCCTACTCTTGCTCCAGAAAGACTTAAAGCTACCGCTAAATTAGCTGTAACTGTGGATTTACCAACGCCGCCTTTTCCAGAGGCTACTGCTACGATATGAGAAACTTCTTTTAAAAAGGATTCTGTATTTTCTGTTTCACTTGCAACCCGCCCTGCTTTTGCCGACAAAGTCACTTCTACAGCAGAAGCACCTAATGCCAGAATAATTTTTTCACATTGTTCTTTAAATCTATCACGTATAGGGCAAGCAGGTGTTGTTAAAACCAATTCCATAGAAACAGAATTGTCATCTGTAATATTTAAATTTTGTACAAACCCCAATTCAACAATATTCCTGTTTAAATCAGGATCCATCACAACTTCTAAAGCTTTTAATATTTGTTGTTCGGTCATAGGCGTAAAATTAGAAATATTTTTAATGTGCTTCGAGCCAGTTTTCCCCAAACCCAACAGAAGCGACTAAAGGCACTTTTAACTGCATAGCATTTTCCATTTCTTGCTTAACAATTTTACCCATTTCTTCTGCTAAATTTTTAGGGCATTCAAAAACCAATTCATCATGAACTTGAAGCATCATTTTTAATGGTAATGATTCTTTATATATCTTTTCAGAAATTCGAATCATAGCTATTTTAATCAAATCCGCTGCACTACCTTGCACTGGCGTATTTACAGCCATACGCTCAGCCATTTTGCATTCCATTTTATCCGTCGAAAAAATGCCAGGGATCGGACGCCTACGACCTGAAAGAGTTTCAACATAACCTTTTTCATGAACATCTACAATCGTTTTAGCGATAAATTCTTGAACGCCTGAATACAAATTAAAATAGCCATCAATAAATTCTTGCGCCTGTTTCCTTGAAATTTTCAAATCACGTGATAAACGGAAAGCAGTCATCCCATACAAGACACCAAAATTCACCACTTTTGCATCACGACGTTGATCAGATGTCACTTCTTCTTGAGATACTCCATAAATTGCTGAAGCGGTTTGCGCATGAATATCTAAATCATTTAAATAAGCCGCAATCAAATTTTTATCGCCACTTAAGTGAGCGAGCATTCGTAATTCTATTTGAGAATAGTCAACAGCTAAAATCGTATTTTCTGGATTTCCAGGGATAAAAGCGGCTCTTATTTTTTTACCATTTTCACTCCTTATCGGAATGTTTTGCAAATTCGGATCCCTACTAGAAAGCCTACCTGTCGCCGTTCCCCATTGGATAAAACTCGTATGAATTCTATTTGTCTTTGGTAAAATCAAAGATGGCAAAACACTCACATAAGTACTTAACAATTTCTTTTGCTCTCGGTATTCCATTATAGATTCTACAATGGGGTGCGGTGCCACAACAGACAATTCTTCTAAAACAGAACTATCCGTACTGCGTTTTTTTATTTCTGGTAATCCTAAATTATCAAAAAGAATTTCTGCTAATTGTTTTGGAGAAGCTATATTAAATTTTTCTCCTGCAATCTCATGAATTTCTTTTTCAAGAAAGAACAATCTCTCTTCCATTTCTCTTGCAAGCTTTTGCATTTTTTGTTTATCAAGAGCGATACCTGTTTGTTCCATATCTAAAAGCACTTTTAATAAAGGCATTTCCATCTGGAAGAAAAATTTTTCATAACCGGCTTCTTGCAATTTTGGGGACAATTTATTCCATAAGCGCAAAGTATAAACAGCATCTTCTGCACCATATTCAGAAGCTTTTTCAACAGAAACTTGGGTAAATGGAATTTGAGATTTTCCTCGTCCAATCAAATCCGCTATTGGAATCATAACATGATTCAATTCTATACGAACTTGTTCATCTAAGCTAAGAACATGACTACCTGGCGAAAGCATCCAAGCCGCTATTAAAGTATCACCTATTTTTTCAGGAATACTTTCAAGTGAAAATTCTCGGCAAAGAACATGTAAATCAAATTTGGCATTATGAAAAATCCAAAACAAATTTTCTTTTTTCCATAAATCTCTGAACCAATCTTTAACAAGTTCAAATGAAAGATTATCTTGCAGCAAACCAAAAACATCAGTATGTCCTAGAGGGATATAATATCCATTTTCTTCATCTACTGATAAACAAAGACCAGCTATAGAACATGCCATTGAATTCAATCCATCTGTTTCTGTATCTAAAGCTATCACAGATGCGGCTTCTACTTTTCTTTTTAATTCTTCAAATTTTTCACTTGTGTTTACTAAAACATAATTAGGCAATTTTTCTGGAATAAATTCTCTATCTTGTGACGGAACCCAGCCAGAACGACTTGGTATTTTTTCTAATAAACGTTCTAATTGTCTAAGTTCATTTGCTCTGAAGACATCACTTAAAGCATCACTTGCTAAGCCTTGGAATTCTAATTGTTCTAACGTTCCTGAAAATCCTCTCGCACATTGTAAAGTAACCAATTCTCTTGAAAGGAAAGCATTTTCTTTATTTTGAGCTAAATTATCATGCAATCCTTTTTTTTCAATTTCATCTAAATGCGCATACAAGTTATCCATATTGCCAAATTTTTCTAACAACTGTACAGCTGTCTTTGGACCTACTTTAGGAACTCCAGGCACATTATCAGAAGAATCCCCCATCAAAGCCAAATAATCTCTAATTTGTGATGGTGGTACTCCATATTTTTTCAAAACTTCTTCTGGGCCAAAATCAATTCCATCGGCCCCTTTTTCTAAATGAAATTGATGTATAACATCTGACACAATCTGGGATAAATCTTTATCTTTAGTAATTAAAAAAACTCTTTCAAAGCCTGCTTTTTCTGCGGCACAAGCGACACTTGCCATTACATCATCCGCTTCAAAACCAGGTTCTGCCAAAAGTGGCAATCCACTCGCTACGAGAGTTTCTTGCAATAAAGGCATTTGAGCTGCCATTTCTTCTGGCATCGGGCTTCTATTCGCTTTATATTCTGGATAAAGTTCATGCCTAAATGTCGGAGCGTTAACATCTCGAACAATGGCAAAATGCGTTGGTTTATGTTTTTCTAAAATTCTTAAAACAGCTCCCCAATAACCATGAACCATTGAAACATCTATTCCACTAGAATTATGTAATGGCGATTTTGAAAAAGCATAAAACATTCGGAATGCTAACGCATAAGAATCTAATAAAAATAATGTCTTCGTTGCCATAACTTGAATTTAGAAATCTTGGTTCAATTCATGAAAAACTTGTGGTAAAAATTCTACAACATCTGAAGGTAACATACTATACACTCCCAACTTTTCTTTAGCTAAATAACCCGCTTTATAATGAATCCATGTTCCAAGAAGAGCCGTTTTTTCCACAGACAATCCAGAAGCCAAAAGAGCAAGAAGAATTCCTGTCAAAACATCACCAGAACCACCTTTCGCCATTCCTGAATTTGGCAAACCTATTCTGTAAACATCACCATTTCGCAAAGCTACATAACTAATAGGACCTTTTAAAATTATCGTTAACCGATATGTTTGAGCAATTTCTTGCAAAAGTTTTCTTTTTTCTTCTGCTTGTTCTGGAATTTTTCCAAATAAGCGTCCCCATTCTCGAATATGCGGAGTGATAATAACACTTGCTTTCAAATTCTTTAATAATTCACTTTTACCAGAAAAAGCATTTAAAGCATCGGCATCTAAAACCATTGGAATAGAAACTTTTGGAATAAAATCCTGAACACATTCAACAACATCTTTTTTGCAAGAAAGCCCTGGTCCAATTGCTAAAGCTGTTTGGTGTTTTAAGAATAATTCTAATTCATTCACATTCTGAATCTGTAGGCATCCTTTTTGAAAATCTTCATAAGGTAACATAACTGGTTCATCTAATTTTGTTGCATAAACAGGATAAAGAGATTTAGGCATAGCCATGGACAAAAGCCCAATACCAGAACGCAATGCTGCTTTTGCACATAACGCAGAAGCCCCAACCATTCCTAAAGAACCACTTATTAAAAGTCCTGTACCTTGCTCTCTCTTATCACCCCATTCATTTCTAATAGGGAGTAAAAGTCTAATGTCTTTTTCTCTTATTCCAAAAATATTCTTAGTAAATTTTTCAACATTTTTTTGACTATAAGGCAAAGGCGCTATTTCCCAATCCCCATAATATTTCAGGCTCTCTTTTTCAAACATTTCATTTCTACAAAATCCCAAAACTAATGTATAAGTTGCTTTCAGGGGAATCGTTGGACAATCTATTGCAAGCACAGGCACTTTTGATTCATTTAAAAAAGCGACCAACTTTTTATAATTTTCTTTCAATTCTCCTACAGTCCCCAAGCCCAATAAAGCATCTACAATCATACTTGCATGATTTAAATCTATTCTTTCCTCATTTGAATATAACGAGTAAACGCCTCCACTTTCTTTAAAATCTTTATAAGCCAAAGCTGCTTCATTTTTTAAATCTTCTGGATTTTTCATACAATAAACTTTAGCACGAATATTCTTCTCTAAAAGAAGTTTCGCTAAAACAAGCCCATCACCGCCATTATTTCCGCTGCCAATAAAAACAAAAATATCACCTTTCTTTAATTTGCCTTTTTCGATCAAATTACAGAGTTTTTCAAAAATCGCTTTACCTGCGGCTTGCATTAAGACATACCCTTTTTCAATAGAGTTTTCTTTTTCAAGTCTATCTAGCTCACGCATTTCTGCCATTGATAAAATATCAAACCGCACTTTTTCAAGTATTTCATTTTTGTTCATAGCTTTAAATTTAGTGATTTTAGTCCCCAAAACCTAATCAAATTTCATATAAAAAACACCGAGACTAAAAAGCCTCGATGTTTCTTTACATTTGTTAAATACAAGATTATTTGATTATCAACATTGAATCATCCCAAGCTTCGTGTTTTTCAAAACCAAGGAGATTTGCAGTCGTTGCAGCCAAATTAGAAAGTCCCCAATCACCTTCACGCAATGCAAGCTTACCGCCAGAAACATTATCATAAAGGATACAAGGAACTTTATTCAAAGTATGACTTGTTTTTGCTTTAAAAGAGCCATCTTTATTAACCTTAGGAAGGCCTGTCTTCTTGTCGATTTCATACATCTCATCGGCATTACCATGGTCAGCAGTAATCAATGCAACACCACCTAAAGCATCAATAACCGGCAAAAGTCTAGAAAGTCCTAAATCAACGGCTTCAATTGCCATTGTCGCTGCACGGAAACTACCAGTATGACCAACCATATCACCGTTAGGGTAATTGCAACGCAATGTCTGGTATTTACCACTCTTAAGAGCTTCTATCATTGCATCTGTTACTTCTGCAGCTTTCATCCATGGGCGTTGTTCAAATGGAACCACATCAGATGGAATTTCTAAATAAGTTTCACCATCAAATTTACTTGAACGGTTACCATTCCAGAAATAAGTAACATGGCCAAACTTTTGCGTTTCAGAACATGCAAATTGTTTAATACCTGCTTGAGAGAACCATTCACCACTTGTATTTTTAATTGCTGGAGGAGGAACTAAAAAGCGGTTTGGTAATTTTAAATCGCCATCATATTGAAGCATTCCTGCGTAGCAAACTTTTGGAAAACGAACTCTATCAAATTCAGCAAAATTTTCTTCTTCAAAGGCGCGAGTAATTTCAATAGCACGGTCACCGCGGAAATTAAAGAATACAACAGAATCGCCATCAACAATTGGGCCTACTGGAGCGCCATCTTTAGCAATAACAAATGGAGGCAAATCTTGGTCAATCGCTTTTGTTTCGCCACGTAATGTTTCAATAGCATTAGCGGCACTTTCAAACAAACGACCTTCACCCAGTACATGAGTTTTCCAGCCGGCCTCAACCATTTTCCAGTTTGCATTATAACGGTCCATAGTGATTTGCATACGGCCACCACCACTAGCAATGCAAACATCAAAATCTTCTGAACGAAGTTCTGAAAGGAACTGTTCAAATGGCAATACATAATCTAATGCCGAAGTTTCAGGAACATCACGACCATCCAAAAGAATATGAATGCGGACTTTTTTCAAACCTTCTTGCTTAGATTGAGCAACCATTGCCTTTAAATGAGCAATATTACTATGAACATTACCATCACTAAACAAGCCAATAAAATGGAGAACTGTATTTTTTTCGCGAACATTACCTACGATTTCTTTCCAAGCATCGCGTGCAAAGATTTCACCAGATTGAATAGAATCCGCAACAAGCGCAGCACCTTGGTTATAGACCTGACCTGCACCAATAGCATTATGGCCTACTTCAGAGTTTCCCATATCTTCATCTGTCGGCATACCAACCGCACGACCATGTGCTTTCAATAAAACATTGCTGTAATTTGCAAGTAACCGATCAAGAGTTGGTTTACAAGCAGCAGCAATTGCATTTCCTTCGCCACTTGGGTTAAAACCATAACCATCCATTACAATAGTAACTACTGGGCCTTTCAGTCCAGCAAAATCCAAATTCTTTTTAAGCATAAGATTCTCCATCAATGTTTAAATTTCAAATTCAAATGTAGAAAAAAAGCTTCTATCTAAAAAGAGCCTTAAATAAGAAAAGTCTTTTCGCAAAACATTCTCTCGCACAAAAGAAAAAAAATGCTCGGCTAAAGCCGAGCATTTTTAAACATTAAAATTACTTGTAATAAGTAATAGTTACAGAACCAGTCTTTTCATCTTGGTATCTAACTTTTCCAAGCATCATCGGGAAATTACCTTCAGGTGTTTTGATATACAACCACATATTTCCCATTAATTCCAAACGATTAGTCTGAGAACCAAATGCAGTTTTAAAGTTTTCTACACAAACTTGTCCTTCTGGTAAAAGACCAAAGTCTTGAGTTTCTTCTTCCCAAATTTCAACACCTGGAGCAGCTTGGAAATAAGCCATATTATCTACAATTTCAAGTGTCAAATGCGGGTTTTCTGCCAAGCCAGTTACAAGGTTAATGGCATATTGGTCTGTTCCTAACATATTAGAAAGAGTGGCTTCTGTTGCAGCGACTTCTGTACAAACTGCTTCAACAGAAGAAGAAGATACTTCTTCTTTAGGGCAAGCTTTTACAAAGTCAACAGAATCTATAGAAGAATAAACAGGCACTTTTGAAACATCAAGTCCACCTTCTTCAGAAGCACTTGCATAAGCCCATACATAAATACGGAAATCACCACAACCTTCTAAAGGAGCTAATTGAATTTTTGCTGTAGAAGTACCTAATGCAATACGATCTGTTGGGAAGTTAATAGTCATAGGAACTTGTAGTGGAGATTCATACACGGTTCCATTATCAACATGACCAGCAATAAAGCGCAAACTATCAATGTTAAAGAAGATTTCGTCGTCTTCTCTACCTTCAACTCTGAAACCATAATCCAAGCTAATAGTTCCCTTAAGTTGAACCATTTCACCGCCCTGGCCATCAGACATTACATCGGCGCCTAATTTATCCATAACAAGTGGAGAAACTTCTGAAGCAGAAGACATTTCAATTTGTGCCGCAGAAGAAGATGAAGTAGATTCTTCTGCATTTGAAGAACTATCTTCAGAACAAGCAGAGAGGGCAAACATAGACGCTGCTAGTAAGCCATATTTCCAGAACATTTTATTCATAATGATTCCTTTTCTAAGTTTTTCTTGAAAATACTTTTTTTTCAGAAAAAAGTACACATTTCTAGCGAACTTTTACAACAAATGCTGAAATATTATATGCTGATAATTCTCGGGCTTTATCTTCAGCTTGAGCTTTTGTTGGCCAACCACCCGCACGCAATTTATAAAAAGGAGTATCAAAGACTACTTGGATAGAGTAACCAGTACTAGCTACTAATTGATCGCGGCGTCTTTGAGCAGCATCAAAATCAGCTAAAGCCTCAAATTGTAAAACAAACCAAGATTTTCCTTTTGCTTGTTTGTCTGTTTCTTGAGCAATTTGTGATTCTTGCGTTTTATAGCGCAAAGAATCATTCAATTGAATTTTGTATTCTTTTCCCTGGAAAAGAGTGTCTAAATCTGTTGGTGTTTGAGCAAAAGAGAAAAACACACAAAATAAAAAGAAGATAGCTGTTTTCTTTATCATAAAAGTAAAAATAGCATTTTCCTGAAATTCCGTTATTCTTTCTTATGAATTTTCTCCTTTCTTAGACAGCTTCTTAGAAATAAGCTGTCATAGTAAGCAAAGTACTACCATCTCTTGTAACTTGCAAGGAGATTGCCGCGCCGTGCATTCTGCACGGCGCGTAATGACAAGTTACGGGCAAGAACTGCGGGCTAGTTCAAGTTGTCATGGCGAGGAGTCTTGTAAGACGACGTGGCCATCTGTTAGCAAATTGTCATCGCGAGTAGATTGCTTCACTCTTTCAGAGTTCGCAATGACAAGAGGTGCGCGGCAAGTTATAAGCAATGACAAGTTCAGGATTGTCATCGCGAACGCAGTGTGGCGATCTGTTAGCAAGTAGATTACTTGCAACTGGCAAGCAGATTGCTTCCACCACGCCACCCTTGGAACAAGTGTGGCTCGTGGCAGGCTCACATTTAGGTTTTTCAATGGAAAGACTTTTCAAAGTAAAAACAAAAAAAAGGCTCTCAAGAGAGCCTTTTTTTAGAAAAATCACTTTTACTTCTTCTGGATTCGACGCATACCAAAGACATTTGTCTGGTCTTGTTTTGCATCTTTTTTCTTACCGGCCACTAAGACAGAAGTCATCTTAGAAATGTAAGCTCCAGAAGAAACTAAGCGACCATCATTTGAAATACCATTCCAACCCACATAAATGTAGCCAGGGTTAGTAATACAACTTTCACCTGTTCCGAAGATCTTTTCATCTGTACATCTAATTTCGCCACTTTCATTGGCCACAAATGCACCTAAGTTAGTGAAGTAATCAACTTCATACTTGAGAACAACATCTTCTGGTTTTAAGTTCGGATTGCTTGCTTGATATTTTTCAAACAAGTTAGCCATATCGGTTTGAATCCAATGACCTACTGTATATGGCAAAGAATCTTTAATACGGCCAAGACTATCGTAAGGGCTAAACAATACAACCGTTACAATTTTCTTGTCTTCAAGATTTTTCTGAACTTGTGGATCAGATGGGTCTAATTCAGCATAGTTGATAGTACGAACAATGGAACGCACGTCACCAGTAATTGTATACCAAGGAGAAGGAATTTTTTCATCATAATCCAATGGTTTATTACCCGATGTATCAGATACAGCAGAAGCAACGAAGCGGACATAATCACCTACTTGAGGAGTTTTCAAAATCTTTTCACCTTGCAAGTGACGATAGCTTACTGTAACGGAATCTTTTCCAAGAGTCATGTTCTGCAAAGCATCTGGAGAAGCATAACGTTCGTCTACAGCGTATTCTGTTGCTGAAGGCATATAGTAAGCAAGCATGTTTTTCAACTTTGAAGAATCTTCTGCAGCTAGTGGCTCTGAGAACACAAAGCGGATATCATCAAATTCTTTATTGGTTTTGTTAGTTGTAAGACGAGCTTTCAAAACAACAGGAGGCATGCGATCTGTTGTTACCCTATCAAAAGATTGTACAGACACTTGCTTTCTATCTTCGAAAGTAGCCCAGGAACGGACTTTACCATCACCAGCCGTTTTTACTTTCTTAGAGAATTCAAAACCACCAAAGACAAGAGTGCTGTCATCTGGGCGATCCTTATAAGCAGCTAAAATTTGAGCACGCCCAATAGAATCGGAGCAAGTAACCAAGGTATCTTTCTTTACAGAAGATTCCAAACCTTTTTCACTATCAAATTTGAAGTGTTTCAATTCAAATTCTTTATCTTCATCCCATTCTAAGCAAATGAAATTTGGTAAAGAGTCTTTATGGAATGCTCTGTGGTAAGTGATAGAAATGGAATCAGCAATACCATCAAGATATTCTCTTGATTCTTCATGATAAGGTGTCGGGATACGTAAAGAAGTTTGTGCTGGAGCACCCTTTGTATCAAAGAGCTGAACAAGTGTCGGGTACGGGACCGGTGGGTCACGGAACTTCATATTATTGTAAAGAACCATTACAAGAGCTGGGTTTTCTGCACTTGCCATTGTAATAGCTGCTGTTGTATCCATGTATTCCTTGAAAGAACGAACACGAACTGTTGACATACCTTTTACAAATTCAGAAGCCACAACTTCCATACGTGGAGATGTTTCAACAGCATCTACAACAAAATTACATTCAGTGCAAACAGTTGATGTAATCGGGTTTACTACAAGGAGATAAAGTTCTACGTCTGAACCAACCCAGTTATAGTATTCAACACCGTCTAAAGTATCCGGGTCACCAGTTACAGGTGTGAAAGAAGCAATATTACCAGTAGAATCAGTAACAATATCGGTAGCAAAGTGTAATTGTGGAGCGTAGAATTCTATTGTAGCAACAATAGAACGAACTTGAGCTGTTTTAACTTCTACTGGAGCAGTCATACCAGCAAGAGAAACAGAAGCCCAAACGGTGTCCACACCGGATTCACCAATTGTTCTTGGGAATACAGCCACTTCGTTACCATCTTTAGAAGTGTAAAGATTCATACCAGCAGCAACTGTCAAAGAATAATTTTGACCAGCAGCAGAAAGCAAGTCTATATCACCATCGGCGACGGCAGAAACATAAAGAGGAACACGTGTGCCAGCAAGAGCTTGACCAACAAATTCCCACTTGGTTCCTGCTGGGTAATGAGCGCTGACTGAGTCACCAGTTACAGGTTGATAAGTAACAGTTTGGTTAACAATGTCCAAGTTACCTTTTACACGGAAGTTGACATAAGTCTTTTTGCCTTGGATTTCAACAACCAAACGATAAGCACCAGGATTCAACCCACCAACCTTGTTTGTATTGATTATTGGATTGTATGGGTCTGTTAAATCAAAGCCACCATACCAAACTTTTCCACCAGGAAGGTCAGCAATTTTATCGCCACCACGTGTAGTGATGTAATAACTAATTACACCTGCACCAAGAGCGTTTTCAATTTCTTTACCACAGAAACGTTGAGAGCCACCACTAGCACCACCTGAGCCCATAGCTACAGCAGCACAGTCAGAGTCGCCAGATTTTTCCCAACAAACTTCATACGAAATGCCACCACTCTGGTCTTTACCCGTTGGTGCAATATCAAGACCTGTAGATTGCTTGATATACATGTTTGTCTTAATAATAACGTTAGACATTGTGGTACGGCGGTCACAGAAGAAGATATCAATGTTGTACTGTTGACCCGCAACGAGAGGCTTACCATCTTTATCTAAAATTTTATCAAGAACAACGTGACCAGGAGCAGCCAAGTGAGCGCCACCATTATCAACAGCTAATCTGCCAGCTATAAATACCCAAATATCATCGTCACCACGGAATGTAAATTCTTGTCCTGGTTTGTAAGTAAATGTAGCATGGCTTTCAAAGCAGAAATGCTGGTTACGAGACACAGCAGGAGAAGACCCCCAACGTGTACCACCTGTAGGAGACTTATCCCATTGCCAACTTACGCCAGTAGGATCATCAGAAACAAAGAATCCTTCACAATCAATACCCCCATCCCAACCTGGGCCATTACATACATAGTCAATGTTTGCAATACCAGCAGGCAACTTAGCAACATCTACAGGACCTTCAGCACGGCGTTTCATTCTTGCAGCCATCAAAGGACCTTGTTTAACACCACCTAATGTGATAACACTTTCATCTGTTGTATTTTCAACTGGATAGAAACCACCTACTGTAGTCCCCGTGACAGCTTCATCAGAGTTATAAGACCAACGACCATCCTTTGCACGAGAGAATGGTAAGTCATAACACACCACTTCGTTTTTACCTGGAGTATAATTAAATAAGGTATTAAACAAAGAAGGGTCATTACCAAAACACTGGAGAGCATTCTGACTATTAAGATTTAACTGAGGTTTATTGTCAGCGCCGAGCACATCAGCCACTACCCCACGACGGACACCAGTACAAGTTTCTGTATAAGGACCTGTAATCCCTTGGTATTCAGAGAATAGATTGTTTACTGCAGCATCAGAGTCATAAATGATAGCTGCAAGTGTATAAGTACATACGCCTTCAACGCCATTATCTGTAGTGTACCAACCATAAGTAGAGCCATCATCAGGCCAAGCGGCATCATCTGGGATAAAGAACAATTCGTTAGTTCCTAAAGAATCAAACATTTGTCTTAAAGGAATAGGCGTAGCTACTTCTTCTGCTCCCCATAAGCCATTGATACCTATTTGGTCTGCAGGGTCGTCATCACGATAAATAACAACTTCTTCAGGAACAGGTTGGCTTCCAAAATAAACAGCATAATACCAACCGCAACGTTTGGAATCTGCTATCAAATTCGAACCTGTTACACCTCCATCAAAGCTAATCATTGGCAAAGAAGATTGCCAATCTTTATCTTCTGGGATTAAAACATAAAGATATTTTGCGTTAGGTGGGTCAAATGAAATGTAAGACGCACCTTCTGTTTCTGGGTGCTCTGTTACATAAACTGGTTTATCTTTTCCTGGGCAAGGAATATCTGCAGCAGTAGGACGACCTGAGAAATTTTGGTTATAAACAGAACCATTTATACCTAAAACACCTGGATAGTCAATGTTTCCAGTGCCTGTATAGACAATAAATGTTGTAGCATCATTACCAATGATTGTTGATAAATCTATAACATAAAAGCCAGTTGTTGGATCCAAGCTTGTCGCTGGGACAGGATTTGCTTGGTTTCCATAATAAACAGTTAAATCAGTCCAAGTCTCTGGAACCTTGATATATGCAGTACCTAGGCAATTTTGAGCCGCACTTTCAGAAACAAATGCCGTGCATGCAAGCACTGTTCCACATAGAAGACCTTTCCATTTGTGCATCATTGACATAAAAATCTCTCTATTTTTATACTATACCCACAAAAACAATAAGCTATTCAGCCTACTGTCCAAACACCACCGAAATCTATGCTATTCTTTTAAGAAAAGCAATTATTTTCTAAAATTTTTTGATTTTTAAAGAAATTCTGTGAATTTTCGTTCATTTTTTTGACTTATTCACAGTAGAGGGTAAAATTTTATTTACACTTTTGCGAGAATATTTAATTTTTTAAATAATCTTCTCAATTATTCTTCTAAATCGGAGTCTTCTTCAGCTACACAAGAAACGCCATACAAAGCTACTTCACGCACACCATGTAAAGTTAAAAATGGATCGTATTTATCAATCAAGGAAGTTCGTTTGGCAATCATTTTACCCCAGCCACCAGTTGCAAAAACAGGCACATTTTCTTTGCCTAATTCGCTTTTAAACTTAGCAATCAAAACCTCAAGTTCTGCCATAAAACCAAATAGAAGCCCAGCACGCAAAGCGTCATCAGTATTATCAGCAATTACTTTACTTGGCCATTCAATAGTAACTGGTAATAATCTTGCGGCTTTTTCTGTTAAAGCATCTAAAGCAGCGTTAATACCAGGAATAATACAGCCACCAACAAAAGCCCCATCTTTTAAAACATCAAATGTTGTGGCTGTCCCCATATCAACAACAATTGCATTATCTATACCACGAGCACGTAAAGCGATTACATTACAAAGTCTGTCACTACCAGCTGCAGCCGGATTTTGATAAGCTATGGGTAAACCATTACAATTTTTAGCATTCACCACTAACACATTGCGATGAAGAAGTGTTTGTAACGCTTTTACCCAAGGGCGTTCTAATGCAGGCACCACTGTACTTAATCCAACATGCGTAATGTCTTTTGCTGGGATTTCTGAGAAACGCAATAAGCCGCTGATGCGATTTATGACTTCATCTGAAGTCGTTTCTTTTCTTGTCGTGAGTCTCCAATGGTGAACTAATTTTTCATCACGAAAAATTCCAAGAACGGTATGAGTATTACCTACATCAACAACAAAAATAATTGAACTTGTCTGCTGCTTATCGCATGCCATTTTTAACCAATCACCTTTTAAATTCTCATTGAAATATCAAGAGCTTTTACGCTATGGGTGAGAGCCCCAACAGAAATATAATCAAGACCAAGAGTTGCAATTTCTTTTGCACGTTCAAGAGTCATATTCCCAGAGCCTTCAACAAGAACTTTATCACCGCTTTCTTTAATGATTTCTAATGCTTCTGCCATCATTTCATTACTCATATTATCAAGCATAATGACATCAACACCTTTATGGAGAAGTTTTTTCAAATCTTCTAATGATTCAACTTCCATTTCAACCATTAAATTTTCAGCATTGTTCTTTTTTACAACTTCAAGTGCTTCTAAAACGCCACCGGCTGCTGCAATATGGTTATCCTTTACAAGAACCATATCAAAAAGTCCCATACGGTGATTACTACCTCCACCAACACGTACAGCATACTTTTGTAATGTTCTAAAACCAGGTAAAGTTTTACGAGTATCTAAAACTTTTGTTTTACCACCTTTCAATGCTTCTTGGAAAACATGCGCTACAGTTGCAACTCCAGAAAGCTGCTGGATAAAATTCAAAAGTGTTCTTTCACCTGTTAAAAGTTCTCTGGTAGAACCAGAAAGTTCAGCTATCAAATCGCCTTTTTTTACACAATCACCATCTTGTTTATGCAAAACAACATTTACATTTGCTTTTAATTCATTAAAGACAAGTTCAATAATAGGAAGCCCCGCTAAAACACCATCTTCTTTAGCAATTAAACGAGCGTGCTGATTTTGATTTTCAGGAATCGTCCAAGCACTTGTAACATCACCTGTACGCACATCTTCGGCTAACGCTAAACGAATCATTGTTAAAGCATCTTCTTTTGGAAATACTGGCAAAGAATTATCACCGTACATTATTGAGCTCCTTTTCCTGTCAAAACCACATAAATTGTTCTAAACAAAATTTGGATATCTAACAAGAGAGACATATTTTCATAATAATAAAGGTCATACTGAAGTTTTATTTTTACATCTTCAGTACTTGTATCATAATGATGACGAACCTGAGCCCAACCAGTTAAGCCTGGTTTCATTTTTAAACGACTCATATAAAATGGTATTTCTTCGCGTAACTGCTCAATAAAAACAGCTCGTTCAGGCCTTGGGCCTACCATAGACATATCACCTTTTAAAACGCATAAAAGCTGGGGTAGTTCATCAATGCGCGTTTTTCTTAAAAATAGTCCAACCCTTGTAATACGCGGGTCATTTTTTGTAGCCCATTGAGCTCCATTTTTTTCAGCATCTGTCCGCATAGTGCGGAATTTATGAACGATAAAACGTTGACCATAAAGACCAACACGTTCTTGGCTATAAAAAACAGGGCCTTTTGAATCAAGTTTAATAGCAAGAGCTGCTAAAAGCGAAATCGGAAAAGATAAAAGCAAAAGCGTTGAAGCGATGACAACATCCATAACACGCTTTACCCGAACTTGCCATGGTGGCATTGTGAATGGGAACAATTCGCGCAATTCAAATCCATGAACTAAGTTTGCTTTAAAATGACCGTCCACAACAGAATAAAGGTCTGGTACAACATAAATATGAATTTGTACTTCACCAAGCCAGACAAGAACTCGCGTGATTTCCTGGACAGAACTACTATCGTGTGCAATAACAACCCCATTGACCTTTAATTCACGAACGAGTTTAGCTAAATCCGCATATTTACCAAGAACTGGCAAACCAGCAAATTCATGCTCAATAACTTGATAACGTTCATCAACAAAGCCTACTGCAAGTTGCCCTCGTTCAGGAGATTTTTTCAATTCTTCTGCTACGCGTTTACCTGTTTCTGTTGCTCCTAAAATTAAAAGCCTATGCGCACCAAAGCCTTTTTTGAGTAAAGCTCGCAAACCTAAATAAAGAACCATGCGAAAGAAGATTACTAAAAAGATTCCAGCAAATAAAAAGGCTAAAATCCACAAAAAACGCGAGCCATAAACATAGCCCGATGAAATGGATTTCTCTGCCACAATTTTTGCAATAAATTCAGAACCAAAAAGAGCAACTATCGCAAAAAGGCCACCCACTAAAATGGCTCTAGCCACACGAAAAGCCTGATGAGTTCTAGAAAGCAACAACCAAGAACGATAAAGACCAGCTAATGAAAAAAGAAAAAAGAAACCAACATAAAGCAAAACGCCTACTTGTATAAAATCAGAAAGATTCTTGTTGTAATTAACAAGATCTGGGATCCAGCCACTTCTGAACTGAACCCAGAACGCCAAAACAAAGCAGATGAGAAAAGCTAGCGCATCTGAAAAAATTAAAAGTAAACGTTCTAATGTGGATGAGCGAAACATATTACATCAAGAATCGAATCATTCTGCTTTTATCAACCACATTTGGCAAAGCATCTATTGCTTCAAGAGCGGCAATTGCTTTACGTTCAAGAATTTTTTCTGTGATAACCACGATACTTACTTTGCCTGGATCATTGACATTTTTTTGTACAATGGATTCAATTGAAATTTCATTTTGTGCAAGAATTCCTGTAATGGAAGCCAAAACTCCACAACCATCTTTTGCGGCAAAACGGAAATAATACCTAGCACAAGTTTCTTCCATCGGCACAAGAGAAGCTTCGTTTTCTTTGCAGAACCAACCCATTGGTAAAACTGCTCGTGATCCAGAATCTGTAGAACGAGCTAAAGAAACCAAATCAGCAACAACTGCTGAAGCCGTTGGCAAGCGACCAGCACCCGCACCTGTTTGCAATGTTGGGCCTAAATTATCACATTCTAAGAATACGGCATTCAAAACACCATTCACACTTGACAATAAATGATCTTTTGGCAAAAGACATGGATGCACTCTTGCGTCCACTCTGTCGCCTACTCTGTGATAAATGCCAAGCAACTTAACAGTACAACCAAAATCAGCAGCTGTAGCAATATCTTCGGCAGTAATCTGAGATATACCTGTTACATGAATTTTTTCAAAATCAACATGTTTATCGCTACAAAGGCTTGCAAGCAAAGCCGTTTTGTGAGCAGAGTCAATACCTTCTATATCAAAGGTCGGGTCAGCTTCAGCAAAACCTTTTGCCTGAGCTTCTTTTAAGGCATCTTCAAAAGAAAGACCAGCTTCGGACATTCTGGACAAAATGTAATTACAAGTTCCGTTGATAATACAACTCAAACGTTCTACAGAACTTCCCAACAAAGCTTCTTGAAGACTACGAATAATAGGAATACCGCCACCAACAGCCGCTTCAAACAAAATGTGACAATCTTTTTCTTCTGCTAACGGAAATAATTCATGACCATATTTTGCAAGCAAAGCTTTATTTGCTGTAACCACGTGTTTACCGTTATTTAAAGCTGCAGTCAGCCAACGACGAGGCATTTCATAACCGCCAGCAAGTTCAACAACAACATCAATAGAAGAGTCTTCTATCATGGCAAAAGCATCTGTTGAAACATTATATTTATCGCGGAAGGGAGCAAGTTCTTCATCTGTTTTGGCACAGATGCAAGCAAGTTCTAAATTAACGCCTAAAGCTTCACGGAAATATTCCACTTTTTGCTCAAGAATTTCAATAACGCCACCACCGACAGTTCCTGTTCCAATCAAACCAATGCGCATAAAAACCTCTTTTTGAATAAAAAGTCAAATTTTTACGCATAAGATAACAATTTGTAAAAAAAAGATTCAATCAAAACACTAAAGAAAGCTACAATATTGACAACAACTTAATAAGCTGGCTTATATGTTTGTTTATTTTTACATTTTTAAAAGTAAATTAACACTCTTAAATAAGAAAAACTATATTTCTTTTTATGGATGAATTTACCCCGCACGTTTCTTTACAAGAAATTCTTTCTTCTTCTGATTTTAATCATTTTATCTACCCTGTAGATTTATTCCAGTTGCGCTTAAAAGAAGAATTTTTTAGAACCCAGCGTAATAATAAGCCTTTTGTCTTTATAAAAATATTCATTAAACCATTTGAAATTTTTGGGGATTGGAACAAAAACGTTAAAGCGATTCGTGCATGGAAAATAAGTACCCTTACCATGCTTGCTGAATTAGACTTTATTGATGTTATTGGTTTTTTACCAAATGGTGGCATTGGCTTAATTTTTCTAGATACTGATATTAGCAAATTACAAGAAATTCGAAAAAAAATCCTGAGAAACTTAAGTGAAAGCAAAACTTTTGATATTCTGCGTTTCAAAAACAGAAGAGGCCCTATTTTTGAAGCATTTATCCATAATGGAAAAGTCAAAGACAACTCCCCAGAAGAAGATAAGGCCATAAAAAAATTCAACAAAGAAAGTAAGCCGTTCTTTGCGCTATCAAGGCTTCTCTACACAGAAAATATTTTACCAAGAACAAAAACTAGAGCACTCCAGATGTTTGTTAAAAGAGCTATTGACATTGGATGTACTGGATTAGCCTTAATCGTTCTTTCCCCCATTCTTTTAGCTATTGCAGCTATTGTTAAATTCAGTGACCCGAAAGGCCCTGTTATTTTTAAACAAACTCGAGTTGGTCAGCATGGTAAATTATTTACGATGTATAAATTCCGTAGCATGTATATTGACGCTGAAGAACGCAAAAAAGCTTTAGAACATTTAAACGAAACATCTGGCCCAACGTTCAAAATGAAAAATGACCCTAGAATTTATCCAATGGGTAGGATCCTTAGAAAATTCAGCCTAGATGAATTGCCACAACTTTTCAATATTTTACGTGGTGACATGTCTATTGTAGGGCCTCGCCCACCGATTCCGGCAGAAACCGCAACTTATTCGCCATGGCATAATATGCGCTTAGCAGTTAAACCTGGTTTGACATGTATTTGGCAAGTTTCTGGCCGCAGTAATATCAGTTTTGAAGATTGGATGCGTTTGGACAACCAATATATACAACAAGCTTCTATTAAAAATGATATTTCTTTAATTGCTAAAACATTTAAAGTCGTCTTTAAAGGCGAAGGCGCTTACTAATTCATTTCATTACACAAGTTTTACAAGACACTTGTTTTGAATCACCAAATCGGTTTTCTGGGTTAGGACAATGAGATTTTGTCCCATCGGGATAAATCCATACTTCTTTTGCAAAGGGACAATCTAGTGAAGTTTCTTTTTCAAAGAATAAACTCCCCTTTGCTTGGATTGAAAGTCGTTCGCTTTCTGTTTTGATTTTTTCTTGTAATTCTAAATACAAATCAGGTGAAATTGCATACTTTACTTTATAAGAATCAGAAGCTAAAGAAAGAAATACCGGCAAATTCCATTTAATTCTTGAAACCTGGCATTCACTTGCAAATTCTAATATGTCTTGAATAGAATATACATTTAAAGCATTTAAAGTAACTTGTAAAGATAATGTGGCCGTAGATTCTCCATTTGAAATCAATTCTTTTCTGACTTGTGCGTAAGAAGACACATTCTTTTTCCAATTTTCAAAAGTCAACCCAGGCATTAAATTTTGGAAATGCTCTTGTGAAAAACCCATCAAACTAATTTTTATATCTGAACAAGATTGCAACAATTTTTTTTGTTTTTCAAATTCAAGATAATTAGGGAATGTTCCATTTGTTGTTAAATTCAGCGGAATATTTTGATTAAAACAAAATTCTCGCAAGCTTTCAAAATGCGAATAAAGTAAAGGCTCTCCCATAGTAGAAGGTATTACTTCTTTCAATGTTTTCTTGTATTCCGTAATACTTTTTAACGCTAAAGCTAAAGGCATTTCCCCCATTCCAAACGGAATGCCTCTTTGCCGCATAAAGCACAATGGACAAGATAAGTTACACTTATCTGGATTGGTCAATAAAGTTATTCGCCAAATATTTTTTTTATTCAGCATTTACTTTAAATTTTCCCTTAAAAATTTATTTGCAGCCAAAGCCGCTTTAGCACCTTCAGCCACAGCAACTGCTATTTGTAAAGTTCCTCCAGTACAATCCCCTGCTGCAAACAATCCTGGGATAGACGATTGAAAATTTTCGTCTAACACTAATTTAGCATTTTCAAATGCAGCTCCTGCTTTACGAGCTAAATCTGTGGCAGAGGCGCTACCTATAGCAACAAACAAACCATCATAAAGATTTTCAGTATTATCTGCAAAACGAATACCTTCAAATTTTTCATTTCCAAGAAGAGATTCTATTTTACGATTTTCAATAATAAAACCTTCGGTATTTTCAAATTCAAGTTCATTTCCATTTGTGAGAATAGTAACAGAAGCCGCTACTTGTTTTAATTCAGAAGCTTCGTGCAAGGCATATTCCCCAGAGCCTAAAACCGCAACATTTTTTTTACGATAAAAGAACGCATCACACACTGCACAATAACTAACACCATGGCCTTCTAATTTTGACAACCCTACAAATGGTTGCTTTTTACGAGCTGCACCTGTCGCTAAAATACAAACGCTCCCTGAATATTGTTTTTCTTTAGAACTTGCAACAAACACATTGCCATCAAAAAACAAATCAGTGATTTCGTCTTCACTAATTTCTGCCCCTAATTGACGAGCTTGCGATTTGCCTATTTCTAAAAGTTCTTTACCTGAAACAGGAGTAGCTAAACCATAATAATTTTCAATCAAATGCGCTTTCGCTAAAGCGCCGCCATCATAGCCAACAATTTGAACAGAATGCCCGGAACGTAAAGCATATAAAGCTGCTGAAATTCCTGCAGGGCCATACCCAATAATCAAAAAATCATAAACTTTTTTTTCCATGTTCATAAATTAAATATTCTTTTTCTAAAAAAGAATACTTCTTGTTTAGTTATTATAAAAAAGCCTCGGAAGTTGGAACAACTTCCGAGGACATTTTACGCAAAAGCGAATTTAGCTTTTCAAGAAAAATTATTCAGCAGCTTCTTCGTTAGCTTTTTTCTTGGAAGCTTTTTTCTTAGGAGCTTCAGCATTTTCGCCAGGCTTATGAGCATTCATCCATTCCTGAACTTCTGCTTCATCGCGGTTTTTGAAATAATCGGCAACAGACAAATAGAGTTTGCGGTTGTCCATATCAATTTCAGTAACCACAGCAGGAACATCATCGCCTACTTTGAAAGCGTCTGCTGGAACCTTGATGAATTCAGCAGAAAGCTTAGAAACAGGGATAAAGCCTTCTAAACCGTCATCTAATTCAACCACGACACCGCGGTCTAAAAGACGAACGATTTTACCTTTCACTTCAGAATCAACTGGGTGAGTTGTTTCTACTACATCCCATGGATCTTCTGTGAGGTGTTTCATAGAAAGAGAAATGCGACGTTTTTCACGGTCTACAGCTAAGACAACACATTCAACCTTATCGCCCTTCTTAACGAGTTCGTTAGGGTGAGTGATTTTCTTTGTCCAAGACATATCAGAAACGTGAATCAAGCCATCAACACCTTCCTTGATTTCAACGAATGCACCGAAAGAAGCAAGGTTGCGGATTTCACCAACAACACGAGCGCCTGGTGGCAATTCAGCATCAATAGAATCCCATGGATCAGATTCAAGCTGTTTCATACCAAGAGAAATGCGTTCTGCATCTTCTTCAACTTTAAGAACGACAGCTTCAACTTCTTGACCAACAACCAAAATTTTGGAAGGGTGTTTAACATGTTGAGTCCAAGACATTTCAGAAACGTGAATAAGGCCTTCAATGCCACTATCAAGTTCAATGAATGCACCATAATCAGTGATGGAAACAACTTTACCTGTAGCAATCATACCTTCTGGGTAACGAGCTGCAACGTCTTTCCAAGGATGTGGTTTCAATTGTTTCATGCCAAGAGAAATGCGTTCCTTCTTGTCGTTAAAGTCAAGAACCTTAACTTCAACTTCTTGACCGAGTTGGAGCATTTCAGATGGGTGATTGATGCGCTTGTAGCTCATATCGGTGATATGGAGAAGACCATCTACGCCACCGAGATCAATGAAGGCTCCGAAATCTGTAATATTCTTAACGATACCCTTACGAACTTGGTCTTTTTCAAGAGTATCCAAGATGTCTCCACGTTGACGATTGCGTTCTTCTTCAAGAACAACACGGCGGGAAACAACAATATTGCGGCGAGTCTTATTTACCTTGATAACCTTAAGGTCAAATTCTTGGCCAATCAAAGCATTGATATCTGGAATCTGGCGTAAATCGATTTGGGAACCTGGCAAGAAAGCATCAATGCCAAAGAGATCCACAACAACACCACCCTTGATACGCTTTGTAAGAGCACCGCGGACAATTTCATTATTTTCGAAAGCTTCGTGAATGCGATCCCAAACGCGGACAAAGTCTGCTTTTTGTTTGGAAAGAACCAAACGGCCATCGCCATCTTCGAGTTTTTCCACGAATACTTCAATTTCGGACCCAACTTCTAAAGTATCGGAATCCTTAAATTCTGCACGGTCAATAACGCCTTCAGACTTGAAGTTCACATCGATAAGAACTTCTTGGTCATCAACATGACTGATTTTACCTACAACGAGCTTGCCTGGTTCGAGGCAATCCATAACGGCGTAAACATCAGCGGCTTCAGAAGATTTAATCTTGCCGAGTTCCGCTTCAGCGGCGAGAATTTCGTCCAGGTCTTCCTGGGAACCGAAAAGAATTTTGTTGGACATATTTATTTCTTTTGGTTGTGTGAAGGTGATTCAAGTGTCGCACCTACGCTTACGGCAGCACGAATCTTCTCCACTTGTTGTTCTATGGTTAAGTGCGTAGTATCAATTTCAACAGCGTCTTCTGCCTTACGCAAAGGCGCCACTTTCCTGTTAGAATCTTGTTCATCACGTTCAGCTAAACTTTCCATCACTTCTTCAAGGGAAACATTTTCTCCACGCAAAAGAAGCTCTTCCATACGACGTTTAGCACGAACTTTAAGATCGGTCACAAGAAAAAACTTAAACTGTGCATTAGGAAACACAACTGTCCCGATATCTCTGCCATCCAAAACACAAGAAGCTTTAGAGCCAAATTCTCTTTGCTTTTCTGTTAAAGCCTCTCTAACTTCTGGGATAGCGCTATACAAACTCACTGAACCAGACACTCTAGAGCTACGAATATCTGTTTCTCTAGAAACTCCATTTATCAAAATATGATTTTCGCCATCAAAAGAAATTTCTGTCTTTTGAAGAACATTTTTTAAAGCATCTGTATTTTCAGGAGAAATATTTGCGTCTAATGCAACAAGTGCAATTGCACGATACATAGCTCCGGTATCAAGATACGTGATACCAAGATTTTTAGCAAGCAAACGAGCCGTTGTGCTCTTACCCGTTCCGCTAGGACCATCTATTGCAATTACAAAATGTGAATTCATTGTCGCCAATTATAGAAAAAGCAAATGCAGATATTTTTTTAATTCTCTTAAATTCACTCAAAAAACCACACTTTTTTAGCTATTTATCGGGGTGTTCCCCGCACTTTGTGCGGGGTCGGGCTGCCCGCGTTATCTCGTGTTGCCACATTTTATCTTACCCCAGTCTTGCCTTTAGGTTACTTCGCTACACTCGTAATGACAAGAACTTTTCTAGTCTGCAACTCTTATTGCAAAGGAACAATGAATAATTGGCGACTTGTCTTTGCAAACAAATGTGTCAACACTCGTCCGTTCAGCCTCGCTCCCAAAAACAAAAAAAACAGAAAAATCCCGCGAGTCCGAACCCTGACGGGCTTTCATCCCTAACACATTTCTATTAAAATAGTCTCGTTTTTTTCGCTTATGAGGTCAGATTACCCCACAGCACAAGCATCGTTCACCATAATTAAGCACAATGCCCCGATGGGGTAATTAGAGTTTCAGAACCTTTTCGCTTGTTTTTAAATCACCTTCAACATGCTCTTCTGCTGGGCTTTTATAAACCACAAAACAATAGCAAGCAATGCAAACAAAACCAACACCTTCTTCATAGCGAAGACCTTCTATTTGATGAAAGGTTGTAAAAAATCGCTTCCCTCCCAGTTTTTGGGCAAAAGTATAAGTTTTCCAACAAGTTCCGTTTAAATTTATGTCTTTTTTTTTGACTTTTTCAATAGCAAATCACAAAATAAAATTTTGTAAATTTCATAATAACCGCGAAATTACAAGAATGCCATTAAAATTTTTGCTCCTTCATGATACACCTAATCTGAAGGCAAACTCTAGAAATACAGCGTTTTATGTGTATCATAGAGCGTATCATGAACCAAAAGCGTATTATGATTTTTTTTAGCAAACTATTCCTAGTTGGAATAGTTTTTTTACGCTTACCACATTTCGCAATCACTCACGAAAGAACTTATCCGAATTTATTTTCATTACAATAGACTTTCTTGCGAGCTATTTTTGCCACTCATTATGGAACTTGCACGCAGTTCTTGTCACTTGCGAGCCGTGCTAAATGCACGGCGCGGTAATCTACTTGCCAACAGATCGCCACACTGCGTTCGCGATGACAACCTGTTTTTACACTTGCCCGCGAACCTTGTCATTGCGATGGAACGTAGTGACAGAAGCAATCTCATTGCAAGCAACACTTGTTTTTGGATTACTTCGCTACTATCGTAGTGACAAAAAAACAAGATCGCCACACGGCACAAGTGCCGTTCGCGATGACTATCCTGAACTTGTCATTACGAGCCGTGCAGAAAGCACGGCGTGGTAATCTCCTTGCCATGACAACTTGCCAACAGATGGCCGCGTCGTCTTTAAAAAGACTCCTAGCCATGACAATTCTCATCTTGTTCGCGAAGGTTAGTTTCCCCTAAAAAAAAGTCACAAGAAATACTCTTGCGACTTTTTTAATAAGATTCTATAAAACTATTATTCGCCGTAATAGCCTTCTTCTTCAGCAGGAGTTTCACTTGATTCTTCTGCTGTACCCAAGGCTTCTTTTGCAGCATCGGTGTTAGTATCTTCATATTGTTCTGGAGCAAGCAATTCGCCAGTGCTACCATATTTACGTTTTTCTTCGTCTGTTAAGCGATTAGTCATTACTTCAACTTGTGGTTCATCGGCGTTTTCTTCTTCTTCAAGAATCTTGCGACCTTCTTCTAAACGACGTTGAATGCGAGCTTTTTCCATTTCTTCTAAGTTGGTACCCACTTTAGCTTGTTCTTCAGAAACCAAGTAACGAGTATTAGCTTGATCAAGAACTTCTTTAACGCCAATGAGACGACCTTTACCATCAACAGTCCATTGCATACGACGCATCGTAGAAAGAGGCATACGAGCAGCGGCCTTTTGATATTCTGGTTTGAATGTTACACCATCACCAATTTCAGATGCTTCGGAAGGAGTTACATATTGCAAAGCCTCTGCCCAACGAGCACTTTGGGTACAAGTAGTAAACCCGACTAAAGCGTCGTTTATAGCATCTGGGTTATCGCTTTTTACACCAGCACAAGCTGTAAGCATTAACACACAACTCAAAGTAGCAATGAGTGATTTAAGCATTTTTACCTCCAAAAAATCTACCCAACTACAAAATATATTTTTATTCCAAGAAAAATTGAATATTTTTTTTATAAATAACCACATTTTTCTATCATTTGCCGCATGTCTGAAACTATTCATAACGATATTCTCCACTTAACAACATCTACCGACAAGGAAATTTTCCTTATCGGCACGGCTCATATTTCTGAAAACTCTCGAATTTTAGTCAGAGAAGTAATTGAAAATGAGCAACCAGATGCTGTTTGTGTAGAACTTGACGCTGGTAGACTTTTATCCCTAGACGAACCTGAAAGGTGGAAAACTACCGATTTAAAAACCGTTATTAAAGAAAAACAACTTGGTACTCTTGTCGCCAATTTGATTCTCGGTTCTTACCAAAAACGTATGGGAAACCAAACTGGCGTAAAACCAGGCGCTGAACTTTATGAAGCTGTTTTAGCCGCTCGAGAAAAAAATATTCCTATTGTTCTTTCTGATAGAAACATAAAAATCACTTTAAAAAGAGCTTGGGCTTCTACTCCATGGTATCGAAAATTTTCCCTGCTCGGCGGACTTTTTGCAAGTTTATTTGATAAATCTGAAATCAGTGAAGAAGAACTGCAAAAAATGAAAGAGCAAGACACGCTCAATACTTTAATGCAAGAATTTGGGAAAACCTACCCAGAAATCAAGCAAGTGCTTATTCATGAACGAGATTTGTTCCTTGCTTCTTCTATTGATTCTGCAGAAGGCAAAAAAATTGTTGCAGTTGTTGGTGCTGGTCACAGAGAAGGAATTCGTGAAATTCTTGAAACTGGAAAAACTGTCAGCGATAAAACCCCACTCGAAGTGATTCCTCCAAAATCTTTATTTTCAAAAGTTGTTGGTTGGGCTATTCCTATTGCAATTGTTGGTTCATTAATTGCGTTAGGAATTCATGCGGGAATTGAAAAAGCTGGTGAAGCAAGTCTTTATTGGGCTATGCTTACTGGTGGCGGAGCCATGCTTGGAACGATTATTGCTGGAGGCCACCCACTTACTATATTAACAGCACTTGTAGCAGCTCCTTTTACTGGTTTAACTCCCTTAATTGGCGTTGGCTTTTTCACAGCGCTTGTTCAAGTTTACATGCGCCCACCAAGAGTTAAAGAAATGGAAACTTTAACTGAAGATATTTGGCATTTTAAACTTTGGTGGAAAAACAGAGCACTTCGCGTGTTCCTCTGCTTTTTATTGCCTGGGTTCCCAGCGATTATCGGGAAAATTCTTGCAATATTTAATATTTACCAATCGTTTTAATTTCTTGTGAAATAACTAAACAGCGACGAATTTTTCGTCGCTGTTTTTTTAGTATAAAGAGCATTATAAAAAAACAATTTTATACGTATTTTCTTAGCTGATGCTTTTAAGATTTCTTTTCACCAAGAAATTCAAAGCCTGCGTCTGATATAGCCTTTTGTAGTAAAGATTCTTCAAAAGTTCCTTCTACAAAAACACATTTTTGCGAAAGATTTGCTTCAACAGAAGTAACCCCAGATAATGCGCCAACGGCTTTTTCTACACTCATTTTACAATGATTGCAATTCATTCCATTTACATTAAAACATCTAGCCATTTTTGATTTTTCCTTTTTGTGAATTATACTTTTAAATTTAGGTATTCCTAAAAATAAAAGAAGTATTCCTAGTGATAAAATATTAAACCAAATATTTGAAGAATCATGTTCGGCAATAAAATTTGAGAACCTTATTGTTTCTAAAAATTCATTCATAAAAAATGTATCTACAATAAACCCAAAAAATAAAGCCCCAAAAGCAATGCTTGCTAAATAAGCAAACAAAGTTTTCTTACCAAATGCACGACCAACTACTAGCATAGAAGCAAGGCTAGTTGCAGGCCCTGCCATTAAAAGAACAAGGGCTGCTCCTGGAGTAATTCCTTTATCAATCAAAGACAATGCCAAAGGAATAGACCCAAAAGCACAAGTGTACATAGGCATAGAAAACAAAAGCACAAGCAACATACAAAGAAAAGGATACGGCCTTAAAAAACTAAAGAAATCATCTGGAATAAAAACATTCACTAAAGCGCCTAATGCAATGCCTATAAAAAGCCACTTTGCCAAATTAGGAAGCATTTCTAAAAAGCCAAAGCGAATCGTTTCTAAAATTTTTTTCCAAAAGCCTTCAAGTTTTTTTTCTTCTTTTTTAGAGGTCATTTCATCTGTAGAATTTTTTTCAACATCATTATCAGTAAATCGATTAGTAAATACTCCACCTAAAATAGAAGTAAAAATAGCTGCTACTGGCCGAAGAATTGCAAAAGGCAGACCAAGCAAAGAATAAGTAGCTAGAATGGAATCAATTCCTGTTGCTGGCGTTGAAATCAAAAAAGAAACCGAAGCGCCTTTACTTGCTCCTTCACGACGTAAAGCAATAGCTGTTGGGATAACGGCACAAGAACAAATTGGTAAAGGTATTCCAAATAACGTAGCCCAAAAAACTGATTTTAAATTAGGCTTTGCAATTTTAGGAAGGTACAAATGACGAGGAATCCAAACGTGTAAAACCCCAGCTATAAAAAAGCCAAGCAATAAATAAGGAGCCATTTCTAAAGCAAGAGAAAGAAAACTGCTCAAAAATTCATTCAGATAATTCATCTATTTTCCTCTTTTATGCAAAATATGTTCTAAACCAAGTTGGAAAATTTTTTCTACGTGTTCATCATCTAAACGGTAATATATCGTTTTACCTTCTCTGCGAAAAGTTAATAGATTTGCCATGCGTAAGATACGAAGCTGATGACTGATTGCCGATTGTCCCATTTCTAAATAATTGGCTATAGCTAGAACAGATTGTTCCCCTTGACGCAAAAATTCAATAATACGGATACGTGTAGAATCTCCGAAAAATTTAAAAAATTCCGACAGTTCAAATAAATCTTTTAAATCAGCTTTTTTCTTTTTCATTTTCACCTCTTTATATATGAATGTTTATTCATATATTCATATTATAGAAAACAAAAAACATTTTGTCAATAAAAAAAAGAACGACAGCTGAAAACAATTAGCCACCGTTCCTTTTCACCAAGCAAGTTTCAACTAATTTATTTTATGTTTACTTAAACCAAGCCATTTTAAAAATGCTACTATTGAAATCAAAGTCACAACACTAACAGCAATCCATAAAACGGAATGTCCTACCGTCACCTGGAACAAAAGAACTGAAAGTGACCAACCTAACAATGTTTGAATTACTGCTAATACAGTTCCATAAAAATTTCCTAATTCTCTAAAAGCAGTACCTAAAGCCGCAAGACAAGGGACATACAATAAAATGAACAACAAATAAGAAAATACTTGGAAATTAAAACCCGTGTTGGACAATGTGAAATATTTTTTCATTCCGTTCAACGCACTTGATTGTTCTTTATCCATTTCAGTGGAAAGTAAAATTTCATAATCTGCATTTGACAGATTTAGAGACGAAAGTTTAGGTTTTATTTGATCTAGCCAATTTTCTTCAATTTCTGAAGATGATAACGTTTCTAATTCCTTTTCTGAAAGAAGGTTAGAAGCTTCTATCTTTTGGATTAAAGCTTGTTTTTTAGCCATAGAAGAAACCGATTCAACACTTTTTTCTACGCCCAAAGGAGACATAATCGAACCAAAAATTCCGGATAAATTTTCTGGAATAGTTCCTACTGCCTCTTTGAAAGATTCTAAAAGACTAAATGATTCCTCTTCAGATTCCGCAGATTCTTCAGAAGCATCTGCAATAGAGTAAAGTGAATTTAATGTTCCTACCACAGCTTCTTTTGCAAAAAGTCCTGTAAACAAAGCAACCGAAGCGGGCCAATTTTGTTCTTCAACACCAAATGGCGCAAAAATTGGAGTAATCTTTTTTCCAATCGCGGATAGAATAGAATTTTCTGAATCTTCATTTCCGATACTACCATTTGTACCAACAGAATTTAACACGCCTAAAATGGTTACCATAATGACAACAATTTTCCCGGCTCGCCAAATAAAATCGCGCAAACGGAACCATGTATGTTTCCAAATTGCTTTTGGTCGCGGAATATGATAAGATGGCAATTCCATAATAAATGGAGAAGCGTCGCCCTTAAAAGCTGTATGACGCAAAAGCAAACCAAAAAGTAACGCAATGATAATCCCTGTTAAATAAATAGCAAACACAACCAAACCGGCAGATTTACCAAAAAACGCCGCTGCGAATAGCGCATAAACCGGAAGACGCGCCCCACAACTCATAAATGGAACAAGGAAAATAGAAAGAAACCGTTCTCTTTTATTTTCTAAAATTCGGCACCCCATAATTGCAGGCACGCTACACCCAAAACCTACAAGCATTGGGACAAAAGCTTTTCCTGGAAGGCCTAGAAAACGCATGATGCGATCAGCGACAAATGCGGCACGAGCCATGTAACCCGAATCTTCAAGTATTGAAAGACAAAGGAACATGAAAAATACGACTGGAACAAATGTAGCGACCGTTTGAATACCCGTTCCAACTCCAGAAGCTAATAGCGCAATTAAAAAATCCGGAGCACCAATTGATTCTAATAACACTGCTAAACCATCTACGAAAACAGCACCAAAAAGCACATCAAAGAAATCAATAAATGCACTTCCTACTGTAACGGCAACCCAAAAGACCAAATACATCACAAGTAAAAACAAAGGCAAAGCCAAAATACGATTTAAGAAAATTTTATCTAATTTATCTGTCATCGTTTCTTTTTTTAATTCCGCCTTAACCACAGACAAAACGACTTGTCGAATATAAGCATAACGAGAATCTGCTAAAGCAAATGCTGGGTCTTCATTTAAAGTTGTTTTTATTTTTTCTGCAGAAACTTCTATTCCCATTTGATTTACTTTTTCTGTAATAACAGGCAAACCTGATAAATACTGAACAGAAACCCAACGAGAAGAAACATTTAATTCTGTCGCGAGTGAAGAAAAAGCTGGAGTGATTGAAGCAATTTCTTTTTCAATAAGTTCTGAGTGTTGCATTTCTTTAGGCAAGCCTAAATCTTCTTTTAAAACTTGAGCTAATCGACGTACAAATTTCGCACAACTTTTTGTAGAAACCGCTGTCAAAGGAATTACAGGCACTCCAAAAGTTTTAGACAATTCTTCTAAATCAAGCACCAAACCACGCTTATTTGCTAAATCCATCATATTTATGGCAAGAACCATCGGAACATGCATTTCTGCAAGTTGCGTAGTTAAAAACAAATTGCGTTCTAAATTGGTCGCATCTAAAATATTGATAATTAAATCAGCATCTCGAGAAAGCAAATAATCAAGTGCAGCACGTTCGTCTTCACTATTAGCAAGTAAAGCATAAATACCAGGAATATCAACAACTCTTATTTTTCTACCATCTAATACAAAAGAGCCTTCTTTTTTTTCTACAGTAACTCCTGGCCAATTACCCACCACCTGATTTGAGCCTGTCAAAACATTAAATAACGCAGTTTTTCCGCAATTTGGATTTCCAGCAATCGCAATAGTAAAATCTTTATTCACCGCAAACCTTCCTTAACTTTAAAACAGAAGCTTCTTGTTTCCGTAAAGACAAGCGATAAGACATCACAAGTATTTCAACCGGGTCTCCAAAAGGAGCAACATGAAGAACTTTAATAATACGATTTCTCAACAACCCCATTGCTAATAGCTTGAACTTGTAATTGATATTACCACCTTCTCGATAACCTACGATTTCAGCAGAATCGCCAGGTTTTAAATC
Organism: Fibrobacteraceae bacterium; assembly: GCA_017631885.1. GTDB lineage: Bacteria > Fibrobacterota > Fibrobacteria > Fibrobacterales > Fibrobacteraceae > UBA1765. The sequence goes on from JAGBSH010000026.1 coordinate 71,976, forward strand.
TCGAAACTCAACACATTCCGTATTCCATTCCTTCATAGAATCGGATTTACAACCACAAGAACAGTTCATTAAAAAGCCTCTTTTGTTGTTAGCCATTGCTAACTTTAAAAACTTTTTCAAAATTAGTCAAGGCTAACTTCTGTTTTTTTATGATTTTTAACGCGTCAAAAGATTATTCTTTTTAAAATTATTCAAAATTTTCGACTGACAGTGCATTTTTTGGGGAAAGGTGATTCGAAATAAATTTCGAATCGTCGACAAACCTTTTCCTTGAAAGACAACACTTGCAGAAAACTGGCTTCTTGCAAATGAACTTGCCTGCAAACCCTTGTCACTTGCTTATAAAATGCTCGCAGGTCTTTGCAAGTTCTACACTTGTTCCAAGGTTCTTACCCATTGCGCTGAAACGAGCTCGCCTTTCTTGTCACTTGCGAAAGAACGTGTTCACACTTCTTCTCATTGCTATGGAACTTGCCCACGGTTTGTCATTGCGAAGCTTGAAAAGCTTTTTTTGCAAAGCCTAAATATGAGTCTTCCACCACGCCACACTTGTGGCGTAGTGGAAGCAATCTCCTTGCTAACAGATGGCCACGTCGTCTTTAAAAAGACTCCTCGCCATGACAATCCTGAACTAGCCCGCGGTTCTTGCTCGAGTCCCTTGTCATTGCGATGGAACGTAGTGACAGAAGCAATCTCATTGCAAACAACATTTGTTTTTGGATTACTTCGCTACGCTCGTAATGACAAAAAACAAGATCGTCACACTGCGTTCGCGATGACAACTTGTTTTTACACTTGCCGCTCGATTCTTGTCATTGCGATGGAACGTAGTGACAGAAGCAATCCCATTGCAAGCAACATTTGTTTTTGGATTACTTCGCTACGCTCGTAATGACAAAAAACAAGATGGCCGCGTCGTCTTAAAAGACTCCTCGCCATGACAAGAACTCTTTTAGCAAAGAAACAAATCTTCTTTCAAAAGATTCATTCCTTTTTAAAATGAGATTATTATTAAATTTCAACTATGCGGATTTTGTGGTGCATTTTTCTTTTAGTTATTATCGTAGCTTGTTCTATGCCTACGCGAGGGGGGTATGACAGAGCAAGCGGAAGGTATGTAAAAAAGGAAACACCTAAAAAATCACATAAAACAAAACAGCGTTCACAAGAAGCTTCCCAAGAAGTTTCGCAAAAGTCCCATTCTACACAAACTAATGAAGAACGAACTCAAGAAAAAATAGCAACACAGCTAGATGGCTCTGTTTGGGAAAATGCTGCAAAACCTTGGATTGGAACTCCTTATCGTTATGGCGGTTCTTCAAAATCAGGCATAGATTGTTCTGGCTTTGTAATGCAAATTTATAAGGAAGTCCGCGGAATGTCTTTACCTCACAAAGCTTCTAAAATGTATGATATGGGCAAAAGCATTTCAAGAGACGATTTAGAAGAAGGTGATTTAGTATTTTTTGGTAGTTTTTGGGAAATAGACCATGTCGGGATTTACTTGTCAGGTGATCGTTTTGTACATGCAAGTTCTTCAAAAGGCGTAATGATTTCTCCAATGGATAATGTTTATTGGGAAAAACGCTACCAAGGAGCTAGGAGATATTAATGAAAAAGAAAATAGCTTTTCAAGGCCGTTGCGGTGCTTATAGCGAAAGCGCTGCTTACCATTTATTTGGAACAGATATTGAAGTCGTACCCGTTGATACATTTGAAGAAATTTATGAACGAATTGCAAATGGTTCGGTTGATGGCGGTGTGGTGCCTATTGAAAATTCTACCGCCGGTTCTATTTATGAAAATTATGATTTGCTTTTTAAATGGCGTCTCCCCATTGTTGCCGAAGTAAAACTTCAAATTTCCCATGCACTTTGCGTTTTGCCTGGCACAAAAATTGAAAATCTCCAAAAAATTATAAGCCACCCACAAGGACTTGCTCAATGCAGTTTGTTTTTTGAAAAGCACCCTCATATAGAAGCTTCTGCTTTTTATGATACCGCCGGGAGTGCAGAAGCAGTTGCTTTAGCAAAAGATTCTACGCTTGGCGCCATTGCTAGTAGTTATGCCGCAAATGTCTATGGCTTAGATGTTTTGGCTGAAGGTATTGAAAATTTACCAGGCATTAACTTCACCCGTTTTTACGCACTTCAAAAAGAAGCACGTCCGTTTAAAGACTCAGAAAACTTAAAAACGACATTGCTTTTCACTTTAGCGAATTCCGGAAAATCTGGAGCTCTTTATAACGCTCTTGGTTGCTTTGCAAAACGCAATTTGAATTTGACAAGAATTGAAAGTCGCCCACACCCAGACAAACCTTGGGAATATATTTTCCACATGTCTTTTGAAGGTAATCCAGAAGAAACTCTTGCTAGCGAAGCTTTAAAAGAACTCGGGGAATATGCTGATTTCATTTACCTTTTAGGAACGTTTAAAGGTGGCGAAATTAAATCATTACATTTTGAAAAATAATCTTTCAGACAAGAGAGGATTTTATGAGTAGAATAGATAACAGACAAGCAGATGAAATGCGTTCTATTAAAATGACGCCTGGCTTTATAAGCAGCGCAGATGGTTCTGTTTTAATTGAAATGGGAAACACCCGCGTTATTTGCAACGCCACTCTTTTACCAGAAGTTCCAGGTTGGTTGAAAGGCCGCGGCACTGGTTGGGTAACGGCTGAATATTCTCTTTTACCGCAAAGTACAAACAAGCGCGTAGATAGAGAACGCAAAGGGGCTTCTGGCAGAACTCAAGAAATCCAACGTTTAATTGGCCGTTCTTTGCGTGGTGCTGCTGATTTAGCTGCCCTTGGTGAAAATGCAATTGTTGTAGATTGCGATGTTATCCAAGCTGATGGAGGAACACGTACTGCAAGTATTATTGGCGGTTTTGTGGCTTTAGGTTTAGCACTCAAAAAAATCAAAACCAATCTAGGCATTGAACAGCAAATTTTAAAGTATGCGATTAGTGCTATTTCTGTTGGGGTTGTAAAAGGTGAAGCTTTGCTTGACCTTTGCTATGTAGAAGATAGCGCTGCCGATGTTGATATGAATGTTGTAATGCGAAATGCCAAAGAATTTATCGAAGTCCAAGGCACAGGCGAACATGCTGCTTTTGACCGAAAAATGCTTTCTACATTGTTGGACTTAGGTGAAAAAGCCTGCTCTGAAATTTATTCCATGCAAATGAATTTACTCGGTGGTGAACTACCTTAATTTCTTTGCATAAAAAAAGAGCTTCTTTCAACAGAAAGGAGCTCTTTTATTTTAACTATTTAGCGGTCTTTTCTATCCACCCAAGGCCTTAAAACTTCTCCTGTATAAATCTGCCTTGGGCGATTAATTTTAGAGCATGGGTCATCGTGCATTTCTTTCCAATGAGCAATCCAGCCAGGCAAGCGACCAATAGCAAACATTACAGTAAGCATGTTTGTCGGAATACCCATTGCACGATAAAGAATACCCGAATAGAAATCTACGTTAGGGTAAAGTTTACGTTCAATAAAGTAATCATCTTTTAATGCACGTTCTTCAAGTTCTGTTGCGATATCCAACAATGGGTCATGTTCATGTTCGCGTTCAAAAACCTGGTGCATGAGTTTCTTTAAAACTTTTGCACGCGGGTCATAGCTTTTATAAACACGATGTCCAAAACCAGAAAGACGGAATGGGTCATTTTTATCTTTTGCTTTTTCCATCACTTGTTGGACAGTCATTCCACTTTGTTGAATGCGCAATAAAGTTTCTAAAACAGCCTGGTTCGCACCACCATGTAAAGGGCCCCAAAGAGCGCAAATGCCTGCACAAATACTTGCATACAAACTCGCTTGAGAACTTCCAACCATTCGAACGGTTGAAGTAGAACAATTCTGTTCATGATCAGCGTGAACAATAAGCAATGTATTTAAAGCCTTTTCCATAATTGGATCTGGATTGTAAGGCTTTGCTTTGCTAGAGAACATCATGTTCAAGAAGTTTGAACAATAGCTTCGTTCGGCTTCTGGGTAAACAAAGGGTTCACCAATACTTGCTTTATAAGTAAAAGCAGCAATTGTACGAATTTTAGAGATAAGCCCGACAGTCGTCAAATCAAAAACATCTGCTTTATTGTCGTCGTCATAAAAACGAGGTGTGAAAAGCCCAACCGCATTCACAATAGAACTCAAAATTCCCATTGGGTGTGCTGAAGGAGGCATTTCTCTGAAAAAATGCAATAAGTTTTCATGAATCAACGCATTTTCTGTAAGCATTGTGCGAAAGCGCATCAATTGAGCTTCTGTCGGAAGTTCTCCATAAATCAAGAGCCAAGCGACTTCCGGGAATGTTGCTTTTTCGGCCAAATCTTCAATAGCATAACCGCGATAACGAAGAATTCCATTTTCGCCATCAACAAATGTAATCGCACTTTTAGTGCTACCTGTATTCAAGTAACCATAATCAAGTGTTACAAGCCCAGTTTTTTTACGAAGTTCAGAAACATCAAAAGCTTTTTCGTTTTCGCTTCCTTTTAAAACAGGAAACTCAAAATCTTTTCCATCAAAACTTAACTTTACTTTATCTTCCATAAAAAACTCTCTTATGCACGAAGTTTCAAAATTGCCTGGTAGATATTTTCAAACATCTGTGGAATTTTATCTGTTGGGACAGAAGAGAACGCTAAACGGACAAGGCCAGACAACACAATTACACCTGTGCTGTAATTAGCTATCAATTCTTTACGCAAGATTTCAGCATCAACACCTATTGGACGAACACACATAAAGTAGCCGCTATTAAAAGGCATTGATTCAAAAGCATCTTTATATTCTGGATGTTTTTCAAAAACGTCTAAAATAACATCGTAACGTTTTTTCAAAGTATTAAACTTTTCTTGTTTCTGGGTTAAATAATCTTCACTCTGGTAAGCCGCAAGAAGAATCTTCTGAGAAATGCTTGGGGCATTAGAAATGTTACCTCGAACAACACCAGCTGCTTTAGCTTCCATAGCTTTCAGTTGAGAATCTGTAGCGTCTTTCCAGGCAAAACTCATAAAGCCCACACGGAATCCCCAAACGTAATCTTCTTTTGTAGGGCCATCTAATTTGACAGCTAAAAGGTTTTCACTCGCATCAGCTAATTTGGCAAAAAGCGATTCTGTATAAACGCCTTTTTCATAAACAAGTCCAAAATAAGCATCGTCTAACAAAGTCACAACAGGCGTTCCACTTTCAGCAGTTTCTTTTAAAATATTAGCTATTGTTTCTGCTTCTTGTTCTGTTGCTGTGTAACCAGTCGGGTTGTTTGGGAAATTAAGCAAAACAACCTTTTTACCTTCACCTTGCAAAGCTTCTTTTAAAGCGTCTGTATCAAAGCCACCATTTTTAAAAGTATTGAAAGTCTTTAACTTTGCATTTTGACCATTTTCAAAAACAAGTTCATAATTATCCCAATAAAGGTCAGGCAAAATCACTTCGTCGCCTTCATCTAAGAAAAGATAAGCCGCACAAGAAATCGCATGCGTAAGAGCCGCTGTTACAACTGGTGAAGAAAACTTTTTACCTTCAATAGAAGGATTTTTTCTTAGAATTTGTTCTTTCCAAGCAGCACGCAAATTAGGGTCACCAAAACTAGGTGAATAAAGAAAACTAGACTTTGGCAAATTTAACGCTGATTGCACACAAGCAAGAGTCAATGGAGAACCATCGTCTTCAAGAGCTGTTCCTATTGTTGCATTGATACTAGCACCTTTTGCTTCTGCACCTTGCCCAAGAATTCCTTTACTTGGGAAAAATATGGCTTTTCCTTTTGAAGAAAGCATATCCAAAATACGGCAACCATTCATAGAAAGGTCTGCATTAAGAGATTCAGCAAGAGGATTATAGTTCATACTAAAATACCTTATAAAAATTTTTACCCGTTCAATGATAGAAATTTTTGAGCCATTCAATACACAAAAAAGGCTTTCACTAAATAAATCCCTAAATTTAAAGCAAAATAATTCAACTTAAACCAAAAAATTTTGTCCAAAATTCTCCAATAAATTTATTTTTAGGGCATCTTCGGGGCTTTTTTTATTTTTCCTAAAAACAAGTCCTTTTACAAGGTATTATCAAAAAGGTTCTATTATGCAAGAAATAGATTGGAAAAACCTCCCTTTTGGCTACGCAGACACTGACTACAATGTCCGCTGTTATTATCGCAATGGTTCTTGGGGGAAAATTGAAGTTTCCTCTTCTAACAATATTAACATTCACATGGCAGCTACTTGCTTGCATTATGGTCAAGAAGGCTTTGAAGGTTTAAAAGCTTACACAGGCAAAGACGGCAAAGTCCGCATTTTCCGCTGTGAAGAAAACGCTCTTCGTATGCAAAAAACAGCTGAACGCGTTTTAATGGCCGCTCCTCCGGTAGAACTTTTCCGCGAAATGGTACATAAGGTAGTCCAATTAAATGCTCGTTTTATTCCGCCTTATGGACACGGCGCAACGCTTTACATTCGCCCACTACTTATCGGGACAAGTCCAGAAGTTGGTGTAAAACCTTCTGAAGAATACTTGTTAATCATGTTCGTTGTTCCTGTTGGGCCTTATTTCAAAGAAGGGTTCAAACCTGTAGATATGATGATTTGTAGAGATTTTGATAGAGCGGCTCCACAAGGAACAGGCACTGTTAAAGTCGGCGGAAACTATGCTGCTAGTTTGCAATCTTTAGCTATTGCTAAAAAAGCTGGTTTCTCTTCTACAATTTATCTTGATGCAAAAGAAAAAAAATACATTGATGAATGTGGCCCAGCAAACTTCTTTGGTATTAAAAACAAAACTTACATTACCCCACAATCAGAAAGTATTTTGCCTTCTATTACAAACAAAAGTTTGCAACAACTTGCAGAACATTTAGGTTATAAAGTTGAAAAACGCCCAGTTCCTTTCGAAGAACTTGCTGAATTCGAAGAAGTCGCTGAATGTGGAACAGCTGCGGTCATCACGCCTATCAGAAAAATTGTTGACCCGATTGCCAATAAAACATTCACTTATGGCGACCCAGAAACTCCAGGCCCAGTTTGCACTGAACTCTATAACGTTTATACAGCTATCCAGTTTGGTGAAACCGAAGATATTTTTGGTTGGACTGAAGTCGTTGACGTATAACAAAAAAAACTTTTGACAAAAAAAGGCATTCCTTATTGGAATGCCTTTTAAATTTTTACTATTTGCTTTGCCGCAGTAACTCGCGCTTCGGCAGTTAGCCCGCATGCGGTAACGCCCCACTCGACTTGCGGCTACTTCACCACAATATTCACAAACTTGCCTGGAACCACGATGTACTTCACAACGGAACAAGTCCGGGGCAAGTTCAATTCTATGCCGGCTTGACAACGATATTGACCAACTTGCCCGGCACAACAATGGACTTCACAACAGTCATACCCTTGGTAAACTCCTGAACGCGTTCATTTTCCATGGCAAGTTTTTCAAGCAATGCCTTGTCCATATCGGCAGAAACAGTTTCACGTGCGCGAACTTTGCCATTTACCTGGAACACGACTTCTACAGTATTGTCAACTGCTTTAGAAGCATCTGCTTTTGGCCAGGAAACATTCGTTAAAGAACCTTCATGCCCGAGAATACTCCACATTTCCTCGGCGATATGTGGAGCAAATGGGTGCAAGAGTTTTACGAAAGTTTCGCAAGGTTCGCGGTAACGCTTATCCATCTTCATCATTTCGTTATTGAAAATCATAAGCTGGCTAATCGCTGTATTGAAACTCATTTCTTCAATATCGCTAGTGACTTTCATAATGCTCTGGTGCATTACTTTTACAACAGATTCCGGAGCCGTTTCATCTACAAAAACCGGGGCAGAATCTTCTTCGCCAATAACAGCACGCCAAGCACGATTTAAGAAACGGTTCATGCCTTCAATACCTTTTACTTGCCAAGGTTTTACGGCATCGAGTGGGCCCATAAACATTTCATACAAACGAAGACTGTCGGCGCCGTAATCACGTACTACATCGTCTGGGTTTACAACGTTCTTCAAAGACTTACTCATTTTCGCAATAATCTGCTTGAGTTCAATGTCTGTGCCTATTTTGAAGAATTTACCGTCACGTTCTTCTACTTCATCAGAAGGAACTTTAGAACCGGCGGCATCTTCGTAAGCGTAAGCGAGAATCATACCTTGGTTGAAAAGTTTTTGGAATGGTTCGTCAGTAGAAACAAGACCTAAATCAAACAAGACTTTATGCCAGAAACGGCTATAAAGCAAGTGAAGCACAGCGTGTTCAGCACCGCCCACATAAAGGTCAACTGGCATCCAGTATTTTTCAAGTTCTTGCGCGAGGAACGCATCGCCATTGCAAGCATCAATGTAACGCAAGTAATACCAGCAAGAGCCGGCCCATTGCGGCATAGTATTTGTTTCACGAATACCTTTGCGACCGTTTTTATCTGTAACTTCTAACCATTCTTTAGCATTAGCAAGCGGAGATTGTCCGCCATCACCAGGCTTATATTCCGTAAGTTCAGGCAAAAGAACCGGGAGGCTAGAATCTTCAACAGTTGAAATTTCGCCGTCTTCCCAATGGATAATCGGGAACGGTTCACCCCAATAACGCTGGCGGCTAAAGAGCCAATCCCGGAGTTTGAAATTAACCGTTGCTTTACCAATTTTATTTTCTTCAAGCCAAGCAATAACGCGTTCAAGGCCTTGCTTTTTATTTAAGCCGTTGAGTGAAAGCGTTTCGTTTTCGCTATTAATGTAAGTGCCATCTGCTGCCCAGCAAGCTTCCCCAGCAAGCACTTGCGGGCGAACATCTTCAGGGCAAGTGGAATCTGGTTCCATAATGCAAATCACAGGCAAACCAAACTTTTTCGCAAAGTCGAAATCGCGAGTATCGTGAGCAGGAACCGCCATAATAGCGCCAGTGCCGTAGCCAGTCAAAACGTAATCTGCCACCCAAATAGGAATCTTTTTACCAGTAAGAGGGTTAATGGCATAACTACCAGTAAACACACCCGTTTTTTCTTTAGCGAGTTCAGTTCTATCTAAATCGCTTTTAAGAGCCGCGGCTTTAACATAAGCGCAAACTGCATCTTTTTGTTCAGCAGTAGTAAGTTCAGGAACAAGAACATGTTCAGGAGCAACGACCATATAAGTTGCCCCAAACAAAGTATCAGCACGAGTTGTATAAACACGAAGCTTATTTTCAGTCGCATTACCAGAAGCATCAGCCACACAGAAATCCACTTCTGCACCCTGGCTTTTGCCAATCCAGTTCTTTTGCATATCTTTTACGCCTTGCGGCCAATCAAGAGAATCAAGACCTTTTAACAAGCGATCCCCATAATGAGGAATACGCATAAGCCATTGTTTCAAATTACGGCGTTCAACTTCCTTAGTACCGCACTTTTCGTGAGAACCATCATTTAAAACTTCTTCGTTGGCGCAAACGATTTTACAATGCTTACACCACCAAACCTGAGCATCAGCATAATAAGCAAGGCGTTTAGAATCTTTATATTCGCGAACCGCTTCTTTACCTTTCCCTTCAATTTCTGCTGGAATCGGAAGTTCTGCTATTGGCCTACCTTTTTGCAACTCGTCATCGAACCAAGTATCATAAAGGCGTTTAAAAATCCATTGTGTCCACTTGTAATACTTAGGGTCAGTGGTGTTGATTTCACGACTCCAATCATAAGAAAGACCCAGACGTTTAATTTGTCTGCGGAAGTTATCGCAATTCTTCTGAGTCGTCACAGCTGGGTGCGTACCAGTCTGAATAGCATATTGTTCAGCAGGGAGCCCAAAAGCATCCCAACCCATAGGGTGAAGCACATTAAAACCATTACTTCTTTTATAACGGCAAATAATATCTGTCGCAGTATATCCTTCTGGGTGACCAACATGAAGCCCGGCACCACTTGGGTAGGGGAACATATCTAAGCAATAAAATTTTGGTTTACTTTTATCGCTAGCTGTTTTAAAAGTTTCATGAGCATCCCAATAAGCTTGCCACTTGGTTTCAATTTCTTGCGGATTATATTTTGCCATTTTTCCTTTCCTTACCCAATAAAAACATGGGCATAGTTCATTTTTCGCTGAAAATTTAGGAAAATTCTTTATACATGAAAAATTCAGATTTCTAAAAATCAAAAAATACAAGATAAAAGCAGAATATTTCGCCAAATAAAACAAACACTTAAGCCAAATAACTCTGAAAAAATTATTCATACAAAGGGAGAAGTCTCTCCCTCGCTGCAACTAGTTTTGTTCATACTTCACAAAACTATTTTCCGCTACCCTCTCGTAACGCACTCAAAAAAATCCTCAAATTTTGAAAAGAGATTCCTTATAGTGAAAACAAACTCTTTTATTTGGTTTGTGGGCAAATTCTTACAAAAAAGAATCTATGAAAATGAATTGACGTAATTTTGTAAGATTATTATCATTGTACGGCATTGTTATTTTTTTATTACCATAAAGGACTTTTGTTTGAAAAAATCACATTTTCTGATTGTTGTTGCGTTTTTTCTGTCGCAAATGAACTTCTCTTATGCCCTTGATTTTCCGTATTCTGAGTGGAGTTTAACAAATTATAATGGAGCAAGTGCGAATTTCAATGATGGCTTTATCTCTGTTACTAATGGCGGTTCCGATTACTGGCATGTACAACTAACTCGTAACAATATCGAATTACAGGCTGGTAAGACTTACGAAGTTAAGTTCTATTTGCAAGGGGTTAGTAATCGCCGTTATGTAGAAGTGCGCATAGGTCGAAATACTTTTCCTTATGATGCCTTTGCAGAATTTGGTGAAGTTGTGGCGCCAGTAAATGGACGGTTGATAACGAAAACATTCACGATGCAATCGGGCAATGTGAATAATGCACGATTTGAATTTAATCTTGGTAAAAATTCTGGAACGGTTTATCTATCTGATGTTAGCTTAAATTGCCTTGATTGCGGTTCTAACCAAAATGTAAGCACCAATAATTCTTCCACGATATCTACAAGCGACTGGGATTATATCGTTATTGCAGACACAGTTGATTTTCGTGACTACTCCATGTCCTTAGGCGATGTATTCGGTCAAAATCTTGAACTAGGAGCTGATTCCAAGATTTACGGCAATGTAGATGCGTCAAACTATTGTTTTTTGCGCGAACGTGCAAACATTAGCGGTAATTTGCGTTATTCAACTCCATGTACTGAACAAAATAATATAAAAGCGAAAGCAAAAAGTACAAAAGCGCTATCAAAGCCAGTAGTCAGCCTTCCAAACATCGTCACAGGTATATCACCAGTTTCTGTAGGACTTGATGAAACTATTATACTTCCGCCAGGTAATTATGGCGTTTTCTACGCCAATGCAAGGTCTAAAGTTCATTTTACCTCTGGCTCTTATACTTTCCAGAACATTTTTACAGAACCTGATGTCAAGTTTGTATTTGATTTAACATCAAGCCCTGTTTCAATAGGTGTTTTAGAAAATGTTCGCTTTGGCGACCGCAATACATTTGCCATTTCTGGTGGTAACCCCAGTGAAATTCAGTGGAATATTGCCGGTGAAAAAGTTGATATGGGAACGGACGGTCTGTATTTTGGACAGTTTACTGCCCCATCTGCATTCGTTCGTATTCCATCTCGCTCGCACCTTGTCGGTGCTGTATATGCACGCAAATTTCAAATAGAACCGCAATCAACGATTTCACAAGAACCCCGTGCAACTGAAATTTCTCATAGCGAAGAACATTTTGGTCCGTTCTTTATGCCTGGAATTTTTCGCTATGTTTCTCAACTGCCGCTTTCCGCCTCATCTATTGAGATGTTCGTTTATGCAGATAGTTCACAAATTAAAGTAAATGAAAAGAACTCAAAAATAGTAGAACTTTCATCTTTAAATCAAAATGTTGAAATTTCTTTGACACAAAATAAAATATCAGGATTTCCAATAGAAGCTTTTAAAAGTAAATACATATTCAACTTTAATAAATCCGAAAATTATCGCATTTATTGGAACCCACAAACGCAATGTAAGGAAGGTTGCGATGGAACAACTCCAGCAACTGCTATTGGTGATTTTGCAACCGTTCTCGAAACAGCCAAGGCGACAGGCAAAGAAATCAACATGGCTGGTGGCATTTGGAATGTGACCGATAACTTTACTGAAGGCGTTGTTCCCTGGAAAGTCGGTTTTGAACTAGTTGGATATAAAGGCGATATCTGGGATTTGAATTCAGAAAAAGACCTGCCGCTAATCAATCTTGGTAATGCTGCTCATGTAGAGATTGAGGGTCACTCACCTCGTAGCATTATCGGGTTGCGTTTCGAAAATGGTTTTAATGATGGGAGTGGTGGGGCGATTAGTTCAGACAATCAGAAATTACTTTTGAAAAACATTGTTGTCAAAAAGTCAAAGTCAAACAAAGATGGCGGAGCCTTGTTTGCAACAGATACGCTAAATTTTGAAAATGTTTGTCTATCAAATAACATGGCAAATGGTAACGGCGGTGCTGTTGTGGCAAACGGCAAAACGAATATGCTCAATATTCTGTTCCTAAGCAACAATTCTGCTATGAATGGTGGTGCGGTTGATTTGTCAAATGACGCCACTTATATTGGCAATGCGATTTTCTATGACAACTATGCCGGGCTTGTGGGAGGTGCGTTATTCAATGAAAGTTCCGCCCTTAACATATGGAACGCTACTTTCTTTGCGAATAATGCTACGACGGCAAATGGTGCTATGGGGGGTATTGCGAATGGAACTATTGGAAATAGCATTTTCTGGAAGAATACTGTTTCAGGATGTAATTCGGGAAATTGTTCTTCGGAAGTTGTTGCGGGCTATACAGCGATAAATTCTTCGTTTACGAATGGTTATGTCGGAACGAATATTTATGTTGGTGACCCGAAATTCATTGATGAAAGTAATCCTGCTGGCGATAATATGTATATGAGCTATTCAGCGGGCGTCAACCTTTCTGAAGAATCCCCATTGTTGAAGTCTGGTGAAAAAAATGATAATGTCCCAGAAGAAGACCTTCTTGGCGGAGAACGCAGTGGAAATGAAATCCAGCTTGGTGCATATTCATTTACTAATTCAGATAATGATGTATTCTTTGGTATATTGAATCACGAGGGAAAAGTCGTTACTATTAAGCCATCGATACCATTAATTAGTGCTGTTTCTGGAGAATATTATAGAGAATTTCTCGCAACATCCCCATATGCTAGAATATGGAGAGGTAAAGTAAAAAAGCATAAAAAGACAAAAAAAGATAAGGCTTTGGTAAAAATGTGGACGATGAATAAAGAAGGGGAAAAAATTGTTGATACTCCAGTAGAATTTTATGTATATAGAACTGGAGAAGAAAATGGAAAATATGTATTCCAATCAATGACAACAACAGAAGGAAAGCCAATTTTATTTTCGAAACGCCAGCGGGATGCAGGAAATTATAAAGAAGCTATAGTTCTTTATATGGCATCGGTTTCTGATTATTTTTATTATGAAGCTAAGTAAGAGGGAATAAAAATTGAAAAAAATAGTATTTCTCTTATTTGTTGTTTGTCTTCTAATTGCTTGTGATGAAGATAAAATTCAAGGGAATGTATATGGAGGTGTTAATTCAGTAGAATGTCATTTGCAGGATAAAGCTCTTGATTGTATTGAAAAAAATCCATTGGTTGGACCTATTGATGGAAATTTTCAAGATGATGCTATATTTGGAAGTGGAGAAATAGAAGAAATTAGCTGGGAAAACACTACGTCTTGGTTTTTGCCTTCAAAAAATCATCAATACGGATTTGATATTGATCCTTTATCATTTTTACCAGATTACGCAGAAAAAGGACAAAATGTTTACATTTCTGTTAAAACAGGAGAAAAAGCTTCTTTGAGAGTGTATGTCGACCAAACTGCAAAAGAGGTTTATCGTTTGCATAAAATTGATGACTCCAATAATATTATAGAAAAAGATGTTTTATTGGGACTAGATGTCTGTGAAACTTCTAATTGTGTTAAAGAAATTAAATTAAGTAAAGGTAAATATGCTGTTTATTATGGAACGATTGATAAAAAGAGATATCTACACATCATTGAATATGATGAAAATATTAAGCAGATATATTTTGTTCAGTTTGGAAGTGAAGAATATCCTGATTGTTATCATGGCATTGAATCTGGGTGTTATACATTAGAAAGAGTACAAGAAAGATTTAATGAAATTTATAAGCAAGCTGTAGTTTCTGCTCAATTGAATGAGAAAGAACCATCCTTCTTTGGATTTGATAACGACTTGTACGTTGATTTAAGTCAAAATAAAAATACTAATGAACGAATGACTGATTATGCAAATCAAATTATAATGGCTTTGAACCCAGAATTGAAAAGACGATTAGAAAAGTATGAAGAATCTCGCAAAGAACTATCGAAGATGATAGATAAATTAAATAAAAAAAAACAATCTATTGAAAATTGTGATTCACATTATATCAATTGCAATATAATTGAAAAAGAATATTATACTTTAAAAAATGATGTCGCCCAATTTAGTAAAATTGTTGAAGATAATCATTATTCTGTAATTATGTATTCTAAAATACATATGTGGAGTCATCATGTTGTGTTGGGAATAAATAAAATGACAATCGGTTGGAAATTGCCTAACAGTACAAATGGACAAAATTATATACTAGAAAATTATCAAGATTATAACAAGGCTTGTTCTATATATCATCAAAGAACTTATGATGAGGGATGTTTAAATATACGTTTTCCAATGTATTTAAGAAATGAGTGTGATGCTTCAAAACAAGAAATTGAAGCTGAAATGTATAATTTTGATAAAGAAAATAATACTTTTAATTTAAAGTTATATAATGCAAATAATTTAAATTTAAACTGTGAATACACACTTAGAGCAGACGTACACCCTTTTGTTCCGGGACTTCCGTATGCACTTCAATATTCAACAATTATCACAAACAATTTTCAAAATGGATTCCCTCACCAAGGAGGCCGTGTTATAGGAGGAATTGTTTGGGGATCGCATACAAGCGGTAATAACTCTCTTAATATTATAAATCACGAAATAGGACACATTTATGGACTCTCTGATTTATATGTTTTAAATAATGATCCTATTTATTCAACTGGCCTAGCAACAGACGAAACTAATTTAATGAATTATATTTTTCCAATTGGACCTAAAATTCGATATAGACCTTTAGAAGCGGTTTACACATCCACAAATAAAAGAATTGAAATAAATGGAGAATACGCAACAGAAAATCAGTGGGAATGTATTCGTTCTAATCAAAAGTGTATAATTCAATAGGAGAAAACATGCGATTTAATTTGACAATCATTTGGTTGATTTTAGTTTTTACTGTATTTGCTGATCAACAATCTATTTATGAAATTGACGGCACTGCCGTTCGTTCATATAACAAAACTAATGGTCCAAAGGCATTGGTAAAATTAAATAACAGCATAGAAAACAACAATAGAAAAGCAGAACAAGTTTACTCTATCCGAGATAGTTTTCAGATTTCTTTAAAAGATTCTATTCATTGGCTTGAAATGGAAAAGAATACAGATTACACAATTTGTATAGAAGAAGCTAATGAAGGTCTATGGAAAGGAAATGATTTCTCATATAAAAAAGAACAAAATTGTATTCTTTTGAATTCAGGAAATTATGTGAAAAATGGAAAAATTTGGTATGTAACAAAATTTGGTAATGTGTTTACTTTCAATATTCTTGTTGGAATGAAATACATTGACCTTTCGAAAGAGAAACATAAGTTAGGTTATTTTGGACCAGAATATAAAAGAAAAAAAACGACAAAACGAGAAAACCCTCATGTATTTTATCCTTTTGTTGCTTTTGAAGACAGAGTTTATCCTGACCCACCAAGATTGGAAAATATTAATAAGGTTTTGATAGTTGACAAATATAAAGTGACAGATTGTGAAATCATTCAAGCATTGTGGGATTCAATTCCTAATCATATTCCTTTTAAAATGAGAGATAATCAAATGTTTTGGATAAAAAAGAAGAACTCTCTAGTAAAAAATGGGTATTGCGATGCTCATGATTCAGCGGCAATAAACTTAAATCCTTACTTAGCCTTAATGTATGCAAATGCTCGTAGCTTACGTGATGGATTAAAACCAGTTTATTCATTTGAAGAATCTGAAGATTGGAAAATTTGTCAATTATTTAAAAATGGAAATTTTGGGATTAGAAACGAATCTTTGAATATTAGAAAATCTAGCTTTACTTTTATTTATGTTGACAGTACATCAAATGGTTATCGTTTGCCATATTATGATGAATGGATGGCCTTAGCACGAGGCGGAGAGATTAATACAGAATATGTTTGGGGAGACTCTAATGATTCTGTTAATGCTTCTCAATATGCATGGTTTGGAATTAAAGACCCTAGAGATCCAAAAAGCAAAATAACTTCAAAAGTTGGGGCTCAAAAAGCATTGTTAGAACATTCTTGTGGTAGATGGTGGCAGACATCACGCCCTGTAGGAATGTTAAAACCTAATTCTTATAACTTATACGATATGTCGGGTCTTGTTTGTGAAATAGTTATGCTACCTGGAAAAAGTATTTTTCATAATGAAATTCTTTCATGCAAAGGTGGTTTTTTAGCTGATCCACTTGATTCCTTAAATCTAGGAAGACATTGCGATTACTCTCAAACAAGGGATTTCTTTTATTATGGTTTGCGTCTGGTTAGAGAAGTTAAAAAGTAAAATGTTGATTTGAGAATAATATTCAATTCTTTCGTAAATTGCACTAGGGATAAGAGTCTGCTTTCAACTAGTTTTGTTCATACCTCACAAAACTATTTTCCGCTACCCTCTCGTAACTTAAGCAATGCGTTCAATATTTCAAAAAATAAAGTCTTTATTCAAAGAAAAAATTTAAATTTCGGGTGAGGAATTTTATGAGCAAATCAAAAACAACAATAAAAAAAGTTAAACAAAATTCGGCTGTAAAAAAATTTGTTGAATATTGGAAAGGTAAAGGCGACGAAAAGCAAGAAACGGCTCGGTTTTGGCTAGAACTGCTAAGTGATGTGCTTGGAATAAAAGACGCAACAAAATTTATTGAATTTGAAAAACCAGTTTTTATTGATAAAACTCAAAAATACATAGATGCCTATATTCCAAGTACAAAAGTTCTCATAGAACAAAAAAGTGCTCATATAAAATTAAACAGCAATGCCGTTCAATCTGACGGAGAACTTTTAACCCCATTCGGGCAAGCGTTTCGTTACAATACTTACTTACCATACAACGAAAAAGTCAGGTGGATTATCGTTTCTAATTTCAAAGAAATTTTAATCTACGATATGAATAAACCAAATAAAGAGCCAGAACAAATTCTTCTGAGAAATTTAGCGAAGGAATATTATCGTTTACAATTTTTAGCAGACGAAGGCAATGAACATATTCAGAAAGAAATGGAAGTTTCTTTAAAAGCTGGGGATTTGGTTGGAAAACTTTATGATGCTTTGATTAAGCAATACAAAAATTCAAATTCAAAAGAATCGCTTCATAGTTTAAATGTGCTTTGTGTTCGCCTTGTATTTTGTTTATACGCAGAAGATGCAGGTATTTTTGGTAAGCACGGTTTATTTCACGATTATTTAAAACAATTTAAACCAAACGATGTCAGAAAAGCGCTTATTGAACTTTTTGAAATTCTTGACACAAAAGAAAAAGACAGGGACCCTTACGACGAAACAATGCTTTCGGAGTTTCCTTATGTGAACGGTGGCTTATTTAAACACGAAAACATTGAAATTCCAAACTTTAATGAAGAAACGCTTGATATTCTTTTAAACAAAGCAAGTGCAGGTTTTGATTGGTCTCAGATTAGCCCGACTATTTTTGGTGCTTTATTTGAAAGCACTTTGAACCCAGAAACGCGCCGCAGTGGCGGCATGCATTTTACTTCGATAGAAAACATCCATAAAGTTATAGACCCATTGTTTCTTGATGAATTGCGCGAAGAATATTCAGAAATCAAACAAACTAAATCCATTAAAACCCGTAATCAGAAATTTGATGCTTTTCAAGACAAATTAAAAGACATCACATTTTTTGACCCAGCTTGCGGAAGCGGAAATTTTTTAACAGAAACCTACCTTTCTTTAAGAAGATTAGAAAATGAACTATTAGCCGAAAAACAACAAAACGGACAAATTTCTTTTGATACCGAAATCATTAAAGTTTCTATCGGTCAATTTTATGGCATTGAAATCAACGATTTTGCAGTAACTGTTGCAAAAACATCGCTGTGGATTGCTGAATCTCAAATGATGAAGGAAACTGAAGAAATCGTAAACGCAAATCTCGATTTTTTACCACTGAAAAGTTATGCCAATATTGTAGAAGGCAATGCTTTAAGAATGGATTGGGAAAGCGTAGTGCCGAAAGAAAAACTTGATTACATTATGGGAAACCCGCCGTTTGTGGGATATAGTTTACAATCAAAAGAACAAAAAGCTGATATTCTTTCTGTATATGTTGATGAAAAAGGAAAGCCATATAAAACAGCTGGAAAAATAGATTATGTTGCTGGTTGGTATTTTAAAGCAGCTGAATTAATCTCAAATCAAAAAATAAAATGTGCTTTTGTTGCAACAAATTCTATTACTCAAGGCGAACAAGTTGCTGGTATATGGAAACCGCTAATGGATCGTTTCAGGATTCATATTGACTTTGCTCACCGCACATTCCGTTGGGACAGTGAATCTACACAAAAAGCCCATGTGCATTGTGTAATTATTGGATTTAGTGTTGCGGAGAATACTGCGGACAAACGTCTGTATGATAATGGTATTGAGAAGATTGTGAAGAATATCAATGCTTATCTTGTTGAGGCTCCTAATGTGTTTATTGAGAGCCGTTCTACACCCATTTGTGATGTTCCTAAAATGACTACAGGGAACAGACCTGCTGACGGAGGACATCTGATTATTGAAGCCGATGATTACGATGATTTCGTTAAGCGTGAGCCTAATGCGGTAAAGTACATCAAAAAATTAACAGGTGCAGCAGAATATATAAACAACAAGGATAGATATTGTCTTTGGCTTGTAGGAGTAAGTCCTGCAGAACTTAGAAAAATGCCAGAAGTTATGAAACGTGTTGACGCCTGCAGACAGGATAGATTGAATGGTGCACCCGACAGACAAAAACTTGCTGATACTCCAACAATATTTAGAGAAACTTTCAATCCTGATAGTTATATAATCGTTCCAAGAGTATCTTCTGAAAATAGACGATATATTCCATTAGGTTTTCTTAATGACACAGTTGTTCCAACCGACTCTGCTGTTATAATTCCTGAGGCTACGCTGTATCACTTTGGAATCCTGACTTCCAATGTCCACATGGCATGGATGAGAGCGGTTGCCGGCAGATTAAAGAGTGACTATCGTTATTCAAAGGACATAGTCTATAACAACTTCCCATGGTGCAACCCCACCGATGCACAGAAAGCAAAAATCGAACAAACAGCCCAATCCATTTTAGATGCACGAGCAAAATATCCAGAATGTTCTCTTGCAGATTTGTACGATGAAACATTTATGCCTATAGAACTCCGCAAAGCCCACCAAGAAAACGATCGTGCAGTAATGGAAACTTATGGTTTTTCAAAAGACATAACCGAAAGCGAAATCGTCGCGGCATTGTTTAAGATGTATGAAGGGTTGGTGAAATTACTTAAGGCGTAGTCAATGATTCTTCAATCTATTTTTTACAAGGACCATTTATACGAATTTTAAAATCATAATAATCGCTGCTATAAGAACCATTCTTTTCAATTTTTGCATCTATTCTTACCGATAAATCTTTATTATAAAAGCTCTCCTTATTTATTGCTTGAGGTAATTTTAAATTTTTATTTAATATGTAATCCTCACATCTTTTGTGTAGAATATCTTCAAGAGGAATGTACTTTTCGTTTCCGAAATCAATGAAGAATGAAAGTGTTTCTTTATAATTTTTATTGCAAAAATGACATTCACTTGCAGTTGAAAAAATATAACGTGGTATGTAATCTAATTCCTTCTCTAGAACAAGTTCATGATATTTATTGATACAAAATTCAGCAACTATTCTTTTTTTTATACAGGGCCCAATGATCACGGCCTTAAAGTTCGTTTCATAGATATAAGATGTTATTGGTAATTTAGTTTTTAATTTTCCATTTATAACTTTCCCATAGTAAGGAATTAGCGATTCTTTAGCATTTTTCTTATGAATATGAAGAATATCTCTATTAGAAGGGGCAAGATTTATCTTGACATTTTTAGGATTAATACAAGTCATATTTTCTGCAGTAAAATTATTAAAAACGACGCATCCACCTTTAAATTCTGCCATAGAGGAATCTGAGGGAGCATCAATTGTATAATTTGCTTCAAGAAAGAATTGATCAGAATTTGTTGTACATATTGTACTATCAGACAATTCCCAATTGATATTAGGGGCGAATTCTAAATTTTTTGTCAAATGAAGGCTGTATTCATTAGGGTCTTTATCAAAATCAGCACAAAATTCAGCGATTTCCTCGCCAAAACAAGTTGAAGTAAGTATCAAAAAAAGTGCAATAAACAACTGTAACATTTTACGTCAACCTAAATTAGATTTTATTTACATCTTCTAAAAAAAACTTCTTGATTTTCTTGCATTTTGGAATAAACATCAATACGTTCATGACTAACATTGTTTACATCCTCATCATCCCAAGCATTTTGTAAATTCAGTAATTTTCGGTAAGAGTTTTTATCATGGGGTGCTTTTTTCATTTACTTTGTTCTCTTTTAGCTCTTGCTTTTTTCGTTCTCTAATTGCTTTTAACTGTTCCTCGGTGCAGAAACCGGAAATGTAAATTTTTGTGGAACCAGAATGATGGAGACGAACATAATTAGAATCGTAGTTAATTTCCCAATTAACATCATAATAGGCGTTCTTTATTTTATTTAGTTTAGGTAATTCAGTATCTGCCGATTCTTGCACCTCATCTAAAACAATGTATTCTCTAGAGTCAAAATGTTCCGTTGAACATTTTGAGGGCTCCTTATCATTGAATGTTGATGTGTTGAGTACAAGTCCAAATAAGGAACCGCCATTGGTATTATTATTGATCGAATACATTCCTTGAAAAGCACAAGGAATGTAAGAAAACAAGTATTTCCAATTTTCCTTATATTTTTTCCATTTCCAAACGATTTTGCCTTTCGATAATTCTTGAGCAAAACAATATTCACCAAATACTTTTTGATGTGATGATGTATCGGTTTCTTGAGCAAATGGCCATACAAAAAAAATGAAAACCAATAAGCTAATTTGTCGGGCATGTGTAATTATCACTAGATCCTCCTACACCATGGTCCTTGTGGAAGCGATATACCATTGCGTCTATCTTATTTTGAGCTTCATTTACCTTATCCTCAATCAAAGGAATTTCAATAATCTTAAGTTCGTTTGCAATAGCATTTCTAAGTGCCTCGTCTTTCTCCTTTTGAGACCACTCTGCATTCAATTTTATAGTGCATTCAAATTGTCCTTTCTTACTGATTTCTTCAAATTTGATACATCTGTTGTAAAATTCGTGCCCATTTTCGTGTTTGTCAAACATACCTTCTTCTTCACTTGTAGTTATATGTCCATTGGGGAATACATAACCTTTTTTTACGGTTAAATGATCGTTGTCTCCTAAAGTTGTCTTTGATGTTATTTCATACTTCACAACAATCTTGATATACTCATCTGCCAAGTTTGTCCTATTTATTTCTTCATACTTTTGGTATGTGGATATATTAGGCCATGCGCAAGTCATTCCACCAACAAGATATTCCTCTCCTTGACTATTTCTTGCATCATACTCTGCCTTTTGACTGATTATTTTTGTCAATTCAGTCAAATCTTTACCATCATCAACATAATCATCTAAATTATAACATTCAACGTTTGCAAAAAGTTGAGAAGTGATAAA
>JAGBSH010000027.1 GCA_017631885.1 Fibrobacteraceae bacterium
CAAAACTTGTTTTGGATTACTTCGCTACGCTCGTAATGACAAAAAACAAGATGGCCGCGCGTCTTAAAAGACTCCTCGCCATGACAAGCCGTACTGTTTCGCTACGACAATCCGTACTGCCCTGGCAGAGGAAATGTTGGCTGCCTGCTTACGCAAGGCAGCGTCCCGCGGGAGCAACGCTCCTAGAGGTTAATTGGAGCCCCGGAGGCAACGAACCGATTTCGCGTCGTCCCTATCGTAGCCGATCAGTTCCGCGCGCTCGCGATTGGAACCCATGCCCAAGTAGTAAGCGTCGCCCTCATCCTCATCGTCCTTTGTAGCACTCCAGAAATTCGCGCCCTTACCCGCGTGGTCGAAAAAACTGCCGCGGTGGCCCGCTGGGAGAGCACTAAAACCATATTTGTCTATTCCATTACCGAAAGCCTGTCCAAATTCATCTTCATCATCCAACCAACCTGTTGTGGATTTGAGCATTTTACCTGCAGTCTCTTCTCCACCAACATTTGATATCAAAGTTTCAAATTCCTCTTTTGTTGGTAAATGCCAGCCCTCTGGGCAAGCATTCAATGCCGCTTCCCAAGTATATAAACGGCCATACTTTTCACAATTTGCAAGGTCATCATCATAGCAATAAGAATTTTCTGTTTCATAATTCAAATTCTCTGCCATCCAAGTTTGACGTCCAATTTGAATAGTCTTATATACCTTGCCATCTCGTGTGTCTATCAACTCCATATCAACTCCAGCATCAAGCAAATCTTTACCTTCAGCCATTTGCCAATTTCCGTTTTTACAAACATAATACATTTGATAGTTTACACTCAATTCATTATTATTCTGCTTCACTTCGCCTTCATTTTCTGCATTACATGCCCCAAGTCCGTAATTTGTCCACCAAAATACTCCTATATATTTTTCAAATGCAGGTATTTCTGTAGAAATTCCCCATTGAGCAATATTTTCTGTATAACGTGCTTTATGTTCTTCTAATGTATAAAATGAAACCCCATCGGCTATTTTTGTTTGAATTTCAATATCATTCCAAACGCCATCTGTTTCTATATCTAAGGAATAATTTGCTAAAAGTTCTGAAAGTCCTGCTTCTCCTTCTTGATTTCCATCAGAAACAAAAAAATCATTCTGCATTAAAATCGATATTGCGAGCAACGCAGCATTAGCATTTTCTGTTCCAAAAATATTTAACTCTTCTGCGTCATTAAATTCTTCTTCTATTCCAAATGATTTTAACACTTCTTGCTCTGCTTGCTTTTTAGCTTTAGAGAAAGGCGTATCTTCTTGAGTTACTAAATAAAGAGTTCTTTCATAAGCTAAATGAGTAAGCAAATTGATATTAACATTATCGCGTTCTTTAATGTTACTAAACGCATTTAAAGTGATTGGAGCATTTGATTTGCCTCCCGTGATTTCATTAAAGAAATACCCATTAGCTTCTATCAAAACATATTGAGAAATTAAGCTTTTTATGTCTAACTTAAAGTCTCCCGCATCGCTTATAATTTTCCCTTTGAAACTTTTTCCTGTTTGCGCAAAAGTTTCTCCATCTAATTCCTGCACTGTCACAGTTGACCCCTTTATAAAAGGTCCTTTTTGAGACACCCCTGTAATTGTTTTATCTTTTAGAGCAACTATGGTTTCGTCTTCTGTACTGCCTCCAGCGCTACTGTCACTTGAACAAGCAACACATAGAATTAACGATAAGCAAAGAAAACAAATGGTTTCCAATGCAAAAAATTTATTTTGAAGAATCTTGTTCATAATCTTCCTCTTGTATTTTGTTTGAAACTTTTTTCATTTGAGTTAAAGGGAAAAATTGGAAATTTAAGCGATACACTTCATCTGTCGCGTTATCCTCTGTTGCAATAGCAATAATACGGCGTCGAAAATTTCTTATTTCTTCTACAATCTGTTCGTATGCTTTTGAAGTTACCCCAATAGTCAACCCACTAATACTACGATCTTTAGAATTTGGTTCATCTAAAGCATTCAAAGCCATATTCAACATTTCTTTTTGTAATTTTTTTACGGCAAAAGAAACAGCTTCTACATTTCCTATACGAACAGATCTATCTGTTTGGTGATAATTTCCTTTTTCATCTTTTGTTAAAAAACCAGCTTGCAACAAAAATTTTAATGAATCAGAAACTTCAGCGGCCGTAATTTTTTGCTTGCAAACTTTTGCTATTTGTTTTGGCAGAGCGCCTTGCATTACTGGAGCTATTTCTCTAATTACAGAATGTTTCCAAGTATTGTAATATTCAAATTCATCTTTTCCTAAAACTTTTACTTTATGAATTTTAGAAAGTTCAACAATTTCGTTGAATATTTTAGTCTTTTTCCTTTCTGTTTCTGCATTAGCATAACCCACTAAAAGGCAAAAATATGTTTTTTCATACCCGACTAATTCTAAAGCTTCGGCAACCTGAATTGCTGATTTAGCAGTTAAATTCTTTTTTCCTTCGCAAACATATTTCAAAAAGACTGCAGAAGAAAATTTCGCCTTAAGAGCAAAATCACGCCATGTGAATGCAGAACGATTCTTACGTTCAGCGTAAAAATCTGCAATATAACGACGATAATCTGTGTACTCTATAATAGGAGGCATTTTCATAATATAACTTTAAATTCTAAAAAAAATATATTTATAGAATACAAATTATCGCTATTTTGCGTAAAAACAACTATTTTTGCATTTTAATCTAAAACAATTCTTTAATAGAATACAAATTTCCTTTATTTTTTCTTTCATCAACAATGTGCTAAACTCATCCATTCATATTTTAAAATTCAAATTACAGAACCTTTAATACCAGCAAAAAACAAGAGTAAAATTTCTCTTGTTTTGTTTTTTATGCCTTTGATATATTCAACAAAAAAATGAGGTAAAATATGAATATTCTTCCAAGAAACGGAATCTTTGAAAAAACAAGTTTGCCCTATAAATTAGAGGGACTCTTGCCAGTGATTTCAAAAGAAACTTTGCAATACCATTATGGAAAGCATTTAGAAACTTATCTAAATAATTTAAATACTCTACTTGGTGATAGCGAATTCAAAAATGAAAGTCTTGAAACTATTGTTCAAAATTCTAACGGAGCATTGTTCAATAATGCAAGCCAAGTTTTAAATCACGTTCTTTATTTTACACAGTTTCAAAAACCTAGTGCAGAGAATAAGCCTCAAGGCTATTTAAAAAAAGCCATTGAAAAGGCATTTAATTCTTTTGAAAATTTCAAAAATATTTTTGAAAAACAAGGAATTTCACTATTTGGAAGCGGATGGGTTTGGCTATCTTCTGATGATTCTGGTAATCTGATTATTTCTCAAGAAGAAAATGCAAAAAATCCTATCACCAAGAACCTGAATCCAATTCTTACTTTTGATGTTTGGGAACACGCTTATTACATTGATTTTCGAAATAATCGAGCGGAACATCTTAAAAGTTTATGGCAAATTATCAACTGGGATTTACTTGAACTTCGCTATACTGAAAAGCATCGATATCATTTTTAAATTTTACCAACTCTAATTTTCACGAGCCAATAAAGCAAAGAGAAATTTTTCAAAAAAAACTCCTCGCATACTAAAATTATACGAGGAGTTTACTGATATTGTTTAAACTTTTAAAATCCGAGAAATACCAAGAACTTGCAACGACCGAGTACTAATAGATACGCGAGAAGCAAAGTGACGAAGTATTTCGAAGTATTTTATCCTTGAACCGCGTCGGACATACTGAAAATAGGCATGTACATAGCGATAAGAATAAAACCAACACCACCGCCAAGGAACACCATAATCAAAGGTTCCATCATGGAAGTCAATGCATCAATAGCAGCATCAACTTCTTCGTCATAGAAGTCAGCTACTTTCAAAAGCATGCCACCCAAGTTACCTGTTTTTTCACCAACGCCCACCATCTGAATAACCATCGGTGGGAAAATTTTAGCTTCTTTCATTGGTTCAGCGATTGGTTTACCTCCTGCTATTGATTGCGAAATTTTAAGAATTGCACGTTCAACAGCCATATTACCTGCTGTACGAGCCGTGACCCCTAAAGCATCAATAACAGAAACACCAGCATTCAAAAGAGTTCCAAGTGTACGACCAAAACGAGCCACAGCACTCTTTGTCTGCAAGTCACCAAGTTTTGGAACGCGCAAAAGAATCGTATCGAATTGCAACCGCAAGTGTGGCACTTTCAAAATAGTTCGAATGATAATAATAATTGCTATTACACCAACTACCCAAAATGCCGCATAATCCACAAGCAAATTAGAAAGGTTCATCACCACCTGTGTAGGGCCTGGAAGTTCACCACCTACTTCTTGGAACATATTGGCAAATGTCGGCACCACAAATGTCAAAAGAGCGACCATCACGATAACAGCAACAATAACAACCATCACCGGGTAAGTCATTGCTTTTTTCACTTTACGCACAACGCGTTGGTTGGCTTCTTGATAATCCGCCAAACGAGCCAAAATACCTTCAAGAATACCGCCCGCTTCACCAGCAGCCACCATGTTACAATACAATTTATCGAAAACTTTCGGGTGTTGTGACATTGCATCTGCCAAAGTGGAACCGCCATTAATTGAAGCAGCTACTTTGTGCACAACCTCTCGCATTGCAGGGTTTTCCATCTGTTCTTCCAGAATGTTCAGACACTGAAGCATTGGAAGCCCAGCTGAAGTCATTGCAGAGAACATACGAGTAAAACGGGAAATATCTACAGACTTAATACCAGAACCGATGTTGATTTTAATATCCATCGGTTTCTTTTTAACAGACTGTACAATAAGGCGCTTACGCCTAAGCAAACCTTCAGCTTCATCTTTACTTCCGGCTTCTAGTTCGCCTTCAAAAACGTTCCCTTGCGCATTCTGCGCCTTGTACAAAAATACAGCCATTTGCTATAAGCCCTTTTCCATAAGAAGTTTTTCTAGCTGATCTGGGTTTGGAGATTTTGCAATACCATCAAACCTATCTACTTTGCGTTCTGCAATCAATTCACAAAGACGCATATTCATAGTATTCATACCAAACTTTTGACCAATTTCAATCATCGATTCAATCTGGTGAACTTTGTCATCACGAATCAATGCTCGAATACCAGGCGTACAGTTCATCACTTCATAGCACATTACACGGCCACCGCCAATTTTAGGAAGCAAGGTCTGGCAAATTACACCTTGCAAAACAAAGGAGAGCTGTGTACGAATTGTCTGTTGTTCACCTTTAGGGAACGCGTCCACAATACGGTTCACGGTTTGTACAGCAGAGTTAGTATGGAGTGTAGCAAAAGTCAAGTGACCAGTTTCTGCAATAGTTAATGCAGCACGAATTGTTTCTAAGTCACGCATTTCGCCAATAAGCACAACATCAGGGTCTTGACGAAGAGCCATTTTCAACGCCTGAGAGAAACTCATTGTATCGCTCCCCACTTCACGCTGGTTAATCATGCAACCCTGGTGTTTATGCAAGAATTCAATAGGGTCTTCTACTGTAAGAATGTGGTCATGGCGTTCTTTATTGATTTTATCAATCATCGCAGCAAGTGTTGTGGACTTACCAGAACCAGTTGCTCCAGTTACAAGCACAAGACCAGACGGACGAGTGGTAAATTCCCCCATGATAGAAGGCAAACCAAGATCTTTGAACGTTTTAATTTCAAGCGGAATGATACGCAAAGCGATAGCTACACAACCACGTTGTAAGTAAGCATTTGCACGAAAACGCGCCAAATTGGCAATACCAAACGAAAAATCGCATTCCTTAGTCTGTTCAAATGCTTTTTTCTGCATTTCATTCATAAGACTATATGTCATGCGCATAGTTTCATCTGGTTTTAATTTGTCGGTACCGATAGGGGTTAAACGACCAGAAAGACGAATCAAGGGAGGGGAGCCAGCAGTAATGTGCAAGTCAGAAGCTCCACGCTTCACCATTTCAGAGAGTAATTCTTGTATATTGTAAGCCATAGTGAGAATATATTATTTTTTAAGGAAATGGTTTCTAAAAAATTTACTCTTATCCTATTTCTTTTTGCTTTTTTGTGCATTTCCTGTGATGTTTTGCAAAAAAGCCCTCGTTCTGTTCCCAATTTAAAGGGAATTTCTGTTAAAGGAGAAGATTTTTCCTTTGAATTTAGTCAGTGTCGTTCTACAATAATAGCCTTTGGAGCTTCTTTTTGCCCTCCATGTAAAGTAGACCACGAAATATTTACCCAAATTTATGATTCTTTGAAAAGCGATAGCCTTTGCGTTCTCTATGTAAATGCAGATGAAGATTTGAAAACTATGCAAAATTATGTCCGCAAAATGAAAATTCCCTACCCTTCTTTACACTGGAATTACGAATTAATGAATAATTTGGGAAACCCAAACCTTTTACCCACTTACTTTATTGCTGACCAAAATGGAAATATCAAAATTTACGCCAAAGGAATGCTTGGTAAATCAGGGATAACAAAACTTAGGCAATATCTCCAGGAAACAAAATAACTTCACGTATATCTTTTTTCGAAAGGGCTAACATCACTAACCTATCAAACCCTAAAGCGACACCAGAACATTCAGGTAAACCATACTCTAATGCTTCTAAAAAACGCCTGTCTTCTTTAGGTAATTCTTTTCCCATTTTTTTTCGCAAAGCTAAATCTTCTTTAAAACGTTCTGCTTGTTCTGTTGCATTTGTCAATTCGCAATAACCATTGCAAAGTTCCATACCGCCTAAATAAAGTTCAAATCTATCAGCATACATTTTCCCATCAGAAGCTGTATGAATTTTAGCTAAAGCCGCTTGAGAGGCTGGATAATCATAAATAAATTCCCCGTTTTCTTTATCAAGAGCTTGTTCTACAATACAGGCCATTACATAATCACGCCATTCTTCAATATTAAACACATTTGTTTCAAATAAAGGGATTCCATGCTTTTTACAACATTCTTCCCAATGAAGCGGATTTTCATCAAATGCATCTATTCCCGCATATTGTAAAAAAGCATCTGCATAGCGAGTCCTTTTTGCTTTTACAGATAAATTAAGAATTTCTGAACAAAAAGATTCTACTTCTTCCATGAGGGTTTCCATAGACATGCCTACGCGATACCACTCAATCATCGTAAATTCAGGATTGTGTTTTGCCCCGGACTCATCTGTCCGAAAAGAACGAGCTATCGAATAAACATCTCCAAAACCAGCTGCTAAAAGACGTTTTAAATGAAATTCTGGACTAGTCATCAAATAAAATTTTGGAGAACTTGTCGTTGAAAAATAGTCTAAATTAGGGTCGGTTCCGCAAGCAAGAGAAAGTACTGGGGTTTCAACCTCTAAAACCTCGCGCTTTGCAAAAAAATCCCGAACGCGAGAAAGTAAATCTAGACGTTGTTTCCAGGTATTTCTGTTACATGTTGGGGCAAAACTCATACTTTCTAAATTTTCCATTTTCCTAAATCCATCATTTAAACTTTAATCCAATTTTAAAAAAATCTTTGCTCTTTAAAAGGATATTCATACAGATATTCCTTTTCTCAATATAATTCCTTATCATATTTTGCTATTTTTTGTCATAGATTTATTGATTTTAATTTTATTGAAAGAGAAGGCTTTATGTCAGAAATTCAAAAACCGGTCCGCGTTCGTTTTGCTCCAAGTCCTACAGGGTACCTCCATGTTGGTGGTGCTCGCACTGCTATTTACAATTACTTTTTTGCAAAAGCAACTGGTGGTACTTTTTACTTACGCATAGAAGACACCGATAGAAAACGCTATAACGAAGAAGCTCTCAAAGATTTGATGCGCGATTTAAAATGGCTTGGTCTTCAATGGGATGAAGGACCTGGTGTCGAAAAAGATTGTGGGCCATATTTTCAAAGTGAACGTTTAGATATTTACCATAGAGAAATCAAAAAATTGCTGGATTCTGGCGATGCTTACTATTGTTTTTGCACCGAAGAACGTTTAAACCAAGTCCGTGCAGAGCAAGAAAAGAGTGGGACCTCTATTACTGGTTATGACAGACATTGTCGTAATATTTCAAGAGAAGAAGCCGAAGCAAGAATTGCTGCTGGAGAAAAAGCCGTTATTCGATTAAAAGTGCCAGAACAAGGGATTACTTCTTTTGACGATAAAATCCGTGGTCATATTGAATACCAGAACGAATTGTTAGATGATTTAGTTTTAATTAAAAGAGATGGGTTCCCTACATACCATTTTGCAAGTGTTGTTGATGACCATTTAATGGGAACGACTCACGTGTTACGTGGCGATGAATGGATTAGTTCTACTCCAAAACATATGCTACTTTATAAAGCTTTTGGATGGGAGCCTCCTGTATGGTGCCATTTGCCTGTTATTCTTGCTGCCGGTGGTGGAAAACTTTCAAAGAGAAAAGGCGCTGCTTCTGTTGGCGACTTTAGAGATTTAGGTTACCTTCCAGAAACTTTGGTGAATTTCCTTGCGTTACTTGGCTGGAACCCAGGAGATGACCGCGAAATTATGAGCGTTCAAGAAATGATTGATTCTTTTACGCTAGAACGTATTAACCCAAAAGCGGTTGCATTCGATGAAAAGAAACTCCAATGGATGAACGGCCAACACATTCACCTTTGTGACGATTCTTTTTTGGTTCAAGTTTTAAAAGAAGGTTTGCAAGCTAAAGGCATTGATTTTTCTGCGTCATCAGAAGAACGTTTGCTTGAAATTGTGAAATTATTAAAACCAAGAACACATTTTTTACAAGACTTGTCAGAAATGGCAGATTACTTTTTCAAAGAACCTGAATCCTTTGATGAAAAAGGCCAAAGAAAGCATTGGGGAGAAGGCTCTAGAAAAATTGCTTCTGCTGTTTGCGATGCAATGCGTTCTGTAGAAAATTTCACAACTCCAGAAATTGAAAAAGCTTTTTTGGATTTAGCCAATACTCGCCAATGTAAACTTGGTGAATTAGTGGGCGCCGTTCGACTTGCTGTTTCTGGTGTTACTGCAGGGCCAGGTCTTTGGGAATTATTTGAAGTCGTTGGAAAAGAAACTGTTATACAGCGTATTGAAAAAGCATTACCTTTAATGCAAGAATAAATATGAAATCAAAGTTTCCGTTTCGCATTACTGAAGAACATCTATTTTGCAGACATTGTTGCAATCTGCAATTGCATGGTATTTATGCAAAGGAAACTTATTCTGTTCGTGGCGGGCTTTTACCTAAAATTCCATTACTTTGTATTTGCGATTCTTGTCAAACTTATCACATTGCATTTTCTCAAGAATTCGCTTTTGCGGTGCAAGATTCATCAAATCAAGAATACGCCAAAATCCCTGGTAAAAATAGGCTAGCTATTGGAAATTGGGTTTACATTAAAGGCAGGCCTCGCCCAGGTATTATCAAAAGATTGTTTTCTGACCAACAAAATCAAAAATCATTATCTATTGATTATGGCAACAACGAAACAGAGCAAGTGCAACTTTCTGACACCGATACTTCACTTAATGAAACAGCTCCAAAAGGTTATAGATTATTGCCAGCACAAAGTGGAGAAACTTTAATCGGAGACTATGTTTACCATGTTATCCGGGATGCTTTTGGTAAAGCAATTGGTTTAGTACACGATGGAGAAACGGACAAATTAGCTATTCAGTTAGAAGATTCAACTATTTTATTTTTAACGCTTTCTCCTGCATACCAGTCTCTACCGAACAAACGTTTAGAAGAGACTATTAAATACAAATTAAAAGATTTACCTTCTAAAATTACAGAAAACATTGTCTTTAAAGCAAAAAGTGGAATCCTTTACTTAAGTGGAACTGTAGAATCTCTTGCTGAAAGGCGCCAAGTTTTAGATTTATTGAATACAATTACTTCTATGCGAGGCATTTTCAACACTTTAACAATCAAACCAAAAGAAAATCAGCCGGACAATATTTTAGAAGACAAACTCTGTAGAATTTTTGAAGATGCTTTACACCCCGATTTAGCGTACTACGAAATAAAGGTTAATAATAGAATTGCACAAGTTAGAATTGGTTACTATTCAGAGCAAGCAGTGCATTTTTTTGAAGAACAAATTGAACAACTTCCAGGAATTGTTGAACTTTCTCTTTTACCAGAATGTGTTATTTTTCCTTCACAACAAGAACAAAAGAAAATTCAGGAACTGGAAAAAGGAATTCGTGCATCAACAGACGCTAACAATAAAATTTATATCCGTTTAGCCAATGACAAAATTTATGTTTTAGGGCGAGTCAAAACTCTTATTCAAAAACATAAAATACATTTCAGTGTCACGAATCAAGCTTTTCGTTTTCTATCTATCGCAAACCTTCTCCGTGTAACATCTTCCTAGGAGTTTAAAATGTCTGTCTCTACCTATGACAAATACAATTCTTTAAGAGATTTTCTTAAAACAGGACAGCGTTCTATTGAAGATTGCGTCCTTCACATGGGGCAAAATAAACGCACCATTTACCGAGCACTTAAGGTTTTAAGAAGCGAACCTGGATTCAGAACCATTCGTGGAAAAGGTGGAACACGCTTTGCTATGGAAGATGCTTCTCTAAATACAAAAATCAGCATCATTCAAAGTCTAGAAAACATTGCGAAAAAATCTTCTGGTTCGGCTTCAGAAGAACGACTCGTCGCCTCTATCCAACGTCTTATTTCAAACATTCAAAAAAACAACGGCACAACTGCTTTAGAAGCATTCCCTACTCACGATGATTTCATTATTGATTTAGGGCCTCAAACAGATTGTAATTTCAACAACGAAGCCTTAAAGAAAAAAATTGAAAAATGTCTGCAATCTATTCGGAACCACCAAAAAATTAAAATACAGTACACTCGTACCCAGAATTCTCTTACTGAGACATTTGTTATAAAGCCCGTTAAACTTATTATGCGCATTGATACTCTTTATTTGTGGGGTGCCCACGAAATAAACGGAGAAGAATCTATGCGTTTGTTTGTATTTAATCAAATTAGTCGTTTTACTTATTTAAGCGAAACTTTTAAACCTATAAAAGAAAATCCTGCTACTTTGTACCAATATTCTTTTGCTAAATGGATTCCTGATACAAAAGAGTTGCCTCCGACTCAAATTGTTTTAGAAGCTACAGCTGATTGGAGTGCTCAGATTTTCAAACGTTTTCATTTCCAAAACAATAACGATTTTGCGTCATCTACGCAAAAGAAAACTAAGTTAGAACTTTACTTGTCCATTACACCAGATTTTAAATCCTGGCTTTTTGGTATGCTCGATGCAGTCAAAATAATCAAGCCATTAAGTCTAAAACGAGAAGCACAGAAATATTTAGAAGAATCTTTGAAAGCATTGAAATGATTTCGACCAACCTTTCTGATTATAATTTTGATTTTCCTAAGGAATTAATTGCCGACAGAACTGCTGGCAAAGGAAAAACACGTATTCTCCATTGCCCCAAAAATGGTGGCGAACGAAAAATTTTACAAGCAACTGAAATCATTTCGCTATTTAAACCCGGTGATTGTCTTGTTGTAAACAATACAAAAGTTATTCCTGCAAGACTTTTTGGAAAAACTTTGCACGGCGGTAAAGTGGAAACTTTACTGGTACAGCCGCTTATTCCTACAGATTCTGGTAAGGCTCGTTGGGAAGCCTGGGTTAAACCAGGAAAAGCGTTTCCTATCAATCGAGAAGTAGAACTTGCCGGGATACAAGTTTTTGTAGAAAGTATCAAAGCAGATGGTGCTCGAATTCTTCGTTTTAATGCAACCCCTCAAGAATTAGAACTAGTAATGGAAAAAGAAGGCCATGTTCCACTGCCTCCTTACATTGGACGTCCTGATGATGATGAAGATAAAAAAGCTTACCAAACGATTTTTGCAAAATATTCAGGCGCCGTTGCTGCCCCAACTGCAAGCCTTCATTTTAATGAAGAAATGTTAGAAGCATTGAAAAAAAATGACGTTGAAATTGCTGAAGTAACTTTACATGTCGGGCCAGGAACTTTTCAAAATATTGCCGTAGAAAATTTTACTGAACACCAAATGCATGGTGAACGCTACATTTTAACCGAAGAAAATGCAAAAAAAATCAACCGAGCTAAATCAAATGGCGGGCGAGTGATTACAGTTGGAACTACAAGTACTCGTGTTTTAGAAACTATCGCTGACAAAAACGGTCATCTTTCTGCACAAGAAGGAATTACTCACGCTTTTATTTACCCTGGCTATCGTTATAAAATTGTTGATGGTTTGATTACCAATTTCCATTGGCCAAAAAGTTCACTCATTTTATTGGTTTCAGCTTTTTACGGGCGCGAAAATACTCTCAATGCCTACAACGAAGCAGTAAAAGCAAAAATGAAATTATTCAGTTATGGTGATGGAATGTTTATTATTTAGTACTTTATTCTGATGGTTCTAAAGTAAAAATGCCGTTTAGCGAACGATAATTTTCAGCATAATCTAAACCATACCCAACCACGAATTTATTTTCAATAGAAAATCCGACAAAATCGGCTTCTATATCAGCTTCTCGCCGTGATGGCTTATCTAAAAGAACGCAAGTTTTAACTGTTTTCGCCCCGAGTTTTTTCAGTTGTTCTACAAGAGCAAAAAATGTTTTTCCTGTATCCAAAATATCATCAACCAGCAAAATTCTTTTATTTTCTAAACATAGCTTTTCTACCCCCTGAATCACAACACTTGATGATTCTGTAGAGTTCCCATAACTTGATGCTTTTATAAAAGAAATATTTGGATTACAAGATAAATTCCGAACAAGATCTGCAACAAAAATAAAGGCTCCTGTAAGAACACCTAAAACCAAATCATATTCACCAGAAGCATCAACTTCTTTAGCTAATACAATTAAGCGTTTTTCTATTTCTTCTTTTGAAACTAGTGGTTTTTCAGAAACCTTATACATTGTTTACCCTATTCAAAATTTAGCCAATCAAACATCGGGCGCAAAACTTTCAGTTCGCCATCTGGCTCTTGACGGAATCGCTGGTAAATTTCAAAAGCCTGATTTTCAAGAGCCGTCTTGTTGATATAAAGGTGTAACCAATCCGCCATAGAAATTAAACCTGTAATATAGCGCACTTCATCAGCATCAGGAACATCAGAAACTGCCTTTATCAAATCTGAAAGTTTGGCATAAAAATAACGCCCGGTGCCGCCAAAAGAAAATTTCATATTCAAAGAACGAGCTTCTTCAATTAATTCATGGACTTCTTTTAAAACGCTTTCATTTTCTTTTTCTAAATAATTCAATGCTAAATTCTGAATTTTTGCACTTATTTCTAAGCTTAGCATTTTACGCATTGTATCTGGCAAAGAATGGTCGGGATCTGCAAGACTATCTATTGTCAAATCATTTGAAAGTGTAAAATTTGAAAACGATGCTGTTACTTGTTCAATATGTTTTTCATTTAATTCTTTATTCAATCGTTGCAAAGAATCACTCATCAAATCTTTTAAACGAACCACATAAGCCGTTGGATAAACTCGGCGTAATTCTTCTGTACTAAGATTTGGATTTTCAACAAAGGGCAATTCTGTTGTTACACCTTCTGCAACTACAATATTGATTCTTCCAAAAGAGTCCGTAATCAATAAATTCATTGCAACAACAGACTCTCCTAATTCTTCGGCACGATATTCTGTGCGTATAACGGATTGTCTACGGCGAGAGGCCACTTTTTCGGCAAAGAATCTTGGATTCTGTTGGCCAGCACTTACATCTAAATTCAAATGAAGCATTGCTGCATTTTCAGCCATCAATTTTAATACAATCGGAACTTCAGGAACAGCATAACGAGTGAAAACCTCTGCGCCATTCATGTGATGTTCGTTTGAAACTGCACGTGCTAAAATGCTAAGTACTTGTTCTTTTATCGGATGTGAATTAGGTAAGAACATTTTGAAAAGTTCAATAGCTCGCAAAGCATAACGCATATTTTGAACTGGTTCAAGACCTTCAATATCATTAAAGAACCAACCGCAGCTTGTAAAGCTAAACATGCAATACTTTTGAATCTCCATCAAACGAACTGCAATGATTTTGTGTTCTTTATTAGAAGGGTCTCTCAAAACTTTTGCCAAATAACTTTCCATTCTTGAAGAGTCTTCTGGACAAACTAATGTTTCTACAAATTCATTTCTAGCGTCCCACGGGTCTCTATCAGAAACTTTTGGAAATTCGCGTAAAAAGACTTCGTCAGCAAGAGTTTTCAAATGGTTAAAAGCATCACGAAGTGGCCCACGCCATTTCTGATTCCAACCTTCTCTTGCTCCAGTAGAGCACCCACAATCCCTATACCAACGTCCAACGCCATGAGCACAACTCCATGCACACCCTTCGCCTTGTGCATTCTTTAAACTCACTTCATATTCAGGAGGAAATTGTTCTAAGAACCAACCATAATTCACAGGAACCATGTTGTGTTCTTTCGCATAACGATTATAAAGCCAAGCCGCACACATATCACCAAAAGCTTCATGATGGCCATAAGATTCGCCATCTGTTCCAATGCTTACTAATTGTGGTTCTGGCCTATTTGCATCCCAAGCATCTTGAATTCGTTTTCCAAAAACACCTGCATCGCGTAAAAGATGTTCAAAACCAACAGCACTTGAAAGCCAAGGGTTATAAAAGAAAACATCGAGAAAACCTTCACTAGTTAAATTCCCTTTTTCATCTCGTGGGAAAATTCTATAAGGTCTTGTAGTATCAATATCTGTATTTTCGCAACCTTGCCATTCAGAACTTCCAATTTTTCTAAAGGATTCGGCTTGTGTTGGCGAAAGGATGACATAGCGAATTCCTTCATCAATCAAATCTCTGATTGTTGCCATATTGATAGCAGTTTCTGCAAGCCAGATAGCTTCTGGTTTTCTGCCAAAATGAAATTCAAAATCTTTTATTCCCCAACGAATTTGCGTTTTTCTGTCTTCTGGAGAGGCAAGAGGCAAAATAATATGGTTATAAACCTGAGCTATTGCATTTCCATGACCATTCAAACGTTCACAACTTTTTCTATCTGCTTCTTGAATTCTACGATAAGTATCCGGAGCATACACACGAAGCCAACCCATAAGCGTTGGCCCCATATTAAAACTCATGTATTCGTAATTATTGACAATATCTGCAATTTTTCCTGTTGAAGACAAAATACGGCTAGCGGCATTTGGGCTATAACATTCACTAGCGATTCTATCATTCCAATCATGAAATGGTCTGGCACTCGGTTGATTTTCTATTACCCCAGTCCAAGGGTTTTCTCTAGGCGGTTGGTAAAAATGTCCGTGAATCGTAAAATAAAGAGGATGTTTTTTCATACCCCGAATATAGTTTTTCAAATCACAATCAGTAAAACATAAGTAAAAGATATCATTTGAAAAACGCTTGTTTTGCCTTTTAAAATTCAAGAATTTTCAGTTATTGTCCAAATGCACTAAATAATGCCAAAGAAATTTATCTGAATTCATAATTCTTGATAAAAAGACTTTTTGAAAAGTTCCACAAACAATCGCAACGACAACCGCACTTGTGCGAGTTGCCATTACCGAGAGCCGAAAGTTTCTTCAAAACTAAACAAGCGAGTGTCGCGGCAGATGAGCTTGCTCAATCTGACATGACCGAGCGAAATGAGTTTCTCTAAAACTAAACAAGCGAGTGTCGCGGCAGATGCAAACTTGTCATAGCAAACGCAGTACGGATTGTCATGGCGAGAATCTTTGTGCCTCGTGGCCAGCTATCTCACTATTTTTAAGCAACTCAGCGGCAACCAAACGAAGAAATAATTTTTTTCAGTTCTTGTGCTGCATGCGTTACATTTTTTTCACTGACTATTGCAGAAACGACTGCAAACCCTTGAACTTTAAAAGAAAGAAATTCTGGAATTGTTCTAGCATTCATTCCTCCAATTAAAACAATCGGAAGATTTACTTTTTGCTGGATCTTTTTCAGTTCTTCTTTAGAAACCACTTCTGCATCCGTTTTAGTAGATGTTGAAAACATCGCACCAACGCCTAAATAATCGGCTCCGGCTTTATAGGCGTCTAAAGCCTCTTTAACATTACGAGCAGAAACGCCTACAATTTTTTCTTTCCCTAAAAGACGACGGACTTCATTTGTTGGCAAATCACTTTGTCCTATATGCACACCATCGGCATCAATCGCTAAAGCAATATCGACCCTATCATTTATAATTAAAGGTACTCCATACGTTTTAGTAATTTGTAGTACTCGTTTCGCTTCTTCATAAAATTCTAAAGATGACGCTTGTTTTTCTCGCAATTGCACGCAAGTCACACCGCCTAAAATAGCTCGTTCCACACATTCTTCTAAAGTTTTAGAAGTCATTAATTCTCTATCTGTACAAAGATAAAGCGAATAATCTACTAGACGTTTCATTGTATTTTAGCTCTCTCTAAAATCATACTGGAATTTAAATTAGAAATAGCATCAATTAAAGCAATATGAAAATTTCCTGTCCCAAGATTTTTGGCTTTTTCATACGCTATTTCTCCAGCAATCCCCATTGTAGAAACGCCAGAAACTGCCGCTAATAACATATCATTTGTCACTGAAGCATACGCTCCTATAATAGCTGTAGACATACAACCGGTTCCTGTAACATTTGCTAAAGCCGCATGGCCATTGGCTATTTTAAAAACTCTACAAGAATCAGAAAGAACATCGATTTTCCCTGTAATCGCTACAGCACAATTGTATTTTTTTGCCACATTTTTTGCAATAGATTCTGCGTCATTTAAAGAATCTGCTTCTGAAGCATCAACACCTTTAGTATTTGATTTTAATCCCGCAATAAAAGAAATTTCAGAAAGATTCCCACGTAATATAGAGATTTTCACCTCTTTTAAAATTTGTCCTGTAACTTCATTTCTATACGCAGAAGCACCTGCCCCAACTGGGTCAAAAATTACAGGTATATTTTTTTCATTCGCTGCTTTACCTGCTAGAATCATAGATTCTACAGTTCTTGCATTTAATGTTCCGATATTTAAAACCAATGCAGAAGCGATACTTGCAATATCTGCTGCTTCTTCTTTAGCATCAGCCATAATAGGAGAAGCTCCCATTGCTAACAAAACATTTGCCACATCATTAACTGTTACGTAATTCGTAATGTTATGAACTAATGGTTTTACTTCTCTTACCTTTTCAGATAAAACAGAAAAATTCGAAATAATTTGTTGATTGAGCATATACACTCCTGAAGTTAAAAGTTAAGGGTTACAAGCCTAGAAAGAAAGCCCTTACACTTCAGGCAGTCCTTCCTGCGCTGGCATTACCCAGATCAGGTTCACGGGTCAAAGACAGATTAGCCTTACTCTCAGCCGGATTCCTCCAGCTCCCCGGGCAAAGATTGAATTTTAAAATTTCAACCTTTGTTTCATATTTAAAAAAAATCCAAATTTTTGGCAAGTCTTAGATTAACTGCGTTTTCGAATGATGTCTCGGATTCTTGCAGCTTCTTCAAAATCAAGTTTGGCTGCAGCGGCTTTCATTTCAGATTCTAATTCTTCAATAGATTTTTCTTCTGGAATATTTTCTTCTGGTACTTTTACTTTTCCAAAAACTTCTGCTAAAGGATCTTGAATTTCTAATTGTTCTTCAACTTTTCTTTTTACAGATTTTGGTGTAATACCATATTTTGCATTAAATGCTTTTTGTAATTCTCTACGGCGCAAAGTTTCTGTAATAGCTTTTTCCATGCTATCTGTCATATTATCGGCAAACAGCAAAACTTTACCAGAAACATTACGACTTGCGCGTCCCATTGTCTGAATCAAACTGCGATAATTACGCAAAAAACCTTCTTTATCTGCATCAAGAATGGCAACCAAAGAGACCTCTGGCAAATCTAAACCTTCGCGCAACAAATTAATCCCAACTAAAACATCAAATTCACCTAAACGAAGTCCACGAATTAAAGAATGCCGTTCAAACGTTTTTATTTCACTATGTAAATAACGTGCACGAATCCCTACATCAACCAGATAATCTGTTAAATCTTGAGACATTTTTTTTGTCAAAGTCGTTATTAAAACCCGTTCACCTTTTTCGACAACTGTTTCTATTTGCTTTAACAAAACATCCATTTGGCCTTCAATAGGAAACACTTCAATTTCAGGGTCTAACAAACCTGTCGGCCGGTTAATCTGTTCCACTACTGCGCCACCCGTTTTCTTTAATTCATAATCACCTGGAGTCGCACTCACAAAAAGAACTTGCTCTGGATACATCATTTCAAATTCAGCAAAGTTCATCGGCCGATTATCTAATGCACAAGGGAGTCGAAAACCATATTCAACAAGAGTTGTTTTCCGCGATTTATCGCCTTCTGCCATACCACCTACTTGTGGCACACTCACGTGCGACTCATCAATAAGCAAAAGCCAATCATTTCCAAAATAGTCAATTAGAGTAAATGGCCTTGTGCCAGGAGCTCGTTCTTCTATAATTCTTGAATAATTTTCTATCCCAGAACAAATCCCTGTTTCACGAATCATTTCCATATCGTAACGAGTTCGGCTAGAAAGCCTTGCCGCTTCAAGGACCTTTCCTTCTTTTTCAAGTTGTTCTAAACGAATGTTTAATTCGTTTTGCATATTTTGCACAATACGTTTACGGCTATCTTCTCTTGTCACAAAGTGCTTTGCCGGAGCAATGCTCATTTCTGAAAGTTCTGCTAAAGTTTCTCCTGTGACCAAATGAAATCGAGAAAGCCGTTCAATAGAATCGCCCCACATTTCAATTCGTAAACCAATGTCATCATAGCTCGGGTAAACTTCTATTACATCGCCCCGAACCCTGAAAGCACCACGAACCAAAGCGTAATCATTTCGTTCGTACTGGATATGGACTAAAGAGCGCAAAATATCATCTCTATCGCGTTCTTCGCCTTTTTTCAAACGAACCATTAAATCAAAATATTCCCGCGGGCTCCCAAGACCATAAATACAACTTACAGAAGCGACAATAATCGTGTCCCGCCTTGTCAATAAATTAGATGTAGCTCGAAGTCTAAGTTTATCAATTTCATCATTAATCGCTGCATCTTTTTCAATAAATGTATCAGTGTGTACGATATAAGCTTCTGGTTGATAATAATCGTAATAGCTTACAAAATATTCCACCGCATTATGTGGAAAAAACGCTTTAAATTCTTGATAAAGTTGTGCCGCTAAAGTTTTATTATGTGTAAGGATTAAAGTTGGTTTACCCACATTTTGGATAACATTTGCCATGGTGAATGTTTTCCCAGAACCAGTAACTCCCAAAAGACTTTGGAATTTTTCTTTTCTTTTTAAGAATCCTTCCGTAATTTCTCGAATAGCTTCTGGTTGGTCACCTGCTGGCTTATAATCACATTCTAATTTAAATTCCGCTTTTGTAGGTGCTAAAAATTCCGGCAAAATCCCAGGGCGGCTTTGTTCAGGAGGAAGAACTCGTAAAAGTTCCTTCTGATAAGGGTCTGGAGAAATGGTCTTTCGAGCACGAGCCATATTAACGAAAAAACTTTAAAATATTATTGCCTTACTTCTTTAGGTTCTAAAGGTAAAGTTTTACCTTCTTTAATAGCCTTATTTAAAGCATTTGCTTTTTTAGCGTCATAGAACCAATAAACTGGAATAGATTCTTCTCGACCGAATTTATCAAAAACTTTTTCTGGGGTGCCAAAACGATTCCAATATAACATTCTATGATGTTCAGCTTGCCACATCAAAACATAAGGCACAATTTCTGTTAGCCGGTTATCTAAAGAACGCAAAATTTCATTTCTTTTTTCTAAGTTAAATTCAGTTTTTTGCAAATTAATTAAGCTATCTACAATAGCATCTTGTAATCCAGAAAGATTATTTGTTCCTTTTGCATTAGCTGTTGCTGAATGCCATGAAGCCTCAGGATCTCTTAAGCGTCCAGCGCCCCAATTCACCCAATACATATCAAAATCTGCTTCGTCTAAACGTTTGCGTAAAGTACTCTGTGACATTTGTTCAATATTTACACGAATGCCTGCTTTTTTCAAATCTTCTTGGTATAAAGTTAAATGCCGCATTTCAGAAGAAGAAGTGATAAAGGTGATTTCAAATGGTTTGCCATTCTTAGAAAGCATTCCTTCTGCATCTGGTACAAAACCAGCTTCTGACAACAACTTTCTTGCCGAATCTGGTGCATAAGCAAATTCTGGAGCACTAGGATTTTTATTGTTTTCCCACAAATCTGGGTAATAACTATTCAACAAGAAATACTGATTATACATATACTTTTCGTTCATCATTTCTCGATTCATTAACATTGAAAGCGCTTTACGAACGCGAACATCTTGGAATTTTTCTTTCCGCAAATTAAAGGCCATTCCTTGAAAACCAATAGGTTCTTTGTTGTATATTTTTTGCTTTACAACATGACCTTTTTGTACGGCATCAAAGTCTGTTTGTTTCATCCAAATGGCAGATGTATAAAGAGCATACGCATCAAAATTTTGCTTTTTAAATGCTTCTAATACTTTGGTTTGATCTTCCATAAAACGGAATTTTATTTTTTCAAAATTATACTTGCCACGATTCCAATTTTTAGCAAAGCCCCACCAATCTTGATTTCTTTCTAATTCTACATAACGATCTTCTCTAAATTCTTTGATTTTATACGGTCCACTCACCACAGGAAATTCAAAACGGATATTATTAAAATCTTTACTTTCCCATATATGTTTTGGGAAAGCGGTTAAACCAGCTGCTTCCCAGAAATTTCCCCAATGAGATTCTTTTGCTACAACGCGAATTGTTAAAGAATCTAAAATTTCTGGTCTTTCAAATCGACTTAATCCCACTTTGAAAATAGGGGTTAAATTTTTAGGAGACATAATTACATCATAATAAAACTGCACATCTTCTGCTGTTACAGATTTACCATCGCTCCATTTAGCACGTGAATCTATTTTAAAAGTAAATGTTTTTCCATCTTCTGAAACTTTCCACTCTGAAGCAAGCACTCCTATTTCTCTATCTTCAACAGAATGTAATGTCACTAATGGTTCAAACATGAGGCTCATTAACTGTGCAGAAAAACTATTGTAATCTTCCCACATGTTGAATGACTTTGGCATAGAAGAGCCCCACAATGTAATAGAGCCACATGGTAGAGCTTCTTTAGAAGCTATCGGATCAAACTCCCCTGTTCCTTCTGCTAAAGCTTTAGGTTCTAGACAAGATACTTCTTTTATTGATTCGGTTTTCTTTTCATTACACGCATTCACGAAAAACGCTAACAATGCAATAGCCAAAATTTTATACATCCAAAGACTCCTATTCAGATTTTTTTTCTTGTTCATTCGCTAAATATTGTAAAGCTTGTCTTGCGGCTTCTTGTTCAGCTTTTTTCTTTGAATTGCCTTTACCGCGACCACAAGGCACTCCTTGCAAATAAACTTCCATTTCAAATATTTTTAAATGTTCCGGCCCAGTTTCTGACAGAATCCGATACTCAGGAACAGGAAGTGCTAACCCCTGCATGTGTTCAAGAAGTTGGCTTTTATAATTGACAAATTCTGGACCAGAAAGGATTTCTTCTATCCGCGGGAAATGAAATCGCACTAACAATTTACGAGCTTCTTCAAGACCGCCATCTAAAAAGACTGCTCCAAGAACTGCTTCAAAAGCATCAGAAAGAATACTTTCTTTAAGACGTCCGCCCATACGAGCTTCGCCTTTTGCTATGCGAACAAAACTCCCTAAATCCCAAGCAAGAGAAGTTTGGGCTAATGCATGCCCAGAAACAATTGCACTTTTTCGTTTAGAAAGTTCTCCTTCTGAAGATTCTGGATATGTCTTGTACAAATATTCTGTAACAAGCATATTCAACACAGAATCCCCTAAAAACTCTAACCTTTCATTATTTTCCCAGTATGGGAGATTTTTTCCACTCAACCAAGAACGATGGATTAAAGCATGAGCTAGCAATGATGGCTCACGGAATACATAGCCAATCTTTTGCTCTAATCCTTCGCCCTTTCCATGGCGGCGAAACCAATATTTCAGGATTTTTTTGATTACACTTTTTTTTGTCAAGAACGCACCTTCTTTATGTTAGGCCGATTATTTTTAAAATAAAAATTTCTCTTTCTTTTGATTTTATAAAGTCTTTTTTTTGTAACGGATTAGGGCATAAAAAAAGCGCGCCGTTGGCGCGCTTTTTTTACGTATATCTATTAGCCTTTTTTGCTTTCGATAAAAGCAACTACGTCAGCTACA
Source organism: Fibrobacteraceae bacterium (assembly GCA_017631885.1). Taxonomy (GTDB): domain Bacteria; phylum Fibrobacterota; class Fibrobacteria; order Fibrobacterales; family Fibrobacteraceae; genus UBA1765. The sequence goes on from JAGBSH010000027.1 coordinate 22,283, forward strand.
GTTACGAATTTTTCAGATTCAGAATCCATGATTTCCAAATCAAATTCATCTTCCAAAGCCATCACGAGTTCTACGCGATCCAAAGAGTCTGCGCCAAGATCATTCACAAAAGAAGATTCTGGCTTAACATCTTCTGCCTTAACACCGAGCTTGTCAACAACAACGTCGGTTACTTTTTTAAGAAGTTCTTCGTTCATATTATACTCCATTGAGAGGTTTAGGTTAAATGTAATAAAAAATTTCTAAGCGTTCAACCCACCATCAACGCCTAAAACTTGTCCAGTGATATAACGGGCTTCGTCAGAAGCTAAAAAAGCTACGGCACAAGCCACATCAAAAGGTTTGCCCAAATCTTGAACTGGAATTGCTGCTTTATACTTTTCAACGGTTTCTTGAGGTAATTTATCCGTCATAGCTGTTTGGATAAAACCTGGAGCCACAGCATTCACAGTAATACCCCTAGAAGCAAATTCCATTGCATTTGATTTAGTAATACCAATAAGCCCTGCTTTTGAAGCAGCATAATTCGCTTGACCTGCTTGTGTGCGAATACCGTTAATACTTGCCATATTAATAATACGACCTTGCCTGCGTCCCATCATGTGGCGAGCTAAAGCTCTTGTGCAAACAAAAACAGAGCGCAGATTTACGCGAATAACATCATCAAAATCAGGATCTTTCATGCGCATCATAAGACCATCTCTTGTAATGCCAGCATTATTAACCAAGATATCTACAGCACCGAATTCTTCGATAATGCCTTTAAATATTTCATTAACTTGTTCAGAATCAGAAACATCTATACCATAACTATTGACTTTAACACCATATTCTTTTGCAATAGATTCAGCAATATCTGGGTTTTCTCTTGTAGCAATCAAAGCCACATTTGCACCGCGAGAAGCTAATACTTTAGCGACTTCTAAACCAATCCCACGGGAAGCCCCTGTTACAATTGCTGTTTTTCCTTTTAAACAAAACATATTTATTCCTTTATTGCTTGAAAAGCTTCAAGCGTTTCAATAGGTGTAACTTTAACATCACGAGTGATTTTGCGCATAAGTCCCATAAGAACTTTTCCAGAACCTATTTCAAAGCCTTCTTGAACACCAAGTTCCAAAGCTTTGTTCATAGAATCATTCCAACGAACTGGAGATACAAGTTGCTTAACGAGTAAGTCTGCGATTTCTTTTCCACTTTCTACTGGAGTTGCAGTAACATTTGCAATAAGCGGTTTTTGCAAGTCTTTAAATTCTGTTTTTGCAATAGCTTCAGCAAGCCCTTCTTTTGCAAAATCCATCAATGGACTATGGAAAGCTCCAGAAACCGCTAAAGGAATTGCTTTGATACCTTCAGCACCACAAATTTCCACCATTTTTTCAATCCCAGCCACAGAACCAGAAACGACTATCTGACCAGGACAATTGATATTTGCAGGAACAACCACACCTTCAGCACTAGCCAATTCGCAAAGAGAAAGAACTTTAGCTTCGTCTTGTCCCATAATTGCAGCCATTGCACCTGGATTTTTTGAACCAGCACTAGCCATTAATTCACCACGGGCTCTAACCAAACGTAAACCATCTGCAAAACTAAATCCGCCAGCAGCACAAATCGCAGAATATTCTCCAAGAGAATGACCAGCAACAAAATCAAAAGCAAAACCTTCTGACTTCAAAAGTTCCATAACCATCATAGAACAAGTGAATAAAGCTGGCTGCGTATTTTCTGTACTTTTTAAAACATCTTCTGGACCTTCAGCCATCATTTTAGAAAGAGAAAATCCAAGAGTTTCATCGGCTTCTTGTAAAAGAGATGCCGCCGGAGAAAAAGATTGAGCCAATGCTTGACCCATTCCGATATATTGAGAACCCTGTCCAGGGAAAAGAAGTATTCGTTTTGACATAGATACTCCAAAAGTTAACACAACTTTAGCAAATTGACTTCAAAAAAACGCTTTTTTGCTTTAGTAAATACTTTTAAGAAAATATAAATGAACTGACTTTCAAATAATTTCAAAAAAAACGGCCCACTAACAAAAGTGAAGCCGTTTTTACTATTTGTGGAAAAATCCATTATTGATTCATTCCACTTAATTTTTCGCCTATTTTCTGAGCCACACCATTTTTTGCAAAACGGCAAGCAGCAAGGCAAGCTTGCTTAATAGCTAAAGCATCAGAAATACCGTGAGCAATTAAACCTGTTCCATTCAAACCAAGTAATAAAGCCCCGCCGGCATTACGATAATCCCAAGTTTCATCAAAACGACGACCAGCAGGAGTATCGATTTTACCAAACAATTCATTATGAAGGATATAGAAACCTTCAATCATTTTTAGAACCACATTACCAGTATAACCAGAACAGACAAGAACATCTGCTCCACCAAGAAGAACTTCACGACCTTCAATGTTACCAATAAAGTTAATTGCTTCTACATTCTTGAGAAGTTGATAAGCTTCTTGAATAACAGCAGGGCCTTTCTTTTCTTCTTCGCCCATATTGAGAAGAGCAACTCTTGGATTTTCAACTCCAAGATAACATTCTGCAAAAACGGAACCTGCTTTTGCAAAATCTACAAGCACAGGAGCCTTTTCGTCTACGTTTGCACCTGCATCAACCATGACCATCTGGCCTTTAGCGGTTGGGAGAATGCAACCAATAGGTGGTCTTGCAAAGTTTTCACTTGTTCTGCCAAGAAGCATTAAGCAAGAAGCCATCATCGCGCCAGAATTACCAGCACTTACACTTGCTTGAACAAGTCCTTTCTTTTGCAAAGCAACACAAGTCACCAAACCTGAATTTGGTTTCTTACGCAATACTTCTACAGGATGTTCATCCATAGCAACAGGTTCCGGAGCATCTACTATTGATATAGCATCTCCTGAGTAACCGAGTTTTTCTAAACCTTGCTTAACCACTTCTTGTGGACCACAAAGTACAACATGCAGTTCACCAGCTGCTTCTTGCACGGCACGAACCGCACCATCAATTACTACATCTGGAGCATAATCGCCACCAAGTGCGTCTAGTGCTACTTTAATCATAGAATCTCCTTGTTTACAAGGCTATGGGGTTATTAAACGTCTATTAAGCGTCGGCCATGCGGACGACTTCCACACCATTGTAATAACCACAAACAGGGCATACACGGTGAGGACGCTTTACGGAACCGCAATGTTCACAAGTAGACATTGCTGGCACTTCCATTTTCCAATGAGAACGGCGTTTGTCGCGACGAGCAGTCGAGGTTTTTCTTTTTGGGACGGCCATTGTTCACTCCTATTCGGCTTTTTCCATTTTGCACTTAAGTGCTTTCAATTTTTCCCAACGAGGATCTTCTAAAGATTCTGGAGAAGAATCAACAAAAGAAAAATTTTCGTCAGGATTTTTTACCGGATACATTGGCTCTTGCAATATGACAAGTTGCCTAATGCACTCCGAAACATCCACATACTCTTGATTGACTGGAATACGAACTACAAAGACATCCGCATCTTCATCATCAAGTTCCTGAGAAGCGACTTGTTCTCGTACAACTTCTAGCACCATTTCCGTAGAAAAAGGACGTTCAAAAGTTTCTAGCGTCCGGGCGCAAACCAAGTTTTGGGTACCAGATAGCGAACCAGTCAACAGAAACTTACCCTGTTCTTCTGGGCTAACCAAGACCTTTGCCGTTAAATCACCAACAAGGCGAAGTTCTTCAAAGAGCTCCGGTGCTTCAGAAGATGGCCATTTCACCGCTATTTCGGTAGAATCCGCCAGATTTTTCGCTAAATCGATTCTCAAAGTGCCCCAAATATAGAAATAAAGTCCGTTTTTAGCAAAAAAAATCTGCATCTATCGGAAAAATGACCCTAGAAAACATTTTTCACTGCCAAAAACATCGTTCTTAAAATTAGATTTTGCCGCAATGATACTTATAGATATCTTTACTTATCTCTATTTAGCCCTTTTACTTTTGTCCGCCATCTTCTATGTCGGGCTAGTAATGCGTATGTTTTTTGCAATGGGTAAATTAAAACAAGGAAAAGATATCACCCAACCACCGCCTTCAGTCAGTGTCCTTATTTCTGCAAGAAACGAAGAAGCTAATCTTTCTGCTTTACTTGAAAGTTTACTCAAACAAGATTATCAAGGTAACTGGGATATATGGATTGCAAATGACCGTTCAACCGATAACACTCAAAGCATTCTTGATTCTTACGCTGAAAAATTCCCCGAAAAATTACACATTCTGACTATCACTGAACTTCCTCCAAATACAAGTCCTAAAAAGAATGCCATTTCTCAAATGGTTGCCCAGTGTTCTAACGAACTACTTTTACTAACAGATGCCGATTGCAAACTTCCCCCGACCTGGATATCAGGAATGGTTAAAGAATTTGAACCTGGTATTGATTTTGTAGCTGGCCACTCTTATTTAGAATTACCTGAAACAGCAAACATCTTGCTTTATATGCAAGCAGTTGAAACTATGTCTTACCGAATAGCCGGCACAGCAGGACTTGCATTGCGTCTTCCTTTAACAAGTACTGGTAATAATATTGCTTACAGGAAAAGTTTCTTTTTAAATGTCAACGGATTTAAAAACGTAAGCCATATACAAAGTGGCGATGACGATTTATTGATGCAAAAAGCCGCATCAAACCCTTACTCTATGCGCTATTGCGTAAACCCAGATACATTTGTAACCACTTTTGGAAAAGAAACATTTAGAGAACTTTGGGAACAAAGAAAACGCTGGGCTTCTAAAACTATCTATTACACTCCACGAACTTTAAGAGTTCTTGCCGGCATCTTTATTTTCTTCCTTTGCTTAACATTTTTCCCTTTATTTGTTTTATTAAAATTCAATACTTTCTGGTTTGTTCTTTTAGCCTTTATCTTAAAAATATGTGCTGATTGCTTTTTATTTAAAAGAGGACTTTCTGTATTTAAGCAAGAATTCCTTTTCAAATGGTTTATACCTGTAGAATTTCTACACGCTCCCTTTACTGTATTTGCAGTTTTATTTGGGGTTTTAGGCAAATTTAAATGGAAAAATTGAGGTTTATAAAATGACTGTCGCTCAAAAATCTCCTGTAACTTTAATTATCGCAGAAAAGCCAAGCGTAGCCGCTGACTTAGTCAAAGCCCTTGGCGCCAAAAAATTCAAAAAAGAAAAAACTCATTACGCCAGCGATTCAACCATCGTCTCTTGGGCTCTTGGTCATTTAGTCCGGCTTGCAGACCCTAAAGAAATAGATGACTGTTACAAAAACTGGAACGATATTGATTTATTGCCTATTTTACCATCTCAATTTAAAATCTGCCCTATACAAGAAACAAAATCTCAATTAAATGCCTTAGGAAAATTAATCCGCAAAAAAGAAGTTGGAGTAATTATAAATGCTTGCGATGCTGGCCGTGAAGGCGAATTGATTTTCCATTACATTATCGAACACGAAAAAGGGAAAACCGGTTTAAAAAATAAAGTGTTAAAACGCTTGTGGATGCAGAGTATGACTACTTCTGCTATTCAAGAAGCTTTTGAAAACCTCCGTTCAAACGAAGAAATGCTTAATTTGCAAGAAGCAGCCATAAGCCGTTCTGAAGCCGATTGGCTTGTCGGCATCAATGGTTCAAGAGCTTTGACTGCTTATAAAAATACTGCAGGTAGTTTTAGATTAACTCCTTGTGGGCGCGTTCAAACACCAACTCTTGCAATGATTGTTCAAAGAGAAAAAGAACGACTTGCATTTGAACCAAAAACCTTTTGGACAATTCAAGGTGTTTTTCAGAACAATAAAGAAAATTATCCTGGCAAATGGTTTTTAAATAAAGGCAAAGAAACTTCGAAACAAATTTTCAACCAAAAAGAAGCTCTTGCTATTTTAAAAAAATGCGAAGGTAAAGAAGGAAGCGTTTCTGAAACTACAAAACCTTCTACTCAAAAATGTGGGCCTTTATATGACCTGACATCTCTCCAACGAGAAGCAAACAACCGCTTTGGCTTTTCAGCAAAAACAACCCTCCAAATTGCCCAAGCGCTTTACGAAAAACATAAATTAACGACTTATCCAAGAACTGATAGTAAATTTTTGCCCGAAGATTATGTTTCTACTGTAAAAAAGACTCTTGGTATGTTAAAAGGTTCTCTAGAGCCTTTTGCGGAACAAGTTCTAAAAAATAATTGGGTTAAAAAGAATCCGAAAATTTTTGACAATAAAAAAATCTCTGATCACCATGCTATTATCCCAACAGGGAACGCGCCCAAATCATTGACTGAAGCAGAACAAAAAATTTATAACATGATTTGTCAGCGTTTTATTGCTGTCTTTTTCCCGCCTGCACAATACTTGAACACAGAACGGATTACAACAATAGAAGGTGAAACATTCCTAACCGAAGGGAAAATACTTGTTGACCCAGGTTTCTTAGCTGTTTATGGGAAAGAAGCTAAACAAGAAGGCGATTTACCCAAACTTGCCAGCAATAAAGCAAAAAATATTGAATTAGAATCTATTGAAGACACTACCAAACCGCCTGCTCGTTACACAGAAAGTTCTTTACTTTCCATGATGGAAGGGGCCGGAAAACTGATTGAAGACGATGAACTCCGAGATGCCATTAAAGACAGAGGTCTTGGAACTCCAGCAACACGCGCAGCAACTATTGAAAAATTAATCTCTGATAAATACGTTGTCCGCGACGCAAAAGAACTTATCCCTACAGCAAAAGCCTTTGATTTAATCCAATTGTTAAACGCAATGGATATTGAATCCCTGACTTCTCCAGAACTTACAGGCGAATGGGAACACCAATTAGGTATGGTAGAACAAGGTGCTCTTTCGCGCGATATTTTCATGAAAGGCATTACTGAGCTAACAAGCCAGATTGTAAAAAACATCAAAGACTACGAAGAAGACAACGATAAAAAAGAAGCCTCTTTCAGCCCCGTAAATGGAATAAAAGTTTTTGAAACCGTTTCTAAATACACAACAGAAGACGGAATTTCTATTAACAAAATGCTAGGAGGCCGTTTAATGTCTCCTGCAGAAATCAAAGAATTATTAAAAGAAGGCAAGCTCCCGCCTTTAACGGGTTTCCGTTCTAAAAAGGGCGTTGAATTTGCAGCAGCTGTAATTATTAATGACAAAAAACGGGCAGAACTTATTTTTGAAACTCCAAATACTGAACATAATGGAATTGTTTTAGGTTATGCACCTCAAGATAAATCGCCAGTGTACGAAACATTAACTGCTTATGTTTCACAAAGTTCTATTGATGGAGATTCTTCTGCATTCCGTTTAAATAAAATCATTCTTGGCAAAGAAATTTCTGTTGAAAATTTACAGCGTCTATTGCGTGGTGAAAAAACAGAACTCATTCAAGGTTTTCGTTCAGCAAGAACTAAAAAACTTTTTGACGCTTATCTCTTTTTAGATGAAAAAGGTGCTATGAAATTTGAATTTCCACCAAGACCAGCATCCAAAAGATTTTTCAAGAGAACCACAAAAAAAGCAACTAAAGAATAAAAGTATCTTTTAAAAGTGACAAATTTTATCCTTTGTATGCCGTTTAATCAAAGAAAGAATCACACTCTTTTGATTCTTTTCATATTGATTATATTATTTAATGCCTCAGGTTCTTTTGCCCAAAAGCTTTCTATGGCAGAAGCGAAACATGCTGGTGATTCTATTATCCCAGAAGCTATTTTACCTTTTTGGCAATCACTAACCTTAAAAGAAAAAGCGGCTCAAACCCTTATGGTTTATATGCCATCAGCTTCTTACATAAAAAAACACCAATTTGGTGGCGTTCTTATAATGAAGCCCCATTTAAAAGACACGCTCCATTTAAAAGAAGAATTAAGTTTAGCCAATGAATCTTTAAAAATACCTTTATTAACTGCTATTGACCAAGAAGGCGGTAAAGTCAATCGTTTACAAGCTATTTCTCCTGAATGGAAAAATCTTCCTTCAGCAAAAGAAATGCGCACAATGACAGACGATTCTGTTTATAATCTTGCAAAACAAATTGGAAATGCATTACACCACTATGGAATAAATCTAAATTTAGCTCCTGTTCTTGACCCTCCAAAAGATTCAAAAGACAAGCCTTCTTTTATAGAAGTAAGCAATCGTTCTTTTGGAGAATTTGAGACTGCCGTTCCTAAAATCCGATCTTTCGTAAAAGGAATGAAAGAATCCAAAGTATTAAGTACATCAAAACATTTTCCAGGCTATGATAGTTGGACAAATAGCGACCATCAAATAGCTTTTAGTACGAGTTCAAAAGAAATCATTTTAAGAAATGTTGAACTTTTCAAAGAATTCGCTGACGAAATTCCAGTGATTATGCTTTCAAGTGTTCGTTTTGTAAGGTTATCCAATACTCCTGCCGTTTTTAACCCGAAAATTACAGCAATGGCTAGAGAAATTTCTCCTTATACGGTATTACTAACAGATGATTTGTGGGGAGTTTCTTTACGAGCTTGGATTAGCGGAACAGACAAAGTAAAAGGAAAAAACTACCCTTCTAAAGATTTTAAAAAATTAATCCGAACCGTTTTATGGGCAGGAAACGATATGTTTATGATTACCTACCCAGCAAAAGCTGTTGAAATGATTGCTTATTTAGAATGGCTAGGCAAAAAATACCCAGAATATCGTTTACGCATTGAACAAGCCGCTGCAAGAGTCATTAGGCTAAAATACCTTTCTGGAATTTGGAAAGAAAACTAACCCTCTAAAAAACCGCTTTTACTGCATTTATTTCGCGAAATTTTGCATAGAAAAGCTTTTGAAATTGTTACTGACCGCGCCTACAGGTTCAAACGCATGATTTCCATAAAATTCCCTTGACAAAACAGTGTTTTTTTTCTCTATTTGTGGCCTAGAATAACAAGTTTAACCTTTAACGGAGAATCACAATGCCTTGCGGAAAGAAAAGAAAGCGCAGGAAGATTGCGACCCACAAGCGTAAAAAACGCCGTCGTCGTGACCGTCACAAGAAGAAAATTCGCTAATTTCCGTTAGCATCTTTTGTGAACCTGAATAAAAGGACATACTTTCAAGTATGTCCTTTTATTTTTTATTCTTTCCAATAATCTAAGTTACTATCATCAAGTCCAATATCTTTGGCAATAAATTTTGGATATTCTTTTGTTTTGCGCTTACTTTCGTAATCTTTAAGAACTTTAAAAACAATTCCTCCTAAAATAAAGCAAGCAAAAAGATTTATCAAAGCCATACCACCCATAGTAATATCGGCTAAAGCCCAACACATTTCCATCGGCGCTATTGCTCCTAAAAAAACAACTAACGCACAAGCTATATGGATAATACTCATTGATGTTTTACCTGGCATTTTCTTTTTATTCAAAAAAGCAATACCATTACGCACATAGTAAAGATTCCCTAACAATGTTGTAAAAGCAAAAAGAGCCATTGCTACCGTAATAAATACAGGACCGATAGTCCCAAATGTCGTAGCTACAGCATCTTGAACGTAACGTGCACCGGCATTGTCAGCATTTCCATCTACTCCAGAAACAAGACACATCAGTGCCGTTGCCGAACAAATAAGCAAGGTATCAATATACACGGAAAGCATTTGTACAAGACCTTGTTGAACTGGATGTTGTACTTGAGCAGAAGCAGCGGCATTTGGCGCTGAACCCACACCAGCTTCGTTAGAATAAAGACCTCGTTTGATTCCATAAACCATACAAGAGCCTGCAATACCGCCGCCAATTGAAGCAAAATCAAAAGCATCTTCAAAAATCAATACAATCACCGATGGAATGGTTTCAATATGAGTGACAAGCACAATTAAAGCAATAAGTACATAAAAAAATCCCATAACAGGCACAAGAATACTTGTAATTTTTACGATTCGTTTTCCTCCTCCAAACAAGCACCACCCCACTAAAAGAGCCAAAAGCAAGCCTATTATCCAAGGTGTTGTCGAGGGATTATAAAAACTATAGGTTTCAAATGTAGATTGCAAGTTATAAGAACAAAGTAAATTAAAACCAAATGCATAAGTCAAAATCAAAAACACAACAAAAACAAGTGCCAACTTATGACTACGCAATGCTTTTTCGATATAATAAGCCGGCCCACCATAACAAGAATTCGTTTTTTCATCTCTACATTTATAAACCTGAGCAAGAGTACTTTCTATAAAAGCAGAAGCGCCTCCTATTACAGCCAAAAGCCACATCCAGAAAGCAGCACCCGGGCCTCCTAAACAAATTGCTGTAGAGACCCCAACAATGTTTCCTGTTCCAACTCGAGAAGCCGTAGAGACTAATAAAGCTTCACAAGAAGAAACGCCTTTCTTTTCTTGCGGTTTTTCTTTTAATGCCCTAAACGAATCAAAGAGCAAACGAATTTGGACAAATCGTGTTCGTACACTAAAGTAAAGTCCTGCAAAAGAAAGAACCACTAATAAAATTGGGTAATATAAAAAGCTATCAACTGCATTGAGAAAATCCAACACTTTTTGCCACCTATAGAATTTATGTTTCAAAACAAGGTAGCAAAATAAAAAGTTCTTTCATCTTCTCTTTTACAAAAGCAATGCTAAAACAGAATATCTTTTAGCAAAATTTTAACGGACACAAAAACAATTTCCTTATTTTCACTATCAAGAAGTCTTGATTTTTAAAACTTTTCTGGAAAAAACAAAAGAGTTTTTCTATTTTTAGCCGTGAAACAAAAGCCTTCAAGAAAGGAATTTTTATGGCTAAAACCATTTTGCCACTTACTGTTTTACTTGCAACTGCTTGTCTTTTTGCTGCAGATGTTGAAATCAATGGAAATGTCAAAGCCGATTATGCTTCTTACTTTGATAAAGATTTCAGTCCAACAAATGCAGCCAACCAAGATATTAATCTTGATTTTACAGCTTACATGGACGAAAATTTTTCTGTGAAAGTTAACACTCGCACAAGAAGTTCTTACTTAAATGACAAGGGCGAACGAGAAAATTCTGAAGTTCGTCATGGCCTTGCAAGAGCAACTGCAATAAACGATTCCGAAGGGCGTTACACAGCTTTCTATTTTGATGGGATTCAATTCCGTTGGGAATTTACACCAGGTGCTTCTCTCCTTTTTGGTGACTTGACTTACAATGCAGGCGCATTTAACTATTACTATTGGAGAGACACCGAACGCTATGCCGCTATTAAACGAGACGAAACTGTCCGCGGTCTTGGTATGGAACTTGGCGATGGAAGAATCTACATTGGTGCTTCTGAAAACAACGTTTCTTCTCTTATCGTATATGGTTCTTATCCTTTTGAAATTCTTTCTAAAACAGACCAACATTTTGTAATTACACCTAGTGCAGATTGGGCTTTTGGAGATGATATTGATCGTTCTTATACTTATTTCTTTGGAACAGAAATCAGTTATTCCAGAAGTCTAGATCTTATGAATTACGCTATTTTAGTTTCATGGGGAACTCACCCCTACCAAGGAACTGGCGTACACACATTCCTTGTTGAACCATCATTCTCTTATGATTTTTTCAACATCGGCTTAACCTTTTTCCACGCTATTTTAGCTGATGATAATGAACCCGTTGAAAAACAAATTTTCACCGATGAGCAAACTCTTTTTGCCTTTGAACCTTCTTTTAGTCTTCACAAAAAATTTGCTATTGGACTTGCTTATGAATTCCACAACCCAAGTAATGAAATTGATGACGACGAAGTTCATTTTGTCGGACCGAACTTCTATTTCTACCCAACTGCTAACGCAGAACTTGTTTTCTGGGGTGGCTATAACAAACGTCATATTGGCGCAAATACGCTTTCATTTGGTATAAGCGGACAAGTTGATTTCTAATTAAAGATATGATTTATTGAGGTTTTCGCTATTAATAGCGAAAACCTTTTTTATATAAATCTCCCGCCGGCATAGCCGGCGGGAGATTTATATAGTTCTTTTATTATTTAAAGAGATTTACCAAGCATTGCAGAAACATTTCTAAAAATGCCTTCTGCCACATCTGGTTTATTCATAGAATAAACATGAATATTATTAATACCATTAGCATACAAATCTATAATCTGATCAGAAGCATAAATAATACCAGCTTGTTTCATCGCTTCAGAATCACTCCCGAATTTATCCACTAAAGATTTAAAACGCTGGGGCATAAAGGAGCCTGAAAGTTTTATCGCTCGTTCTACCTGATTCGCATTTGTTATAGGCATAATTCCAGGAATAACCGGACAAGAAACACCTGCTTCTCGCAATTTATAAAGGAAATTAAAAAACAAATTATTATCAAAAACCATTTGAGTTGTTAAAAAATCCACACCAGCATCTACTTTTTCTTTCAAAAATTGAATATCTTCTCGCTGATTAGAACTCTCTGGGTGAACTTCTGGATAGCAAGCTGCTCCTATACAAAAATCAGCATCACTTTCTTTAAGTTCTCGAACCAATTCTACCGCATGGCGATAATCCCAATGATTTTTATCACCAGCTAAAAGTTCTGGCGTTAAATCACCTCGTAAAGCCATTACATTTTGAATGCCTGCTTGTTTCATATCTTCTATTCTTGCCTTTACTGTTTCACGACTAGAAGAAACACAAGTTAAATGAGCAAGCATTGGCACATTAAATTTTTCTTTTAAATTTTTAGCTATTTGCAAAGTATACTGACTTACTCCGCCACCAGCTCCATAAGTCACGCTCATAAAAGATGGCTTAAGAGCAGCAATCGCTTCAGTTGCATTACAAACGCTTTCATAAGAAGTTTCCTTTTTAGGCGGAAAAACTTCAAATGATAAAGAAATTTTATCCTGTTTTAAAATATCAATAATTTTCATAATCAACCGACACAACAGTCTTTATGCAAATATTTTCATAAACGCAAATATAGTTATACTTGGAAAGAAAAAAAAGTCTTTTTATAAAAAAAACAGTGCAGTTCTACGAACTGCACTGTCTACCCGATCCAAACAAACTTCAAAAATTATTGACCGAGATACTTACGGCCTACACCATATTCATCTTTATATTCTACGTAATCAGGAACAAAGCCTGCTTCATAAGAGAATACAACGTTGATACCGCACTGGAATTCATTAAGCAATTTACCTTTGCCTTTGAAATTCTGGCGTTTCTTTTCAACGCGTTCATCACCTTTTTTACCAACAACCACTTCAGCATCGCACCAGCCACCGCTAGAAGACTTTACACTAGCTTCGCGACCATCAGTAGAAACTACTTTTAACTTAGCAATATCAAATTCTGTATTGTTACCAGTAGAAGCCCAAATTTGCAATTCACCCTTTAAGCCTGTTCCTGTAAGAGCAATTGTTGGGAAAGCCATTACATAACCATACTTATCAATGCGATGAGATGCACGTTCACCAATGTTTTCACCAAAAATCAAGAAGTAACCACGAGTACCAAGACGACTCTTGTTCAAAGCGGCTTTAACTTCTGCATGATTTGGAGCTACTTCTGCAAGTTGGAGCAAACGATATTCAGAAACCACTGGATCTTCTTCGTCTTTTGCCATTTGCAAGTTTTGAGCAACATAACCATTTTCGGCTTCAGTACGGATAGCCTTGATTTCTGCTTCAGAGCCTGCTACTTTAGAAGCCACTTGTGCAGAATCAATAAATGCAAATGCGTTCAAAATGGTATTGTAATCAGTGCCTTCTTGAGAAACCTGAACCTTACCAACATTTGCCAAAACGCGAGCATATTCTTTTACAACTTCCATATTCTTCACAGAAGCAATGTTCTGGGAAGCTTTATCAAAGTAACCTGGAAGTAAAGTGCTATAAGGGTCTTTCTTAGCTTCTATTTCAGCGGCACGCACAAGAGCCAATGTGAAGTTATCGTAAAACTCATCGGAAACATTGCCTTTTTTCTTTGCTTCCAAATAAGAGTTAATAGCATTACGGAAACGACCTTCGGACAAATGTTCGTCACCGCGCTTTTCGTTTGTACCTTTACAGGCTGTAAATGCCAATGTCATGGCCATAGCAGATACTAGGAAAAATCGATTCATGGATTGATTCCTTTTATTGATTGTGATACCTTTTATCGCCAAAAGCAGTAAAAAAAACTGTTTTTAGCAGACTGACCCTTTGAAATTTTAATTTAATTAAATATTTTAACATTGCCTTGTAGAAAAGAGTAAATTTTTATTTGGAGAGTAAACTCTGTGAATATTTTGGTCATTTCACCAGAAGCCGGCCTTTCAACCAGTTCATTAGCAACCGCTGTGAACCGTATTACTGATGCCTTTGATGAAGGCGGCATTATGGCTTTGACGTGCTCTCCCTACTATAAACAGGTTTTTTCTGATTCTCAAGATATGCAATGCATATTCAAAGGCACTGAAAGATTACACTATAAGCCTTTTGAAATTTGGAAAAGCCCTAATTCTAACCACACTTATATCTACAACGAAGAATTTTTTGGCCGCCCTTATGTTTATGGCGAACCCCACTTCCCTTATGCCGATAACCATATTCGCTATTCTTTTTTAGCTTCAGCAGCATTAGAATTTGCTTCGGTATCTGGTTTTAAGCCAAATGCCATTCTCGGTCATGAATGGGGCGGAGCTCTTGCAGGGCACCTGATACATTCTCTTTACGCTCAAGAATTTGATAAAACTCCATTTTTCCTTACTGTCCACAATATCAAGTATGACTTTTTAGTTCCAGAATCTGAAATAGGCGTTCTCGGACTCCCTCGTGCAGACCACAATATGGACGGCTATGAATATTGGGGTAAAGTCAGCTTGTTAAAAGCAGGTATCCTTTATGCCAATATGGTTTTATTGCCATCATCTGGTTATCGTGATGCTATTTTAAATACAAATATTGCAGGCGGCATGACTGGATTTTTACAAAGTAATGCAAGTAAAATCAAAGGCATTCAATTTGGTGTTAGCTATTCTCTGTGGGATTTTAATAAAGGTTCTGGACTTGCAATTCAAGAAGCTAAGCAAAAAGCGAAACTTGAACTGGAACAGCTGGTCTGTGCTAAATTTCAAAACAAGCTTTTATTATACGCACACTTGGACAAAGAAGCTGGCGACACTTCAGAAACGCTTTCAACGCTTTTAGCTGATTTAGCATCTCTAAATGTTTTTGTTCTTGTCGGCATGGATGAATCTCAACCAGAATGGGATTATTACAATTCTATTGCTGCTGAATACCCAAACAATTTCTGCGTACGACGTTTAGGTAAAACTACAGACTTGCTACAAAAGCATCTTGCTGGTGCAGACATTTTATTTGCTGGTAATTTAAAAGAACCTTCTTCTTCTATTTTATTAAAGGCTCTTGCTGCTGGCACTATTCCTATTACAGGTAAAGATACTGGTGTTGCCCGTATGCTTTCTTCTTATTCAGAAGATTCAACAAATGATACCGCTAATGCTTTTTTGGTAGACGACCCGCGTTCTCCTGTAATGGTTCTTCGTAGTCTTAAAAAATGTCACGAAGTTTATAATTCACCTCTTTGGAAACAAGTTGTAGAAAATGCTTATAGTTTCCGCTATGAATGGGACAGAACCATAGCTCAATATTTACTTACTCTAGGTGAATTTTCTGAGAATTAAAAACGTTTAAAATAAATTGAGCGAGTTTTTTAAACTCGCTCAATTTATTTTAGCTATAGACTATTTTAGACAATACCCAATCTTTCCATAACAAGTTTTTTACCTGTCTGGAAATCACTTTTCCCACTACCTAATTTTGGTAAAACATCTAGTTTTACAACAGCACTAGGTAACATAAGTGGAGGTAAGCCAACTTCACGGAGCATTGTTTTAACTTCGTCTTCGCTCTTTTCACCAGCAAAAACAAGAACAATCTTTTCACCCTTGCTTCCATCCGGAACAGCAACTGCGAAATGATCAATTTCATCAAACAAAGAGCATTCTGAAATTTTGAAATCCACAGAACCAAGGCTGACCATTTCTCCGCCTAGTTTTGCAAATCGACTATACCTATCTACAATAGTCAAATAACCATCTTCATCAACATGGCCTTTATCGCCTGTTTTATACCAACGTTTTCCATTGATAACAGCAATTGCTTGAGAAGTGCGTTCTGGGTCTTTTAAATACCCCTTCATAATTTGAGCACCACCAATAAGAATAAGACCATCTTCTCCGACAGATAATTCTTCCATTGTATCAGGGTCAACAATTCTGAATTGCGTTCCTGGCAAAGGAGCTCCGACAGTTCCAGGTTTATTACCTTCTAAAACTGTTTTGTAATCGTCCATAAGAACATCTTTTGTATTTACCGCAGCCACAGGAGTTGTTTCTGTACAGCCAAAGCCTTCAAAAATTTCCAATTTGAATTTTGTACGGTAAAGTTGACGCACATCTTCACGAATTTTTTCTGCACCAGCATAAATACTTCGAATATGTTCAAACATCAATGGATGCACAGCACGATTAATACCCCACATTCGTAAGAATGTTCCGGTAGCCACCATAATAGTCACTTTAAATTGAGCGCACATACGAGAAACCAACTTTGCATCTGTCGGATCCGGGCAAGTTGCAACCGGAACACCACAAACCAAGCAAAGCATGGTGGTAATTGAAAAACCAAATGCATGGAAAAGCGGTAAAGAACCTAAGAAAACATCTTCAGAACTAGGATTCAAAACACTTTCACATTGCTTGATATTTCCAATCAAGTTTAGGTGAGTTAATTCAACACCCTTTGGCATTCCTTCAGAACCAGAACTAAAAATAATTGTAGCCACATCATCTAAAGAAACTTTCTTCATGAAACGCCATTCTAAATACCAGGCAGGCAAAAGCATTACACGCAAGAAATTTTTCACAAGTTCAATCTTAGGCAAATTGGCTTTCAAATCTTCCATGTAATAGACTTTATACTTGTCTAACAATCTTTCAATAGGAACGCCTTTTTGCTTTAATTTATCTACAAAAACTCTTGCCGTAATAATCGTTTTTACATCGGCCACACTACAACAATAATCCATAGTTTCTGGTGTATTGGTGTAATTCAGATTGTAAACGGTTTTGCCTCGAATTAAGCAAGCCATATTTACAATAATTCCTGGTCCAGAAGGCGGTATAAGAACACCTATTTGCTTTTCACCGGCTGTTAATTTTTCAAAAACTTTCGCAAACGCAAACGAACCTGCCGCGAGTGCATACGCTGACAAATGGTTTCCATCTGGGCTATATACAGAAGGACCGCTACCCACTCTTTTTGCTGCACGAATCCAAGCAGAAGCCACAGGACGCTGCATACGAATAGAAGAAGTCCAAGCAGTAATAGAAAGTTCTTGAACAGCTCTTTTCACCATTACCGGAGTTGTATCCAAAGGCAACAATTCTCCAAAAGCAACTGTTACAATACGATCTCCAGAATGAACCAAATCTTTAAAGCCAGCATCGGCCATGGAATAACTACTGCCCCACAAACCTTGAACATAGAAAGGCAACAATTTAATCCGAGGAACATCTTTAATTGCTTCAGAGTAATCTAAACGGAAACGGTTCATGTTTCCCGTTGGTGTCATTGTATTTTCCGGAAACATCACAACGGCTTCACCACGAAGGAGAGCTGCTCTTGCCTCTTGCATTGCTTTACTTGGATTCGTGATGTCTAAATCAATTGTTTTCATTTGCGAACGCAATAAACGCACATACCATTTTTCAAAAGCAGGCTTTGTAATTACAAAACGCATTGGGCGAGGACTTGCCATTTGAATTAAAGCCCAATCGATATAAGAAATGTGGTTTCCAACTAAAAGTACAGGACCTTCCCATGGAATATTTTGAACACCTGAAACCAAAAATTTATAATGGATAGAAAGAGCTGAACGCATCAATTGGCGAAGTAAAGTATGCGGCAAAGCCCATAAAGCCCAAACGGTACCAGCTAAACAAACAACACCTAAAATAAAGAACAAATTAATTCGTTCAATATCAAAAAGCCAAATTGAAAATACTGCTAATATTTCAAAGACAACTATACAAAAACTTTGTACCCCATTATTTACAGAAAGCACATGGCCTGCAGACCTTGGTTTGGTGTGGTAAAGGAGCATGGCAAACATTGGAATCATATAGATACCACCACAGAAGCCAAGCAAAGCAAAAGCTATAGCATTATAAGGTCTTGCAATAAACGGGATAAGGAAAATAAGAATGGCTGCGCCACCGGTCCCCATTGGAATAAGCCCCGTTTCAATAAAGTTTTTGGACATTTTCATTGCAAAAACAATACCAGCCAAAAGACCTACTGCCGTTCCTATAATTGCATAATTTGCAAGAATATCTTGATTAAACAAGGAACCAGAACCAAACAAATCTTGGATAACAAAAACCATAAGGAAAATCATTACCCAGAACATTGAAAGTCCAATAATTGATTGGCGAAGTGCTCTATTCACCCAGATTTTTGCCATCTTTCTACGAGTAAAAAGCAAATTAAAATAGCGATTCCATGGGAACTTCAATGAAGCATCATAAACACCAACTGATGGCAAACGCAAGCAGCAAAATACACCAAACAATTCAAGAGCAAACAAGACTAGACCTACTAGTGGGAGCGTTCCAATTTGTGCGGCAAAGTCTTTTGCTTCTGGATACATAGATTCATACAAAATAGCGATTGTTCCTCCCGACAATACAAGAGCCGAGAAAAACACAATCATAAGAATTCCACTCGCTTTCGCTAAATCCCTTACTCCAACCAACTCTTTCATATACCCATTTTTTGCCGGGCTTTGAAACGCTTGTAAAATAAAGAACAACGCAATTCCAGCAAATATTAACGGAAGGTTTGCCATATAAACACCTAATCCGAAAAGTGCTAAAGCTGGCAAAGAAAGCACGGCAGTCCATTTCAAAACCCGTTCTTTCGGATACTTGTCAGAAAAGTAACCCGCAGGCGTTATTAAGAGAAGTGATGGCAACAAGAAAAGCAAATGGAGAACATAGAATTGCCACGAACCTGTAGGTAAAAAGCCTACATGACTAAAAACCAATTCCATATAACCAACGATAATTGTTGCAATGGCTACTTGAGAAAAAGCCAAACCATAAAAAGAAAAAACGCCTGCAGTTTTTTTCATTCGCATTCCTTTGGTAAAGAAGTAGGAAATTAAAACAAATTCTTCTAGAATAACAAAACTAGAAAATCTATAACCCATTCATAATTTAAATTAATTCTCTCACTCTAGTAATTAGAATTTTATAGACAAATTAATTAAAACTTTCTTAATGTTAACTTTTATTTACAACACTCGCTCAAAAAATCAGTTTCCCTCAAAAAGCACTTTATCTATTCTATTGTTCCAATAAGGTGTTTTTTCTTGTAAAATTTCTATTCCATTTTCATAAATACATAGAAAACATTCTTCATTTATAACATCAAAATCAGAACCACCATTAAACACATTTAAATTTCCGTATTCTTCTTTTGTTTTCCAAAGACAAACTTTGCACTGAAATTGTAAAGAAAGTTGCTTGCAATAAGCCACAAGAATATTCTCTGACACACGTTCTTCAAGCGTTTCTTTCGCAAAAGCCAAAATTTCAGAAAGCAAAATTTGCTTTACTCCTGTTGGCAAAATTATCCGACCTGAAATATTGTATTCTGTTAGCATGGGATGAAATAAAAAATTTTCATTTTTAATTATATATATTTTTTGTAGGAAAAAATTAGGTTTTGTTATGGCTATCAAGAAGAACGAACTCTACTCTTCTCTCTGGGAATCTTGTGACAAACTACGCGGCGGCATGGATGCGAGCCAGTACAAGGACTACATTCTGACGCTCCTTTTTGTGAAATACGTGACCGACAAGTTTAAGGGTCAGAAGTACGCCGATATCAACGTCCCGGCAGGCGGTAGCTTTGACGATCTCGTCGCACTCAAGAACAACAAGGACATTGGCGAAAAGATGGACAAGGCCATCGCGAAACTCGCCGAAGCGAACAACTTGACAGGCGTTATCGACAACGCAAAGTTCTTCGACAATTCCAAGTTCGGTAACGGCAAGGACATGGTCGATACCTTGACCGGTCTCGTGTCTATCTTTGAACGCCCGGAATTCAACTTTAGCAACAACAAGGCGGGCGGCGACGACATTCTGGGCGATGCCTACGAATACCTAATGCGTAACTTCGCCACCGAAAGCGGCAAGAGCAAGGGGCAGTTCTACACCCCGGCAGAAGTGAGCCGCATCTTGGCGAAAGTCATCGGTCTTGGGAAAGTCAAAAACAGAAACACCACCATTTACGACCCTGCGTGTGGTTCGGGCTCACTCCTCATCCGCGCAGCCGACGAGGCTCCCTTTGATATTGCCATTTACGGCCAAGAAAAAGAAACCACGACGGCAGGACTTGCAAAAATGAACCTGGTTCTCCACAACAAGGCAAGTGGCGAAATCAAGTCGGGCAACACGTTCTCGAACCCGCAATATTTGGACAACGGCGCTCTGAAGCGTTTCGACTTTGTCGTCGCGAATCCTCCGTTCTCTCTCAAGAACTGGACCGACGGCTTGCAGGAATTTGGCCGCTTCGACGGCTATGACGATCGCCCGCCCGAAAAGAACGGCGACTACGCTTGGCTTTTGCACATTCTCAAATCGCTCAAGCCCACCGGCAAGGCGGCAGTAATTTTGCCCCATGGCGTGCTGTTCCGAGGTAACGCCGAAGAATCCCTCCGCAAAAACATCATCGACCGCGGCTACATCAAGGGCATTATCGGGCTCCCCGCGAACCTTTTCTACGGCACGGGCATTCCCGCCTGCATCATCGTGATGGATAAGGAAGACGCTGCCGAACGCCAGGGGATGGGCGGCGGCATCTTCATGATTGACGCGAGCCACGACTTTGTGAAAGACGGCCCCAAGAACCGCCTGCGCGAACGCGACATTTACAAGATTGTGCAGACATTCGTGAACCGCATCGAAGACGACCCCAAGTACGCGCGCTTTGTCCCGATGGAAGAAATCAAGGTCAAGAACGGTTACAACCTGAACATCCCGCGTTACATCGACAGCGGCGACGCCGAAGACGAGCAGTCCATCGACGCCCATCTGAACGGCGGCATTCCAGCAAGCGACGTAGATTCCTTAAAACGCTACTGGGATATTTTCCCGAGCCTCAAGAACAAACTCTTCAAGAAATTCCGTGCGGGCTATTACCAACTCAAGGTAGAGAAAGACGAAATCCGTGGCGCAATCTTCAACAACGAAGAATTCAAGGCCTACGCCGAACAGATTGACAATGCCTTTGACGCATGGCTCAAGAAATCTTCCAAGAAGTTGATGAACATCGACGGCTCGGTAGATGTGAAGAAGTTTATCATAGAACTTTCGGAATCGCTGATAGACGAATTCCGCCACATTGAACTCGTGGACTTTTACGACGTTTACCAGGTGCTGCTCGCCTACTGGCAAGAGACCATGAGCGACGACGTTTTCGTGCTCAAGTACGACGGCTACATGGCCGGTGCCGAAATCGTGAAAATCTTCAAGAAAGAATCCAAGAAGGATGACGGCAAGAAAAAGGCAGAACCCAAGGAAATCGGCTGGGAGGGCAAACTCTTGCCCAAGACCGTCATCGAACGCGTTTACTTTGCCAAGGAACAGGCCGAAATCGAGCGAGCCGAACAGATTGTTGCCGAAAGCGAATCCAGACTCGAAGAATTCGTGGAAGAAAACAGCGGCGAAGGCGGCGTACTGGCCGACTACGTGAAGGAAGAAAGCGAAGACCTGGACACAAAGAAAATCGCCGCCAAGTTGAAGGAACTGAAAAAGCAGAAAACGACTGGCGAAGAATTCGATGTGCTTGCCAAATACACCGAACTTGCCTCCACCGCGAAAAATCAGGCGGGCATCGTCAAGGAACTGAACAAGGCGCTGGACGAATCCGTCAAGAACAAGTATGCCGAACTCACCGAAAAAGAAATCAAGGAACTGCTCGTAAAACAGAAGTGGAGCTTTGATATTTTCGAAGGAATCAAGAGCCTCTACGACACCACCAGCCACAAGATTGCAACCCGCGTGACCGAACTCGCCGACCGTTACGAAAACACGCTGCCTGACCTCGAAGCAACCGTCGCCGACTACGAAACCAAAGTCAAGAACCACCTCAAAGAAATGGGATTTGAGGTGTAGAGGCATGACTATGGCTAATGAAAAAATTTCCATTCGCTTCTTTAACGAACGTGAAGTTCGTGCCGTATGGGACGAAATAAATTCCAAATGGTGGTTTAGTGTACTAGACATTGTTGGAGTATTGAATAGCCAGGATGATTATGAGAAAAATCGAAACTATTGGAAATACTTGAAGGCAAAACTGAAAAAAGAAGGCCACCAACTGGGTAGTATCACTACCCAGTTCAAACTTTCCGCTCCAGATGGAAAAAAAAGACTATCCAACGTGCTTGACTATGAGCAAGTCATTGAATTAGCGAAGAACTTCCCAAACAACAAATCTGCAACCTTTATCCAGTGGTTTACATATAGCGACGAAACAATAGACGGCAAAAGCAAGACAAAGGCGTATGCCCTTTTTGAAAGTTCTCTTTTGGACAGCATCGAAGTTGGAACCATAAGCGGTTTAAAACAAATACACGCATACTTATTCGGGGGATTATACGATTTTGCAGGAAAAATTAGAACCGTGAACATATCAAAAAATGGATTTAAATTTGCTACTGCGGAATTTTTACCTCAAACATTGGAGCACATCCAAAATATGAGTGAAAACACATTCGAACAAATTGCAGACAAGTATGTAGAAATGAATGTTGCCCATCCCTTTAGGGAAGGGAATGGTCGTGCAACAAGAATCTGGCTCGACCTTATGCTGAAAAAGAATCTAAAAAAATGCGTGGACTGGAGCAAAATTAACAAAAAAGCGTATCTAGAAACAATGACTCAAAGTGTGACGGATAGTTCTCCAATCAAGCAACTTTTGAAAAACGCACTCACGGATAAAATTAACGACCGCGAAATGTTCATGAAAGGAATTGACTATTCTTATTACTACGAAGAGGCCGAATGATGTTTCCAGGGATATGTCACACGGATTTATTCGTAGCTAATGGTGTTCACAGAATCACAATGACTATTAAATTCGAGTGAAAAAAAGAGCATTTTTATGAAAGAAACGAAATTCAAACAGACTTTGGTTCAGACGAAAGAAGGTTCTCGTCATTGCGAGGAGCATAGCGACGTGGCAATCCAAGGCGGCTTTAAAATGACTGAAGTCGGGATGATACCGAACGATTGGGAAGTGAAAACGTTGGGTTCTCTGACCGATAAATGCTCTTATGGAGTTGGTGCAGAAGCTCGCGTGTATTGTGGCGGTGTAAAATACATTAGAATCACAGATATTGATGACGAATCTCATCGTTTTTCCCCCTCTCCTATAACTTCACCATCTTTTTATCAGGAAAAGCATATTGTTCAGAAAAATGATTTGCTTGTTGCTCGTACTGGTGCGAGTGTTGGAAAGTCGTATCTTTATGATAAGAATGATGGAACGCTTATTTATGCGGGCTTCCTGATGAAGTTAAATGTCTTTAATGCTGATTCTAAATATGTTTTCTACAATACATTGACAAAATCATATTGGAACTGGGTTGCAAGCGAATCTGCTAGAACAGGACAACCGGGCTTGAATCTTCAGCAAATGAAATTGTATAGCATCCCTCTTCCTCCCACAATCAAAGAACAACAACGCATAGCAAACGCCCTCTCCGACGTTGACACCCTAATCGCAAACCTTGAAAAACTCATCGCCAAAAAGAAAAACATCAAACAAGGCGCAATGCAACAACTCCTCACCGGCAAGAAACGCCTCCCCGGATTCGGATTAGACGAAAGAACGGGCTCAAGCCCTACAGACGAAAAACGAAAGGCGTGTCATTCTGAGCGAAGCGCAAAGCGCGAAGTCGAAGAATCCAGCGGCTACAAAATGACCGAACTCGGAATGATACCCAGCGATTGGGAAGTGAAACCGATAAAGGAATTAGGGTTATTTTTAGGAGGAGGAACTCCAAGCACCAAGAATGAATCTTTTTGGAAAGGAAATATCCCTTGGATTTCATCTGCGGATTTAAATGACGATGATATTGAACACATTTCAATGACAAGATTCATTACTCAAGAAGCCGTGAATTTCTCGGCAACGCAGATTTGCCCCCAGGGAACGATTCTCATTATCACCCGTGTTGGAGTTGGCAAACTAGCTTTGTCTCAACAAAAAGTTTGCACAAGTCAAGATTTTTGCAATCTAATTCCCTCAAAAGAAAATGACTCCAAGTTTCTTGCATACGCATTACTTCCTGTAATGAAACGAATGTCAAATGAATCGCAGGGCACGTCCATTAAAGGCGTCGCTGTAGATGAAATCAAGAAAGTTCAAATTATTGTTCCATCTTCAAAAGCCGAACAAACCGCCATCGCAAACGTCCTCAGCGATATGGACGCAGAAATTGCAACCCTAGAAACCAAACTCGCAAAATACCGCAAACTCAAAACCGGCATGATGCAACAGCTCCTGACTGGAAAGATTAGGTTGGTCGATGCCAAACCGGAAACGAAATCAGTTGAAAACAATCGTGTTGTTCCCATCGCATTTAAACGTGCCGTACTTGCTGCAGAAATTGCCCATCGTCTTTGTGCCGAACCAACATTTGGTCATGTAAAGATGGAAAAGATGCTGTTTCTTGCAGAAAAAATGTGTGAACTAGACATCAATTCATCATATCATCGCGATGCAGCAGGACCATACGACAATAGAGCGTTGCATTCTGTAGACTCTCAATTAGAAAAGCAGAAATGGTTTAAATTTATTCGTTCAGACAAAGGAAATCATTATATACCTCTAGAAAAAAGAGGTGGTCATAGCCAATATTTTGAACGGTATTACTCGGAATGTCGCTCGGTATTTGACAGCATTATAAGTACATTCAAAACCGCCAAAACAGAGCAATGCGAAATCGTTGCAACGCTCTACAGTGCTTGGGAAGACTTTTTGAATCAAGGTGCAAATCCGACCGATGACCAAATTGTCACAGAAGTACTGACAAATTGGAATGAATCTAAAAAAAGGATTTCCAAAGAACGCTGGATAAAAGCCCTATCATGGATGAAAGAGAACAGTTTTGTTCCTAGGAGAACTTAAAATGAAAACTAAAAAAACATATAAGCACTTTAGAGAGCAAATAACAAAACATGATTGTGTTCCAACCTCATTCATCAATGCGTTGATTTACCTTTTCGAACGAGAGGAAATCCCAGCAGAAGTAGTTCGTCGAATTTATGAATATACTCTTGATGTTCCCAAATCAGGTGGCACAACAGGATATGCCATTGAATTTTTAGCCAATTGGTTAAGCTCATATAGGAAAGACAATTTCGCTTTAAGAACCGAGATATGGTCCGGGAGTGATGTATATTTTAAAAAAGAAAACTCCTTTTTGTCGAAAAAAAAGAAAAAAGCTTGTGGACTCTTAAGAGTCCTTTGGGGTGGATCATGCTGGCATTATATCACAATTTTCTACGAAAAAGACGGATGGGTATACTGTTTTGACCCTTATCGTGGTGAAAAAAGCACGAAAAACTGGGAATGGTTAGAACCATCAAACGAAAATGAAGGTTGCAATTTAAAAGTTAGTCGTTCTTTCTTTAACAAGAAAGAAGCAAATGGAAAATTTAATACCGGTGAATGTGCCGGTCGAGAATTTGTTTTGATTGAACGAATCTCTTCAAAAAAAGCAAACTGAAAACCGGCATGATGCAACAACTCCTCACCGGAAAAATCAGGTTAGTATAAATAGAAATTTGAATAACGTATATTCTTTTTAAGAGGTTAAAAAATGATTAAAGAAGAAGATATTTTATATGATGAGCAAGATGAAGAGCAGGATATTTCTGTTCAAAGAAATATCCGTGCCGATGCTGCAGATGCCCAAGTGGATAGCTTGCATAAACGCTATACAAAGCAAAAATTGGTGGTCCACCCCCCATATCAGCGAAATTTT
Source organism: Fibrobacteraceae bacterium (assembly GCA_017631885.1). GTDB lineage: Bacteria > Fibrobacterota > Fibrobacteria > Fibrobacterales > Fibrobacteraceae > UBA1765. The sequence continues at coordinate 48,319 of JAGBSH010000027.1, forward strand.
GTATGGGATGCAAAAAAGGCCAGCCTTTTGATAGAATCGGTATTGATGAATATTCCAGTGCCGATGATATATTTAGCGGCAAATGCAGATGGCAAAACGAATGTCATTGATGGGCAGCAACGTTTAATATCCTTATTTTCATTTATTGACGGAAAATTTCCTGATGGTTCAGTGTTCAAACTTACTGGATTAAAGGTTCTGACCAAATTAAAAGGTTTGACATATGCTGATCTAGACGAAACTGACCAAGATAAAATAAATGAGTATACTTTAAGAACAGTTACATTTACGGCAGATTCGGATCCAGAACTGCAATATGAAATATTCTCTAGATTGAATACGGGATCGGTTGCTTTAAACAATCAGGAGTTGAGAAACTGCGTTTATCGCGGTTCATTCAATGACTTGATAAAGAAATTAGCTTCAGAAAAGGATTTTTTAACACTTATCGGGTTAAACGCTCCTCATAAGCGAATGCAGGATGTTGAATTAGTTCTTCGTTTTGCTTCATTTTACTTCAATGGCTATCAAAATTACAAAGCCCCCATTCGTCAGTTTTTAAACGAAACGATTCGTAAACGAATTAATCTTGATGAATTGGATAAGAGTAATCTTGAAAAAGCTTTCAAAAAAGCGGTTGCCAATATACAAACATTACTTGGTTCTAATGCATTCAAACGTTATTATAAAGGTGATGATAAAAATAAAAATGGACGATGGGAAAGTTCAAAATTTAATGTGTCGTTATACGATGTCTTAATGGATTCAATGGCTCGCATAGACCAAACGGTATTAACTAGGAATCGTGACGCCATATTTGAAGCCTATGTAGACTTACTTTCGTCTAATCAAGAATTTATTGATTCTATTGAACTTTCTACATCAAGCAAGCAGGCGGTAGAAAAACGATTCGTAAAATGGAATTATGTTTTAAATGGTGTTATAGGAAATGACAAGCCAGATACAAGATGTTTTTCAAGAGCGTTTAAGAAAAGTCTGTACGATGTTAATCCAACATGTGCTATTTGCGGTCAACACATTGTTGAACTTGACGATTCTGCCGTTGATCATATTGAACAATATTGGCTTGGCGGAAAAACAATTCCAGAGAATGCAAGATTAACGCATCGTTATTGCAATTGGAGTCGTCCGAGGAAAGAAAACAAGTAGAAAAAAAGCCGATGAGTAATTGTAGGTGAAAATCGAACTCGCAAAATACCGCACCCTCAAAACCGGCATGATGCAACAACTCCTCACCGGAAAAATTAGGTTAGTGTAAGGATGATATGAACGAGATGGTTGGAAATGTAAAATTTCCTTAAGCCCCTTGCCAACTTTTGCGATATTAGGTACATTACATCCCAGCGCGTCATTCCCTAGAAAGGAATGATGCGCTTTTGCTTTATTTGGCTTTGCCGTATTGCAAGGGCGTTCCTAGTAAAAACAATAAACGCAGGAGGCCCTATGGCTAAAAAAGAAATTATCACTTATTCTCAGCAGACGTTTGAGAATATCAAGCGCACTGACGAAAATGGAACTGAATTCTGGTATGCAAGGGAGTTGCAAAAAGCCCTTGAATATGCCCAATGGCGCCGTTTTCAAGAGTCGATTGGACGTGCAAAAACTGCTTGTGAGGCCAGCGGATTAGATATTAGGGACCATTTTGCCGACATCGGCAAAATGGTTGATCTTGGTTCTGGTTCACAGCGTGAAATCGCCGATATCAAGCTTTCCCGTTACGCTTGTTACCTGATTGTGATGAACGGAGACCCCCGCAAAGAAGTGATTGCCCTTGGTCAAACATATTTTGCCGTCAAAACCCGGCAGAAGGAAATTTCGGATGCGGCGACTCAGCTTTCGGAAGAAGAAAAGCGCTTGGCCATTCGTGACGAGGTGACCATTCGCAACAAATTCCTTACCAGTTCTGCAAAGGCGGCCGGTGTTGAAACGCCTGTGGATTACGCCGTGTTTCAGAATCGTGGTTACCAGGGACTCTATAACGGCTTGGGAATGAAGGATATTCACAAGCGCAAGGGGCTCAAGAAAAACGAACAGATCTTGGACCACATGGGGGCCACCGAACTTGCGGCGAACCTGTTCCGCATCACCCAGACTGACGACAAACTCCGTCGTGAAAATATCAAGGGGAAGGAGCAGGCAAATGAAACCCATTATGCCGTAGGCAAGAAGGTTCGCCAGACGATTGCGGAACTTGGCGGAACAATGCCAGAAAACCTTCCTACGCCCAAAATCAGTGCCCAAAAGTTGAAACAGGAACGAAAAAAAGCCATTGCGAAGAAATAACAAACAAAGGAGGCCCTATACCTTGCAAATTTTGATAAAATATGTATTTTAGTAAATGTATGTAAAAACAGAAAATTTACCTACATTTACTAAAATGAGAAAAAGATGACAATCCTATATAAACAATGCCTTGAAAAGTACGGTTCCGACTACCAAATCCAGCAGGAAATCCTTGCCGGTAGGCTTTTCAAGTTGGAAAAGGGTGTTTACTCCGAAAAAAAATATGAATCCGCAATGGTGGTTGTTTCGGTGAAATATCCCAAAGCGGTGTTTACCATGGATTCCGCTTTTTACCATTATAACCTGACAGATACAATTCCCGAAAAATACCATTTGGCTACCGCGAAAAGCACAAGGCAAATCCGGGATTCGCGCGTGGTGCAGAAATTTGAGAACAGCGGCACACTTTATCTTGGCGCAGAAAATGTGGAGTTCGACGGTGAAACTATTGTTATGTACAATCGTGAAAGGATGCTGCTGGAACTTCTTCGCAACAAGAACAAGTTGCCTTTTGATTACTACAAAGAGATACTGGGGAATTACAGACGCATTCTTTACGAGCTGGATACGCAGCTGATTCAGGATTATTTACCACAGTTTCCAAAATCCAATATGATTAGTCAGGCCCTACAACTGGAGGTTTTCTGATGAATCTTCAAGAAGCTGTTCAGGTTGAGATAGAAAGAGGCCTTTCGGATTTGAACGCAAGGGCGAAGGTCTGCCAAGACATTGTGCTGAAGTCCATTGCTTTAGGTGGGCTGAACAGGAACATCACCGTCAAAGGTGGTGTTGTAATGCGGGCGAAAACGGGGAACATCCGTAGGGCGACTCAGGACTTGGATATTGATTTCATTCGCTATTCCTTATCGGACGATTCCATTGATGACTTTATCGCAAAAATGAATACGATTCAAGGCCTTTCCGTTAAGCGAACCGGAAAAATCGAGGAACTAAAACAGCAGGATTACAAAGGGAAGCGCGTTTACGTAGAGATTTCTGACGATTCGGGCTTCAAGATAAAAAGCAAGATTGATTTCGGCGTTCACAATAAACTGGATATTGCTCAAGAAGAGTATTGCTTTGATATCGCATTTGACGAGAGTGGAGCTAACTTGCTGATAAATTCAAACGAACAGATGCTTGTTGAAAAACTGCGTTCACTCCTGAAATTCGGGACCAACTCAACCCGGTTCAAGGATGTTTTTGACATTTTCTATTTAAGCCAACATGTTGAATTGCTGAAGTTGAGGCGGTGTATAGACGCCTATATTATTGGCGATGTGCAGATGCTTGAAAATAGTGGGCAAGACGTACTGAACCGAATCCGGCGGATATTTTCCAATAAAAACTATTTGAAGCAGATGGATGAATCGGGCAAAAACTGGCTGGCTGTACCCATAAATGAGGTTGTGGAAGGAATTCTTGCTTTTTTTGAACGTCTCTGATTAAATGATAAGATTATATTTATACAGAACTCGTTCAAGGATCTGCAATGCCCGAACCGAATATCAACATTCCCGAACGCAAGACGCAGGCGAAAGTAATCAAGTTCTTCAAAGAAGAATTGCATTACGATTATCTGGGCAATCTGTGTGAGGTAGCGAACAAGAATATTCGCGATGATGACTTGTTTGCGTTTTTGGTGGATAAGCAGCACTATTCGGAAATGGTTGCACGCAAAGCCATCGCCGATTTGCAACATGCGTCGGGCGACTTGCAGCAGGGTTTATATTCTGCAAACAAGACAGTTTACAATTTGCTGAAGTATTCGCACCCTGTTTCTGATGCGGATGGCGAAAATGTCAGCGTCTATTACATTGATTTTGAAAATCCGACCAACAACCATTTTGCCATTGCCGAAGAGGTGACCGTTAGTAGTTCTTTCGGTTCCAAGCGCCCAGACCTTGTTGTTTATATAAACGGCATTGCTGTTGCTGTTATTGAACTCAAAAAAAGTTCTGTTTCCGTTGCCGACGGCATTCGCCAAAACCTGACCAACCAAAAGCCGGAATTTATTGAATCGTTCTTTACCACGATTCAATATTGCTTGGCGGCAAACGAAAGCGAAGGTGTCCGCTACGGGACTATCGCCACGCCAGAGAAGAAGTATTTGACCTGGAAGCAAGAGGCGTTCCGCGAACGCTTGCAGGAACTGGACGACAACGATTTGATTATCGATGATAAGAGTTCGTCGTTTGACGGCATTCTTTTTGAAAGTCTTTATTCGCTGTTCAACAAGGTCCGTTTTCTTGACCTGATTCACAACTTTATCATTTTTGATAATGGTGTAAAGAAGGTCTGCCGCTACAATCAGTATTATGCGATTCACCGCACGTACAACAGGATTACCGAGCAAAAGAAGGGCGGCATTGTCTGGCACACGCAGGGTTCTGGAAAATCTCTCACGATGGTCTGGCTTGCCAAGCGCCTGCTGCTGAACAATCCGAGCCGTAGGATTTTGATTGTCACTGACCGCGACGAACTAGATGACCAGATAGAACAGTTGTTCAAGGGTGTGGAAGAAAAGATTATTCGCACCAAGAGCGGTCGCGATTTGTTGGACCGTTTGAATTCTACCGAAGGTTCTATCATTTGTTCGCTGGTTCACAAGTTCGGATGTCGTGGCGGTGAAGTTACTGACGGTGATTATGAAAAGTTCTTGAGAGAAATCAAGGATTCGCTGCCACCGAACTTTAGCGTGAAAGGTGATTTCGTTGTTTTTGTGGATGAATGCCACCGCACGCAATCGGGTAAGTTGCACAAGGCGATGACTGCTTTGATGCCTAAGGCGATTTTCGTGGGCTTTACTGGTACACCGCTTTTGAAGAAAGACAAGAAGACGAGTCTGGAAGTTTTCGGAAGCTACATTCATACATACAAATTCGACGAAGGTGTGCGCGATCACGTGATTCTTGACTTACGTTACGAAGGCCGTGATGTTCCACAAGATCTCCGTTCTCGCGAAAAGATTGATGAATGGTTTGACTTGAAAACTCGTGGCATGACGCCTGTCGCTAAAGCGAAACTGAAAGCCCGTTGGGCGAATATGCGTACAGTTTATTCGTCTTACGACCGTCTGAAAGCGATTGCGAACGATATCATCCTTGATTTTGCAAAGGACGCTCGTTTGGCGGAAGGTCGCGGAAACGCTATCCTTGTCGCGGATTCCATTTTTACTGCTTGCCGCTTCTACGAAATTTTTCAGGCATTGGGTTTTAAGAAATGCGCTATCATATCTTCTTATACACCGAATCCGGGCGACCTGCGTACCGATACGGTGAGCCTTGATGAAGACACGGAAACTTTCAGGAAATACCAGATTTACCTGAAGATGGTCGGAGTCGAAGAGGGTGATGATACATCACGTATTGACAAAAAAGTAGAGGCTTTTGAAAAAGAAGCCAAGCGAAAATTCGTTTATGAACCTGCCAATATGAAGCTTCTCATTGTGGTGGATAAGCTTTTGACGGGTTTTGATGCCCCGCCTTGCACGTACTTGTATATTGATAAAAAGATGCAGGACCATGGTTTGTTCCAGGCGATTTGCCGCGTGAACCGTTTAGATGACGAGACGAAGCCCTTCGGTATCATCATCGACTATAAGGAACTTTTTGACAATGTGACCGACAGTATGAACAAATACACATCGGGTGCATTCGAAGGTTACGACGACAGCGATGTCGATGGCTTGATTAAGGACCGTGCGACGGAAGCCGAAAAATATTTCAACAAGATTCTTGAAGAAATCGAGACGCTTTGTGAAGACGTGAAGCCACCTAAAGATGAATCGGATTATATTCATTTCTTCTGTGGCGAAAATATCAGTTGGCGAAACAATCCGGAAGAATTTGAGGCACTTGCCCGCCTGCGAGAACGATTCTATTCGTTAGCGAGCAGTTTGGCGCGTGCGTTTGCCGAATTGAAATCGCAGATTTTGTCGTTGCCCTATACCGAAGTCGAATGGAACGAAAAAGAAAAGCGTACCAATGATTACGTGAATTTGCGCCAGGTGATTATGCAAGCAAGTGGCGATTTTATCGATTTGAAGGCTTGCGAACCCGACATGCGACACCTTATCGACAATTACATTGCCGCCGGCGATTCGACAAAGATTATTGAATTTGACGACACGACTTTGCTAGATATCATTGAACTTTGCAAGTTTGATTTGATGGCTGGCAAGAAGAAGGTTCGCGAAAGCGCTGCCGAAAAAATCGAAAACAATATCCGCCGCAAAATCGTTGACCAGATAAATGTCAACCCTGCGTACTACAACAAAATGTCAGAAATTCTTGACCAGTTAATTGAAGAACGCAAGAATGGTCTGATTGAATACAAGAAGTTGTTGGAACGCTATATTGAACTTGCCAAGAAGGTGAATTCATCGGCCGCAAGTGAAGATTATCCAACCTCTGTCAAGGGAAGTGCCGCGAAGCGCGCGATTTACGATAACTGCGGAAATGATGAGGACATGACGAATAGAATTTACGACGCCGTCATGAGTAGCATGCAGGCCGATTTCCGCAACAGCCCGGTGAAAATCAACAAGATTAAGCGCGCTCTTTCCGAGGTCTTGGACGATGATGCGGAAGTTGACCGCATCTATGAACTCATTAGCAAGCAGAGCGAGTTCTGATGCGGATACAAGTATCTGGAATCAAACTTGATGTCCAAAAAAAGAATATCAAGAACATACACCTCTCGGTGATGCCGCCCGATGGCGCTGTGCGAATTTCTGCACCGCTCAACCTTTCTGATGAATCCATCAAGATTTTTGTACGTACCAAGGTAGCCTGGATTAAACGCCAACAAGAAAAATTTGCAAATCAGGCGCGCTTGAGCGAACGCGAATATGTTTCTGGCGAATCCATTTTTATTTTCGGTCGTCAGTATTATTTGCGTGTAGAACACGACCGTGCAAATGGATTTGTAATAGACGGGCAAAATCTGATTCTGACTGTTCGCGAAGCAAGCACCGCGCAACAGCGTGAAAATTACGTGAACGAAAAACTCCGTGAAATGCTTGTCACCGAAATTGAAAAACGCTTACCCTCATGGGAAAAGAAAACGCACCTAAAGTGCAACGGCTGGCAAACAAAAATCATGCAAAACAAGTGGGGCAGTTGCACCCCCGCAGGGAAACTCTGGTTCAACCTGCATTTGGCACATACGCCCATCCGCTGCTTGGATTACGTGATACTGCACGAACTCTTGCACCTGAAAGTCCGCCACCACAACAAAGATTACATTGCCCTGCTCGACAAGTATATGCCCTTCTGGCAAGAAGTCCGCAAGGAACTCAATGATTTTATACTGTTACCGATGAAAAAAGGATAACATAAATCAGCAATTATCTTTGATGAAATCCAGCTCCAGCCCAAGGTGCGTCAGGCGTTAAATACCTTGTTCAAAATGGACGCCACGATTACATTGAAACAGGTTCACTCATATCCATCAAAAAAAATATCCAAGAAATAGTCATACCATCCGAAGAGCACAAGATTAACGTCTATCCTATGGATTACGAGGAATTCATGTGGGCTATTGGTAAGGAGCCTGCGATAATACGCGAAATTTACAAAGCGAAAACAGCACGCATTATTACGAGATTGACTTTCTGCTTTCACTGGGCAATAAGGTGATTCCCTTCGAGATTCAGTCTTCAGCAACACGGAACTACGAATCCATCAATCGATTTACAGAAAAGTATTCAAAAAATTTATCCCACCACTATCTTTTCTCACAAAATGATGTGAATCAGATAGGTTCTTTACAACTCAAGCCACTGTACATGCTTCCATGGACGATTGAGGAAATATAAGTGGTTTAATCAACCGCTATTTCCCAAATTCTACCCTAAGCAATGGCACCCAAATTTCTTGTTCTAAATCATCTTGCCATCGGCAAACTTGCAGAAGTTTTGCCTTTTTGGGACTATAAGAATATTTCTGAAGATTCTCAAGATAATCACTTACAAAATTATTAGAAAATGCTGCAATGAGTCGTCCATTGTATTTTGTATTATATGATTGAAACTCCTGATTAAAACCTATTTCAATCACAGTACCTAGTGGAAGTTTTTCAAATTTTTGTTGCAAATATCTTGTTCTATTCTTGTTCTTATCATTAATAAGAATATGCCCTAACTTCAAATCACCAAGTCCCGTTTCAATATGGATCTTTTTGGGAATACTACATTCCCTTAACCGACCTTTTTTCGCAAAATTTTTTATCCAAGATTTTGGAAGATTGGTTTCTACTCCTAACACAGTCAATGTTTTTTTTGCACGAGTGGCTGCAACATAGAGCAAACGGAGTTGTTCTTGAGTTTCCGGTTTCCAATTTCCAAGATTTAAAACAACATGATCCCATTCAAGTCCTTTAGAACTATGCATCGTGCCAACATTTATTTGTTGTTTTTTATCGTTCAAATATTGCACAAATCCACCTAAAGTAACTTCGTCTTCACAATCTACGAAATCACTTACAACGGAATCTAAAAATTTGAAAGAACTTTCCTCTCTATGCTGTTCCTTATATCGTTCTGCCATCTGTTTGAACTGTTCTATAGTCCATGGTCTTTTAACAATTTCCTGATCCGTTTCAACAATTTGCTTGAAGCCAATAATTTCTCGAATGGATTCAACAGAACATTTTTCCTTATCCAATCCTTTTATAATGCGGCAGTTCTCTCCTAGTTCTTCTAGCTTCGCAGCTGCAAGGAAAGATTCTGCATTTTTTGGACTTAAAATGCAAGCAGATTCCTTCACATCCTTTTTTTTGTCCAACAATATTTGAGCCGCAGCAAAAGCACCTCTTGACACATCATGTTCTTCGTAAAAATCAAGTTCACCTCTATCAAGATTGATGACCGTCTGTCGTTTACCACTTTTTACCCGATAATCCAAGTAACTCAAAATCTCTTCATTCCCACGCACAATTTTTGCCGCAGAACGGTAATTGTTAGTGAGATAAAATTCCTTCGTATTTGGAAATTCCGTAGCAAATTTTCTGAAATATTCTGAAGAACTCCCTCGGAATTCAAAAATACTTTGATCATCATCGCCCACCGCAATAATCCTTGGTGGCTTATCTCCATAATTGTATATAGCCTTGAGCATCTTATATTCTGAACTAGAAAGATCCTGAAACTCATCAACGAGAACAACACCAGGCGCTCCTATGCCTACATCTTCGCCAGACATAATGACTTCTGCGGCTTTATCAATAATATCTTCGCTATTGTTTTCTTTTCCCCTTCGCTTAAAATCTTTTTTAGAACCTTGTATTCCGAGAATTGAAAAGGCAAGAGCATGAAACGTCGTGATAGTAACTCCGTGAGCAAGACCTAAGGCTAAAGCATTTAGGCGTTTACGAATTTCACGGCACGCCGAACGAGTAAATGTCAACACAAGCAACGAATTAGGTTGCGTTTCTTCTAGCCACAACAATGAAGCAGCCTTATGTACTAACATGTGCGTTTTTCCAGAACCTGGACCAGCCCCAACTAAAATGTGTCGTGCGCTACTTTTTATAATGGCTTTTTGTTCTTTATTTACAGCCCCAATACGTTCTCGAAGATTGATAGAGACGGCTCCCCTTTCTTCAGGAGTCATCACGTATTTCTGTCGAAAACTCTGTATATCTAATGTAAAGTAATCATTTAACAGATCCTGCGCAGCCTGCTTATTATACAGCATGGTTTCGGCATATTTACCTACAATATGAATAGCCTCAGCTTTATTTTCGTAGAAATCATGTAATTTTTTAAAATCACTTTCACGAAACACCCTAGAACTATTTTCTTGACTTATATCTAAAACAAGTCCAGTATAAAATACCATCAAACCATTTTCTAAATGAATCGCACCGATCAAATGCAGGAAAAGTAATGCAAATTCAAACTGCGCTTGTCTAGCAAGATCTTCAATATCCTTCTCTCCATAAATTCTTAAAATAAGATTATCTATGGAAAACCAAATAAAATCATCGGCTAATTCACCATTCTTATTTGATTCTTCTTTTTGGAAGGATTGTTCCTTTTGTAAGACAAGTAAAGTATCAATAATTTTTTCAAAGCATTCCCAATTACTTTGTAGATTTTTTCGGACTAATTCAGGTTCCTTAAGAAATTCAATTCGGTATAGTTGATGCCCCGCTTCAATAAGGTGAATTTCGGCAATGCTTTCATGAGCCCAATAACGCAATATTCCTCGCATAATCTGCAAGCATTTTCTAGATTCAGTTCCCGATTCTGTGATTCCTCTAGCAGCATTGACTTTTGTGAGATTCAATAAAAAATTTTCATCCACACTATGCCCTTCACAGTTCTTTAACAGGACTTCTTGCAAATCTTTTGCTCGAGCCAACATACGCTTGCTGTTAAATGTACCTAATCGCTGTATTTTAGCACTCCAGTCATTATGTTGATCTAGAAGGTGCTTACTACGTAATAATCGAAGGGCTTCGTTAGCATCTTTGCGTTCAATACCCAAATTAACCGTAATATCATCCAAAGCACATTCAGGGTTCTTTGTTCTCCTTTTAGTAATAATGTGCCGCATTATTCTATATGCAATGTTCTCTATCGTATTTAACTTATCAATATTTGGAGAATCAAGAACGCTACGCACCTGGGAAACAGATTCTATTGTAATAGAAGAACCAAAAACTTGCGTCTGATTTCGGTTTCGTTTTAGAAATCCTTGATCTTCTAATAGCATAATGGCATGTTTCACCTTTGTTCCAAGCTGACCGATATTTTCGGTTTGTTCGGTCCAACCGCATTTATCTGCTATTTCAAGAGCCGACATCACAATTCGTTCACGTTTTTCACTTTGTTTTCTTAAAACCCGCCAAACTTCGCCAATTTCCTTCTCGGCTAATTTGTTTTGTTGTAAAATTTGAAAGTTAGTATCTAAATCTTTTGAGTTATACAATGCAACACAATACGCTTGCATATCAGGATTACGACCTGCTCGACCTGCTTCCTGCACATAATTTTCAAGGGAACTAGAAATTTCGTAATGAGCAACAAGTTCAACATTATCCTTGTCAACTCCCATTCCAAATGCGGTAGTTGCCACCATCGTATCAATTTTGCCATCATTTTTTTGGAATTCCTCTTGTACTTCCATTTTTTTATCAGATTCCATCTGTCCATGATAGCAACCACTTTTAAAACCATATTCATGTAATCCTTCTGCCAATCGTTCCGTAGCTTTGACGGTAGAAGCATAAATAATTTTAGGTCCATTATATTGTTTTAACAAGTCAATCAATTCTTTACTACGTTCGTGTTTATCTTTAGAGGCTGAAATTACAGAGTATTCAAGATTTGTACGCACCGCAGTACTAACGAGTTTTACCAAATCAAGATTCATTCTTTTTTTAAAGTAACCGCAAATATCATTGACAACATCCTGTTTGGCAGTTGCTGTAAAACAGCTTATTGGTATGTGTGTTTCCAATTTCTTTGCTTCTTCAAGTTCCTTGATAAAATCAGCAAGGTAAAGATAATCCACACGAAAATCCTGTCCCCAAGAGCTAAAACAATGAGCCTCATCAATGACAAACCGATTAATGCGGCGGTATTTCAATAATTTGAATATGGTATTGGAACGAAGTGCTTCAGGAGAAATATAAAGAATGTCTTTTTCATTTTCAAAAATAGCACGAAAAGCATTTTTGCGCTCTAACGGAGAAATATCTGAATTAATGAATGTGGCTCGATCTATTCCAAAGCGCTTCGTTAGCACATCCACCTGATCCTTCATCAAGGCAACAATAGGAGAAATCACTACAGTCAAGGCACCTATCTGACTACCTGCAATCAGAGCTGGCAACTGAAAAGTCATTGATTTTCCACCACCAGTAGGGAACACAGCCAAAAGAGATTCTCCTCGCATAGCCGATTCCACAACCTGCTGTTGCAATGGTATCGTTTCTTCTTCGCTAAACGAACGAAAACCCGGAAAGCCAAACCATTTCTGTAACTGCTTTGTTGAATTCAATTGTTCAGTGCAATAAGAACACTTAGATTTTCCACAAGGAATAAGGCGGTGGCGATGCAAAATGCTTTCAAGATGTGGATACTGATAACGAACCCAATGAGGCACAAAATCACTAGGGCCTTCTTCATAAAAAAGAGTTAAAAGAAAGCACCATTCTGCACGATAAGTGGACCATTCGTTTTCAAAATTCTGATGAAGACAAATGGATTTGTCGTATTGTAAACAAAACCACTTCTGAACCTCTGACCACTTGGAACGAATTTCGTCAGACGTTGGAACAACAGCTAGCTGGAAAAAAGGAGAAAAACCCGGTTCCTTCTTTAAAAATTGAAACAGTAAATAGCGCAATTGCCATGGATATTCTTCCCATTTTTTGATGCAATCCTCTAGAAGATTCCTACAAAGTTCAGCATCCTTCAGAGGATTTGAAGGTTCCTCCTCATTCTGCAAATATTCCTTACGTAGTTTATGATAAGGTTTCTGCGGAAAAAGAAGGGAGGACAACATTAAAGTATCAAGAACCTTAATGCTCGGAAAATCAATGGAAAAATACTGTTTGAGAATAGGAGCATCATGTCGAAGTACATTATGCCCTACAATAAATGACGCCTTATCAGAAGCAGTTTCCAATTTAGCAGGGTCTTTATCCCGAACCTGTTCTTCACCCAGAATATAACCATACTCCCGAACTTTCTGCAGTTTAGGATTGTACTCTAAATCAAAAAATAAAAATCTACTAAAATCAGGCATTTATTGGATAATATATATTAGAAACTTTAAATTTCATAATCTCATAAAAAAATAAATAGTATTAGCTATTTTCCCATAAGCCTATCTCACTATATTTATTCCTCTCATAAGGCGTTTAAATAATAACTTCTATAAAAAAATTAAGCCTATTTCGTACATCAAAGCAAATATGGCTCAAATTTTGGACTATGTTTGTGAAATACACACTATGTAATAACACAGAATGGCGAGATGCGCGGATTCATTTTTGATGTGGACTCATACCCCAAAAAAGCAAGATGAATAAAAACTCTTTAAGCTCTTTGCGCAAAATGAGGGCGAAATTGTTTGTGGGAAAATTTTTCCCAAAAAGAATTTGTTTTATTCCTTGGAGAATAAATTGTATGCTAAATAAAAAAGTTCAATGTAATATTTGCCTTTGTGAAAGCAAGGTGATGTTTCTACTATACCCTTTGGAATCTAATAAGACTCTAACTATATTTTATACTTTATGGATTAGCTTTAATATTTAATTTTTCAAAAGTTTTATAATGGTTGTTTGTGTAATAAATCTGGCAACCTTTTGAATAAACTAATCGTTTCATTCCACGATTTTCTCCGAAATAGTCAACATCTGCTTCCCAATAAATACCAACGGGTAAATTTTGTTCTTTATTTTCAAAAACATCTCCGCCAATCATCACTCCTAAAGTAATCCAAGGATTAAAATTCCACTTGTTAAAACTTCGGCCAGTTTTACTTTCATAAAGTCGACGTCCCTCCGCTTTATTTACATAATTTGAAGGTAAACTTTCATTATCACAAATATATTGAGCCACTTCATCTTTTGATATCAATTGTTTTGTAGAATGATTATAAGAAAAACCTACAGAAGAAACCTTTTCTGAAGAGTCTAAAAAACTTTTATTAAAACAAAAGAAAAAAATTGTTAAAATAGCCAAAAATATGCATGCACAAATTTTATACTGACGATACGAAATTTTCTTTTTCCCGAAATTAGATTTCCCTTGCAAATTTTGATTTGTTTTTAAAGGGACTCCTTCAAGACACCCCTTTTCTATTCTAGCACCCTTTTCATTTTTTCCAAATTTGTACACTAAAATCGTATCACCTACTTTGGGATTTCGCACTGGCTTTCCTAAAACCGAAATATGAACAAAGTATTTCACGCCGTTCCCTTTAGCAAAACCAAACCCCTTTTTATCATTCCATTCTATAATTGTAACTACATTAGTAAATGACATTGTATAATACTCCCACAACTTTATTTTTCTTTTCGTTGAACTTTCAATAATTTACATTTGTCTGCAGAATATATTCCAAGCGCCTCTCCACGACCAATACAATTAGCCACAATGATATTGCCTTTTCGAACTTCTAGAAGTTTATCTGCTTGATTTTCTGGAAAATAAAGTTCTATTTCAACAATTTTATTATCGATATTTAAAAGATTCAAAGCACCAAGACCTTTAAACTTAACAACATAGTCTCCAAATAAATCTTTTTCAATTGAACGAATCGCTCCCACAATTGAAAATCTAGTTCCATCAAAAGCCTTTTCTGCAGCTATTCCATTCTGATTATATGTTTCTACAATTTCTCGAATACTAGCCAATTTACCTGTATCTTTTTTCTTATCATCAAAAAAATCTATTCCTACCACTATAACACTTAAAATAGCTATTACCAGATATATCAAAGCAAAAAAACTTGTCAAAACAGGCGATGTTGGTATTTTTTCTTTAAAATAAGAACCTTCATATATACGAAATAAATCTATTATCACCCATACACACAACACAACTAAAATAAATGCTGAAAGAATATCATGACTATCACTCAATTTACTAGATATCACATTTAAAATGAATTTTATTGCAGCACACCCCCATAATCCCCATATAAGATCATTTAAACCCAACCATCCTAATAATCCTGTAACTAATGTTGCCGCTGTTCTATTAACCTTCGATTTCTCTACTGCAACTGGCTTAACAAAATCCCTTGTTTCTTTTTCATTTTCTTGTTCTAAATCATCTACAATCGGAACAAAGCCTTGCTCTTTTGCAACCAACCATCTATTGGCTAAATCCGCCATTACCTTAACCCCTTCTTTTAAACAATTATCTACTACAATTATGCGACTACCTAGATCAATAGAAATTTTTCCTAAAAGAAGTCCTTGCGATGCAGAAATAGCTTGAACTTTATCAAGTCTAACACTTTGCGAATCAATGGATGACGACAATAAAGCTGCATCCAAAAAAAGAAATCTTTCAGAAGTTAAAACTACAAGCCAAGTATTAAGTCCTGCATCTAATTTATTAGAAGTTTCTGTCTGTCGCATAATTCCTGAAACAAGAGCAAAAACTACTTCATTTTCACCAAGATAATTAGCCAAACATTTTAATTCTTTCTTTGTTCCAAAAGAATCAAAATTGACATTATTCATTTCGCAAATGCCACGCCAATCAGCATTCTTTGTCATAATCTTATAGCGATTATAATTTTTCATACCCTACTCCACTTCCCAACTTAAAACAGGATAACCGTCATTTAAGCCAGAATCATAGACAAAATCTTCGCCTACTAATTCAGCAAAATCTTCTGTTTTCATTTCACTTGCTGTTTTGGGAGTAGCTACGCCGCCACCATTATTTTCGCCAAAAGGTTCTAGTGCC
>JAGBSH010000028.1 GCA_017631885.1 Fibrobacteraceae bacterium
CATCCTTTCCAAAGTTTTTTCCACTGTTCTTCTATAGTAATTTGCTAATTTCATTTGTAAACCTCTTTTGACTAATTTAATATATAATGTTAAAATAGTCAACATCTTCTTTATAGTTTTTCCTTTTACATCCTACGTAAAACTTCAAGAAGCTTTCTTCTCTGAAAGAAATGCAGCTGGTTCTTGGACTGTAATTGGTTATAAAGCACCAGGTGATGCAGCTGGAAAAACCACAAACTTCACTTACGTAGGTGCATCAATCTCAGGCGACGAAGGAACTTCAGAAGCAGCAGTGGCGGGTGCATGGACTGCTGCAAACAATGTTAAACTTAACGATTGTGGTGCTGGTGTAAATTGGACGTTAGATGTTTCCCCATCCGTAGCAACGAGTTCCGAAGCAGCCAGTCTTTCATTTTCAGCCACTGTTGCTAATGATGACTGCTTAGCTTTGACTCCTAACTTTGGTCAAATCGGTAAATAATTAAATTCATAATCAATTTTAAGTCCTTGGTTTTTCCAAGGACTTTTTTTAAAATGTTTAGTAAGCTATTTCCTTATTTTCTTATTGCTATCATTGCGACATTTTTACCTTATTTAGCATGTAATTTTCTTAGTATACCATTTTTACATGGATTCTTTTGTGTAGATATTTTCATTTTATTAAGTTTATTAAAATCGCCCAAGAACAAACTTTGTTTTTTTTCATGGTCGATTATTTTATTTTTATTTTCGTTAATTTATGAAAATAATTTAGATCAGATTAAAATATTATTTTTAGATAAAAATTTGCATAATCTTATCACTTTTTTTTCTTTCTTTTCCATTCTTATTTTTAGCCAATATTTTTCTAGTCGAAAAAAAAACATATTTTTTATTTTTTTTCTAATTGTTGTTATTTGCTCTGATTGGTTAAATGTTTTTTATTTTGGTTATTCCATTTCTTTTAAAGAATTATTTAGTATCGCATTTCACTTTGTTTGGAGTGCCTTCCTACTTATAACCATCCCTATTTTACATTTTGGAATAATTTATCACTTTTCAAAGAAAATATTATTTTCAAAAAATCTTAAACTTTATGAAAGTTTTACGCTTTTGGGAATTTTTACAACATTGCTAATTATAAACATCGTAATAAATTCACTTCAACAACGAGAAACTATACTAAACACCCCTATAAAAACTTTCATGCAAAAATTTAGAACAAACACAACATATACAACAAAAAGCAAGGACATCATTCTCAGCAATGAAATCTTATCAAGATACCAAATTTTCACCCATTCAAATTCATTACAAATAGACTCTTCTTACACTTCTGTAGTTATGGTTCTTGTTGAATCTTGGGGAGTGCCAAAAGATATTGATTTGCTAAAAAAATCATTTAGTTTTTTTGATGATATTCCTCAAAGTTTTAAAGGTTTGTATTTAAGAAATGTGGCTTACACACAAGGGGCTGAATGGGAAGATTTCAATATGCCGCAAGGAATGGCTAGTGATTTTACTTTGCCTAAACTTTATCAAAATGCTCACTATGAAACCTGGTATTTGCATGGCTACGATGGCGATTTTTATGAAAGGAAAACAAACTACCCTGCTTTGGGGTTTGATTCTCTTTTGTTTAGAACAGAACTTTTTAAAAGAGGTTTAAAATCTTGTAAATATGGTTACCCCGGAATTTGCGATACATCAACAGCGGCGTTTATTGCTGAAATTCTTTCAGATTCTAGCAAAAAGCATTTCATTTATTGGACAACGCTTGACGCGCACTACCCGTATTCATTATCACCAGAAGAAAAAGAATCTGATTTCTGCAAAGATTTTAATTTGAATGAAGCTGAGTGTGCATATTATTCAAGGCAAAGTGTATCTCTAAAAACAATAGCTAGTTTAGCAAAAAAATTTCCACGAACAAGGTTTATTGTTCGTGGAGATCATCGACCAATGATGGCAAATACACCAGGTTTTGTTTCAAGTTTTTACCACCGTTGGGTTCCTATGCTTATTTTAAATTAAAATTATTTCTTTTCTTCTTTTACTGCTTCTGTATTTACAGGAGTTTCTTTTGCAGGTTCTTCTGTTTTTGTTTCTGCAACAGATTGCATTTCAGCAGGTTTTTCTTCGGAAACAGTTGCTGGTGAGGCTGGAGTTGCAGGAACTTCTGGTGTCTGGACTTCGGCTTTTGCAGTAGAATCCTTTGCCACTAAAGAATCTACAGGTACTGGTGTTGTTGTTTCTGCATTTAGAATTTCTTCTAACATTTCAGCACCTTGTAAAAATTCATTTGTTTCCATGCATTGTTTCTTTTCAAGCAAAGTTTGCAGATATTGCTTTTGAGAAGCAATATCATTTTCACTTGCTGCGATTCCTGCTAATTTAAATAGCGTAATACAAGTTTTTGCACCATCTGGGAAATCGGTATTCAAACGGTTCAGAATCACTTTTGCTTTATCTATCTGACCAGCTTCTGTTAAGCAAAGAGCCATCCAGTACAAAGATTCTTCGGCCATTTCACCTGTTTTCATTTGTTCAAAAACTTGTTTAAAGCCATCAAAAGCAATTTTGTATTCGCCTCGTAAAAAGTCTGCTCTTGCTGTATTAAACATTGTTTCCATTTCAAGAAGCAAATTGGCTTGTCGTTCAATGCTATCAAGTGAAATCGGGGCTTGCGGCGCACCACTCACCACCACTTTTTTAGCAAGAATCTTATCGGATTTTCCAAGGAGTAAATCTAAACGATAAGAAATTTCTTCTTGACGCGTATCATTACGAACCGATTCATCGGCCATACGAGTTGCCAAAATGGAAAGGTCTGCTTTCATACGGTTCAACAATTGCTCTTGAGCCGAAAGTTTTTCTTCTAAAAGACTATTAGCCTTTCGCAAAGAATCCAACCGTAAATTCGTCTGCCGAAGATCTTTTTTCAAATCAGCACGAACGTCATCATTGATTTCTTGAATTTCTTCGGTACGAAGCATTGTGATATGCGAGCAACCTGTTACAAAAAACAGGAGCAACGGAATCAAAAGCAATCGTTTCATAGAGAGACCTCAAAAAAGAATTACTTAATTTTTACGCGGAAATTAGCACGGCGGTTTTGAGAATAAGCGTCTTCAGAAGCGCCTTCTACTTTTGGTTTTTCTTTTCCATAGCTAACGGTTTCCATTCTGTCAGAAGAAATGCCATAAGCAACGAGGAATTCTTTAACCTTCATAGCGCGTTTACCGCCAAGAGTCATGTTGTAATCTTCGGTGCCTCTTGCATCAGTATGTCCTTCAACGGTAACAACAAAGCGTTCTTCTGCCTTAAGCATATCACCGACTTGAGCAAGAAGTTCTTTTGCTTTTTCAGTCAATTCAAAACGATCAAATTCAAAGTAAACATCGTCTGACATAAGGCGGTTAATCATTTCTTCTAAACGAGCACGGTCAGCTTCGAGTTTTTCAGCAGCAAGACGTTCGGCTTCTAAACGAGCGCGTTCTGCAGCAGCTAAAGAATCTTCTTTAGACATTCCTTCTTGAACACGGATAGCACTCTTTTTAGCTTTAGGTGCTGGGTCCGTTTCCGGAGGAGGAGGATTTGAACAAGCGGAGAAAATAGCGAAAGCAAGAGCTCCCGTCAAAAGCCAATTTAAGGTTTTCATTTTTTACCTTCCTTTTTAGAAGTGGGTGGCGGAGAATCGTACCAAGACCATGTCGGCGAAGTATTTTCCCCTTGTTTTGTGATTTGCGTTACATTTGAGCCATCACGGCGCATAATATAAATTTGGTAAGTACCGCTTCTATCGCTAGCAAAAGCTATTAAGTTACCATCTGGAGACCAGGTTGGGTGTTCGTTATTGCCAGCATTTGAAGTAAGTTGTACAATATCTGAGCCATCGAATGCACAGGTATAAATATTCATTTTACCATTGTCCATTGAGGTGTAAACAATTCTGTCTCCTGTCGGCGACCAAGCAGCCTTTTCGTTATAACGGCCCATAAAAGTCACACGGCGAACATCGCTACCATCACGGCCCATGACATAAATTTGTGGACCACCACCTCTATCACTTGTAAAAAGGATTTCTGTTGCGCGCGGGCTCCAAGCAGGGCTTGTCTGAGAAGATTTCAAGTAAGAGATTCTACGACTTTTTTTGCCTTCGGCATCGCCTAAATAAAGGTCAGTTTTTCCATCACGAATTACAGAGAAAAGAATTTCACCACTAATCGGATTAACAGCAGGGCTGAAAGATTGCTTGTGTTCAGTATAAATTCGACGAACGCGTTTAGTGTCTAAATCTTTTACATGTAGCTGAGGCTTTTCGTTGCGGAAACTTACAAAAATCAATTTATTGTTCCCTAAAGCCCATACTGGCATCATGCTTAAAGCGGAATCATTTGTGGCTTGTCTACGTCTATAGCCGTCGTAATCAGCATAAATAACTTGTTTTACG
Organism: Fibrobacteraceae bacterium; assembly: GCA_017631885.1. GTDB lineage: Bacteria > Fibrobacterota > Fibrobacteria > Fibrobacterales > Fibrobacteraceae > UBA1765. Next base: position 4,433 of record JAGBSH010000028.1, read on the forward strand.
CCATCAATTTTACGCACCCATGCAAGTTTTGTAGAAGCAACTCCACGTTCCCCCCACAACTCAAAAACCACTTGATCAAAGAATAAATGCATTGCTTCACGAACATTTTGCACCGCAATTTCGTAATTTTCACCAAAAACGAGTTGCTTGGTTTGAGATGCATAAAGGTAACATGAAAGTTTCACTTTACCATTTGCTAAAAGTTCTGCAGAACCTGTAACATAAAATTTTGCCCGAGCACGACTAAAAGTTACTAAATCAAATTTTGGAGAAGAAATCACCTCAAAACGGCCAGAAAGATTAGCATCGCTTTCTAAAATTTGGTGCGGCGGGGCTTCTCCCCATTCAATTTTGCCTGATTTTTCTGCAAATGGAACAACCCCTAAAGGCATTGTTTTGAAAACAGAAATCCCTACATCGACAGCAATAGTGTCAATCGCCGAAAAAACCGGCGAAAAAAAGAAACAAAAAGAGAGAAAGAAAAGAAAAACTCTACGCATCATTATCAATATACTAAATTTATGTCAAAATGTTCGTAAGTCATTGAAAATAAACAAGTTACAAGAATTTATTTTTGTGATTTTCATCATTTTTCCTAGTAATTTTTATAAATTTCCAAGAAATTTATTCTTTTTAAAGTTTCTAACAAAAGGAATTCTATGAGCTTTGGTTCAATTCTTCAAACTTTTAATGATGTTATTTGGAGTGGTCCACTCATTATCGGTATTCTTTTTGTTGGATTTTTTTTAACATTCCGCCTGAAATTTTTCCAAATTTTTCAATTAAAAAAAGCTTTTTACTTTCTTTTTCACGATGAAAAAGGAGGGCCTGGAGAAATTTCAAGCTTTGGCGCTCTTTGCACAGCTCTTTCAGCAACTATTGGAACTGGAAATATTGTAGGCGTTGCAACTGCAATATGTCTTGGTGGCCCAGGTGCGCTTTTTTGGATGGTTTTTGCCGCGTTTCTTGGAATGGCTACTAAATATGCCGAAGGTCTTCTTGCTGTAAAATACCGAAAAATTCTCCCTAATGGGCGCGTTCTTGGTGGTCCCTTTTATTACATAGAAACAGGATTAAAGGAAATTTATAACAAGAATTTTAAATGGTTGGCTTATCTTTTTGCTGTTTTTGGCGTTTGCGCCGGTTTGTTTGGTATAGGCACTTTAACGCAAGTTAATAGTATTTCAACGGCAATGAATGTTCTTATTCCAAGTGATACATTTTTTTCTATAGAAAATCATAACTTTACCTACACTACCGTTATATCTGGAGCAATCATAACAATTCTTGTGGCTTTAGTTTTAATTGGCGGACTTCGTCGAATTGCTAAAGTAGCAACGATTATTGTGCCTTTTATGGTTATAAGTTATGTTGGAATTTGCCTTTTTATGCTTATTTATAATGCAGAAAAAATTTTCCCAGCTTGCCAATTAATTTTAGAAAGTGCCTTTAGTGGCGGCGCTTTACAAGGAGGAGCCATTGGCACTCTTATGATTGCTATGCAAAAAGGTATTGCCAGAGGTATTTTTTCAAATGAAGCCGGCCTTGGTTCTGCCCCAATTGCTGCGGCTGCTGCGAAAACAAACAACCCGGCACGTCAAGGGCTTGTTTGCATGACCGGAACATTTATCGATACAATCATTGTTTGTTCTATGACCGGACTTGCTGTAATAACGACAGGAGCTTGGCTTGAACCTGGGTTAGAAGGAGCCGCCGTTACATTATTTGCATTCAATAAAGGCCTACCTTTTGCTAGCATCATATCAGAAACTCTGCTTTCATTTAGCCTTGCTATTTTTGCATTTACAACAATTCTTGGTTGGAACTATTATTCAGAAAAATGCCTTGAATACATTTTAGGAGCCAAAAAACCTAAAGCTCAAATCATTTTCCGGTGTTTTTATATTCTCGCTGTATTTTTTGGACCATATTTAACGGTTCAAGCGGTTTGGACCATTGCTGATATTTTCAATGGTTTGATGGCATTCCCGAACTTAATAGCAATTCTACTTTTAAATGGAGTTATCCTGAAAGAGTCTCAAAAGTTAAAAAAAGGGAATTAAATTAGTTCTGCGTATAAACGTTCTGCATTTTCACAAGCTAATACTTTTGAAACCCAATGAGGGTCAAGTACTTTTGAAGCCATTTTGGCGATAACTTTTGTATGTGCAAGCGGTGATGTTACAGGCGAAAGCACCATACAAATCATTGTAGCTTTTTCTGAACTAGACAATGTTTCTGGCAAAAAACCATTCGCTGAAATTCCAAAAGCAAGAAGTGGATTTGAAATGTTTTCAACTCTTGCATGAGGCAAAAGTAAACCATTTCCCATGTAAATCCCTTGTTTTGTTCTTGTTTGCATTTCATTCCAAGCAGCTAATGGTTCAAAAGGTATTTTCCCATTAACCAAAGAATCAAATAAAAGACCTATAGCCATATCAAAATGCACTTGTTCTTTAAAAACAAGGACATTTTCTTTGCAAAAATCTGGGCAAAGTTCAAGCATACATCAAGTTTCTAAGAAAGAACACAAATACTTGTTTGCTTCTGCACTAGAAGAAGGTGAATATTCTCTATAAAGATTCAAAACTTGCAAAAGCTGTTTTTTACCTGGTTCTATGTAATTTTTAAAAGATTCTATCCCTTTAGTTTTTGAAAGGAAACAATAGGCCCCTAAAGCTTGCATTAAGCGTTGTAAAGAAGCCGCTAAAAACGCAATCCAGGTTTCTTCGTCGGAATACCCTGCATTGCCAGGGAAATCGCGCAACCATTTTTTGAAGAAACTTTCTACCATTTCTTTAGGCATTTGCACATAAGGATCCCAGAGCAAAGAGGCTAAATCGTAATATTGCGACCCACGACGCATGCCCTGAAAATCAATAAAACCAACCATTTCATTTTCTAAAAGCAAAATATTTTGCGATTGGAAATCTCTATGCATTAAAACTTTAGGCTGTAAGTCAACATTACAGGCCAGCGTAGCAAATGCTTCGGAAACTTTTGCCGGAAGTTCTTTTACTCCACAATGCTTTTTAAGGAAATTTTCAGTAAAATAATCTGATTCCCATTTAAGGGCTTCATAATCAAATTTACGAGCCGCTAAATTAGGGTATGAACTAAAAATAGATGCAGATTCTACTTGCATACTAATTAAAGATTGCACTACCAAATCATAAAGAATAGAAGCACTCGCCCGCTTGCTATCTTGCATCGGAAAAACTTCATCAAAAAGAGAGCGCTTGCCAAAATCTTCTATAACAAGTTGAGCAGAAGCATCATCTCTAAAAAATACCGCAGGTACAGGAACTTTAGCATCTTTTAAAATTCGACTTAAATCGGCATAATTACGAAAATCTTCATTTGCTGAAGGATTTACTTGAACTATTAAAGATTTTTCTTTTGAAATAACGCGATAATATTTACGCCCAGAGCCAGCAGACCCCGCATCTTCAACAGAGGAATCGGAGGTAAAACCACGTTCTAACAAATATTTTTTGACTTTTTCAGAGATATTTTGATTTTCTTGCAACATACCCACAATATACACTCTGTTTTCTTTAGAAAACATAGGTTGTTTTTTTTTTACTTTTCTTTTTTTAATTTTTTCTCTTTTCTGGCATAAAGTCCAGAAAGATCTCGAGCCACACCGAATAAAGCGCCTATTTCATTTCGTGTGGGCTGAACCCTTTGTAAAAATTGATGGACAAAAGATTCCATCCAGACCTGGTCTCGGTAACGCCCACTTAAATGTTCTAATAAAAATGCTTTGAATTTATCAATTTGTTCTACATCGGCTAATTGATCGCCTGCTGTAGGTAATGGTCTGTGAGCTCTCCCTTCTCCAGATAAAAGACTTGAACGACAAAGTTCATAAAGGACAACAGAAACTGCTTGGGCTAAATTCAAACTCATTAACCCAGGAACAGGTATTTCACAAACCACACCACACATATTGACTTCTTCTAAAAGCAATCCTTTTGATTCGCGACCAAAAATCAATGCTGTTTTAAAATCTTGCCTGAATGAAGGCAATGTCTTGGGGAGTTCTGGAAGCATTACATGAGGTAAAACGCTATTAAAAACACGACGACTGAAAGCAACTGAAAATTGACAATCAGAAATAGCCTCTGGTAAAGAATTGAAAACTCTTGCCGAATCTAAAACTTCTCCTGAATTATGCGCGGTATGGTATGAATCTGGATTAACATTTTTTCGACGAGAAGTAACGATTCGAAGAGTTTCTACTCCATTACTCCGCATGGCTCTTGCCACAAAGCCCACATTATGCGGGTGCTCTGGCTCTACAAGAACGACTACAAAGGAGCTCATTCAAGACCCCATGTAAAATTTTCACCCACAATTTGATTTTTATAAACTTGTTTGGGCTCAAGTTTTGCTCCAGGTAAAATCACTGCATTTTCTAAATGCGCTGAATCACCTACAAATGTATCTTGGTGAATAACTACATTATCACCGACAAGAACATTGTTTCCTAAAGATGCTTTAGAGTCAATCCAGTTCGTTTTATTTAATTGAGAAAGCCTTGCTTTTACCGCATTAAACAAACCTATTGGCGTTCCCATATCAATCCAAAGGGAATTTTCTTTTGCTAAAAATGCCGCTGGAGAATCCCCATTTTCTATTAAACGTTTCCAAAAGTCGCGGACATCTCGTTCTGATTCACGAATGTTTTGTAAAGCCTTTTTGCTATACCATGAAATGCCAGAAAATGTAGCACGACTAGTAGGATTTCCAAAAAGAAACTTGTTAGCTATGCCTTGTAATTTAGAGTTTTCTATCAGTAATGTGTTTACTTTTGAAAAATCTCTGCATAACAAAGCTACTGAAGATTGAGATGCTCTTGCTGCATTTAAAAAAGCTTTTAAATCTAAAGAACAAAAACAATCTCCGTTTAAAATAAGCAATTCATCGATATCCATTTCTTTTGCCATACGATGAATTGGCCCGCCAGTTCCAAGAAGTTCTTGTTCTTGCCAAACTTTAAAGAATCCAAGTTGTTTTGCTTCTTTTTCTAATTTCTCTGCTAGATGGTGGGCATTAACATGCAAAGTAACATCACCAAGCGTTTTAACAAAACGAACCTGGTGTTCAAGAATTGAAGCATCAACCACAGGAACTAAAGGTTTAGGACAAGAATCTGTTAATGGTTTAAGCCTTGTTCCTAAGCCAGCAGCAAGAATGAGAACATGTAACATAAAACGACTAAACCATTGCAGCCGTTAATGTTGCATTACAGACAGCTTCTTCGCCACAATAAATTTCACCAGAGAAAACCATAATTCCACGACGAAATTTTTCAAGAACTACTTTTAACGTTAAAACATCACCTGGTTTTACCGGACGACGAAAACGGCAAGCATCAACCCCCATAAAAGCAGGACGTTTGCCTTCTATTTCTTTTTCGTATTTTAATGCAGCAAGCAAACAACCCGCTTGAGCCATAGCTTCAACTTGTAAAACGCCTGGCATAATCGGTTCTGTTGGGAAATGTCCCTTAAAATAACCTTCAGTTCCTAAAATATACTTGGTTGCTGTCAACGCATCTTTACCATCTACTTCATAAAGACAATTCACTTCATCTACAAAAGCAAACGGATCTTTTTGAGGCAAAAGAGCATGAACAACTTCACTATCAAGCAAGACGCCTGGTTTTTCTGACTTAGGCAGGGTATCGAGAATGGACATATTTAACCAACCTTTTAAATATTTGATGATGCACTATATGACCTCCATTGTGAATCCGAATTTTTGCCATAGGCAATTCTTGTACAAACAACGAAAGGTCACCAACCAAATCTAACACTTTATGATAAAGAATTTCTTGTTCAAATCGTAATTTTTTATTTCTGAGAACTTCAACTTCAGATTTTTTTACCGGACGTAATAAAAGGCCTGAATTTTCACTTACTCCAGCAAGTAAACCTTGTGCTAAAGCCTTATTGAATTGATTTTCAAATATAAATGTCCTAGCATTCAATACAGAAATCAAATCTTCCGGAGCATAAATAGAAAGAAATGCACTATCTGAAAAACCTTCTTGTTCTAAAGAGTATTCTACTTCAAATGTATCTGATGGTTCAACAATACAAAAACCATTTGAAAAATCAATCCGAAATAATTCTTCTATTTCATAAAAAAGTAATTCTTTTGAAAAAGGATTTCTTGGCCGCAAATGTTCTAACCAATCTCTTGCGCTCCCATCAAGTAAAGGCAATTCTCTTGTTTTTTCTGAAACGTGAATATCTATACATAAATGATGCCACAATAACAAAGCAGCACTCAGATGTTCTGGAGAAGAAATAAAAGTATTTCCATTTCCTATAATAGTTGTTCTTTGAACATTCCATACAAGAGAAAGATTATTTTGTAAATCCCAACTTTTAAATAAAAGAGAATCCCCTATAAACCAAGAAACACAAGGTTTTTCATTATGCAATGGCTTACGCAAGGTAACTTGCGCAAAAGACAACGGAAAAGAAAGGGAACATGATTCAAAATTAGGCATCAAGATTCCTCTTTTTCACAAGACTACGGAGTAACGCAATTCCCCGGCGCCAAGAGTGAATTTCTTCTGCAGGAAACCCACCTACCATAATCCCTCTTGGAACATTTTTAGTCACTCCTGCTTTAGCAGCAATTTTTGCTCCTTTTCCAATCGTTAAATGCCCAGAAGCTTTAGCAGCACCACCAAAATCAACATTATCTTCTACAATTGTTGAACCAGCTAACGCACATTGTGATGCCATATAAATGTTATTACCAAGCGTGCAATTATGCCCAATTTGTACAAAAGAATCCAAATGCGTGTTGTTACCTATTGTTGTCGGAGAAAGAAACCCTGCAGCAACTACAGAATTAGCTCCAATAGAAGAGTTATCACCTATAAAAACGCCTGCAACATGAGGCACTGGAAAACGTTTCCCATCTTTTTCAAAAAAACCAAACCCTCGAGAACCTATTACAACACCGGCTTGTAAAGTACAATTTTTTCCGATAGAAACATTTTCATACAAGGTAACCCGAGATTCTAAAACAGAATTTTCACCAACAACAGCTCCTTTCATAATAACAGAAAATGGGCCAACAAAAGCGTTATCTAAAACGCTCCCTTCCACTATAGCCGTCGGGTGAATTTTAGCCGATGGTGAAACATAAGACTGTTCATTTTTTTTCGTCGGCAAATAAAATTCTTCTAAAAAAGAAACCATCATGGCGTATGGATTTTCAACAGGCAGCAAATATTTCACTTTGGGAAAATCCCCCAAAAAATCTTTCCTGACAAAAAGTACGCCTGCTGAAGACTCTACTGAATTTCCAAAATTTTCTTTTTTATCCCAAAAGGAAATTTCTGAACATTTTGCTAAATGAATTGCATTTACGCCAGTAATTAAAAAATCTTCCTGAATGTTATTGGAAATTTTTAAATGCGAAAGAATTGTTGATAATTTAACGGGAGTCAATTAGCCTCCTAACGCAAGCATCTGCACTTGATAACCATAACGAATAGAAACTTTTTCAACACCTTGCCCCGTTAAATCTTCGCCATCTAATTGCAAATATTCACTAGAAAGAACTTCTAATTCTAAAGAAGTCGCTTTATAAGAATGCAGAAAATACTTTTTGTATAAATGGCCTAAGAAAGGGATATTACCTATTGCGATAGCTCCTAAAAATGCCAAAAGATTGGGGGCACAAACTATTTCAAGAATTTTATCGGACATATCTGAGCAATAAAATGGATTGGTGCCAGAAGCAAAACTCGGGATATTCCCAACAATAACTGTTCGAAAACCTGAAACATCTAGAGTTTTTGTTTTTCCATCTACTTCTGTATAACTTAATTTTCCATTTTGCAGAAAATAATTTCTATCAGCAAAAAATCTTTTGACATAGTGCATTTTATTAGCAATAACAGAATTAGAAGAAATTTTACCTTCTTTTCTATCTTGATTAAAATCGTGAGCTATCCTTGCATCAATTCCTGCTGAAAAATAATTGGCAAAAGCAAGATTTCCATTAACTTCCCATATATCAAAAGTTCTTGAAGACGCTAACAATAAACGACGTAAAAGGTAAAGCAAGCCTTTTTCTACAAAGGGTTTATAAAGACCTAAAACACGGGCTAAATCGTTTCCTGTCCCTAAAGGAACAAGCCCTATTTTTACACGCTGTTTATCTGGGTGATGCATCATATTAGAAAATACCGCAGAAACCGTTCCATCGCCACCCACAGCAATTAGTGTTTCAGTCGTAGAAATTGCTTTAGAAATTTGAGTTTCAAAATTTTCTTTTTCTGTAAATTCAGCTTGCCATTCTGTTGAATTAAACCCCATTGATTGCATTATTTCAGGGAGAAATTCATAGATAGTTTTCCCTTGTCCACCGCCACTTACTGGATTGATTAAAAAAAAGAATCTAAACATTTTCGACCTGATTTTTTATCAATTCAACGTAACTCGCTGCGTTTTTTTGACTGGCTTGTATTTCTTCTGAGGTCAATTCTCGAATAAACCGTGCTGGTGTTCCTAAAATCAAAGAATTTTCTGGAAAATCTTTGTCTGCCGTAACAACACTCCCAGCACCAACTATAGAATTTTTTCGGATACAAGCACCATCCATAATAATTGCACCCATGCCAATAGTAGAACCACTTTCAATAGTACACGCATGAACAACTGCATTATGCCCAATAGTAACATCATCTCCTATAACAACCCCTCTGTCAGAAGATAAATGAACCGTTGCATTATCTTGAATATTTGTTCTTTTCCCAATTTTAATAGAAGCTATATCACCTCGCAGAACGGCGTTATAAAAAACAGAAGAATATTCGCCTATTTCTACACGACCAATAATGCGTGCTCCTTTTGCTACAAACACGTGACTAGATAAAGTCGGAAATTGATCATTCCATGGGATAAGATTTTCTTTCATATTTTGATATTATACATAAATATTCTTTCATTTAAAATAATATTTAAGAAAAATTTCCTTTTATTTAATGATTTTTTGTTTGTTTTTCAAAAATTGAAACTAGCTAAGCTAAAAAATAATTACAATGGCGCATGCCCACAGGGCATGCGCCATTTCTTGCAAAATCAAATGTAAAGCCTTAATCTTTACATTTCAAAATAGCTTCATGAATGTTTTTCTTGAAGATATGTTCAGATTCCATATTTTCTTGCAAATAACGATTTACATCGTATTCAGAAACCAACCATTCATAAGCACACTTACAAGTAGATTTTTTTATGTCATCACTACATTCACGAACAAAAACTTTTTCCATTTCTGGAGTAAATGTTTTTGGAAGACAATTTTTCAACAATGGGAAACCCCAATTATCGAAATCATCAACTTCACCATCTCTTTCAAGCCCTTTGTGAATCAAAGGCAAGAAAGAAGTGTCTTTTTGAAGTTCATCATAAGCACAAGAACAAATTTGTTTTGCACTTTTCTTTTCAAAAAAATCGTCTACATCATCAATACATTCTGACTGAAAACTTTTTTGAAATTTTTTAGTTTGAATTAAAGCTTTTTCTTCAGCAGAAAAAGAAAGAGTAAATACTCCTAAAAGAAAAACAACGGCAAAGATCTGTTTCATATATACCTCTTTTTTTGTTTAACATAATAAAATCTATTTTTTAAAAACAAGTTTTTCTATACAAAAAAATGATTTTTCTTAATTTGTTTGGAGTTTTCTTTTTAAATTAAATAAAAATTTATGCAATCTCTTTTTTTACAGATTAAAAATCTAACTGAACTTGGTAATAGTTACGCTGATTTAGCTCTATTAAGCGTAATTTTAACTTGTTTTTCTTTATTTTTTGTCATTTTTGTCGGTTTGATTCTGACTTTTTTTGAAAAAATAGAACTTGGTTTCCTAAAAAAAATATTCGGTTTAAAAGTCACTTTATTTTTTCATAATTATTTTACCTTTGTAGGAACAATTATTCATGAACTATCACATGCCACTTTATGTATCTTAACTGGCGCTAAACTCAAAGAAATCTGTATTTTTGAAGAAAATCCTGAACGTCTAGGCCATATTAGTTATTGCAATCGAGGCCCGTTTTTTATCCGAGCTTTTCAAGATGCTTTAATCGCTTCAGCACCTACTTTTGTCGGAATTTTCCTTTTTTATTTTGGGGCTCATAAATTATTTTCTGAAAATTTTCCCTTTTGCCAAAAAGTTATAATCATTTACTTTTTAATTTCGCTTTTAAATCATAGCAGTATGAGTTTAGTGGATACAAAAGCCTACATTAAAAGTTGCTGGATTCTGATTTTCCCCGTTTTCATAACCTTTTTTATAACTTCAATTCAAATTCTGACATGATTCTTTTTTTTCTTTCTACTTTTTAAAGAATATGATCGAACAAAAAACAATGCCTACAAGAGAAATTTATGGTGATATTTTAAGAATTATCGCCGCTTTTTCTGTCGTATTCCAACACACGGCATCTTCTGCCTGGTATACTTTAAATCCAGCTCAAAATTCTTGGCTTGTTTTAAATTTTTTCAATAGTTCTGCAAGATTTGGTGTTGGTATATTCGTTATGCTTAGCGGTGCATTTTTACTTTCTCCAAAAAAGGATTATTCTCCCAAACAAATTTTAAAAACTAAAGTCCCTTATTTATTAAAACTTATTGCTTTCTGGGTGATTTTCTATGGAATATTTCAAGTTTTTATCCAAGGCTTTAGTTGGAAAGAATTTTTAAGCGTTCCCCTTTTAGCTTTTACAAAACCGCAAACGCACCTATGGTTTCTTTATATGTTAGCAGGACTCTACCTTTTTACACCTGCTTTACGCATTTTCACCACACATGCTAGTGAAAAAATGCTTCGTTTGACTTTAATTATGCTTGTTATTTTTGGAATGTGCGTGCCAACAATTTCACACTTAATCAAACGCTTTGCCGACATACAAGTTTATAGCCTTTTAACTATACAAGGAACGACTTCTTATTTAGCTTATTACCTTGCCGGGCTTTATTTTTCACATTTTTCTATTTCAAATCGTTCAAAAAAATGGATTTATGCTTTAGCAATATTTTCTTTTATTGTTTCTTTTATAGGGTCTACTTATCTTTCTCTTGTAAGAAATTCACCCGATGAATTCTTTTTAGGCAATATGCGACCAACCAATTTTATAATGGTTATTGCTATTTTCATCTTTTTTAAGGATTTTTCAAACGAATTAAATGTTTCTTCAAAATTTATAAATCTTTGTTCTAGAACTACTCTTGGAATATACCTAATTCACCCCGTTTTTCTAAAAATATTTTATGGACTTAAACTACAATTAATTACGCCTACTCCTTGGCTAAACGTTCCTTTAACAGCCTTTTCTATTTTTCTTTTATCCTTTATGCTTGTTTTTATATTTAAAAAAGTTCCTTTTCTACAAAAATTCTTATAGCAAAAACTTTTTAACTCTTTGCAATTCAATAAGTTACAAGAATTTAAAATGTTTTTACTAGCAAATTCTATTTAAAAAACTGTTTCAAAATTTTGTGATTTTCCTTATATATAGAGTTCTCTTTTTCAATCTATTTATAAAAAGTTTTTTGAAAGTAAAATAAAAGTTATTAGATTTTTTACACATCCTTTTTTGGAGTTTGCTATGCGTTTTCAAAAAACCGTTTTTTTAATGGCTTTAATGCTTTTGCTTTCATCTTTTTCCTATGCAGCTCCTGTTGCAGGAAAAGTGCGTTCTGCATTAGGTGATGTTTCTAGACAAAAGAAGAATCAATCTACTTGGTCTACTTTACGCGTTGGAGCTAAAGTTTTTCAGACTGATAAAGTAAAAACAGGCCAAGAATCCGAACTCGTTCTTGGTTTACCTGATGGAAGTATTATTACCATTGAAGAACATTCAGAAGTAGAACTTTCTGAATTATTTGAAGAAAACGGTGCTTACAAAACAAGTATTGATATTCAATCAGGGCGTTTAAGTTTTGCCGCTCAAAAACAAGAAAAGAAAACAGCATCATTTTCATTTAAAACAGGAACTGCTGTAGCAGCTATTCGCGGAACAGAAGGTGTGATTAGTTCTAAACCATTCTTTGCTGGTTTAAGAAATGGTAAACTAGAAGTGCAAGACAATAAATCTAAAAAGAGTATCTCTATTGGGGCTGGTCAAACAACAATTGCTGGTGATTCTTTAATTGTTCTTGAACTCGCTTCTTCTGGTGACAAAGACTTTGCAAAACGCCTTGCCGCTATATTGAATGACACAACCCAAGCAGTAAATCAACTTATTGAAAATTTAAAATCTGAAGACCAAAAATTCCAGAAAGAATTAAAAGACGCAAAAGCAAAAATCAATTGTAATTTAGAAGCGCTCCCTGATACCATTCATGACGAATCTGTTACCGCAAAAGGAAAGTGTTCTGCCGGTATAAGCGCGACCCTTCATGGTGAAGCAATTTCATTTAAAGCTGATGGTTCTTTTGAAATGGTAATTCCTTTAGATTCTGCTGGAAGTGGTTTGAAAAAGTTCCAAATGAGATGTAAATCTGATGCGTTAGAAGTAGCTTGCGGGACTTTTGAAACTTACTACCTTCCAAAAAACGAAATTCCAAAAGCTGAATTCAGAGTAAATACTCCAACAGCATTAAAAGTTTGTAATAACGGTATTCAGATTCAAGGTCATTATAGGACTTCTGATTCTTCAGCGACATTATTTGTTAAAGCCGGAAATTACAAATCTGGAAACTTGATGATTCTTGCTGATGACAAAAATCATTCTTTTACAGAAAAAATTATTCCAACTGATAAAAATGGTCTTTGGAATATTTCTGAAGTTTCTGTTGAATTCAATTCTCGCGATTTATCCGAAAAGAAAACGATTGCCGTTCAAATTGATAAAACTTGTAAGGAAGTAAACACCGTTGTTCCGACAATTCAATTTGACTCTTACGATTCTTTACGTTGTTCAGCTTCTTTACAAGTTAAAAATGTTCAAGGCGATATTGCTATTCTGACAGAAAGTAAAGATGGTGTGGCATATGCTGAAAATGCTTTAACAAAAGACAAACAAGTCAAAATTAAATTAGCTCCTAGTTCTCATGATTACGAATTTGTTGTTCAAGACCAAGCATCAAACAAGGCTTCTGTGAAAAAGACTCTTGGGTGCTACCCTTCTAAAAGATTCACTATAAAAGTTGATGGTAATGAAAAAGAATCGCTTCGCATTCCACCTCCACCAAAAGGAATTGCAGACCAAATCCAAAAAACACTTCATTTCAAAATCCAATTGCAAGATAATAACCCAACTGATTTGTATAAAGTTGTTGTAAAGAAAAATGGAAAAATCATTTTACAAGAAACTTTAGATCAAATTCAATCTCTAGATTATATGATTCCTGTTGAAATCAAACGCAATGCTTTAAATCAATTTGATATTGAAGTTTTGCATAAAAGTGGTGTTACGGCTAAAGCCCATAAAATTTATGAGGTTCGTTAATGCGTAAAAATTTACTTTTCCTTTTTGTACTTGTATGTGGTGTTTGTTACTCGTTTGCAAAAGAAGACGTTACCAAACCTCAGACTCCAATTCAAGGAGAAATATCTGGTTTCTTAACAGCTGATAAATCACCTTACCTTGTTGAAGCCACTTTGACAATTCCTCAAGGGAAAGCTTTAATTCTCGATGCTGGCGTTACTCTTTTATTTACTCCTGGTTCTGGAATTGATGTGGCTGGTGGTTCATTTGCAATCGCTGGACAAGAAGGAAACCCAGTCATTTTAAAATCAGCTACGGACGCGCGTTGGAATGGTATTTCAATTACAGGAGAAATGAGCGCTGATTTACAAGATTTTCAAATAGAAAATGCTGAAATTGGACTTGCTATTGAAAATGGTGCCGCAGATATTAGAAATGTTTCTATTGATAATTCTTTAGAAAATGCCATCTTTACAAAAAATGCTGCCATTTCTATTGAAAACGCTCGCCTAACAAATAGCAAAGGTGTTGGCCTTAGAATTTCATCAGGAACTGACATTGATGTTTTACAGGCCTCTTTTGAAAAAAATAGAATTGGCGTTGTCGCTGAAGGAAATGCTGATATCGCTTTACGCGAGACTTCTTTAAAAGACAACGAAATTGGCGTTTTGGATCTTGGCGCAAAATTGAATATGGTAAAGAGCGATATCCAAAAAAATAAAATTGGTTTTGTTTCTGAAAACATCCCTACCGATGATATAAAAAACTCTGTTACACAAAACCAAGAAAACTTTTCTTCTAATGCAGAAAACTTAAAGAATACTTTAGCTAATGCTCCTGAAAATCCAAATGCAAAGCAATTCAGTTATTCAATCTACTCAGGATTCGACAACACAAAAAAAGAAAAATGGAACCTTTCTGGTAATGTAGCCCTTCAAGTGGGCTATCATTTAGTTCGTACAAGAAAAAACCATACTGGCGATATTTGGGTTTCTGGCAAGGATTCTGTTTTACAAAATGAACGTTATGAAAATTATTTCCAGATTCCAGGACTTTTTGGAAATTTAGGAGCCTATTTAAAAATGGAAAGTTTTGATGGGAAAACTATTGAATTTACTGCTGATTTAGAAAGTAATTCTTGGAATCGTTTTACCGCACATACTGTCAGAACTACTTATACTGATAAATACCAACAATTAACGCTTGGTGATACCTATGCAAGTGCTGGAGACATTTATCTTGCAGGCATTAATATGCTTGGCGCTTCGTATTCTTTAAATATTTTACAAAATAAAAACCATGACCCACTCTTTACCGTTTCTGCTTTTGCAGGCGAATTACAGGCCCCTAGACATCCTGGTGATAAAAATCCTGATGTTTATAAAGATTGGATTGAAGCTAACGAAGCAGAAGCTCAAGAAATGGTTGTCGGATCATCTTTACGTTGGAAACCATTACGCCGTTTCGATGCCACAATCGGTTATATTGGCAGAAAAGATTATTTAGAAGACCCTTTTTTGCGCGATGGCATTTCAGAAAAAACAAATACCATAGACCCTTTAATTACAGCTCAGACTTTCTATGCTGATGGAAACTGGCTATTCTACCCTGGCGATATCGAATTAAACGGACAAATTGCTTTTGGTGCTGCTGATACTTCTGATGTATTTGCTCAACGCGCCATCCAACAAGTTTTTTCAGAGGCAGGGCTTTCTGTTTCTGACTTTAAATTTCTCAGAAGCTTAATGCGAAATCCAACTCTTATTTCTTCTCTTGACCGCGAAAAATTACTCGAAATATTTGGTGAAAATACTTTAATGGCTCCTTCTGAAATGCGAGAAAAATTACGCCTTTTGATTCAAGAAGCTAAAAAAGTTTTAGTTAAAACCGAAAACACAGAAGATTCGCCTTCTGATATTTCTGATTGGGATGGGCAAAATTTAGCATTAGCTGCGTCACTTCGTTGGGATTTAGGTAAAACATTGATTGAAGGAAAATTCAGTTATGTTGGTGAAAATTTTTATAGTGCTGGTTCTCCTGACCAACTTGGAAACACAAGAGCTTTCTCTGCTAGACTTGAACAAGAAATTTCTTCTTTCTATGACTTTGCCTTAAATTACGATTTGCAAATAGAAAATGCATCTAATGGCAATAAATACAACATTTTCGGCTTTGGAGAAGGAACTCGTTGGGGATTATTCCCTGATAAAAATGCGACTTGGTTTGACGAACATGAACTTGATGAAAACCGTACTTATTATAAACACAATGCAGGCATTGACAACAATTTCAACATAGGAAAAATAGCTGAACTTTCTCTTGGTTATTCTGTTGATTACAGAACTCGCAATAAACCATTAAGACTTTATGCAAACTATTCCACAGAATCTGGTGTTTATGATGACCCTTGGTTTAAACCACAAAAAAATAAACCAACGCTTTCTTTAACGACAGAAAATGATACTTTAGAAATTGATTCGGCTAGATTTGCAGAATATTATGCGATGGCAGATTCCCCTTATTTAGCATCTCGCTTTGAAGAACGCCTTTTAAAACACTCTATTGCTGCAGAAATTGCATTCTTATTCCCTGCTAACATTTTAAAAATCGGTGGCGTTTGGAATATTTATCAAGATATTTCTCACTTTGAAAAAGATTCTTTATTAGATAATCTCGACCTTAAAAATTCAACATTCTCTTCACTTGGATATTATTTCCATGGAGCAGATTACTTTGAACAACGTTACCCTGTTTCTCTCCATACCGCGTTCAAATATTTCAGAAATACATTGAGCGTAACACCTCGCTATAAAATGTATAATTTCGCCTCAATGCGTGAACTTGAATGGACGATCTCTGAAAGATTTGAAATCCCTATGTTTGATAATTTCATGGAACTTTTTGTTGATGCAAATTATCGACTTGAATACTACAAGAGAGATTTTGATGGGGAACGTTTACGCGAAGTTGAAGCCGATATTGATGGAGCGATGACTTTAAGAGTTCACCACAATCAAGCTCTTTATTCTGATTGGATGCTTGGTGCCACTTATAATTACAGACCTGATAACCGTGCAGACGAATACCGAGATTTTGTTTTAGCGGCTTCTATCAATTACGCATTTTAAAAGGGAGAAATTATGATAAAAAAACTTTCGCTCTTTTCTTTTGTATTCCTTGTTTCAATTTCTTTTGTTCAAGGGCAAGACTTAACACCTTTAACTTGTTCTGTAAACCGAGATTTAGAACGTTGTGAAATAAGCATCAGTTCTCCACAAGAATTCCAGAGTCTTTCTGAATTAGATGCGTTTTGCGCTGAAACTTGTGAAGGCTTGCCTTATCATGTAACACTGACTCAAAATATTTTATTCAGCGACACTATCCCTGATTCTAATTGTGTCGCTAATTTTAGCCCCATTATGAATTTCTCAGGAACTCTTGATGGTAATGGGTTTTATATTGCAGGACTTTGCTTAAAAGACTCCGAGCAATTAGAAATGCTTTTGTCACCAGCTATTTTTTACCATACTGAAAAAGCAATATTTAAAAACTTAACTCTGAAAAACATTTTTGTTTCTTCTGAAAGTTCTGAAAGAACTGCAGTTCTTGTCAACAACGCTTCTGTTTCTTTGGAAATGGACAACATTGAACTTTATAACATTACTGTTGTAGCCAAAGGTTATGCTTCTTCTGGTATTCTTGTTTCTGAATTAAATAACGATACTGCCAATGTCGCAAAATTCAATCGCATTAAAGGTAGTGATTTGAATTTATTGATTTATGGCGATGGTTCTGTTGGTGGCTTAATTGGCTATTCTTCAGGAAATAAACCTACAGAAATAACTAATTCTTCTATTCAATTAAATGTAACACATTTAAATACAACCGAAGAAAAACCGGTTTCACTCAATTTTGGTGGATTAATCGGGGAAACTTATGGTGCAAAATTTAAAAATGACTCTCTTGTCCTTAATGTTTCTTTGAAAAACTCTAATTTTCCACAAGAAACTTTTAAATTCGGTGGATTTGTTGGAAACGCTTTTGGAAAAATTTTTGTTGATGATGTTACTATAAGCGGAAACATTGAAAGTTTAGAAGAAATTTCTCAAGAAGAAATGCCTTATACACCTATTTATCTTGGTGGTATTTTAGGTAGTGCTGATGGAGATACAATCATTATCAACAACGCTAAAATTTCCTCTAATTTCAAATTTTCATACATAAATCCTGCTGAACTTTTTGTTGGTTCTGCTATTGGTTACGTTTATGCAACAACCCTAAATATGCAAAACGTTACTTATGATGGTGAAATCTCTTTTGAAAATTCTAGTAGCGATAACATTTCTCTTGGTGGTTTTGTGGGCATATATTCAACCCCTGAATACAATTATAATTCTTCGTCATCCACAGCCACTCAAGAAAACTTAGAAATGAAAGGAAAAATCAAATTTTCACTTCTTCAGGATTCTTATCGCACACCTATAAATTTCCAAATGGGTGGGGTTTTTGGTGCATATCAAGGCTACGATGAAAACCCATACCAATTAATGTTTAATGACATTAAAGTCTCTGGCGACATTACTTTAGATGCTACAGGAAGTGCTCCATACATTGGCGGAATTGTTGGTAATTTACAAGCTGGAATAAGTGAAGTCAATATTCAAAATTCAAATATTAGCGCTTCTATTTCTGCTAAAGCTATTTATTCTCAAATCGGCGGTCTTTTTGGTGCTGTAACTACTAATTCCATTTCTCTAACAAACAACAAAGTATCTTCTTCTATTGATGTTCTTTCAAAAACTCAACCTGGCAGTGCTCTAGAAATAGCTTCTCCAGAATTGACTATTGGCGGTCTTATTGGCCATAATAATTCTTGGAACACCATTACAACTAAAAACAAAGTGTCTTCAAACATAGTTGTAGATTATGATAAAGATTTCTTTGAAAATCCTAATATGTATGTTCACTTTGAAAACTCGGCTTTAGGTGGTTTAATCGGAAAAATCAATTCTTATCGAGAAGGCGCCATTACATCAACTATTGATTCATCTTCTTTTGAAGGTAGCATCAAAGTTTCTAATGCTATACCTCTTTCTTATATCGGAGGCTTTATTGGATTTATTTCTAATTGCCACACAACAATTTCTAATTCTTTTGCAAAAAATGCAGACACTTTACTTGCAGCCAACACTGCTACCGAAACTCAAGAAATGACTCCGCTTTATATGGGTGGGTTGATTGGTGGCGTTTTAGGTGATTGGGATTTAGAATTCTACACGCAAATTGAACAAACTTTTGTTGACGGGCTTTTAGAACTCAATGCTAAAGTTCTTGAAGATGGACAGAGTCTTCTTGCTGGTTTTATCGGTACAAATGATAAATACATTGAAGCAAGCAATGCTTATTTTGTGGGTAACCTTTCTACAGAAACTCCTGACGCTGTTGGAGTTTATGGCCTTCACTATACGACTTTGAATAGTTCTGATGCATTGCGCTCCGTTTATGTTGTTGATTTTACAAAGAATGCTCAACAATTAACGAATACCGATCCTTGGGTTAATTATGAAACTGCTCTAGCAAATTCTACTGATTCACTTGTAAAAATCACATCTTTCATAAACTCAAATATCATTTATGACAGTCTTTCTCTTGCAACTCCTACATACGCAGCTGCTCTTAATAACACTCGCCCTGTATGGTATCAAAATCAAGAAACAAACAATGGCTTACCTCAATTAACCATTTTCAAGCAAGGCCAGAAGCCAACCCTTGGTGTTTATTTCTATGACCGAATTCCAAATGAAGATCCATCCATTACATCGTCTTCATACGTTATTTCAACCTATTTCACAGATAATTCTGGAAAATTAGCATTCCAAAAAGATGGCTCTGCTATTAAATTCAATCTTTTACCTCCAGCAATTTACTTTGCTCCAGAAGATTCAACCTTAGTCACCTTCTATAAAAATAGCGCAGAAGTCAGACCAAATCATTCCGAAAGTTTATTACCTCCATCTCTTTGGAATAGTGATTCTAATCATGTTTATACTGAAAACACATTCTTCCATAAGATGTCTGCAAGAGTTGTGTTCCCTCCTCTTGACTCCATTGAAGGAGCGATTGTACAAGGTTATTCTTCTCAATTCTTATTAGAAGATTCTTTGCCTAAAATGTTATTACACAACCCTGAAGAAAACAATTATTACCTTTATTCCTCTTGGGAAATTCCAGATACAAAAACCATTTGCGAAAACACTTCTTGCTTGTGGGATGCTATTTCTCAAATTGCTACAGAAAGAGATACGATAGCCATAGACATTTTCCCTGCTAGCAATTATGAAACCTTCCAACACTTTGTTCAATTTGAACTTATGGAAGGAATGGACTTTAAAGCAAGTATTTGGGATACAGCTATTGATACAACTCTCTCAATCTTATCAACTGCAGAGAACTTCATTGTCCCTCGCGTTTCACAAATGGTCATTTCAAAACTGCATGGAATCCCAGAAGACGCATTAAAAGATTCATTACTTGTTATCATTAATGATTTTGAACAATATGAAATTGCTTTAGGAGATACTATTTCTTTACCTAGCGATTACAATGCAAACATTACTATTGTCCCTAAAATTTATTACTACTTAAAAATACAAACTCCTAATTCTACACAACCAATTTTCCAAACAGCGGAAATACCTAAAAAATATTTCTATCGCCAAAAAGAAGTTCTCTTGCCAAACCTTTCTACAGTAACTCGTTGTCTTTCAAATTACAGACACGGCCAAGAACACTTCTATTATGACGAAGAACAAAACTTATTTGTTTGGAACCCTAATCAATATGGTAACGCTCTTATCTACGCCGAATTTAATTCTTGCGTTCCAGAAACTGACCGAATCTACATTGAAGCTGATTCTGGAGTAACAACCGTTATTTCTCATTACGGACAAGAATTAAATATCCCTGGACAAACAGGCTTTAAAATCCCATTGATTGGCAACCTTCGCTTTGATGTAAAAACAACGCCTATTGCCGATGAATTCCGCATAGATTCTTTAGCATTCAACGATATGCGTTTAGAAGGCGATAGCGTATTCTACACCAATCAAGGTGGAACTCTCAAAGTATTTATGCAAGAAATAAAAGATATTTTCAAAATTCAAAAGGCTATTCTTGCGCAATCGGGCACAGCTATGCGCTATTCCATTACGCCAGAAGAAATTGAAATTTATCACCCGATGCATTTAAATGTTCAAATTTTCTCTGAAGATTCAGTTCTCCTCATAGACACAGTCTTAACAAGAAACGCAGAATCTGGAAAAGAATACACCTTTGAACACTACCCTCTTGCTCCGGGCAATTATTTTGCTAAAGCCAATCTTTTCACCACAAACAATGCAGAAACAGAATCTTATCCTCTTGAAGTTTCCGCTTTATTCAATGAAGAATCAATTACACCTCAATCTTGGTCAATGATTTCACTTGCCAACCTTGACACTTCTAAATGGAAACCAGAAAATAATGACAATGCCACATTATACTGGTGGAACGAAAAAATGCCTGTTGGTGAATATTGGCAATACCAACGCCTAGAAACAGCCAAAGACATTTCTCCAATGAATGGTTATTGGTTCTTTGCCGAAGATTCTCTAACTTTACCATTACTCTCTCAACCAGTAAAAGCCAAAAGCGACACTCTTTCTTTTGAACTTGAAAATAATTACAGTGGCTGGAATTTGCTTTCAAACCCATATTCTTGGGACATTGCTATCAATCAAGCAGAAGCATTTATGGATGCAGAAAATGCAGAAGAACCTGCTTGGGTATGGAACGCCAAAGCGAATAGCTATGAACCGATAACAACACTCAAAGCCAACACAGCATTCTTTATGCACACAGAAGAAACAAGAACGCTTTCTATTTCTTCAAAACCTGTATACCAAGAACAAGACTCCACCAAGATTTTAGAAAAAGCTCAAAAAACATTCTCTAAAGATTCTTGGAGTTTACGCTTGAAACTCATGGATTCAGATGAAAAATCCGGCGACACTTGGAATGTGATTGGTGTTGGCTCTCGTTCGCTTGCCATAGAAAAACCACCTGTTGGCATGAACCAAAAACTCACACTTGCCACCCAAGGCAACCACAGACTTCTAGCCAAATCAATTAAACAAATTGGCGAATCGCTTGTTTGGAATTTAAAATTGCAAGCAAACGTTTCTCAAACGGCAAAGTTCAAAATCGAAGGATTAAACAAGCTTTTGGAACAAGGTTACATAGCACAACTTCTCATAGATGGAAAAACTATTACCATTGATAGTGAAGACGCAATTGCACTCAATTTAACTGCCTCTTCCAAAAATGCTATTCTAAAAATTGAACCAAAAGCAACGCTTGTTTCTCCAGGGAAAATTCAGAACTTACGCTTTGCAAAAAATGGCCAACAATTACAAGTTTCATTCACCAGAAACAATTCCGATGGTGCACTTGCAACCGTTCGTTTAATGGATTCTCAAGGGAAAACGCTCACCTTCACCCATAAACGCTCCACATCCGGAGAAAATTCTTTCGCCTTAGACGTTCCACAAGCAAGCGGTTCTTTCTTCTTGAATCTCCTTGTCGGAACCGAATCGAAAACAATCCCATTAAACTTCTAAAAATTATAACCACAAACGGTAGATTTATTCTACCGTTTTTCTTTTTTAAGGAAAGGTGATTTTTGCTTTGCAAAAATCGTCGACAAACCTAAACTTGTCATTGCAAGACGTGCTGAATGCACGCGACTTGCCGCCTGTCTCTTGTCCACGGTTCTTGTCATTGCGAACTCTGCAAGGGTAAAGCAATCCCTTTGCTAACAGATCGCCGCACTGCGTTCGCGATGACAAGTTACTAGTAGATGGCTACGAGGCACAAGGCACTCACCATGACAACCTAGAACTTGCCACGCGGGTCTTGTCACGAGTTTCTTATCACTCGCGAACTACTTTTGTTATGGCAAAACGTGCAAAATGCACGGCGTGGCAATCCCATCGTTTCACAAACTCCCACAAAAAAAAGAGCAAATACTTACGCATTTACTCTTTTAAAAACAAAGTTCTTTAAAAAATTATTCTTTGCAATTTTTTTCAATAACTTCAAGAACCTTAGCAGGATCTTCTTCAATTTCTGCAGAAGCTTCATCTACCAATGTGGCAAATTCATCAAACCATTCTGCAAAAATTTCAACTTCTAAATGATCTGGCCCAGGAACTACAAGACGAGCCCCACAGCATTCACCAATATATTGTTCATACTTAGCGATTTCTGGACGCAAAAGACTCAAATCTAAACCATCCAAATCTTCTGGCCAAAGTTCGTCTTCACAACAGCAATCACATTCTTCATCAGAATCTTTACAACAACAAGATTCTTCTTCGTCAGAACAATCGCATTTTTCGTCTTTGCAACCACATTTGCAATCATCTTCACAATCACAATCGCAGTCGCAATCACAGTCACAACAACAATCACAGCAGCAATCGCAATCATCATCTTCTACACCGCTATTATAGTAGAATTCATCTTCTTCTAAATACAATGCTTCAACAAAAATACCTTTTGCTCCAAGGATTTTAGCAGCATCAACGAATTCTTCGAAGGTACCGGCAAAATAACGGCTAGCTTCAGCTTCTTCATTCAAAGTCTGGACAGGAATAGCTGTAAGACCATGTAGTTTTAAATTTTCAGAAATTTCTTCTGCAATAGATTTTTTCAAATTTTCAGACATAATAAAATCCTTTAATTTATTGGTGATACTTAAGCAAAGATTGAGCCTTTTCCTGAATAAGTTTCATAATACGAGCTTCTGCTTCATCGCCACGAGCTGTATCACGAACACTCACCAATGGTTGGAAAAGCGGGCTATTAAACAAAGTACCAAGAGGAATGGGGTTTTTACGGCAGAATGTTGCTTCTACATAATCGCGAGCCGCATCTTGCAAATCATCGCACTTTGTAAATTCACCTTTTAAGAAACTCTTGTGAAGTTCCACAAAAATTTTTGCTGCTTCAGGAATGTTTGCAGAAGCACTGATAAGGCCTTTACCACCCATTTCTAACATATCAATGAAAAAGCCATCTTCACCGCTAAGAACAGCAAAATCATTATTAGCCGTTTCTTTAATCACACGAAGTGTATCTTCGTGAAACTTTTCTCCTATTCGGAAATCAACAGCTTGCTTTAAACCAATAATATTTTTGTCTTCAGAAAGGCGAATCAGAGTATCAGGATGAATATAACTTGCCGTACGGCCTGGGACGTTATAAACGATAATCTTTGCACCTGTTTCTGAGCTCAAAGTCCGGAAATGTTTTTCAATACCTTCTTGAGATGGATTGTTGTAATACCCAGTAACGCAAAGTACAGGTACTTCAGCTATTTTCAAGACCTCTTCAATCATTTCTACAGATTCACGAGTACAATTAGAGCCAGCACCAGCAATAACTGGAACTCGACCATCAACATAGTCAAGTGTAAATTTAATGATATCAAGGTGTTGCTTGTGAGTAACCGTAGCACTCTGCCCTGTTGTTCCAACAGGCAAAATACCAGTCACGCCAGAAGCGATTAAATCATCTATCATTTGTCCCATTTTCTTAAAATCTATCGAATTACGAAGATTTTTAGGGTCATCGGAACAAAGAGGAGTAAATATTGCCGGAAATACACCGGTTAATTGAGAAGCTTGTGTTATTTGCATAGTCCACAAAATATAAGATTTTTCAAAAGCAGAAATCATTTTTTCAAAAAAAACTGTAAAATTTAATGAAGAATGATTTCTAATTCGTTTTTTGAGCCAAAAGATTTTTAAATTGCTAGCAAACCTTTAATCAACAGGACCCTTTTTATGGATTCTATTACTCAAATCTGGAAAAAAATTCAATCCCCTGATACAGACCCATCTGCACTTAAGGCTTTGGTCGAAGAAGTCAAACAAGCAGCTATGGTTTCTGAAAGCCCAGCCAAGGTTAATTTTGGAACATCTGGCTGGCGTGGTGAAATCGGTTCAGAATTTACACTCAGGAACTTACAAGTTGTTGCTGCTGCTATTCTTAAAATGTATCGCGAAGCCACTCCAGAACTTTGGGAATCTTTAGGTATTAAAGACTTTACTGAATTACAATCTCGCGGGCTTGTAATTGGTCATGATAACCGTTTACTTGGTCATGAATTCTGCCAAATTGTTGCTGCTTTATTTGAAAAAGCAGGCGTAAAAATCTATTATGGTGGCGAAATGGCTACCCCAGAATTTTCTGCCGCTGTAGAAATGTTAAATGCCGCTTGCTCCATCAATATGACTCCAAGTCATAACCCTAGTCATTACAATGGTATTAAATTCAATCCAGCTGATGGCGGACCTGCAGGCCCAGAAATAACAAACATCATTACTAAAAATGCTAATGAAATGATGGAATCCCACGTATTTGAACCTCTCTCTGAAGTCAACTGGGAAATCATTGATCCTGTAAAAATCTATGCTGAATTTTTACACCGTCAAGGCACAATTAATTTTGCAGAAATCCAAAAGCTTATTGCTAGCGGTAAATTAACTCTTGTTTGCGACCATGTTCATGGTTCTACCCGCGGCCGTCCGGCAGCATTGCTTGGTAATCCAGAATGCTTAGTCAGCTTAAGAACTGAAGACGACGCCTTATTTGGTGGTGTTGCACCAGAGCCATCTTCTAAAAACTTAGAAGGTGTTCGTAATGTTTTAGACAATAGCCAATCTGCTTTCCGTGTTGGCTGTATCTTTGACCCAGATGGTGACCGTGTTCGTTTCTACGATGGTTCTCGTGAAATTGATATGAATAGTTTCGGAGCCATTGCTTTCCATTATATGGTGGCTTATCGTAAAGAAGTTGGTGTAGTTGCAAAATCTGTTGCTACTTCAAACTTTGTAAATATCATTGCTGAAAAAATGGGTTGTTCTATTAAAGAAACATCTGTTGGCTTTAAAAACTTCCGCCCTTATTTAGCTCGTGATGCAAAAGAAAGAGCTTTAATTGCTTTTGAAGAATCCGATGGTATTTCTGGGTTAAATAATACTCTTGAAAAAGATGCTCAGTTCGGTCTTCTTCTTGCATTAGAAATTGTTGCTGTAACTGGTAAAAACCTTGGCGAATACTTAGATGCTCTCTATGCCGAATTTGGTCGCCTCTACCCTACCCGTTCTGGTTTTGAAGTTGACAAATCTCTTGTTGGCGCTCCTCTTGTTGCAAAAGTAAATGCTATTGCAAAACTTGGTGAACCAGGTATGAAAATCATGGTTGGTGATAAAGAAAAAGAAGTTAAAGATCTTTTGACTTTAGATGGTGTTAAAATCATTTTCACAGATGATTCTTGGATGCTTATCCGTCCATCTGGAACAGAACCAAAAGTCCGCATTTATACAGAATGTCGTGCTCCAGAAGAAAAAGATGCTATGTTTGAATCAGCAAAAGCTCTTTTCTTCAAAGAATAAAGAGGAAATATGAAAAAAATAATTGCTCTCTTATGTGCTTGTGCTCTTTCGAGTTTTGCACAAAAAAATACAGAATTCCAAGCTTTTGCGGGTGAATTCCTTAAAATTGGCGATATGAAAGGTGGCTACCATTCTTTCTCTATGCCAGTTAAAGGCGAAGGTTGGGCTTTCCAAGCAGAAGGTCAGGTACAAGCTCCTGCAGGTGACCCGTATGTTTTGCTTGACGGTGTTATCGATGGACTAGTTTATGCTGTTATTGCTTATGTTCCTGCAGTTGCTGCTGGAACTGACGCTAAAGATTATCAGGTCGGTATGTTCGATATGATGATTTATTTAGAAGATGAAGCTGTAAAAGTCCGCGATGTAAAGTTCAAACTTTTACCTCCTGCAAATGACGAATGGGCTCTTGATATGGCTCGTGACGCTGCTGAAATTGGGAATGCCTCAAAAGCAACTCTTTGGAATGGTTCTCACGATGTTGAAATCACACGCACCGCTGCAGTTCCTTTAACCAAAAAGGATTTACAACCTGCAAAACCAAAGCCAGCTGCTCGGAAACTTCCTCCTCCACCAGCACAAGAAGTAGAAGAAGCTGCAGAAGAACCAGTCGTTAAAAAACGTGTTGTTAAACGTAAAGCAGTTGCTGAAGAAGAAGAAACTCCAGCTCCTGTCAAGAAAAAACGTGTTGTTAAACGCAAAAAGGTTGTAGAACCTGAAGAAGATTATGAAGAAGAAACTCCTAAAAAGAAAAAAGTGGTAAAAAAACGTATCGTTAAAAAGAAACGTGTTATCGTTGAAGAAGAACCTGAAGAAGAAGAAGGTTTGACTATTCGCGAAAAACGTCGCCGTGCAGCCGCTAAACGCCAAAAAGCAGCGGAAGCTAGCGATTACGAAGACTAATTTTTCTTGAAAAAAGTTTTTAAAGCGGAATTTTGAATTCCGCTTTTTTTATTCTTTTCCTACTATATCTAACATTAAAGAAAATCAATAATAAAAAGATTTATTTAATGCTTATTTTGCTTAAATAAAAGAAGATTTCTATGCACAAGCAAGATAAAATTTTATAACTTTTACTCGTGTTAACTTTAACCGCCAAACAGAGGTAAAAAAAATGGCTGTTTCTTATAAAGATCTCGGTCTTGTAAATACCAAAGAAATGTTTGCTAAAGCCATCAAGGGTGGCTATGCAATCCCTGCTTTCAACTTCAACAACATGGAACAGATGCAGGCTATCATTAAAGCCGCTGTCGAAACAAAGTCTCCTGTTATTCTTCAGGTTTCTAAAGGTGCTCGTCAGTATGCAAACGCAACTCTTCTTCGCTACATGGCACAAGGTGCTGTAGAATACGCTAAGGAACTCGGTTGCGAAAAGCCAGAAATCGTTCTTCACTTGGACCACGGTGATACTTTTGAAACTTGCAAAAGCTGCATTGATTCCGGTTTCTCTTCTGTAATGATTGATGGTTCCCACCTTCCTTACGAAGAAAACGTTGCTCTTACAAAGAAAGTTGTTGAATACGCTCACCAATTTGACGTAACTGTTGAAGGTGAACTTGGCGTTCTCGCTGGCGTAGAAGACGAAGTTTCTTCTGACCACCACACCTACACTAACCCAGAAGAAGTAATTGATTTCGCTACACGTACTGGTTGCGATTCTCTTGCTATTTCTATCGGTACTTCTCATGGTGCTTACAAGTTCACTCCAGAACAATGCACTAAAGACGAAAACGGCAACTTGGTTCCTCCTCCACTCGCTTTCGATGTTTTGAAAGCTGTTGAAGAAAAGCTTCCTGGTTTCCCAATTGTTCTTCATGGTTCTTCTTCTGTTCCTCAAGAAGAAGTGGCTACTATCAACAAGTTTGGTGGCGCACTTAAGGCTGCTATCGGTATTCCTGAAGAATGGCTCCGCGAATCTGCAAAGTCTGCTGTTTGCAAAATCAACATCGACTCCGATTCTCGCTTGGCTATGACAGCTGCTATTCGCCAGACTTTCGCTGAAAAGCCTGCTGAATTTGACCCACGTAAATACTTGGGCCCAGCACGTGACAATATGGAAAAGCTTTACAAACACAAGATCATTAACGTTCTTGGTTCCGACAATAAGCTTGCCTAATTGTTTTGAAATAAAAAGTCTCCGATTCTTCGAATCGGAGACTTTTTTTATGCTTAAGAAAAATATTAAAGTTCTTTTGGGAAAACATCTTGCTTAGAATAAGGTACATCTGGTAAAAGAACTTTATTCAAAGCATCAACAATTTTCTGTTCCGCTTTTTTAGAAATAGGTCTAGTACCTAAACGAGCTTTTTGAACTGTTTTATGCGAAAGTGTTCCTGGGAACACTTCCACTAAAGCATGATTTTTTAAACCAGCCTGTTCTAAAATATCATTTAGAATTGTCATTAGCTAAAAACTTCTTACAAACTTTTGTTAAATACATTGATTTATCAATCAAACTCTTTGTTTCATAAAGAATAGTTAAGTACAAAATAGTAGCTCCAGAAGCAATTTCTTTTTCTTGGATAGAAGACATTTCTTTTTTACGTCTAGCCACTACATCAGCACCGATTTCTAATGCACGAGTTTTCAATTCATCGTATTTTTCAAAATTACCATCAAAAACGGTTCTTGCACAATCTTCAATGAAATCTGTTATCTGAGACCAGAATGCATCTAAATCCTTTTGGCGACGTTTAGAAAGCGGCGTAAAATGATTATCAATATGTTGCAAACAAGGGTCACAAATTCTATCCAAATTGAAAACAATATCACTTACACAATCATTACCTTGGTATAAGTAGAAACTCTTCGTTAAGTATATTGATGATTCCATTTTTTGAGAACAAGTCGCTCCTTGGTGTTTTAATTGACGAACAGAAATTTTTTCTTCATCAATCAAACGATTGGTTTTTCTAAGTAAATTAAGGTCTCCATTTAAGAACCCATTTATAATATCTCTATACCTATCTTCTGCATGAACAAGCAACCACCCCCACGCTTCTTTAAAATGACTATTAACTAATGTAGCCGCTTTTTCAGGAGAGTTAGTAGAAAGAATATTCAAATAACGTTCTTCTGCTGGATTTACACCCTTATTTTTCTTTTTTTCATGGAATGTAGAACGTAAAAGCCAGAAAACAACCAAACCAAACAAAAGGAACGAAACAACAAATCCACCTTTATAAACGAGAAGACAAATGAAAAAGCTACTCGTAAACGCAGCAAAAGCCGTGAAAAACCACCCACCAATAACTGAAAGTACACCTGAAATACGATAAACAGCTGTATCGCGCCCCCAAGCTTTATCTGCTAAAGATGTTCCCATTGCAACCATGAATGTAACATACGTTGTAGAAAGAGGAAGTTTAAATGCAGTTCCAGCAGCAATCAAGAGACTAGCAAGCATTAAATTTACAGAAGCTCGCACTAAGTCAAAAGCGGCTTTATCATCTTCGAGAGTGAGTTTAGAATCATCACGACGAAGTTCCATCCAAATGCGCCATTTTCTAGGCAAATATTTTGCAAAGAATTCACCCGTTGAATGGCTCCAACGAACAAGAGCTCTTGCCACTGGGTTTGTTCCAAAAGCTTGGTCTGCAGCCCCTTGTGCAGAAAGAGATACAGATGTTTGTATCACATTATGAGCTTTCTTTGACGTTACAAGAGCAAACATCATTACAACGCCCGCTAAAGAAAGGATCCACCACTGTCCAGCCGCTGATTCACACAATGATTTCATTAAAAACGCATCTGGAGCCCCACCGCCATTTAAAGAAAAATCTTGATAAGAAGAAAGTGCTGCTAGAGGAACACCAATAAAGTTTACTAGGTCGTTACCAGCAAAAGCAAGTGCCAAAGAGAATGTACCAATTGCAACAATTGCCTTAAAAACATTCAATTTCAAGAAATAACAAAGTTGCGAAAGTAAAGTAAAGGCAATAAATAAAATTACCAAAACCTCTGTTGAATGATTAAGCAAATATTTAAACCAATCTGCTTGTGCAAATACAGAACCTTTCAAACCTTTAAACAAGATAAAATAAATAATGGAACTAAATGAGAGACCTCCAAAAAGTCCTATAAAATATTTCATTTTCTTTTTAAAATCAAATGTAAATAGTAAACGCACCAAAAATTGAACTATAGTTCCAAATGAAAAGGCTATCGCTACAGAAAGGAATATGGCAAATATTACCGATATAGCTTTTTCTGTGTTGATTAATTCCCCAAATGATGGCGTATTTGGAATCATATATATTTTATAAAGTGCTAATGCAAAAGCTCCTCCTAACAATTCAAAGACTCTTGAAATTGTAGTTGATGTAGGCAATCCAAATGAATTAAAAACATCTAGCAATATGACATCAACAATCATGACACCAATAAAAATGGCCATAATTTCTGAGAAATAAAAATGTTGAGGTTGAAAGATACCATGCCTTGCAATATCCATCATACCACTAGAAAAAGAGGCCCCGACAAAAATGCCAAGGGCTGCTATAAATAAGATTTTTTTGAAAGAAAAAGCTTTAGCACCAACTGCAGAACTTAAAAAGTTCACTGCATCATTACTAACCCCTACAATCAAATCAAAAATTGCCAATGTGAAGATGAGTATTAACGCTATTAAATAAAGGGTTTCCATATTTTCCCATTTTTGTTTTTTTTGTTTATCGTTGAAAAAAATGTAGCTAAATATCAAGGTCTTTCAAAGGATTTTTAACCCCTTTTTTGCTTTTATTTTTATGCATTTATTTAGAAAATAATTTAAATGAAAAATAATTCAATAAGAAAAAAGTATTTCTTTTTTTTGACTTACAGAACCATCTATTTTTCATTTTTTACAAGTCTTTTTTGTATGCTTTTTCAAAAATTTTAGCGCAATTTGCCAAAAATAGTTACGTTGCCCCAAAAAAAATTCTCCGCGAGGAACTCGCGGAGAATTTTTGATTTCTTTTTTAAAGAATGCTGGTATTACATTTTTTCGCCATATACTTTTTCAGCATATGTTGCTGTAGCACCAAGGTATTCGCGATTCATCTTAGCAATGAATTCAACAGTAATACCCTTAGGGCAAGCTGCCTGGCATTCGTAAAGGTTCGTACAGTTACCGAAACCTTCCTTATCCATTTGTTCTACCATAGCCAACACGCGTTTCTTAGCTTCTACTTTACCTTGTGGCAAGTAACTCAAGTGACTTACTTTAGCAGCCACAAAGAGCATTGCAGAAGCGTTCTTACATGCAGCAACGCAAGCACCACAACCAACACAAGCCGCCGCATCAAATGCGCGGTCTGAATCAGCTTTAGGCACAGGAATAGTAGCAGCATCTGGAGCAGCGCCTGTATTTACACTTACAAAGCCACCAGCCATGATGATACGATCAAATGCAGAACGATCAACAGCACAGTCACGAATAACCGGGAATGCTGCTGCACGCCATGGTTCAATAACGATTGTATCGCCATCTTTGAATTTACGCATATGAAGCTGGCAAGTAGTAATTGCTGAATCTGGGCCATGAGGCATACCATTAATTACTAAAGAACACATGCCGCAAATACCTTCACGACAATCGTGGTCAAAAGCAAAACCTTCTTTACCTTGCTTCATTTGTTCTTCATTCACGATATCCAACATTTCCAAAAAGGACATGTCCGGAGAAATATCGTTGATTTTTACTGTTTCAAATTGTCCCTTGGATTTAGAATCCTTCTGACGCCAAATTTTCAAGGTCAAATTCATGTTGCCGCTCATTATTTGTAGCTCCTTGTAACAAGGTGAACGTTATCAAATGTCAAAGGTTCTTTGGAAAGTTCTGGTTTTACACCATCACCCTTATATTCCCAAGCACCAACATAGCAGAAGTTTTCGTCGTCGCGTTTTGCTTCGCCTTCTTCTGTTTGACTTTCTTCACGGAAGTGACCACCACAAGATTCTTCACGATGGAGAGCATCTGTAGCAAGCAATTCAGCAAATTCAAGGAAGTCAGCTACGCGACCTGCATGTTCCAAGTTCTGGTTAAAGGTACCTTCAGAACCAAGAACGTTGACATTCTGCCAGAATTCTTCACGAAGTGCTGGAATTTTTTCAAGAGCCGTTTCAAGACCAGCCTTGTTTCTGCCCATACCAACATATTCCCACATAATGTGGCCAAGTTCACGATGGATATCAGAAACAGTGCGTTTACCCTTAACAGAAAGCAGTTTATGAATGCGTTCAGCAGATTGAGCTTTAGCGTCTTCAAATTCAGGAGCAGAAGCTGAAAGCTTGTCTAACTTTGTACCTGCAAAATAACCACCAATAGTATAAGGGAGAACAAAGTAACCATCAGCCAAACCCTGCATCAATGCAGAAGCTCCAAGACGGTTAGCACCATGGTCAGAGAAGTTTGCTTCACCAAGAACAAAGCAACCAGGAATTGTACTCATCAAGTTGTAATCAACCCAAAGACCACCCATTGTATAGTGGATAGCTGGGAAAATACGCATTGGAACCTTATATGGGTTTTCGTCTGTAATCTTTTCATACATCTGGAAAAGGTTACCATACTTAGCACTAACGCTTGAAACACCAAGACGTTTGATAGCATCAGCAAAATCAAGGTAAACAGCAAGTTTAGTTGTTCCTACACCCATACCGGCATCACAAACCATTTTAGCGTTACGGCTAGCAACGTCACGAGGAACAAGGTTACCAAAACTTGGATACTTTTCTTCTAAGTAATAATAACGTTCAGATTCTGGAATCTGATCTGGAGAACGGGTATCACCTGCTTTGCGAGGAACCCAAACGCGACCATCGTTACGTAAAGATTCACTCATCAACGTGAGTTTAGATTGATGATCGCCTGTTACAGGGATACAAGTTGGGTGAATCTGAGTGTAACAAGGGTTTGCAAAAAGAGCACCCTTCTTATAAGCACGGAATGCTGCAGTTACGTTAGAACCTTTAGCATTTGTAGAGAGGTAATAAACGTTACCATAACCACCAGTACAAAGACAAACTGCATCTGCTTCATGGCTTTCAAGTTCGCCAGTAACCAAGTTACGAACAATAATACCACGAGCTTTACCATCTACAACAACCAAGTCAAGCATTTCACGGCGTGGGAAAAGTTTTACAGTTCCCTTAGCAACTTGACGCATCATCGCTTGGTAAGCGCCAATCAAAAGCTGTTGCCCTGTCTGGCCACGAGCATAGAATGTACGAGAAACCTGAGCACCACCGAAAGAACGGTTGTCCAAAAGTCCACCGTAATCACGACCAAATGGAACACCTTGAGCTACGCATTGGTCAATGATGTTATTTGAAACTTCTGCAAGACGATGAACGTTTGCTTCACGAGCACGGAAGTCACCACCCTTAACAGTATCATAGAACAAACGATAAACGGAGTCGCCATCATTTGTATAGTTTTTAGCAGCGTTAATACCACCTTGTGCTGCAATAGAGTGAGCACGACGTGGACTATCTTGAATGCAGAAAGACTTTACGTTATAGCCTAATTCACCAAGAGAAGCGGCTGCTGAAGCACCAGCAAGGCCTGTTCCCACAACGATAACTGTGAACTTACGCTTGTTTGCTGGGTTTACAAGTTTTAATTCAAATTTATGACGAGTCCACTTTTCAGAAATCGGACCGCCTGGAATTTTAGAATCAAGAATCATGATTAACGGCCTCCATCAAGGATATAGGAAACTTGAATTTCTTCTGCAGAAGCAGGCATTACAAAAGCAGATGTCTTTGGAGCATTTACTTTCTTTTCAAGTTCAATGCTGTTTTTGCGAGATTGTTCGCGCAATTCTTTTGTAGCATCCAAGTTACCAAAATAGAAAGCAGCAACAGCTTCAATAGCAAAGCCAAGAGCAACAACTACACTGTAAGCAATTCCAACTTTTTCAATAATTGGGGTCCACTTCTGGTGAGCAATGCCCATAGTTTGGAATGCCGAAGCAATTGCATGGAACAAATGCATACCGATAACAAACATACTGATTAAATAGAAAACAGCCCAACCCAAATTAGAGAACATATCGATTGTGGTAAGCCACATATCGCGGATGATTTCTCCAGCTTCGTTTTGATAGTAATAATGAGTACCAAACTTGATAGTTACCAAGTGTTGGATAACAAAACCGAGAACAAAAATACCAGACCAAATCATGGTAAATGTTGCAAAAGACTTGCTACCTTTACGAGTATTCACTGCGTAACCTACTGGGCCACGAGCCTTTTTGTTTTCAAGTTTCAACTTCACAGCAAGGAACACATGCAACAAGAAAGCAGCACTCATAACTGCTTCTACTGCATAAATGAAAGCCTTTTTACCAGTGAGAAGTTGCGTGTAGGCATTATATGAAGCCTGAGCAGCTTTAACATCTGGGTTAAGAAGTTGAAGGTTACCGACCATGTGCCCTAAAATGAACAAGGCAAGGACGGCGCCAGTGCATCCCATAATCTGCTTTTTCCCGATAGAAGAAGTCAGATACTTGATGATCCATTGCATTGAGGTGTCTCCTTATCTAGCTTGGATTTTTAATTAAACAATTACTTTCCCATCACGCAGCAAGCTTTGCGGCCTGGTGCTTCATAGGCATAAACATCACTTTCTTTGAACCAGAAAGAAATTTCGCGACTTGCACTTTCTGGGCTATCAGAACTATGTACAACGTTTTCAGTCATAGAAGGTGCAAAATCATAACGAAGAGTACCTGGTTCTGCCTTTGCTGGATTGGTTGCACCATTTATAGCACGAACCTTAGCGATTGCATTTTCACCACCAAGAGCGAGCATCACAGATGGCCCAGCAGTCATATATTCTTCAAGTTCACCAAAAAAGGGCTTTTCTACGTGTTCTGCGTAAAAGCCCTTAGCATCTTCAGAAGTCATCTGATGCATTTTTACAGCACAAACTGCAAGACCAGCATCTTCATAACGTTCAATAATTTTACCAACAAGACCGGATTTTACTCCGTTTGGTTTAATCATAGCAAAAGTCATTTCCATATTATTTACCACCTTATAATGATGAGGCTAATATAACATTTTTCTTGATATTCATTTCTTATTTTTTCACTTTCTTAGCATATTTTTGAAAAACCGGGGAAAATCCCCGGTTTTATGTAAAAATCTCTATTCATTCCCTATTTTTTCAAGTAATTCAGAGGCCAATTTTCCATTATTTTTAATATTTTGGACCAACCAATTAACCGACTCTTTCAATTCTGAATTGGGATACTTTTTCAAGAATAATTCAAAAATTTCTAAAGCTTTTTCTGGTTGTTTTAAATTTTCATCGTAAATAAAACCTTTTGCAAACAAAGCTTTTTCTGCTAATGGGTGTTCTGGGAACATTTGGACAAAAGCCGTATATTCTCTTAAAGATTCATCATATTCTTCTCTGTCTGAATGGAGTTGGCCCAAACGAAATGTTGCCACTGCATAAAGAGAATCATTAGTTGGTTCAAGAGTTCTGAGTAAACTAAAATCCCAAAGGACTTTATCTAATTCATTTATCGCATAAATCGAGTCTGCAAATGCTAATAACTGTTTACCATTCATTCCCCAATGCTTTTCTGGCATAAATGCAGAATCCTTAACCACCAAAGGATTTTCAAGTTCTGCCTGATGCGAAAAACGTAAAACTAGACGTTCTGGCAAAAGTTTGGTGATTTTAGGGTAAATTAAAGAAAATGCTTGTTCATAACTCAATGAATCAACAAAAGAACTTCTCCAATATTCATATTTTAGGTCATTATCTGCGTTTTTGGCAAGTGTCGATAATTCACTTAAAAGACTTTCTAATGAACGTTCTGGGAAAAATTTCCCATACTTTTCATAATATGCTTTGGCATCACTTTCGGAAAGTAATGGAATTGCCTTTACTGAATCTATAATGTATTTACGAGCAAAATAGGTTTCTTGCTGACGAAGCATTGCTTTATATATAGCTGTTGTATCTAGGTGCAATGCTTTTGCTTCACTTGCAAAAGCAAACCATTCCATTAAATAAGATGCTAAATGATTACGCGTTAATTTGCTCTGTTCTTCTACAGAAAGAGATGCAAACAAAGCCATTAAATCTTTTTCATACAACACCGTTTTTCCGGCAGAATCAATCAATGGTGCAGAAGAATCTGCAGCTAAAATATCATTGGTTATTGTGGCACGCACTGCTTGTTGCACGCGCTCAAATGGCTTTTGTTCGGCTTTAATTTTCTTTGTTACAAAAAACGCATGAAATGTTCCATTCTTAGAGAAAATAGGCGAAATTCCAACAGAATCTTTTGAGAACGCATTAAAAAGTTCTGGAAAAAGCCCAATGCCATAAGGAAGAGAATGTTCTTCTAAAACAACGCCTATTTCTCCTGATTTTTCTTTCACTTGGGTGTTTTCATTTTTACTTGATGCGGCTACAAGTCTAAATTCTTCAAGGGATTTTACATTTGATAAAGCTTTTGCTAATAAAAGAGAATCTTTGTTCTGAATGTAATATGCAAAAAGACCTGGTTTGGTCAGCCATTTTTCTTTGTTTTTTTCATAAAAAACCTTTTCATCTACAGGTTTGGGAGGCACTACAGATAACTTGTATTTTTCTACCAATTTAGGGCCCGTTGTTTCAACTATTTCTTTTTTTATTTTTTCTAAAAAACTCTTTTGGGCTTTTGCTTCAAATTCACTTGGAATAGGCTTAACACCTGTTCTTACCGATTTTACATGCAAAGCGATGTAATTCTTTTTTCCTGCAAAATCAATTGCTAAAAAGGCGTTTCTATTCCCTAAAGAATCTTTAAAAATTTCTGCTAAAGCAGGCTTTTGGGTAAGAATTGTTTCTGCTTCTCTATTCTTTACCGTTTCTAAAGTAATACCTTCTATTTTTTCAATATTTTCTGTTGTTTCCAAGGTTTTATAAAAAGCATTTGCTAAAAGAGAATCTGTAAAAATTTTATAGAAAACTTTTGCATCTGAAGGAATTTCTGCTTTTGCTAAAATTTCTTCAAAATGTTCTTGATAGGCTTTTTTATTTCTTTCTAAATACAATTCTTCGGCTATTCTAGGGCGAATTTCAGAGAAAGGATATTGCTTACCTTTTATAGCAAAACGAGCTGTATCTTTTTGGTAAAATTCTAACAATTCTTTATCAGAAAAGAAAAGATTTTCAAACGCATAAACTCGCTGGTATACCGACGTTAAAAGCCTGTTTTTCATAAGTTCCATATCTTGTTGAACTAATGGAGAAATACCAGGATAAAGCTTAAGACCTGTTAAAACTTGAGCTATACTTTTGTAATAATTGTTTATATGACGACTAACCTTTGGGTCGTCAGAAAAAATCCTATAACTTTTAAGTAAAAGGTCTACATCGGATCTAAAGATTTTTTCTGTTCCAACTTGAGCAACAATATCTTCTTTTTTTGCATTACAGCCTAACACAAAACAAGCTACTAACGCAAAAGATACAATGTTCAAGAACAATCGCATAAAGCCTCCAAAAGAAATAATAAAAATCATTTTTTATTTCAAATCAACGATTAAATTTCCAAAACCAAAAGACCTGTTTTAAAAATGAATTTTTCTTTCCCGAAATATACAAATCAATACCCACTTTAAAGCCACTTGCTTTGAAAAATTGTTCTTTCTATATACTTATAATTTCTTATATTACAGCCATTGGATAAAGACGAAATAAAAAATTCACCGCCAGCAGAAAAAAGATCTCGCTTATCGCAGACTAAATGGGCTGGCTCGGCTTTATTTGCCATTGTTGTCGTGGGCTGTTTCTGCTTTGCAGCCTGGTTGTTTTTTGTACTCCAAAATCATATTTTAGGCGAAGAAAATACATTTGGGAACGTGACTATTTCTCCTTATGGCTACAAAAGACATTCTTTAGTCAATCAATCTTGGGATTCTATTGCTATTTCTG
The DNA here is from genome assembly GCA_017631885.1 of Fibrobacteraceae bacterium. Classification (GTDB taxonomy): domain Bacteria; phylum Fibrobacterota; class Fibrobacteria; order Fibrobacterales; family Fibrobacteraceae; genus UBA1765. Next base: position 42,328 of record JAGBSH010000028.1, read on the forward strand.
GAGAAAATTTTAAAATCTTTTTGAAGAATCCTCGTTTTCAATTTTCTAGAAAAGATTCCATTTTTTTGAAGGTAGAAGCAAATACTGTTAATGTTCATATCAAGCCATCAAAAGAAGAAAAAAACATTGTTCAAGACTCTAGTTTTAAAATCCCAGAAATTCCAAAATTTTCACTTCCCTTTAAAACAAAAATTTCTGTAGAGAATGCGGTTATTGCTGTTGATACTTCTCTGCAATATTCTCTAAAAAGAGTTTCTTTAGAAAATGAAAATAAAAAATCGCTTTTACTTAAAGGTGATTCTATACAAGGCTCATTTATAGAGTCTCCGATAAATGCAAGAATTAACGCTTTATGGCAAGATGAAAATATCAATTTAAAAGCACAAATCTTTTCTAAAAATGATTCCATTGAAACTTCTTTAGCTTCTCCTAGAAAAAATTTGCTTGCAGGAAAAGTCACTACTTCTTTACATATAAAAGAACCTTTAGAATATTTTAAAAAATACCCAGAAGAAGCTCCTGTTTTTAGAAACCTAGAATTACAAGTCGAAGCGACCATTGATTCAAGCAATAAAAATTTGAATTACAAAACCAAAATAAAAACCCAAATGGATGAATTTTTCCCATTACCCACACTACAAATGTCCATTGAAGCAAGCGGAGATACTAGCAAAACTGATGTATGGATAAAAGCCTCTGCGCCTAATGGTGGGAAAATTGATTTACAAGGTCGAGTGAATAAAGAACTTGATGCAGAAGTCAAAGGTTTTGTTACAAACATTAAAGGACTTTTTGGACCTGAATGGATGCCTCTTGATGCGACAATCCATTCTGCACAAAAACGCGGTAATATGCTTTACGCTAAAGCATCCACGCCTGTCGGTTCAAATGTAGATGCCACAATACGGCTTTACCCAAACTTTCATATTGATTATACTGGCGATATTGCTCCAAACGAACCATGGGCCGTTCAATGGAGTAAAGGGCGTTTACATTTCAAGGACAGGCCACAAGTTAAAGGTGAATTTTCTTATGAAAAGGCAGAAATGAAAGCCGATGTGAAAATAGGCTATATTCCCGAAGCTTATTTTATGACTGCTGATTCTTTAGAAACTACTCTGATTTTACGTCGAAATGGAATTCGTTTTCCTTATGGGAAAATTTTCTCCAAATGGGAATCTTTTGATTTTACTGGTGAAGTTATGTGGAAAGATGAAAAGCCTCATACTTCATGGGAAGTTATTGCTTCAGACAAAGGTGTTGCAACGGCTTATATTGATACAAGAACTCCATCTATAAAAGCTACTGCTGACAACGTTTTACTTTCAACTATTCCTTTTGCAAAACGTTTTGTGCCTGGTTGGGCTGACGGACGAGTAACTGGGACATACGAGCACAACTTTGATATTGATACCGCTTTTGCAATATTTGATTTAGATGCTCAACTTCAAAAATTCAAAACAAAGGGAAATTTTCATATTACCAAAAAACAAGATACGGTTGCTTTAGCTAAAGCAGAATTGTTCCATGAACAAAATAAAATAGACTTGCAAGCGACGATTGTTCTACCAAATGAAGAAACTCCTAAAAGAATGTTGCCAGTTGAAATTTTAAATGCTTGGGTTTCAACAAGAGCTTTTAGTATACCTTTGAGTTTACTGCCTTTAAATGATTCTACTTTAAGCGATGGAAATTTTAGTGGCGATTTGACCTATACTGATTCTCATGGCTTTAGAGGTAACATTGAATTCCAAAATATTGCTTTCAGAAACATCCCTAAAGAATCTTTTGCTATTAAAGAAATGCACTTGTTTGCAGAACGAGCAAAAGCTGAATTAGATGCCTACCTTGAAATTGGAGAAGGTACTTGGAGCGGTCGAGCACAAGTGACTTTTGATCAGATTCTTGCAGCAAAAAAACATTTCAGTATTGCTTTTATTACCAATAATGGTGGAAACATCTGGGGTGATGGTTTTCTTGATTCAACCCTTACAGCCTCTATTAAGACCGATGGTTATTGGTTGTTGCCAAATGGTGTCGGAGAACTCCAATCTACAGATTTAAGACTAGAACTTTTCTGGCAATTTAACCGAGGATTAAATGGAATTTCAGGAACATTCTATACAGATTCTACCGTTTATTCACCGCTGAAATTTAACTATGCATTCCCAGTACAATTAGAAGGTAAAATTTTCAACCGAAATATTGTCGTTGAAAAAGCCAGCACTTCTAATGCTAAAGGTGAAAATATTGAAGCTTCTTTAACGTATGCTTTAGATTTAATGCGACTACAGGAATTGCGTTTCTGGACTACAGAATATTCTTTAAACCACAAAGAACATGAATTACTTATTCGTAATCTTGATGGCAAACTAACCGAATCCAACAATTCTATAAATATTACTGCAGATATTCCTGAAATCAATTATTCCTTCTTATCTGAAACCTATGGAAATGCTAAAGCAAAAGCAAAAGGCAATCTAAATTACCGCATTCCAAAAAATCAAGAAAAGAACGAAAGAACTGTTAACCAACTTGATGGTAATATACTCATTGATAAATTGACATACCAAAAAGATATTGATATAGAAATCACACCTAAAACGGTTATGCAATTATTGACTTCTTTCCAAAATACTCTGAAAAATCTAAACCGGAAAAGTGAAACACAAGCCAAGTCCAACATCAATAAAAGTAACCCTATCAATCTGGATGTAAAAATTTCAGATTCACAAAGTGATTCTATTGCTATCGTTTCTTCTTTTGCCATATTCCCTTTTACTATTGATTTAAACGTTAAAGGAACAACAAATCGCCCAACATTAGAAGGCGAAATTGTAAATGCTGGAGAAGGCTTTATCGGGTTTAAAGATCTATACGAATTTGATATACAAACTTTCTTAGTTTCCTGGCAGAATGTTCCATGGCAACAAGGCCAACTTGAAATAACAACATCACAAGAACTTCCTTATTGCGTAGAAAGCGATGAAATAAAAGACGAAACATGTCCTGTTCATATTGACATTCAAGGAACTATCACGAACCCGCAACCGAACCCTTATTCTTATTGCGGTGGAGATGCTTCAACAGCAACGACTTATTACAATATTTTGCTCGGTTGTATTTCAGAGAACCCTTCTGAAGAAGCTGTTGACTGGAATAGACTTGCTGGTTCTGCTATCGGCAAAATACTTTCTACAACTGCAAATAAAACTCTCGGAGGAAATTACATTGGAAATATTGACATGAAAATGCGAATTTTCTCAAATACAGAAACTTTAGAAGAAGATTCTAGTTATGTAAAAATTCCAATTTCTTTAGATCGTTGGGTTAAAAATTTAAGTGTTATTCTTGGTTACACACAAGATAAAAGTGAAAACCCAACTTACGAACAAGCCTTTGAATTTGGCATTAATTATAAGTTACCATTTTTCAAAGAAAAAGAATATTCACACCCAGACCACCTTAACCCGGAATTATCTCTTGGTGCTATGCTTGTTTCTAAACAATATCAGGTTCAAACAGGCTCACAAGAAAATGAAAACTACTTAGAAAAGAACATTGGTTTTTTATATTCATACCGTTTTTGGTCCCCATGTATTTTAGGTTTAGGCTCTTGTGAAGATTTTAAAGAAGAAAATAAAACCAAAGGAGAAACCCATGATAAATAATTTATGGAAATTTTTAGGGATTCTCTGTTTACTTTTTTCTTCAATCGTTATGGCTGAAGGCGAAAAAAATCCTTGGGCTATCAAATTTGAAGGCAATTCTTTTTTCCCAACTTATCAATTGGAAGAAGAATTAGATATGCCTGTTGAATTCGGGAACATGGATACAACAAAGCAAAATTTTTTGATGCGGCTTGCGGTTGAAGAGTTAGTGGAAATTTATTATTCCTATGGATTTTTTAGTGCTAAAGCCAAATTAGACATTTCAAAAGCATTTATAACTGATACGACAACACAACGCGTATTTACGTTTTCTGTAACAGAAGGAGAACGCTATCGTTTCCAGAGTATCCAATTGATTGTAGATGATTCAACAAAAGGTATTCCTATTTCTGTTGACGATTTAAAATTTAAAGAAGGAAGTATTTACACTCATAATCAAATTGCAGATAATTTACAGCAAATCAGCAATATTTACCGTGAACACGGCTATTTACACACGAACTTGAATTACATGGAAAAAATTGATACAGTCAAACAAGTGGTTCACGTTGATATTTTCATTTTTCCAGGGACACAAGTCCGTATGGGAAAATTCAAAAGCCTTGCAAGGCGCTCTGGCATTCAATACGAAGAAGAAGGCTTGTCTGATACGGCTTGGTTAAACGGCCTTTGGAACATTCCACAAGGTGAAATTTTAAATGGCAAACAATCTTCCACTTTTAAAAGCAAATTATTTTCCACTCAATTATTCACCCAAGTTAAACTAGATGATTCTCTTCGGCAAGATGGCTTTTCTGATTTACATTTAACACTCCAAGAACGAGTGCCAGGAGAAACTAAGTATGGTGTTTTCTATGAACAAATTTATGGCTTTGGTGCTAGTTTTTTAACACGTCATAAAAACTTTTTCGGGCGATTCCACGAATTTGGTTTGAATACTTTAATTGCTCAACACAAACAAGAAATTGCTTTGATTTATGCAAACCCACTTTTTTTAGGAACAAGTATTGATTTTATTCCAACAGCAATACGATTCGAAAATACACTTTCTTTTAATCATGAAAAAATAACGCCTCCTGCTTATCCTGATAGTTTAGAAGAACGCTATGAAATTATCAACCGCGCTAATTTGACTTTTGGTTTTTCTCCAAACATTCGCTTCCGAGGAACATTAGATACACGCTATGTACAAAAAAATGAAGAAAAACTCTACAAGCTAAAAGTTGAATCCGCACTCAGTTTTGATTTTACAGATGACCTTTTTAACCCCACAAAAGGCATTCGTATAACACCTACTTTAGGAGCAGGTCTAAACTTAAGAAATATTTTTAACGATTCAAGAATGATTGGCAACCCTTATTCTTATGGTGATATTACTACAAGCCTTTACTTCCCTATTTTCCGCCCGCTTTTTGGTGCTATTAGTGGTAGCTATGGACAATTTTTCAACCAAACTATTGAAGATGATGCAAGACTTTTTTACCAAGGTGGCTCTCGTACAGTACGTGGTTATCGTTTCCGGAGTATTTATGCAAGCTACCCTTCTATTGACGAAATGGGCGATACCATTACGAACACCGGTTTAACTCCAAGATATTTCCGTTTCAACCAAGAATTGCGCTTTTCTTTACCTTTCCGTAACTGGCGTAATTGGCAATTAGTTCAATTCTTTGATTGGGCTTATATTACCGATAAAGAAAGCGACCTTTATGCCGAAAATAAAAAAGCAAGTTTAGGTCTTGGGATTCGTTATCGTTGGCAATTCTTGACATTCCGTTTAGATTATGCTTTCAAGAAAAATTTCTCAGATTGGAGTATGGAAAGTTTCTCTTTTGGACGTATTGCGTTTGACTTATCGCAAGCGTTTTAAAAACAATTATCTTTCTTTTGCATAAACATTACGATAAGCATTTTCTAGAGTATTTTGTTTAAATGGTTGTTCTTTAAATTCAACACCTGCAGATAACAATAAATTTTCTACCTCTTTTTTTTCAGAGACAGAAATTTCAAATAGAACTTTTTTAGAATCTTCTTTTAATTTTAAGTTGCCTAATTTTTCTAAAATACCATTTTTTAATATGGCATAATCTGTTGCGTATTTTTCTAATTCTGGTAAAATATGCGAACAAACTATTAAAGTTCCATTATTTTCTTTTTGCCATTTAGCAAGCATTTCCCAAAGGATTTCTCTTGAAACCGGGTCTAAATTCGCCGCCGGTTCATCAAGCAACAAACACCTAGGCGAGTGTTGCATAGCACGTGCTATCTGTAATTTTTGTTTATTACCTAAAGAAAGTTTTCCTAATCGCGAGTCTTTTTTTTCTGAAAACCCTAATTGTTCCAATAAAGCAAGCCCATTTTTATAATCATTTTCATTTCCATAAAGACTTGCAAATAATTTCAAATATTCTTCTGCTGATAATTGCAAATAGCTACCAGGATTTTCTAAAAGTATGCCTAAACTCGCGAGATTGAGTTTTTTGTTCTTTAATAGCGATTCTGAATAAAGAATTTTTCCATTTTCTAATGGTAAACGTTTGGATAATAAACGTAATAGCGTTGTTTTTCCTGCCCCATTTGCACCAAGCAAAGCAAAAAAAGAGCCTTCTTTAACTTCAAAGGAAACATTTTCTAATGCAAATGTTTTCTTTTTCGGGTAAGCAAATGAAACATTTTCAAATCGAATCGCAAATGACATAATGAGAATATAGAAAGAAACGAAAACAACTCTCTCGCAATGCGAGAGAGTTGTTAAACTTTTTAATTGTCAGGCTAAAAACTAACCCATTGCGTTGATGACTTTTGCCACCTTTGCTTTGTAGTTAGAAGCACGATTAGCATTGAAACCTGCGCGACCCTTAGCAGCTGCCTTATCGAGCATGCTGAAGAGATTTGGCATTTCCTTCAAAGCAACTTCTTTTGAAGATGCGGTACGGATAACCTTTAAGCTCGTGCGAATAGCTGAACGCACAGAACGATTCACTGCATTGGCCTTTTCGGCCTGACGTAAACGCTTTTTACAAGATTGATGATGAGGCACCTTATTTTCTCCGGGTGAAAACCTACTTTTATTTTTGTTGGTGAAATTTTAGTTTTTTTTATTGATTTAGTCAAGGTCTACTTTTCGAAAAGATGGAATTCTATATTTAAAAGTATGATTCCTTTCGTTAATTTAACTGCTCAAAGAAATTTTTTACGCAAAGAACTAGAAGAAGCCGAAGCCAGGGTTCTCAATTCTGGGAATTATATCGGCGGTTCTGAAGTGCAAAATTTCGAAAAAGAACTATCTCTTTACACCGGAATGGCTAATTCCATTACATGCGCTAGCGGTACAGATGCTATTGAACTTGCCTTAAATGCGCTCGGACTTCGACCAGGAGACGAGGTCATTATTCCTGACTTTTCCTTTATTTCTCCTGCTGAATGTGTTTACCGATTAGGGGCTATTCCTCGTTTTGCAGATATTTTACCCGATACTTTCTTACTAGACCCTGCCGATTTAATGCCTTTGATTACCCCAAAAACAAAAGGTATTATTGCCGTCCATCTGTTTGGGCAGACAGCAGCTATGGAAATTTTACATTCTATTGCTAAATCGCATGATCTTTGGCTTTTAGGCGATGCAGCTCAATCTTTTGGAGCTAAACGCAATAACAAACATTGTGAATCTCTTGCTGACATAACTATAACCAGTTTTTACCCAACCAAACCCCTTGGTGCTTACGGAGATGGCGGCGCTCTTTTTACAAATGACGACTTTCTCGCCGAAAAGATTAGAAAATTGGCTAATCATGGTTCCAAGAGTCGTTATTTCCATGAACTTAATGGGAAAAATAGCCGACTAGATGCTTTGCAAGCAGCCGTTTTAAGAGTAAAGTTAGAACAGTTTGATGAAGAACTAAAAAAACGCCAAAAAAATGCTGAAATATACAACCAGTTCTTTTCTCAGTTCCCTGATCTCACCATTCCATACATTGATCCTGAAAACACTTCTACTTATGCACAATATACCTTGCGCGCCAAAGACCGAAACAAATGGTTATCTATTTGCGATAGCGCTGAAATTCCAACAGGCATTTATTACCCTCGCCCACTCAGCAAACAACCCTGCTTTATGAATATTGAACGCCAAATGAAAAACTCTGGCGCTTCTAGAGCTTGCCATGAAGTTTTTAGTTTGCCAGTTTGTGCTTACACCAATGTAGAAGAAATTATTCAAAAAATCAAATCCGTTTTGTAAGTGAAATTTTAGACTTAATATGTTTACAAATGTAAACCCGATAAATAAAATACCCCTAGTCATAAAGAAAAGCTTTTTCTAGCATTGCTCCCATGCAAGTTAGAGATCGTTCTCTTTTAAGCCTTTCTTGGCCACTTATCCTTACTTTCGGCGTTGGCACGTTACAGCCGATGATGGATAGTTGGTTTCTTTCTAGAACTTCTGAAACTGCCGCTGCTGGTGTTGGCGCTCTTATGCCTGTGCTTGGCGCTTTATTTATGGCAATTCAAGCATTTTCTCAAGCTGGCGCAAGTATCGCTTCTCAGTTTTTAGGTGCCGAAAGAAAAAGACAAGCTGGCGTTACTCAATCGATGGTTCTTGCGGGCAGTTTACTTTTAGGCATAGCCATAACATTAATCGTTATTCCTTTAGCCAGTCAAATCATTTCATGGATGGGACTTACTGGAGAAGCGGCTAAACATGCTAAAGATTTTTTGCATATTGTTTCTTTTGGCTTTGCATTTCGCTCTTTACAAACTACACTTACGGCTCTTATCGCTACGCATGGCTTAACTATTTGGAACTTGTTTGGAAACATTCTCACTATTTTAAGCAACTTTGTTTTAAATATTGTTTTTTTGAACGGGCTCTTCGGGTTGCCTAAAATGGGGGTCGAAGGAGTTGCTCTTGCCACAATGCTTTCTTGGCTTATTTCTTCTTTCATTCTTTTTTTAGTTCTTCATTTTAAAATACAACACCGCTTTAAACGTTCTGATTGGGTAAGATTCCGCATTATTCTCCCCGATTGGATTCGCATTGGACTCCCAGCAGCAGCTGAACCCGTCAGTTTTCAGTTATTCCAAGTTTTTTTGACAGCAATGGTTGTTCATTTTGGAACTTTAGCCATAACAGCTCGTGTATTTAGTGCAAACTTCGCTATGTTCGCTGTTATTTTAAGCGTTGGCCTAGGGAGCGGAAACCAAATTCTTGTAGCGCACCTTGTCGGAGCACAAGATTTTAAAAAAGCCAATAGACGAGTGCACCAAAGTCTTTTAGGTAGTTGCCTAGGTGCCATGTTCATTTCTATTATTGTTGCCATTTGTGGAACTCATTTACTTTCTCTATATACAAACAATCCCGATATTTTAAAACTCGGTTATATATGTCTTTGGTGTGATGCTTTAGTCCAACCCTTCAAAGCAGCTAACATTGTTTTAACAAATTCATTAAGAGCCGCCGGTGATTCAAAATTTCCAGCTATAATTGGGAGTGCTATGATGTGGACTTTAGGAGTAGGCAGCGCACTATTCTTAGCATTTGGTCTTAATCTTGGATTACCTGGTCTTTGGCTTGGAATGGCTGCAGACGAATTTTATCGTTCTATTGTCAATTACATGCGTTGGCGTAGTGGAAAATGGAAACGACACGGCGTTATATAGTTTTTCATAAAAAACATATAATACTTTACAAAAGCATTTTTTATCTTTGTGCGGTATGGCTTTTTATTCTAATGACATTATCGCAAAGCTCAAAGATTATACTGACATTGCCGATGTCATTCAGCAATTTGTCCCTTTAAAACCAGCCGGCACCAATCGCTATACAGGTCGTTGCCCTTTTCATGATGACCGATCTCCTTCTATGAGTGTAAACTCCACTTTAGGCATTTATAAATGTTTTGCTTGTAATGCCGGTGGAGATGTTTTCAAGTTCATTATGGAACATGAAAAAATTGATTTCCGTTCTGCTATTGAATGGGTCGCGCATGCAACAGGTTTTGCTTTACCCAAACTTTCAAATTCTGCTGAAAAAAATGAAACCCTAGAAGAAAGAGAACTTGTCAAACAATTAAATGTTTTAGCTACAGAATGGTTTGAACAAAATCTCACTGAAGCTCCAGAAATAAAAGCTTACTTAGATAAACGAGGTATTTCAGAAGAAACTCAAAAAATATTCCACTTTGGTTTTGCGCCCAACAAACGAGAAGGACTTTTAGCCCATGCCATACGCAAAGGTTTTTCTCCAAGACAATTAGTACAAGCAGGGCTTGCAGTTGAAAAAGAACATGGAGGCATTGCCGATAAATTCCGCGACCGGCTGATGATTCCTATACAAAACATTTCAGGAACAGTAATTGCCTTTGGCGGTCGTGTTTTACAAGATCAAGCAAAAACCGCCAAATACATGAATAGCCCCAAAACAATACTTTACGAAAAAGGTGAAGTTCTCTTTGGATTACACCAATGCCGCCAAGGAATTGCTAAAGCAGGAAAAGTTATAATCGTTGAAGGTTATTTTGATGTGATAAGCCTTTACCAGGCAGGCATACAAAATGTTGTTGCGGCTTCAGGGACTGCTCTTACTGAAGCCCACGCTTCTTTACTTTCTCGATATGCCAAAACGGCTTATCTTGTTTTTGATGGAGATAGTGCCGGAAAAGAAGCGACTAAACGTAGTTTAGAAAAAGTTCTTTCTAAATCTATGTCTCCTAAAATTTATTCGCTTTCAAGGCCTAACGGCGAAAAAATAGACCCTGACAATTTTATCAGAGAACAAGGACCAGAAGCATTTCTTAAAGAGTTAGAATCAGCTGAAGATTGGCTCACTTACTTGATAAAAGAAACACCTCATTCTAACCCAGAAGATAAGGCAAAATTAATCCACCACACCAAAAGTCTTATTTCAACAATCCCTGATGTAGAACTCCAAAGACAATATCTCAATATTTTAGCAGAACGTTTAGGAACTGAAGCTTCTTTTCGCGGTTTAAAAAATTCATTAAAAAATTCTCGTCCTAAAATCAAATCTGAAGAGGCAAACTTTGAAACAGAAACGCCTAAAATTCCATGGCATACCATTTCCCAAACTGAAATTAGATACTTGAACTTGATTTTACAAAACCCAGCCGTACTGAAAGCCGCTTCTCTATTTTACGATTTTGCTTTTGTTTCTTCAGGAATTTCTCTTTTAGAATCCCCTTTAATTTGTGATATTTTAGGAATGGCTCTTTTACAAGTCCAAGAAACTGGCAGTTTCAATTTAAAGCTTTTGAGTAACAGCCTTTCTGAAGAAGGTAAAGAAATTCTCTTTGCTTTACCTGAAGAAAACTGGAATGAAAACGCCGCCATTAAAGAATTTCTTGAAATGACTTTAGACTTTGAAAAGCGTTTTATAGAACGGCTTCGTTTAAAAAGTGAAGATATTGATTTAAAATTAGAACTCACTAATTTTGCCTCAAAACTAAAACGCCTTCTTGTTGAAAGTAAAAAAACAAGAACTTCTCCTAATAACCTTTTGCAACAAATTCTAGATTATAGAAACGATATTTTACTTTTCAACCAGACTTTACAAGGAAATTAAAATGCTTTCCATTAAAAATTTACATGCAGCACTTGAAGACAATACTCCTATTTTACGTGGCGTTAACTTAGAAGTAAAACCAGGAGAAGTCCATGCCATTATGGGCCCTAACGGAGCTGGAAAAAGTACTTTATCAAAAGTTATTAGCGGACACCCTGCTTACCATGTGACAAGTGGCGAAGTCCTTTTACAAAACAAAAATATTTTAGACTTAGATATTGCCGAAAGAGCCAATGCAGGCATTTTTATCAGCATGCAATACCCTATAGAAATTCCAGGCGTAAACAATATTGAATTTTTACGAATGGCTTTAGATTCAAAAAGAGCGTTTCAAGGGCTTGAAAAAATTTCTGATTCTGAATTTCAAAAAATTCTATCGCAAGCTCGAGATTTACTTGAAATGGATAATCGCTATTTAGAACGTGGCGTAAACGAAGGTTTTTCTGGTGGAGAAAAAAAACGTAATGAAATTTTGCAAATGGCTATATTGCAACCTAAAATTGCCTTTCTTGATGAAACTGATTCTGGATTAGATATTGATGCTTTGCGCATTGTTTCTAAAGGTATAAATGCATTACGCAACGCAGAACGCGGTATTATTCTTGTCACTCACTATAAACGCCTTTTAGATTACGTAAAACCCGATTACATACATGTTTTGCGCAAAGGTAAAATCGTTCTTTCTGGCAATAGTGAACTCGCTGAAGAACTTGAAGCGAAAGGTTATGACTGGATTCCTGGAGATGAAGCATGAAAAATCTCGCTAGAAGCCGTCTTGCAAACATAGGCTTACCTTCGCCCAAAAACGAAGAATGGAGTTACTTTCCTGTTTCAAAACTCAGGTCTATTGATATTCCAGAACCAATTGAATCTTCTGCCAGTGATATTTTAGGCATAAAAAATGAAACAAATGCCGCAGCACTTTTTCCAATTGCTTTTGCTGCTTATCCTTATAATGTGACAATTAATCAAAAAGAAACTGAAAATGGCATTTTAAAAACTCGTGATGAATTTTCTCATTCTCACTTTTGTGTTTTAGAAAATGCAAAATTAAATCTTGAAATTACTGGAAACAAAACAGAAAGAAATTTTATTTCTGAACGTATTGACATTGAATTAAAAGAAAATGCTGAAGCTTTTTTATTTTTCAAAGAACAAGGAACAAATGATTCTACCCATTTAACTCACTTTCGTATATCAGTTTCTGAAAATGCAAAAGTTTATTGCAATATGCTTTTATTAGGCAAAGGCATTTCTAGAACGAGTGTTGAAATTTTTTTGAACGGCAAAAACGCTTGTGCTGATTATCGTAGCTTAGCTCTTTTAAAAGAACAAGCCGAAGCACATACACACATAAAAATTCATCACAATGCACAAGAAACAAATAGTTCGCAATTTGCTAGACATTTTTTAACAGAAAATTCTTATGCTTCTTATGACGGCGGTGTTTTTGCCATGGAAGATTGTTCTAAAATTTCTTCTTCGCAATTAGTCAATACTATTTTACAAGACGACGCCAAAATTTCTGTGAAACCAAATCTTAAAATTTATCACGACGATGTCGAATGTTCTCACGGAAATACTTGTGGCTCTTTTGATGCAGAGGAATTATTTTATTTAGAATCCCGAGGCATTGAAGAAACTCAGGCAAAAAGAATTTTAACCCGTTCTTTTGCCCGAGAAATTTTCCAGAACGACACTCCTCATGCCAATAGAATTTTCGAAGAATTATCGCTTTTGGGTTTTTAATCCTTTCGCCAGCGTTCTTTTTCGTATTCTTGTAAATTTGCTTTTGCCACGTTATAACGTGGCAAAAGTTTTTCTTTTGGCGTCAAAGAATCCAAACGTTTCAAAAATTGAGAAACCGTTTCTCCTGGTTTTCTAGAAAAACCTATACGCAAAAGTTGGCGTTCTGTTTTGATTAACATTTTTTGCAACTTTAAAATACGGGCACTTTGAATTTTTGATTTTACTTTTTTCCTTTTAGAATAACGATATGCCAAATAAAACACAACGCTTATAGCAAGAACAAGCCACAAATAAACATTTCTTAAAACATTTTCTATAACAACTGTCCAGGAATCCAATGAACGACGCCACTCGCCATTTTTCAGAAAATGCATAAAGCGCAACATTTTCACTTTCATTGTTTCTTGCCAATATGAAAGTTCCATATTCTCTAATAAAATGCCTTCTCCTCCTGGAGTTGGGTCAAAAGTAACCCACTGAGAGCCATTAAAATACTCTACCCATGCATGAGAATTTCGGCGAAGGAATAAATAATAATCTTTTGACGGAGCTTGTATTGGAGCAGAAAAGCCAACAACATAACGAGCGGGAATTCCATTATACCTAAAAACTAATGTTGCAAGTGTGGCAAAATATTCGCAATACCCTTTTTTATTTTTCCAAAAAACTTCTAATGGTTCTTTGTTCTGTATAAGAGGAACTGTTAAAGTATATTCAAATTTTTCAAAGAAAAACTTCTTTAATTTATTCGAAAATTCAACTATTGGTAAAGTATCTGCAAGGCCTATATCCAATGTAATTTCTTTAAGCAATGAATCCAAACGTGGCGAAAATTGTAAAAAATTCTCTGTTAATGTATCACCTAAAATTTCTTTTTCATTTTCTATATAATACCAATCTTTATGGAAAAGTTCTTCATTGTAAAAAGTGCCACCTGCATATTTTTCAATAGAATCTGCTGCTTGTACTGCAACTCCTGCGCCTAATGGCGCAAAGAAATAACCATGAGAATTTATGGCCGACTGAACCCATGCTACATCTGTTAAAGAGTCCCCACTACCAAAAACCGCATAATCGCCAATATAGCGCTCTGGAAGAACCCATTCTTTTGAGTCTGCTTTTTTCCACAGGCCTCTAAAATAGTTCCCGTAAACAATTCCTCTTAAATATTCTGGTTTCTTACTTGTAAAAATTCTAAACACAATTTCTGAATTTCTTTCTCCAACATAATTGGATTCAAAGGAACCTAAACGGGCTACAGGCGAAAACCCCATTAAATTTCTTTTTGCAAATGATTCATGATACCCAGAAGAAAGTCTTGCTTTTTGCCGCCAATCATAAATTTGCTTTGTCCCAAAAAATAAACCAATTCCAAGAACACTTGAAAGAATAACAGAAAGAACAAAACTAAAATATCGCCTTGGTGTTTTTACCATCAAAAACAAAAAGAGGCTAGCTATAATCATTAAAACAAATTGAATTTTATCAAATGTTCGTAAAGAAAACAATAAAACAAAAAGGCCATTCCAATAAACAAAAACAGGAAAACCACCTCGATGTAATCCACGCCATTGCCAAAGTGCAAGAAACATAAAATACCAAGACGGAATTATCACAAGCCAAGGCGAAAATCCATGCTCCACTGAAGGAGATAAGACCCACCAAAAAGCAAAAGGAACTATTGCAGAATAAGCAATTGATTTAAGATAAACAGGAACTTTCTTTTTATAATGATTGTGAGAATATTTCAATAAAGCAAAAAGACCTACAACTCCTAAAAACCATATTCCAGAAGAATAAGTTAATGTTGCCAATACAAACAAAAGAAACAGAAATTCAAATAAACGCTTCATAATGAAACCTCTGTTTCTTTATCTAACACCACACTAAGTAAAGCATCTTCTCTGTAATTTTTTTCAGAAACAACTATTTGCTTTGTAATCAAAGGCGACTCTAAAGGTAACACCGAAACGGAAAGTACAGGAGTCATTGGCCTTGCTGCCGGAGACCAAAGACTTGGTTTAGGAAAAGGCTTTGCTACTTCTGGATAAGGAGCTCTTGCTAAAGCATCTAAAAGTGTAGGCAAAACTTTGGTTCGTTCTAAAGAGATTTCTTGATTCCCGACAAAAAAACGACCTAATAAATTCCGTTCTACAAGATACTCAGCAATACCAGCGCATAACCTTACTGCATGTTCAATTCGGCATTTATCAATTAATTTCACACAGGATACATCTAAAAGCAATACAATACCTTCACCACGTTCTGCGGCAAATTCTTTTGTAAATGGCTTACCATACCTAGCAAAAGCACCATGATGTAAATCGCGTAAAGAATCTCCTTCTCTATATTCACGTACGCCTATAAAATCTAACCCTCTTTGAAACGATGGCGAAAGATAAGGAGCAAAAGAAAGACCACTTTTTCCTGAACCTAAAAAATGGAACTCCCTTAATTTTATTGCTTTTGGTAAAACAAGTAATTCATAATCACCAGAAGCTTTTTTTGAAATAGAAGATACTCCAAGTGTATTTCCAAAAGAAGCGGCAATATAGGGCAAAGGGAATGCCCCTCGACGAAATGTTTTTAATGTTGCTTTTAATTCCAAAGAATCTTTTGCAGACAAACTATGCCAATTTTCTTCGGGGCAAAGTTTTAATGAAGGGTGCATTCTAAAACAAGATAATTTTACAGCAGAACAAGATTTTTCTGAATAAAGAATAGCTGTTATTTCAGCATCTTCCCCTTCTCTTACTTTTGGGACCCGCACACAAGAAAGGGTGCTTCCTTTTGGTGGCATTAAAGTAAAAAGAGAAAAAATTAAAAATGCACTACAAAGCAATAAAAAAATTTTTACCGTATAAAAACCAGGCGCCCAAATAACAAAAAGTGAAAAAAACAAAAATACTGAAAGGCAATGGCCTATAGGTGTTAAACGTTCATTCCAAAAAAAGAAAAAGTACATCAACACACTAGGTCGCCGATGCATCCAAGGCCATTCTCTCCAAATAAATTTTAATTGCTTAAGCAGAAAGCCCCCTTAAATTGGTACTTTCGTTTTTTGTAAAATGTCATGCAATAACGCTTCTACACGGCCCTCGCCAGCATCTGCAGCAAAAACCCTATGCGACATAACAGGCATAAAAGATTTTTGAATATCATCTGGTTTTACAAAATCTCTATCATCCATTTTAGCAAAAGCCTGAGAAAGGCGTAACAAAGAAAGCCCGGCTCTTGGACTTGCAGGCAAACGGAAACCTTGATGATTTCTTGTAGCTTGAACTAATTCTATAACATAACGTTCTAAAGATTCTTCTACAAAAACCTTACGAACCATTTTACGCCATTCAAGAATTTCTTCTGCTGTAGTGACTTGTAAAACAGAATCTAAAGGCAATGATTCTCTATGCGCTCTTAAAATTCCAAGTTCTGTTTCTGTCGTTGGATAACCTAAAGAAAGCCTGATTAAAAAGCGATCCATCTGCGCTTCTGGAAGTGGAAAAACCCCATGAAATTCAATCGGATTTTCAGTTGCCAAAACCATAAATAAATCAGGTAAACGCAATGATTCTCCCTCAAGAGAAACCTGACGTTCTTCCATAGCTTCAAGTAAAGCACTTTGCGTTCTTGGCGAAGCACGGTTAATTTCATCTGCTAACAACACTTGAGTAAAAACAGGGCCTTTACGTATTTCAAATGTCCCAGAGTTTGGCCTAAATACGGCACCACCAGTAACATCTGCAGGCAAAAGGTCCGGTGTAAACTGTATTCTTGAAAAATCAGCACCTATTACCTTTGCTAAAGCCTTAGCTAAAGTCGTTTTTCCTGTTCCAGGGACGTCTTCTATCAAAACATGACCATCAGCTAATAAAGCAGCCAAGAGTAATTCTACAGAAGATTCCTTGCCTAAAATAACCTGATTAAGAGCAGTCTTTAATTTTTGAATCATTACTTGAAAATAAATTATTCTAAATAAAAATTGCACGTAAAAAAGAAAAATCTATTTCTTCTCTATCTTTTCAAACTTTTTCCATATAAAAATCAAGAAAAAATATAAGTTTTGGAAGAACATTACTTTTTGGAGAATATCGTGATTAAACAAAAACTTCAAGAATCTTTTAATCGTTATCTAGAAGAACTTAAAGAACTTATCCGCATACCTTCTATCAGTTTTCCAGGGTTTGATAAAGCTGAAGTTTCTCGCTCTGCTCATGCAGTAGAAAATCTTTTAAAAAAAATTGGTGCGACTAACTTGCAACATTTAATTCCTCCTAGTTCTTACCCTTGCGTTTATGGTGAAATTATTTCCGATAAAACAAAACCAACTATTTTACTTTATGCCCATCACGATGTCCAACCTCAAATGAGAGAAGCTTTATGGCATTCTCCTCCTTTTGAACCTGAAATCCGCGGAGAACGACTTTATGGCCGCGGAAGTGCTGATGACAAAGCCGGGATTCTGATTCATGTTGCAGCCGTAGAATTGATTCTTTCTACTATGGGAAAAGAATCTCCTAATTTCAAATTTTTAATTGAAGGCGAAGAAGAATCAGGGAGCGCTGGTTTTGGCTATTTACTTGAAAAACACAAAGATTTACTTTCTTGCGATGCAGTCATTGTAGCTGACCTCGGTAATTTTTCTAAAGGTGAACCTTCTCTTACTACTTCTTTACGCGGCATGAGCGCAATAGAAATAGAAATCTTTTCCACAAAAGCCCCTTTACATTCTGGTTCTTGGTCTGGCCCACTTCCTGACCCAGCACAAGAACTTTGTCGTTTAATAGCATCGCTAAGTGATAATAACGGAAATATTCTTGTTCCACATTTTTATGATGATATTATCGCCCCCACACCAGAAGAACTAGACTCTTATCAAAAATTAGGAATGACAGAACAAAAATTCCGTGAAGAAGCAGGTGTTTTAGAAAGCACAAAATTATTAGTCCCTGAATCAAAAATTTGCGAAACACTTTGGCGTAAACCTTCTCTTGTTGTAACTGCTATGGAAGCAGGTAACAGAAAACAAGCCGGCAATGTTTTACAAGAAAGTGCTTATGCAAGATTAGGTATTAGACTTGCTCCTGGCATGAACGCTAAAAAAGCCACCGAACAAATAATCGCCTTTTTACAAGCAAATATCAGACATGGACTGACTTTAAAAATCAGAACAGAAGATGGTGCTGAACCATTTACAACAGATACATCACACCCCTATTTCCAATATATGGCAAAATCTATGGAAATAGCATTTAATCAAAAAGCCTCTTTTGTGGGCTGTGGTGCATCCATTCCTGGGGCAGAATATTTCCGCAAGACTTTTGGCAACATTCCTATTTTACTCATGGGTGTTGAAGACCCAGAAAGTAATGCGCATGGTGAAAATGAAAGTTTATATTTACCCGATTTTGAAAAAACAATTCTCGCTGAGACTCTTTTCTTTAAGGAATTAGCCAATGTCTAAAAAAATTGTTGTGCTGACAGGTGCAGGAATCAGTGCCGAATCGGGTTTAAAAACCTTTCGTGGTAACAATGGACTTTGGGAAAACGAGCCAATTGATATTGTCGCCACTCCAGAAGGTTATGCCAAAGAACGAATCCGAGTTAAAAATTTTTACAACAAATTGCGGACTACTTTAAAAAACTTTCAACCAAACAACGCTCATTTTGCTTTAGCTCGTTTAGAAGAATCTCTTCTCGAGAATTTTCTTTTGATTACGCAAAATGTAGATGATCTTCATGAACGTGCAGGTTCTAAAAGATTACTCCACATGCATGGAGAATTACTCAAATTACGTTGTGAAAATAACCCAGAGCACATTTTCGATTTTAATGGAAACGAAACAGAATCAACACATTGCCCGATTTGTTCAGCTAGCACTCGCCCACATATTGTGTGGTTTGGTGAAATGCCCCTTTATATGCAAGAGATCGAACTAGCTTTAAAAGAATGCGAAATTTTTGCTTATATCGGCACATCAAGTGTTGTCTACCCTGCAGCTGGTTTCAAAAGCATAGCACATTCCCACAGAGCTCATGTCACTTGCCTAAACTTAGAAATTCCTAATTTTGACCCACATACAGACACTTTTATACAAGGCAATGCTTCTGAAATTGTTCCTAAATGGGTTGATTCTTTATTAGGCTGAACAAAATAAAAATGCTGTATAAACTATATAAGATAGAAGTAAAAAACTACCTTTAACTCTTCCTATTTTAGGTTCTTTTTTCAAATGTAGACCAAAAAGAAATAAGAGTAATGTAAGGAATCCCGTTACAGGTAAATCTCTTTGTAAAATCAAAGAATCTACATTCATGGGGCAAATAATTGCAGAAATTCCTACCACTATTAACGAGTTAAAAATATTAGACCCAACAATATTACCTAACGCTAGAGCCGTGTCTCCTTTTTTGGCTGCAATTACAGAAGAAGCAAGTTCTGGTAAAGAAGTTCCAATTGCCACAACAGTTAAACCAATTAATAAATCACTAACGCCTAAAGCTTTTGCTATTTCTGTTGCTCCAAAAACAAGTAATTTCGAACTCCCTACAAGAAGCCCTAAACCAAAAACAAGCCAAAACAAAGAAGATAAAAGATTTTTTGAACCTGTTTCATTATCCGAATTTTCTGCTTTATTTGAAATACCTCGCCAAATTTGCAAAGTAATAATTACAGCAAACAATAAAACCAATAAAATGCCATCTAATCGCGACACATCTTTATTAAAGAACAACAAAACAAAAGAAATGGCTGTTGCTAGTAACAATAATGGAATATCCAGCCGAATAGCAGATTTAGGAATTACTATTGGGAAAATTATCGCCGTAAGCCCCAATATTAAAGCAATATTTCCAATATTAGAACCATAAGCATTTCCAAGAGCAAGTTCAGGAGAGCCGCCTAAAGCCGCAAACAAAGACACCGCTAATTCGGGAGCCGATGTTCCAAACCCCACAACAATCATCCCTATTAAAAAAGAAGACAAGCCACAATATTTTGCCAGTGCAGAAGCTCCAACTACAAAACGGCCTGCACTCCAAATAAGAAGCACAAGCCCAAGGATAAAAGAAAAAATAGGTAAGAACATTTAATTAAAGTATGTTAAAAGTAATGCCTAAAGAAAACATTGATTCAGCAAATTCTGTTGGGATACCATAAACCTTTGAAGTATTAAACATATCTCCAAAAGCAAAATCACTACCCAAATTAAATGAAATGTATTCATTCAAATCAATGTTAAAGCCTAAAGACAAAGCAAAATTTAAAAGATTTCGCTCTTCATCTAAATCATAAATGTGTTTACCAGAGTCATCTTTTATTTCTAAGCGTTCTCGAACATTGAATTGTAACTTTCCGCCAAAATCAAAAGAAAGTCTAGAACCTAAAGCCCTAAATCTCAAATAAATTGGTACATCTATATTTTTATGGTAAAATGTATAACGAGCAGATTCACCAGTAGGTTTATTATCTTCATAATAATCAAACGTGTTATCTGCTTTGCGATAAGTTAACAAGGCGCCTGTAACAAAAGCCATTGTATATTCATTAATTGGTAATTGAAGCATAACACCGCCACCACCAAAATAGCCACTAAAATCATAGCCCCAAGAACTGGAAGTCATTGCATAAGGTCCAAAAAGACCTTGTACTCCAACACGTAATTTTACAGGGAATTTATTTAGCAAACGAATAGTATCAGGCACAGTCGCTACATAAACTTCTTGAGTTTCATTAGGTTGTTCATAAACGATAACCGTTGTATGACCAGGATAATAATCGTAGGGGTGATGGTGATAGAATCTTGGAGGAGGTGGTGAATGTGGTGGAGGTAAATGATGCGGGCTAGAAGGGCGCACTTCTTTTACTTCTTGAGCAGAAGAACTATTTGAAGAAACTTCTGTTTTTTCTGTTGCTTTTGGGGCAAAAATTTGTGGCCGAACATCGCGTTGTTCAGAATCACTGGCAAAAACAGATGTGGCGCAAAAAATAAAACCAGAAATAAATCCAAGCCATTTACGCATTTTTCACTCCTACAACTACATCCAACCTCTTTCAGAAGTTCCAGAAATACCACGAACTTTCAAGTCAAAGTCATCTGGGTTCGTTGCAGCATTAATAGCTGTTTCGTATGAAATCTGTTCTGTCTGATAAAGATGCAAAAGTGCCTGGTCAAATGTTTGAGTCTGATACTGCATGTGACCATCAGCAATAGCTTGTTCAATCATTTCAATTTTATCTTTATCCGCAATGTATTCCTTGACTGCCCCAGTATTGATAAGAATTTCTGCTGCAGGAACTCGACCTTTTCCATCTTTTGTAGGGAGAAGGCGCAAAGAAATAACGCCAGCAAGACATTCGGCGAGCAACAAACGAATTTCTTCGTGCTGGTGAGGCGGGTACATTGACAAAACACGGTGAATGGTTTCCGTTGCATTCGTAGTATGGATTGTCGCAAAAACCATATGCCCTGTATCTGCTGCAGTAAGAGCAATCTGCATGGTTTCTAAATCACGGATTTCACCTACAAGCAAAACATCTGGGTCTTGGCGGAGTGCTGCTTTCAAAGCATTTGCATAAGACAAAGTATCCACACCAATTTCACGTTGCGAAACAATTGACTTTTTATCGCTATGCAGATATTCGATAGGGTCTTCAACCGTAATTACGTTAACTTGTTCCGTTCTATTAATGTGGTCAATCATTGCTGCAAGACAAGTAGATTTACCAGAACCCGTTGTTCCTGTTACCAAGAGCAAACCACGCTTTCTTAAAGCCAATTCTTTAATAATGGGAGGCAACTGCAATTCATCAAATGCAGGAATTTTTGCTTTAATATGGCGAACTACCATAGCAATTGTGCCACGCTGGCGGAAAACGTTTACACGGAAACGCCCCATATCACGAGCACCAACAGCAAAGTCACATTCTTTGGTTTCTTCAAAACGACGCTTTTGATCACGATTCATAATATCATCAAGAAACATATCCATTGTAGGAGCATCTATCCTGACATCAAATAATTGTGTCAAAGCACCGTTTATACGAAAAACAGGCGGAACCCCAACACGAACATGCAAGTCCGAAGCTTTGTTGTTCACCATTTCACGAAGAAGTTGTTCAATGCGGAGTTGTTCTGCCATTAGTTTTCCCTATTACCAAATTTTTCATCACATGCTTTTTGAACTTCAGACAAACGATTTGCTATTTGTTCGTCTTCAGGATTCTTTTCATGAAGATCTTGATAAATATCTAAAGACTTTTGCAACAAGCCTTGTTCAAAATAAATTTCAGCTAAAGTCGCCGTATTTAAATGTTCATCAATATTTTCGCCATTATCTTCTAATGAAGCTTGAGCGTCTTTTAATAAAGCAGAAGCTACTTCATCTTCTGAATCACCTGACATCAAAAAGTCTACTTTATCTTGACCTAATGACAAGTCTTCTTCTTCATCTTCTGCGGCGTTAAAAAGAGTATCAAAAGCACCTTTTTCTGAAGCATCATCTTGAGCTACTTGAGTTTCTGTAGAAAGTGACGGCAATTCTAAATCATCGTCATCATCACCAAAAAGTGCGTCTAAAGAAGAACTGACTTCGGCAGAAAGTTCAGAAGGCACTTCTCTTTTTTCAACAGCTGATGTTTGAATTTCTGGTTCTACAGATTTAGCTTCTGGCAAAGTCAATTCATCGTCATCCACTAATTCTTCTTTACCAAACAAGGTATCAAAAGCATTAGCCACACCACTTTCATCTTTTACTTCTGTATTACCCAACAAATCAGAAAGTGATTCTGTAGGTTCTTCATCTAAATCCATTGCCAAGGAATCTTCTGGCAAATCAACAGCAACTTCTTCAGAAACAGATTCTGCAGATTTTTCAAATGCAGACGGTGCTTCTTCTGGGAGTTCATCTTCGCCTAAAAGAGAATCAAACGCAGTATCTAAGCCAACTTCTTCAGAAACTGATTCTGCTGACTTTTCAAATGCTGATGGTGATTCTTCTGGGAGTTCATCTTCACCTAAAAGAGAATCAAACGCAGTATCTAAGCCAACTTCTTCTGATGCAGATTCTGCTGACTTTTCAAATGCTGATGGTGATTCTTCTGGGAGTTCATCTTCGCCTAAAAGAGAATCAAATGCCGAATCTAATTCTACAGATTCTTCTGGAACAACTTCTGCTGATTTTTCAAAAGATGATTCAAAATTCTGTTGAACCTCTTCTGCTGGTTCAGGGTCTTCTAAACTTTCTGGAATTTCAAGTCTAGAGAATGGAGACGCTGGTTTAGATTCTTCCAATGATTCTTCTTCAAAGAAGTCATCGTCAGCACTACCAAAGAAATCTGAAATGGCAGAAGAAACGTCTGAACCAGACATAGCTTCATCATCAATAGAGAGAGGGATATCTTGAGCAGCAGAATCTTGTAAATCAACTTGTTCCAAAGCATCATTCAAAGAATTTTCTAACGCTTCAGAGAGAGAGTCTTCTTCTACAGCATCTTCTTGACCAAGTGCATTGAAAATCTGGAACGGATCTTCGTCTGCAGCTTGTTCTTCTTCTGGCATAAGCAAGAAACCTTCCGAAGAATCATCTTCTGGCAAGAACAACGATTCTTCTGTTTCTTCTACTGCTGGTTCTTCTACAGGTAATACCGCATATTCTTCTTTCCAGAACATATCAAGCGGATCAATGTCATGCACCAAACGGTAATACTTGTTTCTTGAGACTTCATCACCTTGCTTTTCATAGATTTCGCCTTTACGACGCAATGCAGACAAGCATGTCGGTTGCATCTGCAAAATCATATCGCAAGCTTCTAAAGCAGCATCTAAATTACCTTGCTCAAGAAGAATAACCGAGCGAATCAAATGAGCTTGAAGCATATCCGGGTATTCTCGCAAACCACTATCAAGGATTTGCATTGCGGCATCGAGATTCCCTGCCCCACGTTCCAAATCAGCGAGCCAGACAAAAAGTCGACTCTTTTTCTTTTTTCCGATTATTTTTTTCAATGATTCAAGAGTTACGGCCATAACTTCCTCTCTAAAGAATAATCCCTTCATCAACTAACAACACTGGAATCCCCGAACGCACAGGATACGCGCGTGTAGAATCAGCTGTAATTAAAAAACCTTCTGCAATTTCTGTTACAGGCAAATTGCCAACATTATTTACTTTTTGGGCTTGAATATCTGCGTTCAAACGTTCAACTAATTCAGCTTCGGCTTCTCGTAAAGGTTGCCGAGTTTCTGGACAGCACAAAATTTTCAAAAGTTCTGCATTTACCATAAGTTCATGTTTCCTAATCAATTACGAAAAATCACAACAATCCAATTTAACAAAATATCCCTAAAGCAAATGGCTTTTAAAAAAAACAAACCTATCAAAAAGAAGTTTTTTGATACCTAAAATTTTAAAAGCATCTTTTTCAGAGATTTTCTATGAATTTCGCAATTTTTAGAAAAATCCTTCCTTAAAAATATGTTCTTTTTTTTAAAAAAGGAATGGATTTAATTAAGATATTGCAAATTTACGAGAGCAAAATCGTTTTTTGCATCAGAACCAACTAGCAAATAGACCTTTAAGCCCTGTTCTAAGAGTTCTTTTAAATCAAATTTTTCATGATTTCCTGAAAAATTGGAATGGATCCAAATTTCTTTACAACCTGTCCGATGGCAAATTCCTGGTATTTCTTCTAATTTTCCTAACAAATACTGCCGATTTTCTTCAGTAATTTCTGTTGGATTTCCTGAAACACAGCCTAAAATTTCAGCACCAGCCAATAACGAAGAACTACTAAACCAAGAGGATAATGAATCACCTGTTCCCCCAAGCAATATCGCACGGTGTCTTTGTTTAGTAAAAATTCTATAAAAATACAACACCCAGAAAAACAACCTACGCCACAAAAGTAAAGAAATTAAAATTCCAGCCACTAAAGCCAGAAATGGAAATGCAATTAAACCTTTCCAAAAACAAGTTCCAAAAAATACTAGCGAAACCAAGCCTAAAACAGGTAAATGTGAAAGAATATTCAAATTTTTATTGGCATATTCCCCAAGAAGCAACAATGTCAAAACAAGAATTCCTGTAAAAGAAACAACTATTGGGTAAGGATATTCTTGTCCAAAAACTAATCCACTTACTAAAAATGCCGAAACGATACAAAAAATATCCGGAAGCGCTTTCCAGGATTTTGGTAATAATCTTGAAAAAACTCCTATAAAGGCGGCAAAAATAATCCCTAATGCGACAATAAAATAAGGCAAGTGAAACCGTTTATGCTTTTTCACAAAAATAAGCATCGCTTGATAAAAATTTATATAAGAACGGAAACGCCTTGTTTTACTACTTTGCCCTCTGAAATGCAAAATAGTTGCATCTGGGTTATAATAATTTTTATACCCTTTTTGTTGGACGCGCAAACAAAGATCTAAATCTTCTCCATACATGAAATAGTCTTTATCAAACCCGCCAATTTCACGATAAAGACTAGAAGAAATACAAAAAAAAGACCCGCTAATTGCATCTACTTCTGCTTCTTTATCTTGGTCAAGATAAGTCATGTTATAAGAAGCAAAAAATTTACTCTTTGGAAAAAGATGGGAAAAACCTAGTGTTTTAAAAATGGCACTTAATGGCGACGGGAAATTACGGCGACACCCCCCTTGCAAAGTTCCGTTTTCATTTAAAATCCGACACCCTACTGTCCCAGCTTCTTTATGACACAACATAAAAGAGAGCATCTTTTTAAAGGCATCTTTAGACACAATTGTATCTGGATTTACAAAGAACAAATACGGATTTTTAGCTTTTTCTACGGCTAAATTACAGCCTTTTCCAAAGCCAAGATTTTCTTTTGATTCTAACCATTCAACTTGCGGGAACGCGTTACGTTCTGCTTCTTGCATGGGTTCAGAAGACCCGTTTTCAAGAACTATAACTTGGCCTTCAAGATCTTCTAATGCTTCTTGAATACTATGAAGACACGCCGGAAGAAAATCCCGAGAATTATAAGCTATAATAACAACAGAACATGCTGGAAAATTCATTACGCTAATCCCAAACGCAATTTAATAACTAAGAAAAATGCTTCAGATATAATCCCACCACTCATTTTAGATTCACCTTTTGTTCGGTCTGTAAAAATAATTGGTATTTCTTCTACACGCATTTTCTTTTTCCAAACTTTAAAAGTTGTTTCTATCTGAAAGCAATAACCATCGCTTTTCATATTTGAAAAATCTAAAGCTTCAAGTGCTGAACGGCGGAAACATTTAAAGCCTCCCGTTGCATCACTCACCGGCAAACGAGTAACCAAACGAGAATAGACATTTGCTCCATAACTTAAAATCAATCGCCTTAAATCCCAATTCACGACACTTATACGACGATTCATATAACGGCTGCCTAATACCAAATCTGCGTCAGCTATTTTATCTAAGAAACGTGTTAAATCATTTGGAGAATGGCTAAAATCAGCATCCATTTCAAAAACAAATTGATAGTCTCGTTCTAAAGCCCATTTAAAACCAGCAACATAAGCAGAGCCAAGTCCTTGTTTACCTGCTCTACGCATTAAATGCACTCGTGGCTCTGTTTTTGAAAATTCCTCTACTAAATCACCAGTTCCGTCAGGAGAAGCATCATCAACAACCAAGATTTCAAAACAAGAATCCTGTGAAAGAATAGCAGGAATAATGGAGAGAATATTCTCTTTTTCGTTGTAAGTTGGGATTACAACAAGACTTTTCTCATATGCCATTTAGTTATCCCCCGGAATTGATTCTGCAATAGGATAAATCACATTTTTTTTGCTATTAACCATTTCTGCAAGCAAGCCTAAAGAAACAAACTGGACTCCCATAACAGCAGAAAAACCTGCAAGCATCAAGAGTGGGCGCACATGCAAAGCCCCTGTCTGTAACCATTCTAAAGCAAAATAGCCACCTATTCCTAAGCCAATTATGATAAATAAAAGCCCGATAACCCCAAAGAAATGCAAGGGCTTTCCAGCAAATTTTTGCATAAAGACTAAAGAAATTAAGTCCAAAAATCCAGAAACCAAACGAGAAACACCATATTTAGAAACTCCGTGAATGCGAGCTCTGTGTTCTACAGGCATTTCTGTGATTCTAAAGCCTTGCCACTTGGCCATAACAGGAATAAAACGATGGTAATCACCATAAAGGTCAATATGCTTAACAACCGCACGACGATAAACTTTTATTCCACAATTAAAATCATGAAGGCGTTTACCGCACACTAAAGAGACTGTTAAATTGAATAATTTAGATGGCCATGTTTTATGCCAAGGATCAAGACGCTTAATTTTCCAACCAGAAACTAAATCATAACCTGATTCTAAAATTTCAATCATTTTAGGAATTTCTCTTGGATCATCTTGTAAATCACCATCTAGTGTTGCAACATATTCACCTTTAGCTAGAGAAAATCCTAGTGAAAGTCCTGCTGCTTTTCCACAATTAAATTGAAAGCGTTTGGCTTGCAAACAAGTGT
Source organism: Fibrobacteraceae bacterium (assembly GCA_017631885.1). GTDB lineage: Bacteria > Fibrobacterota > Fibrobacteria > Fibrobacterales > Fibrobacteraceae > UBA1765. The sequence continues at coordinate 69,838 of JAGBSH010000028.1, forward strand.
ATTTTTTTGACAAATCCAAAAGAACTTGCCATGTGGCATCCCGGCTGCCATCATCAATGACAATCACCTCATAACTTTTACCTAAAGGTGATAAAGCTTTTTCTATTTCTTCAAAGAGAAGCGGTAAATTTTCCGCTTCATCCTTAACCGGAATGACAAGACTCAAATCCACAAGTTACTCCTTTTTAGAAGAATCAGCACTTGTTGTTAAAGAATCAACTGAAGATTCTTCTTTAACTTCTTGAACAACAGGAATAGAATCCGGCCAGCGTTTTACATCTTCTAAAGCAGATTCTAAACGCATTCTACCTTCTCTGTCATAAGCAGGCAATGTATTTAAACCACGTTCTAACAAAGCCTTAGCTTCTGCTTTTTTATTAGCAGCTTGGTAAACAAAGAATGCAGTCCAATAACAACGCCATTCTCCTGGGAATTGCTTAATACCCAAATCTGTATAACGGATTGCTTCATTTACAAGAGAATCCATCTGGTTTTTCACAGTTTGTGTGTGCGGCAATTTACGCAATAGATCCAACTGTTCGCGGTATTTTGTAGCGATTTGCAAATACAAGAAGAAATAGCTACTCAATAAGCGAGAAGTTTCACTATTGATATAAGCCGTTCCATCGCCTAAACCACGATACTTATAAACACTATCAATCAATGCTTGTGTTCGCACTGCATCAAAAGCATTTTTCTTTGGTTCTAAATCGCCACGAATAAGGTTATAAATCAAACCTTCTTGAACCATATATTTTTCAATACCTAAAAAGTTAGAAGCACCAACGGTTGTTGAAAAATGAAGTGGCTTATCAAAATTATTCAATGCAAGATCCAAAACCAGTTTATGCTGAGTAAGCATTAAACCATTACGATTTTTATTTGCCCATTCTTCAAAGGAATCCCAAATTTGGTATTGCGATTTGTAAATGAAAAGAGAGTCTCTTGAAGCTGTTGAATCACTTTCAATAGCTGCTATTTTCTGTTCTAAAGACTTTTTATTTTCTGTTGCTTTAGAAAGCCAAGTCTGGACAAAATTATTTGGGTTCTTGTAATACTCACCTTCTAAGACCATGTCTTTATCAATTGAAGCGTGGTCATAGCTTAGTTTTAAAACCGGTTCATTATCAAGCATTTGCTTAATATACCAGTCTGTATTGCCAAGACTCAAATTAACAACACGAACATCTTTGCGGATACCAGCCACTTCTTGCGCAAACCAAAGTGGGAATGTATCGTTATCTCCATTTGTAAAGAGAATTGCATTTTTACGACAACTATTCAGCAAGTTATAAGCGTAATCCCAAGGGACCCAAAGGCCCGAACGATTGTGTTCTGTGTAATTTGAAAGTAAAGGAACAAAGAAAGATACACAAGAAAGAGCTACTGCCAAAGGCAACGCAAAAGCCATTGCTTTTGCAGCAAGAAGCCAGACTAAAATACCAGCCCCTATACCAAACATAATACTCATGAAAATAAATGCTGGTGTATAGAAATAATCACGTTCACGAACTTCTAAATGAACTGGCGTCGGGAATTGAATGTATTGTCCAATTCTTTCATAAGCCTGCCATGCCGGGTTTGCATAAGCCGCACGTAAACGTTGTTCTGCGTTTTGGATTTCTTGAGCAGAAAGTTTACGTTGTTTTGCTGCTTCAAAAGCATATTCTGCATTTGCTATTTCTTGTCTTGCATCTATCAATTTATGAGGATCAGGAACACTTCCTACTTTTAATCCACTCATTTGTAGAGTTTGAACGGTTTTTTGAGCATGAGCAACCCATGCATCATAATCGCGTTTTTCCATGCGGGTTCCATCCGCGAAATTGATATAGAAAAGAAGGCCAAGAGAACAAAGTGCATAAAGAACAGAAAGGAAAATTCCATAATTTCTATGACGTTTGTAAGCAAATACGCAAACAGCAACCAAAAGTCCATTAAACAACAAGAACCAAACCAATTGCATAAATGTTTGATCTCCCATTGCAGCCATTTGTGTAGGAAAACTAATTCCAAAACGTTTTAATGGGGCGTTATCTTGCATATCAAACGCATAAGAGCCATTATAGAAATTAACTTCACCCACTTTAAACGGCAAATATTGAGCTATTTGGTAACCACCCAATCCCATGTGTGGGAAACTTAAGAATTGATGGGCTAAAGAAGAGCGTCTATGGAAAGCACGAGATATCATACTTTCTGAACCGTATTGTTTACGTTCAATAAAATTATTGAAAGCTACCCAATTTTCATCTTCTAAAAGGTTGCCTAATTGTAAATTCCCTTGTTCATCACGAATATTGATTTCTGGGTTATTTTCATCAATAACTGGATTCAATTCCGAACGAATTGGAATGTAAAGGTGTGTGCTATACCCAATTAAAGCCACTACTGTAAAAGCTAAAGAAAGCTTTATCGCATGTTGGATTTCTGCTTTAAATGGTTTTGCAAAAGTTAGAACAACTAAAGCTATCAGTAAAAATAAGGACCATTCAACAAAAGAAGACACATAATAGATTACCGAACAAAGAACGACTCCTGTAATCCATATTGGTAAACGCTGTACAATTTTCTTTGGTTCTGCTAATAACAACAATACAAAAACGGCTGGAATAGTAAGCATTGTATAAAGGTGTGCCCCAACGCCTAAGAAAGCGATATAGCACATAAAAATCAAATATCTATCCGCTTTATCTTCTTCATTTCGTTTGTCATACCAGACAAGTCCTAGATAAGAAATCAAAAGCAAAATAAACATGGCAAGGCCATAAACTTCAGCTTCTACTGCATTAAACCAGAATGTATCTGAGAAGGTAAGCAAGAAACCAGCAACAAGGCCCGCACAAACAAGAGAAATTGTTCTAATTCGAGCTGAAAGTTTTTCTCGTAAAGAATCTTTAGATAAAATTTTTGACAAGAAATCCCAAGCAAATAAAACGGCAACATAAACCGTTGCTGCAGAACTGACTACTGATATGTAGTTCACTCGTTTTGCAATTTCTTCGACAAACGGCAAAAGAATAATGACCGCTCGACCAAGAAAAACAAAAAACGGCGTTCCTGGTGGGTGTGGAATTCCAAGTGTATTAGCACAAGCAATAAATTCGCCACAATCCCAAAAACTAACTGTTGGAGCCATGGTCAAACAATAAACAACCAAAGCGACAAGGCAAACAAAACCCGCCGTAATGTGTTTTACCATTCGTTCAGACAATTTCATTTACAAGTTCTCCTTAGAGGTCGAAGGAAAAATCCCTTGCATTTCTGCAACATGATTTAAAATGCCATTAATAAAAGAATAAGAATCTTCGGTGCTGTATTTCGCTGCAATTTGTACTGCTTCGGTAAGAACTACCTTCGCTGGAGCTTCTGCTTTATACAATAATTCAGCAAGGGCTATGCGAAGCACACAAACATCAACAAGAGCCATTCTTTCAATAGCCCAAGATTTTGAAGTTTCCGCTATAATTTTTTCAAAATCTTCTCTGTGTTCTTGAGCTATGTCAACCAAAGAAATACCATAAGCTTTCATTTCAGAAGAAAGGTCCGGACTATTATCTAAAACACCTCCGAGACATTCTCCGGCTGTTCCTGCAGTAACTTCCATAGCATAAAGAAGTTGCATAGCGAATACTCTTGCAGAACGACGATTTACACTATATTTTTGCATACAATTACTTTATCTGTGAATAAAGGTTAGTCAGTTGAATTGCAGCCTGAGCGACATCAGCCCCCTTGTTGCCTGCTTTCAAACCAGCACGGTTCAAAGCTTGTTCAACAGTATCTGTTGTAAGAACGCCAAATAAAACTGGAATTTTACCTTCGCTTGCAAGAGAAGCTATTCCAGAAGTCACCCCATTTACAACCGCATCATAATGAGATGTTTCGCCACGAATTACGGCACCAAGAGCAATGATTGCATCATAAGAACCTGTATCTGCTAAACGGCGACAAACTCCAGGAATTTCAAAAGCTCCAGGAACTTTTGCTACAAAAATGTTTTCACTAGAAACTCCAAGAGCTTCTAAACGGTCTACAGCGCCACGCAATAAAGCGTCTGTTACCATTTCATTAAATTCAGCAACGACAATGGCAATGCGTTTACCATTTCCAGACAAATTCTTTTCAAATTCCTTGCTCATAATTATTTTTCCTCAATATGGAGAACATGCCCCATTTTTTCTTTTTTTGTTTTTAAATAAAATTCATTTTCTTCATTAGGTTCGATTTCAATTGGAACGCGTTCCACAATTTCTAATCCATAACCAGAGATTCCAGAAACCTTACTTGGATTGTTTGTTAACAAACGCATTTGTCGCACACCTAAATCAGCTAAAATTTGTGCTCCGATACCATATTCTCTGTGGTCCGGTTTAAAACCTAAATGACAATTAGCTTCTACAGTATCTAAACCTTGCTCTTGTAATTCATAAGCTCTAAGTTTATTGCAAAGCCCAATGCCACGGCCTTCATGCCCTCGCATATAAAGCAACACGCCACCATGCTTACCAATAAAAGTCATAGCAGAAGCAAGCTGGTCTCCGCAATCACAACGTTTAGAACCAAAAATATCACCCGTTAAACATTCACTATGCACTCGCACATAAACAGGTTTAGAATAATCTGGTGAACCTGCTACAAAAGCTATATGTTCTACGCCATCTGTAATACTACGATAACCATAAGCTTTAAAATCACCATACTTAGAAGGTATCGAAGGGCAAGCAACTCTTTCAACTAATTTTTCTTGGCGTAAGCGATAAGTTATCAAATCACGAATCGCTATCATTTTCATGCCAAATTTCTCGGCAATTTTTTTTAGTTCCGGCAAGCGAGCCATAGAGCCATCTTCATTCATTATTTCAATAAGAGCAGCTGCTGGCCGAAGACCTGCTAAACGAGCCAAATCAACTGCTGCTTCTGTATGCCCTGCTCTACGCAAAACGCCTTCTTCTTGAGCGTATAATGGAGAAATATGGCCTGGACGCCCAAATGTAGACGGAGTTGAATTTGGGTCAGCCAAAGCTTGAATAGTCGCTGCTCTATCTTTTGCAGAAACACCTGTTGTACAGCCTTCAATTTTATCGACCATAATTGTGAATGGCGTACCAAGGATAGAAGTATTTTCAGCAGTTTGTCTAGTAAGGCCAAGTTCTCTACAACGAGAAATAGGCAATGGCGCACAAAGAACTCCACGACCTTCTTTAAGCATGAAATTCACATGTTCAGGAGTAATTTTTTCTGCAGCGATAATAAAATCGCCTTCATTTTCGCGATCTTCGTCATCAACAACAATAAGGAATTTACCATTCCTGAAATCTTCTATCGCTTCTTCTATCGTATTCAAAGACATAAAACCAACTTTATCCCTTTTTTGCTTGTAACATTGCCGAAAGTATCTCTTTTACAGACATCTCACTAGAATCTTTTTCTGGAATAACCCCGACAGCAACTTCTTTTAAAAGTTCTGCCAAATAATTTCCCATATACTTTCCAAGCATATCTACTTCAACATTTACAAGAGTTCCTTCTTTCCACTCAGAAAGATTTGTTCGTTCCAGTGTTTCTGGAATAATACAAACTCGAATAAAATTTTTCCCTTTTTCAGCGATTGTCAAGCTAATGCCATTTAAAGCAATAGAACCTCTTGAAATCACATAACGGCGTAAATGCTCAGGAATTTCTAAATCCACTTCTACACCGGTTTCTCTAGGAGTAACTTGCAAAACTTTTGCACAAGCATCTACATGACCAGTTACAAAATGGCCTCCCATAGGTGTATTCAATGCGCAAGCTTTTTCCAAATTCAATTTTGCACCAGGAGCCACATTTTGAAAAGTCGTATTTTCTAAAGTCTGATGCATTAAACAAAAAACAGCCTCAGAATCTGTACAAGATTCAATCGTCAAGCAAACACCATCGTTTGCAATACTATCTCCAGTATGGCAATTAGCAAAAAAATTTTCAGCCAGAACACGCATAGACAAAGCGTCACCACGCCGTTCTGTGTTTAAGACAATGCCTGTTTTTTGAATAATTCCGGTAAACATCGGGCAAAATTTAAAAAATTTTGCTTTAATAAATAAGAGAAACGCCCTAGAAGTTCATTATTTAGACTTGATTTTCAATAATTCTTTAATTTAATCCAAAATTGCGGGCCAACCATTTTGTTTAATTCCCGCTAAAGCACAAATCTGCTCATGGGCTTCTGTTCGCATTTTATCACAAGATTCCGATTTTCCTATTGTTTTATCTGGGAATATAGGCTCACCAATACGAAGAGTAACTAAAGGGTGTTTTACTTTGAAAAATTTATAAAGCCCTGTTGGTTTTCGGTAAGAAAAAGCCATTGGAATAACCGGCAAATTATAGCTATACGCCATTGAAAACGCTCCCTTTCTAAAGGGGCGAATTGGACCATAAAAATCCCAACGACTGGCTTCTGGAAAACAATGCAGCCATTTTTTCTTTTTATGTAAATAATTAAAAGCGGCATTGAATTTTTTCATAGCTTGCGATGTATTAGGAACTGGAATTCCTCCGGCACCACGAATCATCCAAGCATCTGAAGTTTCAAGATTTTCTTGCCTTGCCGGAAACCACATACACCGAAAACGGACCGCTTGCAAAACAGCCAAAAAATCCCAACGATAAACATGGTTTGCGACAGTCATTGCGCCATTTTTAAATTGCTTTTTATATTTTTTCAACCCCTTACGGCCTTCAATTTTTAGTCCATATCGCAATGGATTCAGCCAAAAAACGAGCAAAAAAATGCCAGCATAAATAAAAACATGTAAGCATTTTGCTTTAAAAGAATGGTCTAAAAAAGGATATTCTGAATCTACTTGAACTTCTTTAATTTTTACGGGTGAAAGCATATAGGAACGATGCGAATCTGGATAAGTTTTTTCCAAATACGGTTCATAAACATTTTCATTAACTATATGCTCTTGAATCATAAAACCCTTTTAAAATTACAAGTCCTTTATCACCAAAATACCGCTTTTTTCAATTTTGGGATAAGGGCGCATGCCTTCTCCACCACGGCCTTTATCAAGAACTTCTAGCAAAACACCTTCTGATGAATACAAATGCAATTCCCAAGGACCATTCGGAGAATTGAAATAGCCAGAATTTTTTTGAACATTTCTGTGGAAACTAGAATTTAAGCGATCTGCAACGCTACGTGCTTGCACTAAAGAAATGTCAGCAAGTTCCCAATTGATACTTGAACCACCCATGTCAAATACAAGAACTGCATTTTTATCAGATTCTTCTTTCATGGTGAATTTCCAGCTAAATTCTTGCCAGCTAGAACTCAAATCCAAAATACGACCATTAGCATAAGGCGTGTATTCGTCGCTATCTTTTTTTATGTCAACATTCAATGTTCTTGGGCTATCAGCCTTTGCTCTCATACTAAAAACGTAAGTTGTCCCTAAACGCAAAGACAAATTCTGCTTAAACTGTAAAGACCAACTATCTTTCCCAGCATTTTCTATTTCAAATCGCACAATGCCCTTACTTGGAATTACATTGACTTTTCCACCCCAGAAATCTGGTTTCCAATGGTTTAAAGGATCTGCTGCATCTGAAAAAGTTCCATTCAAAACTAAATTCGAAGCCCTACCAGAAGTTCCTGTAACAAAGTCTCCTTCTGTAATAAAAGTAGGGATAGAACTTGTATTTTGAATACTCAAGGAACTATCAATACAAACAAAACGGCCCCAATCTACCAATGTATTGTAAGAACCATGCGTTGTCATATCCATTTCACGACTATCAAAATTCCCTGGGCCCCAACTCCAAGCCAGCCAGCCGATATTTAGTCGTTCTGCTTCTGCCATAATATGCCTATAAGGAATATACTTAGCCCCTTTCACAGCAACTGGTGCAAATTCCCCCACTATCAACGGCAAATTTAATTCAACTGAGCGTTCTAAAACACCAGTCACCCGTTCTTCTACTGAAGCATAACCCGTTTCTTCGGCATTATGCTTTTCTGAAGGCCACCACATATGAATAGAAAACATCAAATTGTGTTCTGGATCCGCTTGTAAAAGTCTATTACCTACAGCAAAAATATTCTTAGAACTTTGTCCCCACGCATCGGCATCAATAATCAAAGGAACTCGAATTCCGGCAGCCCGCATTTTAGTTATCATCATGCAATAAGCTTCAAAAAATTCTTCTGAATCAATTTCTTCTGAACCGACTTCATTACCAATATTTAAAAGCAAATATTCCTGATGGTTAGAAATCATTTGAAGGACTTCATCTCGAAGCCAGAAATTCAAAAGTTCAGGTAATTTATCCCAACGACCAGTTGCATCGTGCAATTCAGGCATCGGAATCATATTATTTGCGATACATTCTCGGATAATATTGTCTAAATCACTTACGCGCCCTAACATATTCCATACAATACGAACAACATTGGCGCCTGTTTTTGCAATTTCTGGTAAAACCTTTCCTTCGCGGTCGGTCCAAATAAACATGTGATTGATACCGCGTAAAACCACTTTTTCGTTATCTTTAGAATAAAGAAAACGCCCTTGAACAAAAAAACCTGGTTTAATACTGGCCATAAAAAATCCTTAAAAAGTTCACTCTAAAATATATTAAAAAGATTCTTTTGGCTAAAAAATCTTCAAGTTGTAAGGCCAGAAACTTTTCAAATTTGGAATAAAAACAAAAAAAACTGTTCAAAAAACAAGTAGTCCAAACGAAATACTCTATTTTTGAACAGTTTAAAAAGAAATAAAACTTATTTCACTTGATTCAAACGAATAAGTTTAGAAGTGTTTTTACCTCGCAACAGATAAATGCCTTGATTGAAACTTAGAGAACTATTTTTTAACAAGTTTGCGGCCTCTTCAAGGTTCATCGCTTTTATACTTGTCAAACGCTTGCCTTGTAAATCAAATACGTCAAAATAACTTTCTGTAGCTGGGGTAAACTTTATGCTTTTTTCAATCGCTGTTGAACTTGAATCGCCACCGATTGGTTCTGGGTCTTTGGCATTTTCCCCTTTTACAAAGGTAAAGTAATCAACATCCATCCAATCACCAACAACAGTAAAGCGTAAAATATGTTCGCCCAAAGGTAGTGTAACATTAGCGCTTACTTTGTTGTAATCATCATAATTTTCTTCGCCTTCATTTTGTGGAACAGAAATTACATCTGTAAGAGGTTCTCCGTCTAAAGAAAGTTGAAAACTTGAAGTCGCATTAGCCGAAGCAACTGCTGCAAACATAGTGTAAGAACCGGCTTCTTTAACATTGATGGTGTATTCTAACCATTCGTCAGCTTGGTTATAACCAACAATAACGCCTGTTCCTTTTTTGTACAAATCAACTCCTGTGTCTTTGCGATAATCTGAATCGCCATGGTTTTCAGAATCTTTATCGCTATAAGTTTTATTTGCTGAACCAGTCCCTGGAATATCAAAGTTTTCGGCTTCAATTTTACCTGGAAGTTCTTGCACTAAACCACCAAATGGTTCGCGTGGGATTTTTATTTGTTGCCCTACGCCTACAAGAGTCATAATACAATCTTTATTCATTGTTATAGTAACACTTCCATTTTTAACTTCAACTTCACCTTCTTTGGTTGCATTTTTTGTTTCACTCGTTGTAAAAACTTCAAATGACTCAATTTTAGTGCCTGGGACATTTACTGTTACAGTTTTATTTTGCCCGTAATCTCGATTTATTAAAACAACTATCACAGAATCACCATCAGCACTTTTGTAAGCAGAAGCATAAACATTTGCTTCTGGCTTTGCTGTTGCACCAACACGAATAGCGCCTGGCCGCACAAAACGAGCAAATTGAGAAAGAACATAACCGCGCTTGCTAACTTTACCAATTTCATTTGACGGAATAGAAAGTTTGTTACCAAAATCCTTTTCCATTATCAAGCCATAACAACGACGGATATACCACCAAGTATATTGACTAAAATTCCCGACAACCATCGCTCTATGGATTTCATACCCCACATCAAGAGCACGAACCGTATCTAGTTTATTCACATTAGCTTGATCACCAGTATTCATAACAACGCGCCAATAGTTTCCACTCCCTTGGCTTTCTGTGTAATGTTCTGTCATCCAGCGTTCTACATTTTTTTGGTCAGCAAGGCTATAAGCAAAAAAGTCATCGCTTGTATTTGCTTCACTTGCATAAAAGTGAGCCCCTAAAATATCCCAGTTTTTTAAGACATTTGCATCATTTAAAACTTTATTATAAAGATTTTTTTGGTAAGCAAATGATTCTGCAGAAATTACCTTTGTTCCATGTTTTCTTAATTGATTTGCATAATCTCTGGTATAGTTATAAATTTCATCAGCACTCCAACACGTCCATTCGCCACACCAATCTGGTTCATTTTGAAAACTAATGGCATACAAAGGCGCCCCTTGATTTTTCATGTATTCAGCAAAGCTATTCAAATGATCAGTGTAAGCCTGATAATTACTTGCACTAATATGAGCGCCTCCACCTGCAAACTTAGAAGTCCATGGCGTTGCATACACAATAGCTCCACGTGCTTGCGCTAATTTAGCAACAGCAAGTTCTCTATTAAATTCACTTTCATTAGCATTTACTGGGATACGTAAAACAGTAAGCCCAAGTTGCCCATCTCCACTACCAAAAGCAAGGTCGGCATCAGCTTCACTAAGGCCATTTCCGCCTTGCCAAGTATTGTGAACCATTCCACCAAAGCCACGAATGACTTGATGTTCTTCATCTAAATCCACATTGACTGTTGAGGCACAAGTTAAACTCCAAAACCCTACAACACCAACGGAGATTCCAATTTTTTTAACAATTTTTTGAATTGTCATTTTTATCTCCTTTTTTTTTGAAATCATTAGCGAAAAGCATTCACTTTTGCCACGTTTCCATTTGCTCTACTGCGAATTAAAGCCAAACCTTGAATACGTGTAGAGCCTTTAATTGAACCAGAAAGCCAGATTTTTGAAGCTTCTACAATACTTCTGGCTGTAAAACTGGCAACTTTTTTACCACTTAAATCAAATACGTCAAAATAAGTTTCTGTATCTGGGGTAAAGTTTATGTTATTAACAATCGCTGTTGAACTTGAATCGCCACCAATTGGCTCTGGGTCTTTTGCATTTTCCCCTTTCACAAAAGTAAAGTAATCAACATCCATCCAATCACCAACAACTGTAAACCGTAAAATATGTTCGCCTAAAGGTAATGTGACATTTGCATTTACTTTATTATAATCTTCATAGTTTTCTTCGCCTTCATTTTGTGGAACAGAAATTACATCTGTAAGAGGTGCACCATCTAAAGACAATTGAAAACTTGAAGTCGCATTAGCCGAAGCAACTGCTGCAAACATAGTGTAAGTACCTGCTTCTTTAACATTGATTGTGTATTCTAACCATTCATCGGCTTGGTTATAACCAACTATTACACCTGTTCCTTTTTTGTACAAATCAACTCCTGTGTCACTGCGATAATCTGAATCGCCATGGTTTTCTGAATCTTTATCGCTATAAGTTTTATTTGCTGAACCAGTCCCTGGAATATCAAAATTTTCTGCTTCAATTTTACCAGGAAGTTCTTGCACTAAACCACCAAATGGTTCGCGTGGGATTAAAACGGCTGGTTCACGAGAGATATGTTGTAACATTACTTGAGCATAGCGTTCACCCATGCCTCTGTAGCCTTCAACTGTAAAATGCAAACGATCACTTGCTCCAGGAAGGTTATCCGATTTTACAACATAAGCATTATTGATATATTGTGGCAATTTATTAACTCTATCACTCATACCATCACAAGCGCCGCCATCAAGCATTTCACCGGCTACAAATGGGACTTCATCGGCATTCAAGCCAAGTTCTGTGATAATTGTATTATAAGTAATAGCTACGCGACTTTCCCAATCAGAAAGGCCACCATCGGTTTCACCTTGGTGGAAAATAATCCCTTTAATAACGCCAACTTCTTGGGCTTTTTTGGCAATTTCAAGAATGCGCCCCATAGCATTGCCATCACTGCCGTAATCTTTTGCCCAATTTACAAGCCAACTTTCTGATGAAGAAAGATAAGATTGGTATTCATTTAATTGATAAAGTTTAATACTTGTTCCACCAACAGCAACAGGAATAATGCCTATAGTTACATCAGGCAAGCTATCTGCCATATGACGGCCAAACCAATCTGCTACAGAAAGACCTTCATAACAATGAAACATCGGCGGGATAGCTGGGTAAATTTCGCCAACTGTTGGACGATTTAAGTTAGAACAAGATGTGGTGGCAAACATTTTAAAACGAGGGTGTTCTTGCTTATCGTAATCTGTAAAATCTTTGGCAGCTCCAGCCATATTAGATTGCCCATATGCAATGTAAATATGAAAATTTGGGTCTGGTGCCGCCATTACACTTATTGAGAAAAGTCCAATTACAGCCAAAGCTTTAATTGAAGAAGATAAAACCTTTTTTTTCCAAGCAAACATAAAAACTCCTTGTATAAGGTAATAATAGGAGCTATTTAGGCCAAAATGTTTAATTTGCCTAAAACTTCATGGACAAATAATCCACAGTATTCAAAAAAAGCCCCTTTATGGAATAAAATCGTTGTTTTTTAAATAAATATGAATGACTTTTTGCTTTTTTGTACGAAAAATTTCTTTATGTACCCATAGTTTTATGATATAGCTTTGTCGACGATTCGAAATTTATTTCGAATCACCTTTCCATAAAAATTTTAAACAATATTTACACACAAAAAAAAGCGATACTTTAAAAAGTACCGCTTTTCAAGTTTTTTTGAAAAATTATGGACGACCGAAAATCACTACGCTGTTATGACCACCAAAACCAAAACTATTGGACATTGCGTAATCAAATTTGTGATCCACAGAACCATTTTCACAAACATCTAATAAAATTTCAGGGTCTTTTTCTGTAATGTTTACAGAACCATGAACTTTTTGTGCTTCTAACGATTTGATGGAGATAATGCCTTCAATTGCAGAAGCGGCGCCAAGCATGTGACCAACCATACCTTTAGATGAGTTGACTTTCAAATGAGAAACATTTCCTCCAAATACCTGGTAAATGGCATTGCATTCTGCAATGTCGCCAAGTGGAGTTGATGTTCCGTGCGTATTGACATAGCCAATATCTGCTGGTGTAAGTTGTGCGTCTTTTAATGCGGCTTCAATAGCAAGTTTAACTCCTTCACCATCGTTACGTGGAGCAGAAATATGGTAAGCATCTGCACTCATGCCAACGCCTTTGATGGTAGCAAGAATTTTTGCACCGCGTTTTTCAGCATGGCTACGGCTTTCAAGAACCATAATAGCAGCACCTTCACCAATTACAAAGCCATCTCTTGCTTTATCAAATGGGCGAGACGCTTCTTGTGGAGCATCGTTTCTGCGGCTAAGGGCGTGCATATTGGCAAAACCACTTAAAGAAACATAGCTAACAGATTCTTCAGAACCACCAGCAAGCATAACATCGGCACGACCTAAACGAATTTGGTCTGCTGCAGCAATGAGAGCATGGTTAGAAGAAGCACAAGCAGATGTAGTTGTAAAGTTTGGTCCCATAAATCCAAAGCGAATTGAAACTTCACCAGCTGCCATATTGGTAATAGCCATCGGAATAAAGAACGGAGATACGCGACGTGGGCCTTTGTTTGATAAAGTAGCAGATGTATCATAGTAAACATCCATGCCACCCATACCAGAAGCAAGAATAACACCAGCTCTAGATTTATCAAGAGAATCTACGTTTAAACCGGAATTTTTCACAGCATCTGATGCTGCAGAAACTGCATATTGGATATTGCGAGAATAACGCTTTTGGTCTCTATCATTAAAATAAGGAGAAGCATCGAATTCTTTTACTTCTGCAGCAAAATGAACTTCATAAGCAGAGGTGTCAAAATGTGTAATAGTTGTAACACCTGATTTTCCTGCAAGAAGATTTTCCCACAAAATTTCAGGAGTATTTCCCAATGCACTCACACAACCCATACCCGTAACAACAACTTCTTCCATAAGATTTCCTTTTGTTGAATTTGACGGGCAAAAATGTAAAAAAAGAATTTTTTTTTGAAAACCCCAAAAAAGCCTGTTTTTCTATTCAATACCTTTATAAAAAAAAAGTCATTCATTAAAATTTCTCAATTTGCGAAATTTGACTTAAATATGGCAAAAATACTTGAAATAACATTTATTTCTATTCTCTTTTTAATAAAATCTATACGCTTTTTTATAAATAGTTTATTTTTCTTTTTATGAAACTTTTAGCCAAATTATCATTTTTACTTTTTTTGCCTGTTTTTATACAAGCTGAAAATTTAATTGTCGGTTATTACCCAGATTGGGGTAAATGGAATACTCCAACTTATACTTGGAAAGAAGTCCCGTATGAAAAAATGACCCACGTCCTTTGGAGTTTTATTTCCCCGGATTCTTTAGGAAATCTACGAGGTAATGCTATTGACGATCCTGCTGATTTAGATTCTATGGTTGCTTCGGCTCATAAAGTCAATACGAAAGTCATTATTTCCCTTGGTGGTGCTGGTTCTTGTGAATATTTTGCAAGCGTCAGTAAAGATCAAAACCTTAGAGCTAATTTTGTTCACAATTTAATGAACTTTATAAAAGACCATAATCTTGATGGCGTTGATATGGATTGGGAATATTCTTCTGTTCCTGTTGCAAGTGAAGATACTATAGCTTATAACCGCTTACTTGCAGATATTCGTGATTCTCTCCCACAAGAAAAAACTCTTTCTGCCGCCATCCCTTGTTCTGGTTATTATGGCAAATATTTTAACGTAGACGCCATGAAAGATAAACTTGACTGGTTTGGATTTATGACTTACGATATCACTGGTTATTGGGACGACCGCGCAAGGTATAATTCACCTCTTTACCCAAACGGCAATAGAACTACTTGGTCTTGGAAAGAAACGGCTAAATATTGGGGCGACAGAGGAGTTCCTGCCGAAAAAATGGTTTTTGGAATCCCGTTCTTTGGTTTTGAATTTGATGCAGCGACAGGACCTGCATCTACTTTCAATGGGAATGCCACTTACGTAGAATACAAAAACATTTGTTGCAAAACAGACCAAGAATATTTCTTTGATTCTGTTGCGGCAGTTCCTTATGCTATTTCATCTGGTTCTTACACAACATTTGACGACCCAAAATCAGCATCGCTTAAAACCCAATGGGTAAAAGACAACCAATACGCAGGTGTTATGATATGGGAACTTTCTCATGATATTATGGAAGATGGAACCCAACCAATGCTTTCTGCTATTTACGAAACTATGCAAGGGACTTACAACTTTATTCCTTTCAAAAAAGTTTCTCAAAAATCAGGTTTAACTTTTGCTAATGGCATTTTAAATTTTGCAAAAGAAAATCAAAATTTCAAAAACATTTCTGTTTCAGTTAGAGATGTTTCTGGTAGAGAAGTTTTAATCCGTTCTATAAAATCAGGCGGATCATTAGATCTTTCTATTTTAACAGCTGGACAATATTTCGTAATTTCTCCTTTTGGTGCTTTAAAAGTTCAAATTCATTAAAAGAGTTTTTCTAGATTTAACTTGAAATTTTAAATATGGATTTTTTATGGCAATATCACACCCGAATTTAGTCTGGATGGATCTTGAAATGTCTGGTCTTGACCCAGATACCAATGTTATTTTAGAAATCGCAACAATCGTTACAGATGCTCATTTAAATGTTTTAGCAGAAGGTCCTGTTTTACCTGTTCACCAGCCAGAAAACATTTTAACTGGAATGGATGATTGGAATACAAGACACCACACGCAGAGTGGTTTAGTAGATCGTTGCAGAAAATCGCCTTACTCTGTAAGTGATTGCGAAGCTATTACTTTAGACTTTTTACGCCCTTATACGAAAGAACGCTCTAATATTCTTTGTGGCAATTCTATTACTCAAGACAGACGTTTTCTTTATCGCTATATGCCGAAACTTTCTGAATGGCTTTGTTACCGCAACGTAGATGTTTCCTCTATCAAAGAACTTTCTTATCGCTGGTACCCAAATCTTGCTCCTTTTGAAAAGCAAGAAAAACACCAAGCTCTAGATGATATCAGAGAAAGTATTGCGGAACTAGAATATTACAAAAAGACCATTTTTAAAGAATTTTAATCAATGAAACGCTTTCCTCTTTGGCTTCGTGTTTTATTAAGGCTCGTTCTAGCCATTTTGTTGTTTTGGAGTTTTATGCAATTAGGGCGTTTTATGTCCGGTGCTACTTCAGAGCCATATTACGAAGAAGAAATCACACAAGAAAAAACAATTGAATCTCAAGACACGAAAGCACAAAAAGAATCTGAAAAAGAAATTACGCCCAAAGAAAAAAATATTCCTATTGAAGAAAAACCAAAAGTAATTGAAAAACAAGATTCTGCAATAGATTCAACTCATATTCTTTCGCAAAAAAATGTCTATATGGCAAAAAAGATGGACTATTTATTGCGGACTTTTAAACCGGCCCATGCTCTCTATCTTATGGTAGATGCTAAAACAAATGAAATTATTGCCTGGGGTGAATCAAAAGACCAAGTGGTTCAAGCATCTCCCGATTATTTATCCCGTTCTACATTCCCAGCAGCATCGTTAATAAAAACAGTTACACTTGCTGCCGCACTTGAATCTAAACAGTATTCTTTGAATACAAAAATTCCTTTGATAGGTAACCCTCATACACTTTATAAATCTCAAATTAAACAATCCAAAAATTATAAAGGAGAAACGGTTACTTTAGAAGATGCTTATGCCAAATCATATAATCCTCCAATGGCTTTGGTGGGCTATCAAGTAGGCGCCTCTCGTTTAAGAAAAGCCGCAAAGCAACTAGGTTTTAACCAGAATTTTTCACACAATGCCCCTAATCGTTCTGATTTTTCTCCGCCAGATACAGGCTATGGTTTAGCAGAAGCAGCTAGCGGTTTTACGGGCGAAACAACACTTTCGCCTCTACTTGCCGCGGCACAAATTCGTTCTATCCTTTATGGGCTTCCCTTAGAAATTCCTCATGCTGAAAATTTGGCTCCTTACGCTCCAAGAAAAGCATTAGCGCTCCCTGTCTCTAAATTTTCAGAAAACACTTATTATGGTTTACGCGAAGCTATGGTTCGTTCTATAACTAATGGGACAGCAAAGAAAAATATTTCTACACGTTATATGGCAAAGAAAATCTATAATGAACTCCAGATTGGCGGAAAAACTGGCACCGTTGATGGGCTTTCTCCTGCTGGGCGTTATGAATGGTTTGCTGGTTTTGCTCGTTTCAAAAACGATCCTAAAAACGGAATTATCTTAATTGTTATGCAAGCTCATTATAATACTGAAAATGCCACTCGTTCTCAACCAGCCACTCAGGTTAGTGCGATGCTTATCAATTATTGGGCTCGTTTTCTTAAGTCACAAAGTGAGGCTAAATAAAATGGAACTTTCTTGGTGGAATCTTATCCCTTCACATTTTGATGGCATTGCCATTGAACTAGGCTCGTTTCCTGTTCATTGGTATGGCTTAATGTATTTATTTGCCTTTGCAACTTGTTATGTAGTTATCACTAAAACCAATAAAAAAGAAAACATTGGGCTTTCAAAAGAACAAATAGATAATTTTTTCACTTGGATTATTGCTGGTATTATTATTGGGGCAAGACTAGGTTATGTATTTTTCTACCAACCAGCCTATTACTTAAGTCATATATCTGAAATTTTTCTTCCATTTAAAATGGATGCCGCAGGGTTTCATTTTACAGGAATTTCAGGAATGTCTTACCATGGTGGTTTAATTGGAGCAGTAACTTTTGCTTGTATTGCTATTAAACGTCACAAAATGCCTTTCGCTGAAACTATTAATTTAGGCTTTTTTGCCGTTCCACTCGGTTACACCTGGGGCCGTTGGGGAAACTTTGTTAATGGTGAACTCTTTGGCGAAATAACAACAAGCCCTATCGGGATGTGGTTTCCACAAGCTCATGACAGCCCGATTACGCAGCCAATACTTCACCACCCCTCTCAGCTTTACGAAATGGTTTTTGAAGGCGTTGTACTCTTTTCAATTCTTTGTTTATTGCGAAAAAAAGCCTTTTTTAGACACCAAATGGTTTCTTGCTACCTAATTGGCTATGGGGTTTTCAGATTTTGCATAGAATTTTTCCGCCGACCAGACGTTCATCTCGGAAGACTTGATTTGTTAGGAATGAGCCGTGGGCAAACGCTCTGTTCGCTTATGATTATTGCAGGCATTTCTCTTTTTATCATAACTTATAAGAAATCAAAGTCAAAAAAGCTTTAAAACGAACCTATTCTTTTAAGCAATAAATGAAATGCCTTTTAAAAGAGGCATTTTTTTGTTTTTTTTCAGAGAAAAATATCCCCAAATATGCCTCTACTTTTTTATTTTTTTCCTCAGTTTAAAAAAGACCCAAAAAGTCATTACATTATTGGAGAAATCAAATGTCTTTCACCAATCAATACCTTCAGAAGGTTTATGAAAATGTCGTCGCCAAAAACCCTGGCGAAAATGAATTTCACCAAGCTGTCCATGAATTTTTAGAATCCATGGAACCAGTTGTCGCTAAAGATTCTTCTTATGAAACTAACGGCATTATTGACCGCATTGTTGAACCAGAACGCTTAATCCAATTCCGCGTTTCTTGGGTTGATGACCAAGGTCGAGTTCAAGTGAACCGTGGTTATCGTGTGCAATTCAATTCTGCTATTGGTCCATACAAAGGTGGCATTCGTTTGCACCCATCTGTAAACGCTTCTATTTTGAAGTTCCTTGGCTTTGAACAAATCTTTAAAAACAGCCTTACCACTCTCCCTATGGGTGGTGGAAAGGGCGGTTCTGATTTTGACCCAAAAGGCAAGTCCGATAACGAAGTTATGCGTTTCTGCCAGTCTTTCATGACTGAACTTGCAAAACACATCGGAGCAGATACCGACGTTCCTGCTGGTGATATTGGAACTGGCGCTCGTGAAGTGGGTTATATGTTTGGTCAATACAAACGTCTTCGCAATGAATTTACAGGTGTTCTCACTGGTAAAGGTCTTTCTTACGGTGGTTCACTTGCTCGTAAAGAAGCAACTGGTTATGGACTTCTTTACTTTACCCGCGAAATGCTTAAGCACTTGAAAAACGACACTCTTGAAGGCAAGACTGTTGTAATTTCTGGTTCTGGTAACGTTGCTATTTATGCTTGTGAAAAAGCTCAGGAAATGGGTGCTAAGGTTATCACTCTTTCTGATTCCAATGGTTACGTTGTTGACCCAAATGGTATCAAGCTTGATGTTGTTAAGCAAATTAAAGAAGTTGAACGTGCTCGCATTTCTGAATACGCAAAACGAGTTCCAGGAGCAACTTATTATGAAGGTTGCAAGAATGTTTGGACAGTTAAGTGCGACGTTGCTCTCCCATGTGCAACACAGAACGAACTTGATTTAGCTGGCGCAGAAGCTTTGATTAAGAATGGCGTATTTGCTGTTGCTGAAGGAGCTAACATGCCTTCTACTCCAGAAGCTATCGCAGCATTCCAGAAAGCTGGTATTCTCTTTGGCCCAGCCAAAGCTGCTAATGCTGGTGGCGTTGCTACTTCTGGCCTTGAAATGAGCCAAAACTCAGAAAGACTTTCTTGGAGTTTTGAAGAAGTTGATCAAAAACTTGATGGCATTATGGTCAAAATTTTCAAAGCTGCTGCAGATGCTGCTAAAGAATATGGTCACGAAGGTAACCTCGTTATGGGGGCAAACATCGCTGGCTTCTTGAAAGTTGCTGATGCTATGAAATGGCAAGGCGTTGCTTACTAAGCTAAGTTTCACTTTTAAAAACAACGGGCTGCGTAGCAGCCCGTTGTTTTTTTAAGATTTCTTTATTTAATATGAAAAAGATTTCTTTTTCTTCTCTACCATAAATTAAAGTTTCTAGAAATTCTCTTGCTCTTGATACAAATCCATAGCAAGAGAGAAACTAAGACTATTTCTTTTTCTTTTTACCTTTTTGGGTTTCAAACCATTCATCAAATGTGATAGAACGATCTGTATAACCATTTGGCGTTAATTCTAAAATGCGATTAGCAACCGTTTCTGCAAATTCATGGTCTTGAGTACAGAAAATAACAGGACCTTGGAACGCTTTTAAACCATTGTTCAAAGCAGTAATAGATTCAAGATCAAGATGCGCTGTTGGTTCATCAAGCAAAAGGCAATTTGCATTTGAAAGCATCATGCGAGAAAGCATACAACGAACCTTTTCTCCACCAGAAAGCACACGTGCCGATTTAAGAGCTTCTTCACCAGTAAAAAGCATTCTACCAAGAAAACCTCTGATAAATGTCTCATCTTGTTCTTTGCTGTATTGGCGTAACCAATCTACAAGAGAAAGGTCAGAATCAAAATAAGCATCATTATTTTTAGGGAAATAGCTATAGCTAATTGTATTACCCCATTTAAGAACGCCTTCTGGAGCAGGTGTTTCTTCAGCTATAAGTTGGAAAAATGCTGTTTTTAAAGTATCATATTCGCCAACAAGAGCAACACGATCAGAATTGCCAAGCGAGAAATTCAAATTTTTAAGAACATTACCTTCGCCAGCATCAATGGTTGCGTCTTTTAATTCCAATACAATTTTGCCTGGTTCTCTATCCATTTTAAAGTTCACCCAAGGGAACTTACGGCTAGAAGCAGGCATTTCTTCAACGGTCATTTTATCAAGAAGTTTTTTACGGCTTGTCGCTTGTTTTGCTTTAGAAGCGTTAGAAGCAAAACGGCGGATAAAGGCTTTCAATTCTTCAATTTTTTCTTCAGCTCGACGATTCTGGTCTTTACGTTGTTTTTGGGCAAGTTGGCTTGCTGCGTACCAGAATTCATAGTTACCCGCATAAATATTGATTTTTCCGTAGTCAATATCGCAAGTGTGAGTACAAACTCTATTCAAAAAGTGACGGTCATGCGATACAACAATAACAGTATTTTCAAAACGTTCCAAATAATCTTCTAACCAAGAGATAGATTCAAGATCTAAGTGGTTTGTCGGTTCGTCAAGTAAAAGAATGTCTGGGTTACCAAAAAGAGCTTGTGCTAAAAGCACGCGGACTTTTAAACC
Organism: Fibrobacteraceae bacterium; assembly: GCA_017631885.1. Classification (GTDB taxonomy): domain Bacteria; phylum Fibrobacterota; class Fibrobacteria; order Fibrobacterales; family Fibrobacteraceae; genus UBA1765. The sequence goes on from JAGBSH010000028.1 coordinate 91,001, forward strand.
AGCATCTAAATCAGCCATTAAAGAAAAATGAAATTCTTCAGGAATACCAAGACCTTTTAAAAGAACAGCCGCGCCTGAATCAGCTTCATAACCTCCAAGTTCTCCAAAGCGAGTTTCTACATCCATCGCTTCCATACCTTGTTCTTCGGTCATTTCAGGAAGCGCATAAAGTTCTTCGCGTCTTTTTCCTAATTCATAAAGTTCAGTAAAACCCATCATAACCGTTTCTAAAACGGTATTTTGTTCGTATGCAAAGTGATCTTGTTTTAAAACAGCTAAACGTTCATCTGCATCTTTAGTGACTCCACCCGTATTTGGTTCTAGTTCACCAGAAAGGATTTTAAGGAATGTTGATTTACCGGCGCCATTTGCACCAATAACTCCATAACAATTACCTTTTTTAAATGAAAGATTTACGTCTTTAAAAAGAACGCGACTACCATATTGAAGACTTACATTAGATACATTGAGCATAGGGTGCAATTTAGAAAAAAAATAAAAAAGGGAAGTTCTTGCTTTTCTTGAACTTCCCAAAAAGAGATTTTAAAATTGATGTTTAGAGAACACCTCGATCCAAACCTTTAACAGGAATGTATTTTACACTACCATCTTGGCTTACAATAACAGCAAGTCCTGCTAAAAAGTTAAGCCAGTTTTGATTTTCAAAATAACGAAGATCAATTTGGCCTTGTGTTGCATGAACTAATAATGGCATAACCAATTGATCGTGCGAAACGGCAATACTTATTGGGTTAGAAGCTATCATTTTTCCGATAATAACTTCATCAATAAGTTGTTGAGCGCGAGCTGCTAGTTCATAATGAGCTTCAAGATATTTTCCATTATAAGCATAATCAGCAATTAAATCATAAACCGTAATAGCTTCTTCTTCAAGAATAGCGTATGTTTCTTGATCTTTGACAAACCAACCACCATTTAATTCTGTAAGAGTAGCATGCTTAATTTCCGTTTGACCACGACCTTGAGCAATTTTATGACAAGTCTGTTCTGTGCGAAGAATTTCTGAATGGTAGTAATAAGGTTCCGTTTCTCCCATAAGTTTGGAACCAACAGAAATAGCTTGCAATTCCCCAAGTCCTGTTAAAATACCACCTTGGTCTGTACTACTAGTTCTAGCGGCATGGCGTATAACTATTGCCATTTTATCACCAGGTTGCAAAGCAGCATAAACTTTTTCAAGCCCAATAAAATCAATATATGTTTGATTTGGGTCATAAGGAGCTGTATCTGGATTTTCCATAATAGAACCAAGATACGCCTCATCACAAGTAACATCAACACCAGAACCAAAAGTGAGCGGAGTTGTTGTGCAAGAATAAGCGGATGCAGAAGAAACGGGGTCTACTTTATAGTCTATGTTTAAATTTATGGCAATCGAAGAAGAAGAACCAGGAACAGAAACATCCGCAGAACTTTCTGGAGCAACGGTTTCTGAACTAGGCGTGTCTGTATTTTCTATCGCTGCACTACTAGATTCCGGAACTTCATTTGTCGGCGAAGTGCTAGAAGAATCGTCAGAACAAGCAAAAAATAAAAGAGATAAAGAAGCTATGGATAGTATTTTTTTCATACAAATGAATTTATAAAAATAAACAAACTTAATTTGCAATTTTTATGTAAAGAAATGTGAAAGAGACTCAATTTCTATTTAACCTTTAAAAAAGTTCCCGCCGGCGTAGCCGGCGGGGACATCCGATTTTTCAATATAAAGCAAAACGAGTTATAAAAGAAACTTATGGCATACTAAACTGTTTTAAAAAATTCCAACCTGTGTTAGCGTCACCTTCAGAATGGCCACCACCTTGAATGGTACAAAGTCCCACTTTTACGCCATCTTTACAATTTTCATAATATTCACAACCATTACCTTTATCAACGGGGGAACCAGAACAACCATTCATTTTACCCCATTCTGTCAAATTGTTTTTTGCTCCCATAAAAGTAATTGGCTTTCCGGAAACCACTTGAGAAAGGCCTCCATTATACATCACTACATTATCATTTGTTCCGCGGAAATTAAGAATCGGGAACGGGCGAGAAGGTTTGCACAGCCCCGCATCGACAATTTCTTTTGCTAAATCAAATGCAGAAGGCGCTGCTGCTGCAAAAATATCGGCCATAAAGCAACCCGCATAATTTGAAAATCCGCCACCCATTGAAAAACCAGCCGCATAAATTCGCTTGGTATCAATACAAGCTTGTTTTGTTATTTCAGCAATAAAATTTCTGCTGAAAGTTACATCATCGGCATCTGTACAACAAGGGCCAACGTTCCAAGCTTGTCCCATAGGACCTTGAGCTCCATCCATAAAAGCAACAATTGCACCATCTGAAAGAGCAGTCTGTGCTATTTGAGAACCTGATTCCCATTGCGAAGCACTCCCCATAATCGGGTGATAATTTACCAAAAGAGGAACTGGTTTAGAACCGGTGTAACCACTTGGAAATTTCACAATAACTTTTCTTCCATCAATAGTCATAGTAGTATTTGATTTAAGTGTTTTAGAAGAACAATCAACAGGCACTTCTAATTTACTGCTAGAAGATGGTGCTATACTAGAAGAACTTATTGGAAAATTAGCACTAGAACTGAAAATAATTTCATTAGAACCTTCTTCCATTTGAATCAGCACATTACTTTCATTTTCTATTTGCATTTGATATGTATAATTTTTAAACCCTTCTTTTTGGAAAATAAATGCAGGGAGTGTAATTTCTTCTTTTAATAAAACGCCTTTTGTTCCAATCATATAAGTTTCAGCATTTCCATCAAAGTTAACACGCAAAAATTTTGCTTTATTTGCTTTTAAATTTGAAAAATCCAAAGAAATTTGCCCATATACTTGGTGTAAAGAACGATTGTAAATAACTTTACCTAAAGCATCAATCATTGAAATTTTTAATATTTGGGCTTTAACATTATTAATATTTAAAATCCCATTGGAATACAGAACTTGAACGCGATTTTCATTCAAAGCATTGATTGAACTCGCATCGCCAGAAATAAAAAATGTCCCATCACTCCCTGTTTCTCCTGCGACAGAAGGATAATTAAAAGACGTAATCTTTACACCAGATAAAGGTACTCCGCCTTTTGACTCCACCACTCCACTGACGCTCCAAGCAAAAACAGCAACATTTGCTAAAGCAAATAAAATTCCAAAACTAATTTGCTTAATAAAAAACATTTCGAACTCCTTTAAATCGAAATATTCGTTATTATAAAATTAGACTTATAAAAAATAAATAGACGCTTTTCTTTTTTTTATTTATGGATTTTTTATCCATATACAAAAAAACGATTCCTAATAGGAATCGTTTTTTTTAATTTCTTTTCTTACTTATTCTTCAATTGCTGGAGCTTCAACAACTTCTTCTTCAACAATTTCCTCTTCAACCACTTCTTCTACAACCTCTTCTTCAACAACTTCTTCTTGTGCAGGAGCTGCTTCTTGTTTTTTAGGTTGTGGAGCTGGTTTTGCCACAGGCTTTGCTTCCACTGGTTTGGCTTCTGGAGCTGCTCCAACCTTTTCTACTGTAGGTTCTGAAGTATCTACATTACCTGTATAGTTGCGGATAATTCTTGGAGTAACAAAGATAACCAAGTCTTTCTTGATAACTTGTTTTCTAGAATATTTAAAGAGGTTTCCAAGAATTGGAATATCTTTTAAGAAAGGAATACCACTTTCGCTTTCCTGATTTTCATTACGGGTAAGACCACCGATAACAACTGTTTCACCATCAGCTACAACAACTTTTGTTTTAGCTTCTTGTGTAGAAATAACCACTTCACCTTTGGTGTCATAATCATAAGAGTTGTTTTCTGGGTGCAAGTCAAGAAGAATGCGATTATCGCCAGAAACGTGTGGGGTAACAGTCAACTTGATACCTGTTTCAACAAGCTGTGTAGAAGATTCACCTTCGTCGTCAATCACACGAATAGAAATCTTATCACCCATAAAGACTTGTGCTTCAGTATTGTCCAGTGTTGAAACTTGTGGACTTGCCAAAACTTCAGTAGAAGCGTCCCCCATCAAGTTAGAAATAGCCACTTGAACATTGTTATCCAAAACGCTTGCTGTAATTGCGGTGGATGCTCCAGAAACTGCTGGAGATACCCCATTGTTTGGGAACGATTGAATTGCTCCACTTATACGGCTTCCTGTTCCACCACCAGTAGGAGTTCCTGCAACGCCAGGAGTCAAAGTGGTTGAACCCATACGAGCAGTCCAATCCACACCTAGTTCTCTTGAAAGGTTGCTGTTTACAACAACAAGCTTTGCAGAAATCATAATCTGGAGGGTTTCGACATCCAATTCTTCCAATGCATTGCCCATCTGTTCAATGCTTGATTCTGTATCGTAAACGATAATAGAGTTACTGCGTTCTACAACACTGATTTTACCACGACTGGTTTTCATGCTTTCAAGAACTTTTACTAACTCTTCAGCTTTCGCATGGTGAACTGCAAAATTTTTACGAATCAAAGGAGCTACTTCCTTTTCTTGCTTTTCTGCTTCAGCCATTTTCTTCTGCTTTGCTTGGTAAGTAGCAGAACGTTGGATAGAAATGTATTTGTCTTGAACTAGCCAGACTAAATCATACATTTCGCAAACTATATCCAAAGTTTCTTGCCATGTTTTCTTGGTAACCTTCAAAGAAAGCTTACCTTTAACATCTGGAGCAAGCAAAATGTCTATACCTGCTGTAACAGAAATCGAGCGGAAAACAGCTTCATAGTCTGTATCCACAAACGTGAAGTCGTACAGTTTTTTGTTAGGCACTTGCTGTTCAGCTTTTGCCGGAGAAGGATTCTCAGTTTGAGCAAACGGAGAAACCGCTGCACCAAGGAGAATTAGACTAAAAAGGTATGCTGTTTTTTTCACTTGTTACCCCCAAATTTATCGGGCAAACCCATAGAATAACGACGACTTACACCAAATTCCTGAATAAGGAATAGCACATCCGTCTGTGTGATTTTAAGAACTTTCCCGTTAAGAACTTTATCGCCTTCCTTAATGGTATAAGAGATAGATGGTGTTTTAACGTCTGACAAAATAGCCATTGGTTCATCAGATTCCCAAATGATACCAACAAGTTCTACTTGGTCAATATTTATACCATCTTCAACTAATCCCTTTACATCAACAAAAGGATCACGACGACCAAAAGAACTATACATAACTCTGTCATCATTATTTAATGCTGCAAAACGAGCATTTACAGAATCTAAACTTTCACCTTTTTCAACAGCTAACTGTTTTAAACGTTCTGTCTGGATAGCCGAAAGTTCATCTCGGAATGCAACAGCTCGCTTGTTCACGTAGCCTGTACGAGGGCCATACTGCACTTTTTGGTACAACCCTATCAATTCAACACTTTCTAAAATATCACCAAAAGCAAGACGAGCAATTACTGTTGATTCTTCTGATGGTGTTTCATAAAGTTCTATTTCTTCAGCTGTTACAATCAATTCCCTTGCTACAGAAGTCAAGAAAAATGCTTGAGCTGCAGAAATAACTTTCTTACTATCTTTTTCATAACGAGCTACAAAAGAATCAATGTTTACAGGTTCTTCTTTATCCATAACCCAACGTTTTGAATGAATGCCTGTTGGCAAAGCTTTCCAATAGACATAACCATTCAACAATTTGGTTTCTTTTGTTTGAAGTAAAAGAGAACCTTCATTGACTATCATAGTCGGATGAATTCCTGTTAATAAAGAAATCTGCAAACCATCTTTTGTCCAAGTAACAGATTTCACAAAAGAATTAGCATTTACCTTAAAGACTGGAGATTTTGTAGGGCCAGGCATTGATATAATAACTGCATGTTTCTTTTCTAAAAAAGAAACTTTTTCAATATCAAGTGGCATGAGCATTTTCAATTCAAACTGATTTTTGCCAAATCCAGAAAAAGCAGTCATTTCAGCAACGCCATCAATCAACGCAGAAACAGCAGATGACTTAGTCGTATCCACTTTTGCAGAATCTTTTTCTTCAGCGGCTTTAAGCTTTGCAGCTTTTTCTGCTTCTAATGCAGCCTTCTTTTCTTCAGCAGCTTTAAGCTTTGCAGCTTCTTCAGCCGCTTTCTTTTCTTCTGCGGCTTTAAGCTTTGCAGCTTTTTCTGCTTCTAAAGCTGCTTTCTTTTCTTCAGCAGCTTTAAGCTTTGCAGCTTCTTCTGCCGCTTTCTTTTCTTCTGCGGCTTTAAGTTTGGCAGCTTTTTCTGCTTCTAAAGCTGCTTTCTTTTCTTCAGCAGCTTTAAGCTTTGCAGCCTTTTCCGCTTCTCGCTTATTTGCCGCAGCAATAGCAGAAAGTTTCCAAGATTTTGCTTTAACTAACGGCAAAGTAACAGAAAAATTGGCATCTTTCAGCAAAACCGGATTTTTATCGCTTTTTAATGCCAAGCCAGCAGTCCATTCAAATTTAAGAAGTGGACCTTGGCGACCAGAATCTTTAAAAACACGCACATCTTTCAATAATGTAGAGGCCGTATCTACAACAAATGATGTTTCCCCTAAAGAGAATTCACTTGCAGCAAAAGCAACCGTCCATTTACCAGTTTTTTCATCATATTTTTGGAAATAGCTAGGTAAATCCGCGGCATTTGCAAAACGGAATGTAAGATTGCATGATTTTTTACTGCATGAAAAAACCACATCTTTTACTTGCGCAGCAAAACTCTGCGTAACTGCAAATAGGAAAGAAAATAAAATGATTTTATAATTCATTATTTCTTACCTCCCTGAGGAGCTGCAGCTGGTGCTTTAGGTTTAACAACTTTTGAAGTATAAGTAGTCAAATTAAAGGAAACAGAAACAGTAATAGGAGTCCAACCATGAGATTCTGCTTTCTGTAATTCATTTGCTATGCCGGAATACCTTCCAAGACGCAAATCAGTAATCATTGTCGGGTAATTGAAATTTGCAATTTCAGCAAACAAATAACCTAACATGTGATAACCAGAATTAACTACAATAGAATAACGGTTCTCTATGTAGTGTTCCTTTTCAGAACGACCTTCTGGGTTAAACTTCTGGATTTGTACCCCAGAACTGCGAAGTACCGCATAAAGATCTTGCAAGCGAAGAGGTACTTTTTCTTCTTCTGGGAACATTTCCCTCAAGCGTTCAAAATCTGCTTCTGCTTCGACCAATTGCAATTCCAATTCTGCAATCCGATTCTTTTGCAAATTGATTCGTTGCAATTCCTGTTCAGCTGCTTCTAATTCTGAACGCAACTGTTGTTCTTCAAGAACAAAAGGATTCCATACATAATCATATATGTAGTACGCACTGCCAATCAAGAGCAAGCTGACGACCAGTGCGAAAATGGTTTTTTTGTCTTTCCAGTCTATGTTCTTCATTCCTTAGACTCCTCCAGACCCAAATCTTCACGGATTTTCGCCTTCATTGTGAAAGTATAGGCATCTTCACCTTCTACTTTCGTATTTGTAATCGTCACAAGTGTAACCGAAGCGATACTGACTTGCTTTTCTAATTTAACCATATATTCAGCGACTTCTGAAAAATCATACGTGGTACCACGTAATTCCATTTCATAGGCTGAAGTCTGTTGCAAAGCAGTTAGCCACATATTAGGAGGTAAAATTGCTGAAATATTTTCAAACAAAATCACCCAACGTTTTTTGCTGACTTGAATAGACTTCAAGGCATTACGCTTCTGGGTAATAATGGCAATTTTTCCATCTAATTCTTTGATTTTATCTAAAAGTGGCTTTTCTTTTTCGATTTCAGCTTTAGTCGAAGCTAAAGCATTCTGTAAAGTTTGTCTGCTATCGTTCATATAAGCAAACAACAAGAAAATACAGAATATAAAAACGATTGTTGCTACAACTGGCCAAACAACTCGCCTATCAAGAATCCATGAGAAATCTTTTTTCTGACGACGGAATTCAGCCGGCAGCAAATTGATTTCTATACAGAGATTCAAATCTTTTTTCTTTGTTGCCATTAGAATTTCCTCATTGCTAGTCCGAGAGCCGGAGCATAAATGTTGGAAAGAGCTAGAGACATTCCTTTATCTCCCACTACGGAAGAATCACACACAACATTACGGAATGGGTTAACCGTTTCAACGCTTAAACCAAGCCTTTCACTCAAGTAAGATGTCAAATTAGGCAAGCAAGCACCGCCACCGCCTAATAAAATCTTTTCTGGATTTTCAGCATTATCTAATGAAGAGAAATAGCGAATACCAAATTCTATTGCACTCACAATTTCTTCATACGAAATTTTCAAAGCTTCTTCTACTTCTGCTTCTGAGAAACCATCTACACAAGAAGTATCACCTGTTTCAAAAATCGTATGGCATTTTTCTGCATCAATATTAAGGTGTTTACAAAGCATGCTGATTACAGAATCCAACGCACCACTAGTCATAGTCCGATAAGAATTGAAATTTCCGTTCATCAAATAAACGGCATCCATTTTCTTTTCGCCAATGTTAAACACAATTACAGACTTATCGTGATCTTCTGCTTCGACTGTAGCAGTATAAGCATTTGCTAAAGCAAAAGTAGAAACATCAACCGCTGAAAGTTTTTTATCAACACGAGTAAAGAAGGCAGCCCAATCTTCTAATTGAGCATTTTTCACAGCCACAGCTGCAATGTTGACTTCATCACTATTTCTTGATAAAACTTGATAATCAAGAACGTTATCAGGGTCATCAAATGGTGGTTTTGTTTGAACCATTTGCAATAAGAAAGCATCTTCATTTGCATTTTTAGGAACTTTCGCAGACATTAAATCAACAAGGACTCCAGAAGCCCCGTTGATAGAAGCAATGTATTCTGCAACACCTTCTTCTATCATGCTACGTGCGAAAAGCTTAGAAATGACTTCCTGAAGTTTTTCGGCGTCCTGAATGCTACAATCAACAACAATGCCTTCTGAAAGAGGCTCTAAATCAGCAGACAGCACAATATGCTCACCCTTGTGGGTGTGCAACATTCGAACCATCTTAACGCTATAGTGGCCAATGTCGATTCCGACAGTTTGGCGTTCACCTAAAACGCGTGCAAGCAAACGAGAACTCAAAATAAACCCCGCTTTAAAAGCATATACTCCTAAATTCTACCTTATAATAAGCAAAATGTCAAGAAGAAAATTACATAAGTTGTTAAAAATCAACCGCTTACCCCCTTTTGGAGACGATTTTGATGCCTTCTGAGCTCAAAAATGTATTGCAAAACCTTTTCATTTGTCCAAGCAAAGTCTCCAATAAACTTTGCTGAATAAGAAAAAAGGTCTGGATAATCGGCATTTTTTTTCCCCAAATTCCTTAAAATTTGGATTTCAACCACATCTTTTCCATAACTTGGCAATTCAAATTCAATTTTCATTTCGGTTCCAGAATTAAATTCTTCTGGCAATCCAAGACCAATACCATTAGCAGAAAGGTCAAAAAGCCTACCTTGTAATGAATAACCTTCTTGAACTTCTGCAAGAATTTCAATATCCACTTTTTCACGAACCCACAAGCGTTGTTGTTCTCTTACAATTTTTTTTGTATGAAGAAAAACGAGTTTTTCACCTATTTTCTTTTCAAACCGCGGAAACGTGGTATAAGTCGCATCTCCAGCTCGCTTCCAACTGATTGGATAACGAACTCCTTTTTCAAAGACATCGTCTTTTAAACCTTCTCGAACAACAGTGAATATTTTTTCATTAATACTGCTTACACACAATCGTTCCACTTTGCCATTCATTTTTAAATGCACTAAAGTACCTGGTTCAAATTGCCGAGTTGAAACAAAAATGATTCCATCGTTACCAACAGTAAAACCTAGTTTTCGCCTAATGACAGTTACAGAAGATAAAGTTATTTCGCGAATAGACTCTAATTTCCGGAATTCATAAAAACGATTTACGGCATCTTCAAATAAAGCCGAAGAATTAAACAAAGCATCTTTATTTGAAAAGACAGAACGACGAACCAGTTTATCCATCGTATGGCGTTCTTTTTCTGTTAAACGGAATTTATTTGACTTTTCTATGAAATCTGCAGAACCAAACATTTCTTCGTGTTCACGTTTTTGATTGTTTCTATGGATTTCTAACAAAATCAAAAGCACCAATAGCAAGGTGACTATTGTTCCTATCCAGACAAGAACTATAGGTTCAGGCATTCGCTATGGTTCTCCAAATTCCATTGATATAAGTTCCAAGTATAGAAGACGGGAGTTCTTTCCCTAATAATGGAGAATTGCATACCTGACCCGCAAAATCAGATGCGCTAACCAAATGTGGCTTATCTAAAGAAAGAACAACTAGGTGTGCTTGTCGGGCAGAATCATTTTCATCATACGCTAAAGGAGCTGATGAAAGTCTAGCTGGTCCACTTGAAAGTAATTCTATTGCTCTTGAAGCAGAAACTCGTTTAGACAATTCTTTCCATATTGCAGGTAATGCCACTTCTAATGAAAGTGCTCCAGGAACAGAATCTTCAAAATTGACTTCTGCATCTTGACGGAGTACAGGAGTATGGTTTACGCTTATAGCATCTACTGTCCCGTCTTGGATGCCTTCCCAAAGAGCAGCCTTATCAGAGCTAGCTCTCAAAGGAGGTAATAAATGATAAGAAGAATTAAGTTCTAACAAAACAGAATCATCGAACAAGAGGTGGTATAAATTAACATCACAAGTAACATCTATACCTTTTTGTCTTGCATCTTTAATTAACTGCAATGTTTCACCACAGGTAACCTGTTTAAAATGTACTGGAACGTTTAAGAATCTCGCTAATTCTAGAACCGTGTGAGCGGCAATAGTTTCTGCAATCCGAGGAATTCCTTTCATTCCAAGCATGTCAGAGACAGCACCTTCATGCACACACCCACTTTTTCTTAAAGACTTATCCATTGGTGTGAAAAAGAATCGTTTTCCAGTCATTTTGCCATATTCCATAGCAAGACGCAAGAATCGAGTTGTAGGAAAGCTTACATTGCCGTCGCCAAAACCAGCTAATGCGTCTGGAGTTTCATTGGCAAAACCAGCACCTTCTGTCAGTTCTAGCATTTCAGAAAGTCTGTCACTTCCAAAACCCACGCTGTAGGAACCTAAAAATTTTATTTGGTAATTTGTCCCTGCTAAACGTTGTTGCGCCGCAAATAACTTTTCGTTATTATCTATTGGGTTTGCTGCACTTTCATATAACCCGCCATAAAACCCACCACGATGCATTGCTTCAAGGCCTTGAGCAAAAGTATAGACATCGTCTCGTTGTGGTGCCATAAAGTCAAGAGAAAGTCCAAACATTGCTGGCATTACAAGAGCATTATCACAATCTATTTCGGCATCAAAATTAGTTTGCTTTGCTATTTTTGGAGATAAAAAATTTCCAGAATTTCCTAAATACACAGCATCTCGGTGTTCAAAAGTTTTTCCATTCCAAAATTCAACATTTTTTAAAACAACACTGCGAATAACCTTAGGCATTGAAACGACCTCCCGATAACAAAAAGAGAACCGACATACGAACCGCTACACCATTCGTTACCTGATCAAGAATAACTGAATGTGTTCCATCTGCAACATCACTGTCTAATTCAACTCCACGATTGATAGGACCTGGGTGCATAATCAAAGTGGAATCTTTTGCCTGAGAAAGAACTTTATCTGTGACACCAAAGAAATTTCGATACTCGCGCATACTTGGTAAAAGAGCATCGTCCATACGTTCCTTTTGTAATCGAAGAGCGATGATAGCATCGGCATCTTGAACGGCTCGTTCTACATTGCTTTCCCAAGTCACATTGCCAAGCAATTCTTTATTGCGTGGGATAAGTGTATTTGGGCCACATAGTGTAACAGAAGCGCCCATTGTTGTCATACCCCAAATGTTTGAACGGGCTACCCTACTATGGCGTATATCTCCAACAATCGTGATTTTTTTGTTTTCAAGTGTTCCTAATTTTTCTTCAATCGTCAACATATCAAGTAAAGCTTGAGTAGGGTGTTCATGCGCTCCATCTCCAGCATTTACAACGATTGCGTTACTATGTTCTGCTAAAAATTTAGGGACTCCTGTTCCTTTGTGACGCACCACCACGATATCTATTTTCATAGATTCTATGTTACGTAAAGTATCAACTAATGTTTCACCTTTTTGCACACTTGAATTGGAAGTTGTAAAATTTACCACATCGGCTGAAAGACGTTTTTCTGCTAGTTCAAAACTCGTTCGTGTTCTTGTACTATTTTCAAAAAATAGGTTCACTACAGTCATGCCACGAAGCGAAGGAACCTTTTTAACAGGCCTATCTAAAACAGCCCTAAATTGTTTGGCTGTATCTAAAATCTGCCGAAGGTCACTTTTGGAAACGCCATGCAATCCGAATAAATGTTTAATTTCTAAAGAACTCATTTTGATTCACCTACTTTAACTAAATACACTGCATTTTCATTGTCTAATGGAGAAATCCGGACTCGGACTTCTTCGCCAGGTGCTGTATCAATTTTTAACCCGATACAATCTGGAGCTATAGGGAGTTCTCTACACCCTCTATCAATTAGGCAGCACAAGCGAATAGCTGCCGGGCGACCTAAATCAAAAACCGCCTGCATTGCGGCCCGCACAGAGCGCCCCGTGTAAAGGACATCATCTACCAAAACAACTGTTTTTCCTTCTACAGAAGCAGGAGTTTTAAGGACCCGCATGACAGGGTTTCCAAAATGGTTTCTGTAGTGAAAATCATCTCGATAGAACGAAGCGTCTAGCTCGCCAGAAAGAACTGGTTTCCCATAACGGAGCGTAAGTCTTTGAGAAATTTCATTCGCTAAAGGAATTCCTCGAGTAGCCATGCCCATAACAATTAGATTTTCTGCTTCTGGGTGTAAACGAACCAAATCCAAAGCCATGGCATCCAAAGCCAAATTCATTGCTCTTTCATCTAGCAATTTGCGTACAATTTCACAATCGTCTTTCAAAAAAACCTCACCTTGATGTAGCCGCCAAACGACTGAAGTTTCGTTAGCCTATAACTGAAGGTTAATTTTCACATTGAAAATCTAGATTTTTATATCGAACCGGGGAAATTAAAAAAACTTTTTTCACAAAAATAAAGGAAATTGTCTGTTTTATTTATTTGTATGGTTTAATAATCTAAAAAGCCTTATCCACAAATTATCTTGCTATTAAATTAGGTTCAAACCTTGTCATTGTGCAGTAGTTTATCTCGGTCTGTATTGTTCATGACTTGTCTGATGGCGTTGTTATTGCGATGAAAAGCGCCAGCGGTTTGTTTTTTTGGGGAATCTACCGCAAGTTTCTTGCCATTGCAAACAAACTTGCCCACAGTTCTTGCTCACGGTTCTTGTCATTGCGAACGAACTTGCCCGCGGTTCTTGCTCACGGTTCTTGTCATTGCGAGACGTGTAGAATACACGGCGTGGCAATCCCATTGCCAGTTCTACACTTGCCCGCGACTTGTCACTCGCGATGGAATGTAGTGACAGAAGCAATCTGCTTGCTAACAGATGGCCGCGAGGCGCAAGGACTCTCGCCATGACAACCCTAAACTTGTCGCGGTTCTTGCCCGCGACTTGTCCGCGGTTCTTGTCACGAGTCCCTTGTCATTGCGAACTCTGAAAGAGTGAAGCAATCTCCTCACAAGCAACACTTGTTTTTTTTGGATTACTTCGCTACGCTCGTAATGACAAAAAACAAGATGGCCGCGTCGTCTAAAAAGACTTCTCGCCATGACAACCTAGAATGCATTCGCCATGGGATGGTGCGCAAGAGCGCTTTTCTTTGTTCACAACAATATTTTTTATTTTCACTTAACTCAACTTCAAAAAAAAGATAGTCAAAATAAAGGCTCCTAAAAAACAGACTCTTTTTGCTCAAATAACCCACCATATATTTTGCATATTGCTATCAGAAAATACCTAAAAAATCAAATAGATTTTATTTTTTCAATTTCATTTTTTTCATTCTTTATTATTTTAAAGTTATGCGTAATATTTTCCTTGAATTAAATCATTCTCCTGAAGAAATTAAACTAAAACTTGAAAAAAGTTTTCATTCTCTTTTTGAAGGTAATAATGAAAACGAGCGCGTGTACTTTGAAACAAATGATGGACTTGCTTATATTGTAGATATTGGGCATAATGACATTCGTTCAGAAGGAATGAGTTATGGAATGCTTATTACTGCTTTAATGCAAAAAAAAGAGTTCTTTGATAAACTTTGGAACTTTTCAAAACGTTATTTATTAAATCACGAAGGCGAGTGGAAAGGTTACTTTTCTTGGCAAGTTTCAACTCATGATTTTAGTATGATTGACAAAGGTGCTGCCCCCGATGGCGAAGAATATTTTGCAACGGCTCTTTTACTTGCGTCTAAAATTTTTCATGAAGAAAAATACAAAGAAGAAGCTCTTCAAATTTTAAACTCCATGGCTTATAAAAAGAGAGAAGGGATTGTCCATACCATGATGGACAAAAATACCGGACTTGTACGTTTTTCGCCTGCAGAAGGAAATGATTTTACTGACCCGAGTTATCACACTCTTGCATTTTATCGTTTATTTGCAAAAGAATCTGGTGATTCATTTTGGGAAAATGCTTACAAAAAAAGTTTAGAATATTTAAAAAAAGCTTTACACCCAGTTACAGGTTTGCCGGCCGACTATTCTGAATTTGACGGCACACCCAAAAAGACTTCTTGGCATTCTTTAAGCCATTGTTTTTCTGGTGATGCTTGGCGAGTAATTTGGAACATTTCTTTAGATTACGAGGCTTTTTCTCATGACGCATGGGAAGGCGAATCTGTTCTAAAAATGCTTTCATTCTTTGAAAGTCAAAGACCTTATTTTTCTGATTACGAAGTAGATGGAACTAAAGCAAGTGAAAATGCAAGAACGGCAACAACTGGCCATATCGCAATGAACGCCACAGGAACTTTAGCACTTGCTAAAAATCACCCATACATTAAAATTTTTGCAGAAGACCTTTGGAATACAGAGGCTCCTATAGGCACTTGGCGCTATTACGATGGCATGCTCTATATGATAGCTCTTCTAGCATGTTCTGGAAAATTTTCTTGGATAAACCTTTAATTGAAGGAGGCGCATTTTGTTTCAAGCAAAAAAAATCCATTTTATTTCTTTAAGCATTGGAATTGCTTTATTATGCTCTGCTTGCGATGACATTCGCACAGAAACATATCCAAACGGAAATATCCGCTTTGAAACTCCGTATGTTGAAAACCAAAAACATGGTTTAGAAAAAGAATTTTATGAAAATGGTAAAATAAAAAGAGAAACTCCTTATGAAAATGATAGACGTAATGGTCTTTCTAAAGAGTTCTACGAAGACGGAACAATAAAAGCAGAAACGCCTTATGTTAATGGTTATATTGAAGGTGTTGTAAAAAACTACCATTCAAATGGGCAAGTTGCCAAAGAACTCCCTTACAGTCAAAATAAACAAATTGCTTTTGGAAAACATTTTGAAGCAAATGGTGAAGTAACTACTAGCGGAAGCTATAAAGACCCGCGTGACGGTATTGCCTATGAATGGATAAAAATCGGTGAACAAACATGGATTGCTGAAAATATGAATTTTGCTACCGTAAAAGGTTCTCTTTGTATGCAATGTAATAACTGGGGAAGGCTTTATAACAAAGAAGCTTCTACGCTTGCTTGCCCAGAAAGTTTCCGTTTAGCCTCAAAAGAAGATTGGTCTAAATTAAAAGACTTTGCTGGTAAAGATGAAGGCACAAAACTAAAAGCGGGTTATGGTTGGGATCCTTTGAAAGGCACTGCTGATTTTGGAAATGGAAAAGATGAGTTTGGATTTGGAGCTAAAGCTGGCGGCGCTCACTTTGCAGCTAGCGATGTAGAAATGTCAAAACGTAAATTTGATGACGCTGGTAAAAAAGCTTATTTCTGGACAGAAGAAGGTGAAGTGGCTGTTTTTCATTATGACAAGCCTATTATGACTTTTGAAAAGTTTAATCCAGAACATGGTGCTAGTGTTCGTTGTATTCTTAAATAAATGCCTTGTCTATGCTTTATGTTTCTCTTTTGACATCAAAAGATATTCAGACTTTTATCACAAAAGTTCTTAAAGAAAAATGGGATTCCTTAAAAATTTCAGCAACTCTTGGGAAATCTTTTTCAGAAGAAGAACGCCGAGCCATTATGGATTATATTCCTTTGGTCAATAAAAGTCGTGAAAAATTCAATACGGATTCTTTTCTTTTATGTGATAAACTCGCTTTAGAACAATCAACTGCTTACGATATTAGCCAATGGAAAGCCAAATTGTGGCCTTCTTTTGGAAGCGTTCACGATTTATGTTGTGGCATGGGTGGGGATTCTTTTTTCATACCAGATTCTTTAGAAATAACAGGAATTGATATGAGCGAAGAACGCCTTGAAATGTATACACACAATATGCAAGCTTTAAATAAAAAAGCAAATGTTCTTAAGGCTGATGTTAGAAACTTAAAGTTAAGTGTCCCTAATGCTATTGCTGATTTTTTCACCATAGACCCAGCTCGCCGAAAATTAGAATCGGAAAATCAAAGGCAATTTGAAAATTTAACGCCAAGTTTACAAGAAGTTTTAGAAATCGCAAAATCCTATAAAGGTGGTATGGTAAAACTTCCTCCTGGCTACCCTATTGATGATGTTCCTTTTGATGCTGAAATTATTTATTTAGGTTCAAGACAAGATTGCCGCGAATGCCTTGTTTTGCTTGGCAATTTAGCACAAAATCCAGGAAAAATCAGAACCGTTATTTTAGATAAAGAAAAATCTTTTGAATTTGTTTCTGCTTTTGATAGGGCTACTTTAGAAAAAGAACAAATACTAGAAGAAGGGTCTTTACAAAAATTCATTTCTGAACCTTGTCCGCTCTTTGTTCGCAGTAGAATTTTCACTCAATTTGCAAAAGAATGGAATGCTAAAATTTTATCAAAAGGAATTGCTTACTTAACCACAGAAGAACCTATTTCACATATTGGTTTTTCTTCTTTTGCTGTTTTAGATTCTGTGCCATTAGGGACTTCAGCCGTTAAAAATATGCTGAAAAAACATGGCATAGGCAAACTCACTTTAAAAAAACGTGGTGTAGAAATTATTCCTGAAGAAGAAATTAAACGTTTGAAACCTAAAGGAAAAAACGAAGGCATTTTATTTTACACACGAATCGCTGGAGAGAAAACAGCCATTTTAACCCAACGTATTCAAAACAGGACTACCTAATGAATGTAAAACTAGAATCTTCTTGGTTGGAATTATTAGCAGATCAATTTGAACAACCTTACTTTACAAAAATCAAAGATTTTCTTTTGAAAGAAAAAACTGAAAAAAAAGTTATCTACCCTCCTGGCTCTAA
Source organism: Fibrobacteraceae bacterium (assembly GCA_017631885.1). GTDB lineage: Bacteria > Fibrobacterota > Fibrobacteria > Fibrobacterales > Fibrobacteraceae > UBA1765. The sequence goes on from JAGBSH010000028.1 coordinate 108,393, forward strand.
AATCTTTGCTGCAATGGATTTATGTTCCGTTTCCAATACTAAAGTGGTAATTATCGGGCAAGACCCTTACCATAATCCAGGACAAGCACACGGACTTTCTTTTTCAGTTCCTTATTCTATTACCCCACCACCTTCTCTTGTGAATATTTTTAAAGAACTTGAATCAGATTTAGGTATTCCTATGCCTTCTCATGGAAATTTAGAGAATTGGGCAAAACAAGGCATTCTTCTGTTAAATGCTACTTTAACTGTCAGGGCTCACTGTCCGGCATCACATTCTGAAATTGGTTGGCAACGTTTTACAGACACAATAATTGCAAGACTTTCTGAAAAAAAAGAAAATCTCGTCTTTTTACTTTGGGGAAGTTATGCCATTAAAAAGAAAGTGCTTATTTCTAAACAAAAAGGTCATTTAATTCTTGAAGCACCTCACCCAAGTCCTTTATCTGCTTACCGTGGCTTTTTCGGGTGTAGGCATTTTAGCCAGACAAATGCTTTTTTAAGGTCAAAAAACATCCCTGAAATAAATTGGAATCCTTGATACTTTCTATATTTTGCCATCATTGTAAAAGGATTTTCTATGACAAGAAAAACCAATTTTGGACGTCTTATACTTTTTGTTGTTTTGGGTTTGCTAATAGGTGGCATTCTCGGTGAATGTTTTGGTCTTCTATTTGGTTCTCTTGGAGAACTTATGAATGCTGGTGGTCAAAACAATATTGTCCGTAATTTCTTTATTGCTGCTTTTAATCTAAATCTTGGAATTGATGAACCTATCGTTATTGACCTTTATATGGTTAAATTCGTTTTAGGTTTCGGGTTAAAACTTAATTTCGTAAGTATCATTGGTATGATAGTTTCTCTCTACATAATGAAATGGTCAGGAGACCGCTAATGAAAGATTTAAACATTCTCGCTCAAGAATTAGAAAACGGCACAACAACTTCTCAAAAACTTGTTGAAGAATCGTTAGCCAAAATACAAGAAACGTCTTCTTTAAACGCATTTGTTTCGGTTTTATCTGAAAGGGCATTAGAGCTTGCTAAAGAATCAGACAAGCGTCGTGCAGAAGGTAAAACTAAAAGTAAACTTGATGGTATTCCTGTTGCTGTTAAAGATAACCTTTGCCTTTATGGAACTAAAACTACAGCCGGCTCAAAAATGCTTGCTAACTTTGAAGCTCCTTATACAGCAACTGCTCTTGAAAAATTAGAAGCTTCTGGCGCTGTGATTGTTGGTAAAACCAACATGGACGAATTCGCTATGGGGTCTTCTAATGAGACTTCTTTCTTTGGTCCTGTAGAAAACCCTATTGCAAGTGACCGAATCCCTGGAGGTTCTTCTGGTGGTTCTGCTGTAGCGGTAGCCTCTGGTTGTGTAGCTGCTTCTCTTGGTTCTGATACTGGTGGTTCTATTAGACAACCTGCTGCTTGTACTGGAGTTGTCGGATTAAAACCTACTTATGGTCGTGTTTCTCGTTATGGTTTGATTGCTTATGCTTCTAGCTTAGACCAAATTGGACCATTTGGTACAAATGTTAAAGACTGTGCTGAGCTTCTTTCTGTTATTTGCGGTCAAGACCCTCATGACAATACAACAAGCGCAAGGCCTACTGAAGATTTTACTCAAAAATTTGACGAAGATCTTTCTAATAAAATTGTTGGCGTTCCAAAAGAATATTTTGCTTCTGGTTTAGATGAAAAGTGTAAAATAGCTATTGAAAATATGCTTACAAAAATGGAACAAAATGGAGCTAAACTCCGTGAAATTTCTCTTCCAAATATTGGGCATGCCGTTTCTAGCTACTACATTATTGCTACGGCTGAAGCTTCTAGTAATTTAAGTCGCTTTGATGGCGTTCGCTATTCTTATCGCAGTCCAGAAGCCAAAAATCTTTTTGATCTTTACGCTAAATCTCGCTCTGAAGGTTTTGGTAAAGAAGTCCAACGTCGTATTTTGCTTGGTTCTTATGTTTTAAGTTCTGGCTTTTATGATGCTTATTATGTTCAGGCACAAAAAGTTCGCCGTTTGATTACAGAAGATTTTGCTAAGGCTTACGAAACTTGTGATGTGATTGCAAGCCCAACAATGCCTTCACTTCCACTCAAACGTGGCACAGGCGAAACAGACCCAATGGCAATGTATCTTTCTGACATTTATACTGTTAGTTTGAATCTTGCAGGTTTACCTGGAATTTCCTTGCCTTGCGGTTATGTAGATTCCTTGCCTGTAGGCCTTCAATTAATTGGCAAACCTTTTGAAGAATCAAATTTACTTTCTATTGCAAATGCTGTAGAGAAACTGGTTTAATTTTTCTGCATTAAAAAATCCTCCGCGAAAATTTCGCGGAGGATTTTTTTTGTCAAGAACCTAACGATTCATTGGATTCCAGCGTCTTTTAAAACGAGGTTCCTCTAGAATTTTTGACCAAACGAATCCAGCGCGAGCCGCATTCAAAGAAAAACAAGGCTTTAAATTTTTATTCTGTCGAGAAGGCACTACATCAAACGAAGAATCTTCTTCTTTTTCTACGCGCCGTTCAAATGCTTTACCTTGGTATTTTGCAAAAATAGATTCTTCTTTTACAACAGATTCATCAGGAATATCTTCTAACATTTCTGAAGCTACTGGTTCTTCCGTTTCAAAGAATTCATCCTCTGGAACATAAGGTTCAGAAGTGCTAGTTTCTATTTCTTCTGGATGATCTTCAGCATAACGGCGCAAAAGTTCACGCAAGTGTTCTGCAGGAGATTCAGGAACGCGTTCTTGTTCAGGGTAAATCTCTCTGTCAGAAACATCTTGTTCTAACTCTTGCGTTTTTTGCTTAGAAGCATTTTTCTTAAGCCAAGAAAAGAGTGCCTCACCACCTATAATTAACAACAGAAAAAGAAAGGTTTCCATCTTTTAATTTCCATCTGAAGGAGACTGCGATTCAGGCAAACCACCTATATCTTTACGCATTTGCGTATCAGCTTCGATGTTTTTTAAGTTGTAATAATCCATTACGCCAAGTTTACCTTCGCGAAGCGCTACTGCCATAGCCATAGGAACTTCTGCTTCAGATTCAACTAACTTAGCACGCATTTCCATCACTTTTGCTTTCATTTCTTGTTCTGCGGCAAAAGCCATAGCCCTACGTTCTTCTGCCTTAGCTTGAGCTATTTTCTTATCGGCTTCTGCACGGTCAGTTTCAAGAATAGCACCAATATTTTGCCCGACATCTACATCGGCAATATCAATAGAAAGAATTTCAAAAGCGGTACCAGCATCAAGGCCAGAAGCCAACACTTTTTTAGAAATCATATTTGGATTTTCAAGAACATCTTTATGGCTCAATGCACTACCAATTGAAGAAACGATACCTTCACCAACACGAGCCACAACGGTATCTTCGCCAGCACCGCCAACTAATTTTTGAATACTAGCGCGAACCGTAATACGAGTAACTGCATGAAGCTGAATACCATCAAGAGCCACTGCACTCACCTTTGGCGTTTGAATCACTTTTGGATTTACAGACATTTGCACAGCTTCCAAAACATTTCGGCCAGCAAGGTCAATCGCTGCGGCTTGTTTAAAATTCAAATCAATATTTGCCTTATTTGCTGCAATCAAGGCCTGAACTACACGCAAAACTGCACCACCAGACATGTAATGAGCTTCTAACAAATTAGTATCTACAGGAATCCCGGCCTTGCAACTCAAAATTCTTGCTTCAACAATTGTCTGTGGCGGAACTTTTCTTAAACGCATTCCAATCAACTGGAAAATGCTAACTCCTGCTTTAGAGAAAAGCGCTTGAAGCCAAAGACTAAAGAATTTTGCGATAAACGCTAGCAGCACAAGAACGACTATGGCTGCAATGACAATTCCAACAACTAAAATTGAATTCATGGTTTCTCCTTGATTATAATTAAACTTTATGAACGAAAACTCGTCCGTCTTGAATTTTCACAACTTCTACTTTATCTCCTGGTTCTATTTCAGAATCTAAAGTTTGAACATCAATAACTTTACCTTCAAAAATAGCATGCCCGACTGGTCGTAAAAATGTTTTGGCAACTCCTACAGTACCTACACTCAATTCTTGAACTTCTTCTGTTGGAGATTGTGAATCTGCCAAATCCGTTTTTAACATTGGGGAATACCCTTCAGGAAGAAGTGGCACAATGTATTTTGAAAACACTAATGGAATTATCAATGCAATTCCAGCACAAGTAAGCACATAAAATAACGCCAGTAAAATAGGAGAAATATCAGAACCTAGCGAAGGTAAAAAAGCAGGAAGCGTTGTAAAATCAAATGCTAAGGCTAATGCTATTACCATACTAACAATCCCAAGCGCACCAAAAACCATTGTTCCAGGGAAAACAAAAATTTCTAGTACAAAAAGAACAACACCTACAATAAGCAAAATCAACGGAACAAAATTTTCAATGCGACCTGCTTGCGAGCCAAAGAAAACTAAAGCTATCGCCACAATTCCAATAATTCCAAATATGCCAAAACCTGGTGTTTTAAATTCCATATAAAGAGCGCCAAACCCAAGAATTAACAACAACCCAGAAATAGCACTAATAAAACGCGCAACTTTTTCACCTGAATGTTCTTGAACTTCACTTACTTTTTCTATAGATAATTTTTCTTCTAATGCTTTTCTTGAAGCAATAGTCCCTTTAGAAAATCCAAATTCAAGAGCTTCTTTTTCTGTCATCGTTAAAAGTTCGCCAGCACGAACTAATACTTTGGGCGTTCCCCAAACTTTCTTTTCATTTTCAGAGAAATGCTCATAATTTTTTGATTCTATCGTTAAAACGGAATCTTTATTTTTTAACTGGTAAATTTCTAATTCTGGTGTAACCATAGCGGCACTTAAAAGTTCTGGATAACCATTTCGCTGAGCTAAATTTCTGAATTTTGCACGCAAAGGAGATTGAACTTTTTCGCCAACAATTTCAGGCGTTCCGCTAGCACCTTGGACAATTGGAGCACAATCGCCAATAGTTGTTCCTTCCATCATATAGAGTTCATTTGAGGCAAGAGCAATTAAAGAACCGGCACTAATTGCTTTATTTTTGACTACCGCAATTGTTTTTATGTCCTTAATCCCAAGAATTGTATCAACTATATCGAATGCAGCGTCTAACCGCCCGCCAAATGTATTGATTTCAAATAAGATATAATCTGGATTTTCTTGTCTGGCTTGAGATATCGCACGCCTTACAAAATCATTCATCACTGGTTCTACATCGCCAGAAAGTGAAATCCAAACTCCAGAGGCGGCAAAAGCTTGTAAATGAAGAAAAAAAGCTAATAATAGAGTAAAAAGATAGCGCATATCCTGAATGTATAAAAATAAAGCTTTCGTAACAAAAAAATTTCCTTTACTTTTGAAAAAAATACATTTTGGAAAGTATATTACTAAAGAATTGTTTCTTACGGAGTTTTTATGCGGATTTTCCTTACTGGTGGAACTGGATTTATCGGGCATTATGTTGCCAAATCTCTTCTTTCTCATGGCCATGAACTACACATTTCTACTCGCCATCCAGAAAAAATCCCTAGTTTAGCAGAAACTAAAGGCGTTTCTTTTTTTCAAGGCGCTCTTTGTGATACTGATGTTTTGCAACAAGCTATACAAGGGTGTGACGCTTGCATTCACATTGCTCTTGGCTGGGGTGAAACGCCAACAACCATGCTTAAAAACGATACGCTCGCAACGGCAACACTCTTAGAACTTGCAGCAAATGCAGGCTGTGAAAAATTTATTTATACTTCTAGTACGGCAGCTATGGGCCAAATGCGCCCTTCAATGGATGAAACTTGCGTAAACCTCCCTGTTGACCTTTATGGAGCAACAAAAGCTGCTGGCGAAGCTTATGTTTTAGGTTTTCGTCGCTCTGGTATGAAACGCAATATCATTAGACCTGGCTATACTTTTGGGAACCCAGCGTTTCCTGATGGTTGTTCTCAACCAGACACCCGTTTTGCTAAAATTGCTGAAGCCGTTTTAAATAACCAGCCGATTCACATTATTAAAAATGATGGCACGCAATTTATTCACGCCTCTCAACAAGCTGAAGTTTTTACAAGACTTATTGAATCTAATCTCAACGAAGAAATATTCTTGGCTCTTGGCGAAACCTGGATTAGCTGGAAAGAAATTGCTGAAAGAGCTATTGCGCTTGTTCCTGGTTGCTCATCTCAAATCATTGAAGAAGATTTAGGTTGGAGTGAATCTCCTATGTTTTTCTCTGTCCGGAAAATTTCTGAAGTTTTCGGTTTACAATTTGATAGCAGACCTTTCCTAGATTCTCATATCAATTATTACTTAGAAAAGCTTAAGAAATAATGTCTTTTTTTGAGATTATTTTAATGGCTATAGGACTTTCGATGGATGCCTTTGCGGTATCCATTGCAAAAGGCCTTGCTTTACCCAAAATTAAAGTAAAACATATTTGTCTTGCCGGGCTTTATTTTGGTGCATTCCAGGCTTTAATGCCATTAATTGGCTTTTTCCTAGGTTCTCATTTTAGTAAAGTTATTGAAAGTTTTGACCATTGGATTGCTTTTGCTTTACTTGCTTTTATTGGTTTTAATATGCTCCGAGAATCCTTTAGCGAAGATTCAAAAATTTCTCCTGATTTTTCTCCATGGCCAATGCTTATTCTTGCTGTAGCTACAAGTATTGATGCGTTAGCAGCAGGGGTTTCTTTTGCCATTTTGCATGTAAACATTTTGGGGACTTGCTGCATTATTGGATGTACTACTTTTTTATTTTCTGCTATTGGAGTAGCACTTGGAGTAAAACTTGGCAGTCATTGCAAAACCATTGCTGAACGCCTAGGAGGCGTTATTTTAATTTCTCTTGGTGCAAAAATTTTACTAGAACATCTTGGGGTGTTTTAACTAAAACAGAACAAGATCATTTTTATGAACTAATTCTTCTGGAATATCAGAACCGAGAATTTCTCGCACCATTGGAGTTTTTTTGCCTAACACTAGATTAAGATTATCGCTCCCATATTGAGCAATTCCCCGGGCAATACGATTTCCTGATTCATCAAGAATTTCAATTAAATCACCAGCATCAAAATGCTTACCCACTTGAATAACTCCAACAGGTAACAAGCTGGAATGATTTTTTTGAAGCGCTTTTACGCCACCTTTATCGACAATCACACTCCCTTTAGGTGTGCTTACAAAAGAAAGCCAACGACGGCGACTATTCATTTTTTGTTTTTTACCAGCAAACAAAGTTCCTAAAGCATTTTCAAAAAGAACTTCATGAGGCAACACCTTCATACCATTTGCTAAGAAAGCATTAGCACCGCTATTAACAACTGCACGAATAGCTTCTAATTTAGAACGCATTCCACCAGTACTTACAGCAGAGCCTGTTTCTCCTGGAGCACCAGCCAATGCAAGAACTGCAGGTGTAATTTCTGGAATAAAGCGCAACAAACGAGCTTTAGAATTCTTTTTAGGGTTATCATCAAATAAACCATCTTCATCTGTAAAAATCAAAAGCAAATCGGCGTCTAAAAACAAAGCCACATCGCTAGAAAGTTTATCATTGTCCCCGACTTTAATTTCTGCAACTGCTAAAGAATCATTTTCATTGATAATCGGAACAATTTTTTTGGCAAGCATTGTTTTAATCGTATTCTGCAAATTTTTATATCGCGTTCTATCTCTGAAATCATCTGCTGATAAAAGAATTTGCCCGCAAGAAAGTTGTACCCAGCGAAACATTTCACGATACGCATACATTAAATCAATTTGTCCGACAGCGGCACAAGCTTGTTTTTCTGCCATAACTTTAGGCTTTTCAGCATACCCAAGTTCTGCCATGCCAGTACCAACGGCACCACTTGTGACAATAACTACTTCTTTTCCATGTTCCATCAAGCAAGCAACAGAGTCTGCTAACTTTTGGATATAGCGGGTTCTTACACCTCCATGTTCAGAATCCACAAGGATTCTAGAACCAATTTTTACAACAATACGTTTTGCCTCTGTTAAAATTTTTGCGCGCAATTCACTCATAAAAACCTCTTAACGGCAAACCACTAAACGAATGCTATCTAAACGAAGCAAAGCCCCAGATAAAGCTTTTTTCCTGTCTTGAATATTTTTCTTCATTGTAACCAATGCCGGAGTATTTTCAGAAGAGCCTCGCATAAACATAAGGTGTTTTAAACGAGCGTATTCACTATCTAAACGCTCTGTAACCTTAAGCGAAACATCTTCTACCACTTCTGCAAATTGTTCACCTACAATTTCTTTTGCTTTTGCAAAACCTTCTCCGGAGAAATAAGCCAATTTTGCCTGAATAATCGGTTGTCCTTGTGGGACTTTTGCATCTTTCAAAATCGCCGCATCTAAAGATTTTAAAAGCGAAGAACAATCTTCTCCAGAACCATTTACCAAGCAACGCATATAAACAGAACGAGCAACATCATCTAACCCCCAATCAGAATGGACCGGGAATTCAAGAACAAAATCATATTCCATACACATTGTCCCAGGAATACCAGAATCATTCCAAATAACGCAAGCTACAGAACCTTGTTTACCTGCTGTTGCGTAATCAATCGCTCCTTGAGCTAACGGGTGTTCAACGCTTAAAAAATCAATCCCATCATGCAACATAGCCTTTTCTCTTGAAAGCGTAACCGTTAAACAACTCTTTTGCGTTGTCGTTTCTTCGGTCATCAATAACGAATTATTCGCTTTAGGCATTCCTGGGATAGAACCATCTTCTACTTTTGGTCCTTGTACTAATAATAATGTTTCTGGTAAAGAACCTTTTTCTATTTCTATCCCTTGCATTTTCAAAGCATCAAAAACAAATTCTGAAACAGAAGAATCAGCGTCAATCTCTTTAATTTGTTCAATTATTTTAGCGGCCGCTAAAGGATTTCTTGAATTAAATTCAAGTAATCTATCTCTACCTTTTTCAGCCATTTTACGTTCAGCATCACATTCCTTGCGAAGTTTAGGCAAGAATTTTTCAGCAAAAGGAACAAGATATGTTTTCGGGTCTAAAACCGCTTGCAAAAGGACATCTGAATATTGAATCAAGAATTTTCCACCTGTCATCAATGGCTGACTGAAAGCTTCTAATCCTTCATTATACCATTTAAACATTACTTCTTGACCAGTTCCTTTTACATAAGGAACATAAACTTCAACATCTCGTGTCTGACCAATTCTATCTAAGCGACCAATTCTTTGTTCCACTAAAGCGGCATCCAAAGAAAGATCCCAAAGAATAATGCGATGTGCAAATTGGAAGTTTCTGCCTTCAGAGCCAATTTCGGTTGAAAGCAAAATACGAGCTCCGTCAGGTTTTGCAAAATGAGCTGAAGCTTTGTCTCTTTCTTCGATAGACATCTGTTCAAAGAAACAAGTCAAAATGGATTCATCAAAAGTATGAGCTATTTCACAAGCAATAGCCTTTAATACAGATTCATTTTCTGTAATCAACAAAACTTTTTCTTCAGATGTTGCTAGGAATTCTTTAATCCAAACAATTCGTTCATCTAATTGCCAAAACTTCGCTTGCGGCAAAAGCAAAAGTCCATTTAGATGATAATCAAGTGCATGTTCTTGGTCACCTTGGGCTAAACGTTCAATAAGCTCTTGGTATTTTTCATTTGGTTCTAAAGCTATTTCTTTTAAAATACGTTTTGGAAAGCCTCCAACACCTTTTCGCGTATTGCGGAACATCACAGAGCCTGTACCCATTGCATCAACAATACGACGCACCCATTCTCCTGCTTCTAAATTTTCAATGGTTTCTTTTTCAAGCCAAGAACGAATTGGAGATTTTTTAGGCAAAACTTTTTCTAATTCTTCCCAACTCAAAACAGCATTTGGGTCAGAAGGTAACTTAGACAAATCTGATGCGATTTTTTTATAAGTTTCTTGCTCTTCTAAATATTTTGCGTAATCATAAAAACGAACTGGGTCAAGCATGCGCAAACGATGAAAATGCGATTCTGGTTGGAATTGCAAAGGCGTTCCAGACAACAAAAGCAAACCCTTTGTTTTAGAAACCACATCATAAACAGTCTGGTAATCTTTACTTACAAAATCATCTTCACAAAGCAAATGATGAACTTCATCAACTATAAGCAAATCCCAATCTACTTTTAACAAATCTTCTCGAAGTGCTGGAGTTCCCATTAAAAATTCCATAGTACAAATAGCATTATTTGTCGCAAGGAACGGATTCATTTTCATGCTTACCGTTGCACCACCAGAAAAAGAAATATTTTCTCGTTCTTCACTTAAAGATCTTAAAAAGGCTTCATCCACCAAAGTGAAAACCTGATTAAACCGCCGTTTCATTTCAGACATCCACTGGTGCTTTAAACTTTCTGGCAAAAGAATCAATGTTCGATCAGCCCGGCCACGTGCATGCAATGCATGCCAAATCATTCCGGCTTCAATTGTTTTACCTAACCCAACTTCATCTGAAAGCATCAAACGAGGCATTTCTGATAAACTGCATGCTCTAGAACATAAATAAAACTGATGAGGAATCATATCAATTCTTGGTCCAATCATTCCCCGAACTGGAGAAGATTTCCAAGAAAGATTGATTTGTTGAGCACGCTGGCGTAACTGGAATTCTTTTGTTGACGATAATTCGTTATAAGCAAGAGCCTTAAAGTAATCAGCCGGGCGCAATTTCAAAACCGATTGCATTTCGGATTCTTTTAATTTTTTTCCACCGCGACCACAGTAAATCAGCAAACCATTTTCTTCTTTAATTTCTGTTACTAAAAATGAAATATTTCCCTTTTCATTTTTTACAATTTCACCAACACTAACTTGATAACGCTGTAATGCTGCGCCGGCACGATAAATTCTCTTCTGCTTAACAGAAGGGAATTCCATAACAATATTTTTAAATTCTACGGAAACAACTCTTCCAAGTCCCAAATCCAATTCAGCTTCGCTGAAAAAACGTTGCCCAGGTACAAAATTTTTCATATCTCCGAAATTTAGTTTTTTGTATAAATTCCGGCAAAGATTTCTTTTCTAAAAAAGCAAAAAAACTTCATAAAAAAGCACCTTTTCTTTTCTTATTTTGGCTAGAGTCCGCCTTCTTCTGAATCCTTAGATAAAATAAACTTTTCTAGGCAAAGCATTTCCTATTTTTTCTAAGAACTTTCTACATTTAGGATTATTATGAATTGGTATTATATCGACGAATCTATTACTTCTGATGATAGGCGACAAGGCCCTTTTTCTAAAGAAGATATATTGGAATTGGCTGAACGCAAAATCATTACAGAAGAAACGCTTATTTGGCACACAGGTCTTGCTGATTGGAAACTCTGGAAAGAATTAAAAGTTGAAATTGAAAAAGAACAGGCTAATGTTATTATCCAACAAACTTTAGAAGCTTTAATTCAAGAAAAGAAACTTCAAGTTAAACAAAATCAATTTGCTGGATTTTGGATAAGGGCTTTGGCGTACTCTATCGACATTTGTATTTTGACAATTATTGCTTGTATCACAATGATTTTATTGCATTATACAGGCTTATTAGACACAGCTGCCATTAGTGCTTTTTTCTCACTATCTCCAGAAGAATTACAAGACAATGACAAACTTCTAGAACTATTTCAAGCACGTGGTATGCAACTTTTTCTATGGCTTACTTCTATTACACAGTTCCTTTATTTCTTTTTATGCAATTGGAAATTTGACGCCACTCCAGGGAAATTGCTGCTCAAAATAAAAATTATCCGTGCTGACGGAACACGCCTTGGTTTAACAGGTTCGTTGTTGCGCTTTTTTTGTGCATCTCTTTCTTCTTTTTCATTTGTTTACTTATATGGACTCGCTTACATCGTCGCGTTAGTTGACCCAGAAAAAAGAACATTTCATGATTGGGTGGCAAAAACTCGAGTAGTCTATAAAAATTCGGAGAAATAACAATGGACAAGTTTCTTGTACCTGCTGTACCAAAGCCTCTTGATGGCGAAGTAGAAATTGCTGGAGCAAAAAATGCCGTTCTAGCCATTATGCCAGCTGCATTACTTGCAGATGGAATCTCTGAAATTTCAAATGTTCCTCATCTCAAAGACATGAAAACCATGTCCGATGTTTTACGTATCATCGGGTGTCGTATTGATGGAGAGAATCATAAATTACGCATTGACACAAGAGGAGCAAACCATTTAGAAGCCCCTTACGAACTAGTAAAAACAATGCGCGCCAGTTTCTATGTTTTAGGCCCTTTGGTCGCACGATTTGGCCGTTGCCGTGTATCGCTTCCTGGTGGTTGTGCTTGGGGGCCTCGCCCGATTGATTTACATTTAAAAGGATTAGAAGCTCTTGGTGCTAAAATAAACATTACTCATGGTTATGTTGAAGCTACTTGTGAAGGCCGTTTAAAAGGCGGCACATTTCATTTTCCTATTTCAAGTGTTGGCGCAACAGTTAATTTATTATTAGCAGCCACTTTAGCCGAAGGCGAAAGCATTCTTCAAAATGCAGCTATAGAACCAGAAATAGATAACCTTGTAGATTATCTCATTTCTATGGGTGCTAAAATACAAGGTCGTGGTACAAGAACTTTAATCATTCAAGGTGTTGAATCTTTAACCCCAGGAAAAGGTGAAACTATTGCCGACAGAATTGAAGCAGGAACATTCCTCTGTGGAGCAGTGATTACGCGTGGGCGAGTAAAAGTCACTCATATGGTGCCTGAACATATTATGTCTGTGCTAAATGTTTTCAAAGAAATTGGGTGCGATGTCACCATTGGTGATTCATGGGTTGAAGTAGATGCTAGAAACAAATCTCTAAAACCGATTAGTGTTACAACGCTCCCTTACCCAGGATTCCCAACAGATTTACAAGCTCCATTAATGGCTACCCTTGCTTCAATAGAAGGTAATAGCCTTATTCAAGATACAATCTACCATGATAGATTTACACACATTGCTGAATTAAAACGCCTTGGTGCTGACATTCAATTAAATGGAAATACAGCGACAATCATTGGTGGAAAATCTCTTGAAGGCGCAGATGTTATGGCTTCTGACTTACGAGCTAGTGCAGCCCTTGTGCTGTCTGGCTTAATTGCTGAAGGTGAAACCACAATAAGCCGTATTTATCATCTTGACCGTGGCTATGAAGATTTTGAAGCTAAAATGGCAAAACTCGGAGCAACTGTATCAAGGATCAGACCAGAATTGGCATAACATTATAAAATTTATATTAGGGCAATGAGTTCTTCTAAGAAAAAAACAATACTACAAAGAATCTCTACGATTCTGAAATTTGTTGTCACTTTTTCTGGCCTAGCTTATTTATTTAATAAAATTCCTATCAGCAATGTTTTGGAAAACTGGCAAAAAGAAACTTGCCCTTGGATGGCTTTTATTTTACTATTAACCATTATTTTAATGGCAATCCAAGCCAATCGTTGGCGTGGCCTTTTATTAAACGATGGCAAAAAAATAAAATTCAGAACGTTTTATTCTTACATTGCTTTAGGTTACTTTTTCAATAATTTACTCCCTAGTGGTTTCGGTGGCGATGCTGTAAAAACAATTGCCTTTGGAAAACGTTTTGGCAATACAGCAAATTCAGTCGCTGCCATTATTATTTCAAGAGTAATGGGACTTTTGGCTATGTTCTTAAGCTTTTTCATAGCCATTCCTTTTGTTATTTCAAAATACAATATACCACTCCCCTACACTATTACTGTAAGCATAGTAACACTGCTTGCAATCTTAATTATTTTTGCAGGTCTTTTTTCAGATAAAATAAAAATCCCATATAAACTTTCCCAAAAAATTCCTTTTCTCTTAAAATTACAACAAGCTTTTGCTATTTATCGAAAACACCCAAAAGCTTTCTGGAAATCAGGCATTGATTCTATAATCCTACAAGTGGTAACCATTATCATTCATTACGCTTACTTTAAAGCGGTTGGAATTAATATTGATTTAGCAACCATTACTGTTTTTACAACCATTATGGTCACATTTACTATGCTCCCCATTTCAATAAATGGAATTGGCATACGTGAAAACATTCAAGTCAGTCTTTATTCTGGACTTTTAGGAATCGAAGCCGATATTGTTTTAGCTTCTACATTACTAGGCTATATTCCTCTTTTATTCCAAGCTTCTCAGGGTGCAATAGTATTCCTTGCACTCAAAAACAATAAAAAAAGCGAAACCTAATTTGTCTCGCTTTAACTTTAAATTTTGTTTCAATTTATTTCAAAATTTTATTTTGAGAATCAACTTTAACAACTGTCGGATTCCATGTTTTAGCTTCTTCAGGAGTCATTGCTGCATAAGCTACAATAATCACTAAATCTCCCTTTTGAACTAATCTCGCAGCAGCACCATTCAAACAAATAACACCAGAATCTCTACTCCCTTCTATAACATAGGTATCAAACCTTGCCCCATTTGTCACATCTAATATGCTAACTTTTTCAAAAGGAAAAAGACCTGCAGCATCCATTAAAGCACGGTCAATTGTTATGGAACCTTCGTAATTTAAATTTGCATCGGTTACTGTAGCCCGATGAATTTTACATTTCATTAATTCAACAGTCATGTTAGAACCGCATCATAAACATGCTGGCCACACCTTGGTCTAATGTTGGAGCAATACCAAAACTAAAACGGTTGGCATCTGGGTTATTATCCCATTGAGTTCCAAAGAAAGCATCTATAAAAGACCAAACATGAGCTCCGATTACAGGAATAAGAGCATACATCCAAACATTAGTATCTTCTGTTGCAGCCAAATAAGCCAATGTACCAACGCCACCAACCCAAATAGCATCAATCCAAATAGCTTTTACATTTTGGCCAGAGTACCATTGGTAAAGACTTGGAACAAGCAATGAAAGGTAAGCATAATTTTGATCACCAGAACGATTACGATAAGAACGGTCAATATCAGAATCTTCAAGACCCTGTGTACGCTGTTCTAACCATTCTTGTTCAGATACGCCTAAACGAACCCAAGGTTGTTGTAAATATTCTGAAGGACGGACTCCCATTTCAACCAATTGAGTCAATTTTTCTCTAGAAATGCCTTTTTCTTTAGCTTCTTGAAATTCCCATTGGGTAAGTCCCATTTCTTCGTATTGGAAACCTTCCCATTCTCCAGATGTTGCAGTAGCTGTTCCAACAGCAGATGGAGTTTGTTCATCAGAATCAAAAGAATCAGAAGTTTCAGAAAATTCAGAAGAGTAAGAAGAAGCCCCTTCATCAAAAGGAAAGTCTGAATCGTCCTGAGCAAAAACAAAAGCAACTGCTAGAAAAATTACTGGTAGAATTTTGGACGAAATCGACATTCTGGACCTCGCAATAAAAATTTATGCCGGGGGAGGGAATCGAACCCTCACAGAGTCACCTCTACCGGATTTTGAGTCCGGCGCGTCTACCAATTTCACCACCCCGGCTGGGGAAGTGCTCAAAATATAGAAAACTTTTTCTTTTTGGAAAGAGAAAGTTTCGTTTTTTTGCATTATCAATCTTTTTTTACGAGAGAAAAATCCATTTCTAATGGAGAAAAAACTTTTTGCCCGTATTTTTCCGCATCTTCTTTAGAAAAAGCATTTTTTGAATGCACTAAAAACAAATTTCTTTCAGAAGATTTTTTTTCAACAATTACTGTTTCTATACCACGGCTATACAAAGCTGTTTGCAAGGCTTTTGCGTTTTCTCTTTTTGAAAAAGCACCTAATTGCAAAACATAAAGATTTTCAGAAGTACTTACTTTTTCTTGAATAACAACTGATGAATCTACTTTTTTCTGCAAAGTATCTTTTGGAGCTATTGCAGTAGAATCAACAACGCTTATTGGATTTTTTAAACCAGCACAAAGCTCTTTTGTTTCAAGAGAAGGGTCTGACTTTTCAAGCAAAGCACACACCTGCAACAAAACAGACGAAACAGAATCTTTAGAGGTTTCTTTTGCATGGAGTAAAGACTCTCTTGCTTTTGCATACTTTTTCAAATAAATTTCAAATTGAGCACGAGTCATTACCAAATCAGAATAAAGCGTATCTCTTGGTGAAATTTTCTGAATCAAACTATCAAGCATTTCACCTGCTTTTTGAAATTCTCTTGATTTTCCAGTTTGGCTCAAAGCAAGGATTTGCCAATAGGCACAAGCGATTTGTTTGTTTCCTTCAAGCGTTGGACAAACTTCTGCATACGCGGTATTTGCAAGTACCCAATTTTTTGCAACATAAGCCTTTTCTGCATCTGCAAGTGTATAAGAAAAAGCAGAACAAGAAATCAACAAGCAAAATACAAACCAGAATTTTTTATTCATTTGTTTCTAAAGTTCCTCGTAATGTCCAGCCACGGATGTCATCTATTTTACATTTAACGTAATCACCTGGTTTTACATTGCCTTCGGGTTTAAAAATAACCTTTTTAAAATTGTCTGTTTTTCCCATCATTTCAGAAGAATCCCTAGAAGAAAGGCGTTCAACAAGCAATGTTTCTGTGCGACCAAGCATAAGCTTATTGCGTTTAAGCGTTATGGCATTTTGAATTTCCGTCAACCTTGTGTGACGCTCTTTCTTTTCATCTTCTGTTAAAATTTCAGTTTCTTTAAAAGATTCAGTCCCGCGACGCGGACTATAGACAAACATAAATGCGGTATCAAATTGTACACGTTCTACAGCTTCTAAAGTTTCTTCAAAATCTTTTTCAGATTCACCGACAAAGCCACAGATAATATCAGTAGAAATATGATAAAGCGGGTCTGCTGAACGCAAGTAATCAATAATACCGTAATATGTTTCCATATCGTGCTGGCGTCGCATTTTTTTCAAAATAGCATTACTACCACTTTGAAGCGGTATATGAGCATGGTGGCAAACCTTTGGATTTTGCGTTAAAACTTCTAAAAGTTCTTGTGTATAATGCCTAGGATGAGGGCTTGTAAAGCGAATACGCTTAATACCTTCTATTTCAGAAACTCTATTTAAAAGCGATGCGAATGTTTCATTGCCATCTCGGTAAGCATTCACAGTCTGCCCAAGAAGCATAATTTCAGAAACGCCTTGTGCGGCCGCTTCATTTACTTCTCGCAAAATATCACTTGACAAACGATACTTTTCTGGCCCACGAACATAAGGCACAATACAATAACTACACCGCTTATTACAACCACGTTGAATTGTTATATGCGTACTAAATGGCGTTAATATTTTTGCACTTTCTCCAACATAATTTTCTTCTAAATCAAAGTCCAAAAAAGCCAAACGTTTTCTTTTGGGGAGCTCTAACAATTCAGGAATTTTCCGGTATTGATCAGGGCCGACAATAAAATCAACAAATTTTATTTTTTTTAAAAGTTCTTCTCCCCGATTTTTTGCCATACAACCAACAATGATTATTTTTAAATCAGGGTTTGCCTGCTTTACAGGTTTAAACTGAAAAATACGAGCAATCGCCGTTTCTTCGGCTTTTTCACGAACAGAACAAGTGTTGACAATAATAACATCTGCATTTTCTGGACTAGAAACAGAAACCGCCCCAAAACGCGCAAGCATTTGAGCAATCATTGCAGAATCGTATTCATTCATTTGGCAGCCATAAGTGGCTAAATGGTATCTCATGGAAACAAATTTAATAAATCCACAAAATGTTCAACGGTATATTTAGGGAAATAAGGCAAAATATTTTCAGGCTTACCAAATCCACCAAGAATCATCAATGAATCTATTCCTGCAGCCCTTGCTGCTAGTAAATCTGGAGTATCATCGCCAATCATCAAAGCATCTTGTTTTTCGAGTTTGGCATCTGAAAGAATAAATTCTATTCCTGCTGGCGATGGCTTACGCTCTGGAGAAGTATCGCCACCTAAAACATATTCAAAACGATTTACTAAACCAAAATGTGCTAAAATTTTTTTTGTGGGTTCAATCGGTTTATTGGTTAAAACAGCCGCACGAAAATTTCTTTTTAAAAGTTCAATTACACCAGGATAAGGAATAGTTTCTTCAATACAACGATTTTTATAATATTCCATAAATAAAGCATGCGCTTCATCTAGTAAATGTTCTGAATTTCCAAGACTTCGCCTGACTAAATTTCTTGAACCATTACCAATAAATGTTTTGATTATTTCTCGCGGGAAAGGTTCTAACCCAAAAGCAACAAGCATTTTGTTTATAGCAAACGACAAATCAGGAAGCGTATTGAATAACGTTCCGTCTAAATCAAAAAGAAATATTTTTTTTGTTGAAAAATCTAACACTGCAATAATTTAGAACTATTATAAAACGCCTTTAGAACTAGGCACTCCACTCACCCGACGAGACGGAGAAATAGCCATACCAACAGCACGGGCAAAAGCTTTGAAAATAGCTTCTAAAGAATGGTGAGCGTCGTTACCATAAAATAATTCTATATGCAAATTCATTCTAGCATTTTCAGCTAAACTCTTGAAGAAATGTTCAAACAAACTAGCTTCAATACTACCAGCAGAAGCCGCTGGTAACGCTACATTCCAAACAAAGCCAATACGATTTGAAAAATCAAGACAAACACGGGCTAAAGCTTCATCCATCGGGACAAAATAAAAGCCATACCGTTCAATTCCTTTTTTATCGCCAACAGCTTCAAGTAAAGCTTGCCCAAGAACTATAGCAATATCTTCTACACTGTGGTGCATATCCACTTCGGTATCGCCTTTACATTGCAAATTCAAAGTAAAACCACCATGCACTTGAAAAAGGTCTAGCATGTGGTCTAAAAAACCAGAACCTGTTGAAATAGTTCCACGACTAGCCTCATCAAGATTCAATTCTAAAGAAATCTTGGTTTCGTTAGTATTACGAACAATACTTGATTTACGCATAATTAAAACCCTTTAAAAACGTTTTCTCCCAAAACTCTGAAACGCAAAGAACGTCCTACTGAACCCGTAGGCAAAGGAACTTTTTTGCCATTCAATGTCATATAAGCAATTGCTGTTGGATTACCAATTATCACATAAAGTGTATCGTTACCTTCATAAGACAATCTTGAACCAGCAACAGACAAATTCCCTTGTCTTATAAATGTTTCACCTTCTGCTTGTCTTTTTATCCCGACCCAAGTCATTTCATTTCCAGAAGCCATAAATTCAATTGATGTTTTGATATTAGCTTCTGCTTTAGGTTTAGTTTCTTCTTTGGTAAGCGTATCTGCTTTTGTTTCAGATCCAGAAGAAATAAATAAAGTTGCTGAAGCAGGCAATTCTTTTTCTTTTGCCACAGAATCAACTACCTGACGCGCTTGAACAGCAGCTAAAGAATCTTGGAGAGCAATAGAATCTAATGATACTTTTTCAGCATTTTCTAAAATAGGGAGAGGTGTTTCAGCAGAATCTTCTACAACAGTTTCTTCTTCTGGTAAAGATTCAACAACAGGTTCTTTCGTTTCTGCTTTTGTTAGATTCATCACATAAACTAAAGCAACAAGAATAAGACTCAATATAACACCCACAATAATCGGTGTTGATTTTGATTTTCTCTTTTCTTGAGAAAGGGCTAAAGATTCGTTATCTATTGGTGCTGTTGAAAATTCATTTTGATAAGAAGAACCGCTTTCTTTAGAATACCACTCTAAAACTTTTTTAGGGTCCAAAGACAAACGAACAGAAACCGAGTTTAGGTAACTTCTCACATAAGCTTCTACCGGGAAATTTTTCCATTGTCCCGATTCCATCCATTCTAGATAAGAAATTGCAACATGTGTATCTTCAGAGAGTTCTTCGCGTGAAAGGCCTTTCGCTTCGCGGCAGCGAATCAAGAATTCGCCCAAACGTTCTTCTGGAAGTTTTTCCATTTGTTCAGACATAATTTTCCTCAAATGCTTCTAGCATTTCTAAAGTTTTTGCAACTGGGAGCCCAACCACATTGTAGTAACACCCAGAAATTTCTCTCACTAATCCAGCACCCAAACCTTGAATGCCATAAGCACCTGCTTTATCTAACGGCTCGCCAGATGCCACATAGTTTTCGAGAGCTTTTAATGATAAATTTCGAAAAGTCACTTTTGTTTTTTCTTCTGTAGAAGAGACCAATTGACCTTGATAAGCCAAAGCCACACCAGAAATAACCGTATGCGTTTTCGCATTCAACTTTTGCAACATTTCTAACGCATGAGCTGCATCACGAGGTTTACCTAAAACCCCATCAGATGAAAAAACAAGTGTATCAAAACCTAGAACCGGGACATCTTGTTCAACAAGAGAAACGGCTAACGCTTTACGTTCAGCGAGTATTCTAGGAATCAATTCAGGATTTTCGTTTTCTATGATTTCGGAGACTGAAGCAGTGCAGACATCAAAAGAGATGCCTAATTGCGTCAAAATTTCACGACGCCTTGGGGATGCACTTGCTAAAATCAGTTTTTTCATTTTAAAACCTGCGAATAATCTCCTAAAAAGACCGAGCCTTTATGATCTTCTAAAACAACTGACTCACCTAATGCCGCATCTTTAATTTCTGAATTCCGGACAATAGAATTTTCTCCAACGAGCGCATTAGAAATCTTTGAAGAAAGTATCTTTGCGCCATTGTCAATAGAAACATTAGGGCCAACAACAGAATCAACTATTTCAACATTTTCACCAATAAAACAAGGCGAAATAATGGTAGAATTAGGGAAGTCATAAGAGTCTTGAGTTTCAGAAAGCAAAGTCCCATTTGTTTCAAGCAACATCTCTTTTGTGCCACAATCAAGCCAAGCATCTAATTTAGCCGTTCTAAATTCAGTTCCGTCTTCGACCATTTTTTGTAAAGCATCAGTCAACTGGAACTCACCTCTTGTACGAATGTTATTGTCTAACAAGAACTTAAGTGCTTTCCGCAAACGAGAAACTTCTTTTATGTAATAAATACCAACAAGAGCTTCATCTGAAATAAATTCTTGTGGTTTTTCAACAAGACGAACAACTCTACCGGATTCATCTTTTTGAACAATACCAAACCGACTTGGATTATCAACCACTCTTGTAAAAAGAATATCCGTTTCAGCACTTGCAAGAATCGATAAATCTGCTTTAAAAAGCGTATCACCAAGAATAATCAAAACAGGTTCATTATCATCTAAAAGAGAATCGCAAAGAGCGATAGCTTCTGCAAGACCTTGAGGGTCATTTTGTTCTACAAGAGAAACGTTTTCCCAAGATTTGTCTTTTACAAATTGATAAATCTTTTCTGAAAGAGAACCAACTACAAGAATTTTTCTTGAAACGCTTAATGTTGCGAATGAATCACAAATATGCTCAATTAGTGTTTTACCTGCAATAGATAACAAACACTTTGGCTTCGTCAAAGTAAAAGGACGAAGTCTAGACCCAAAACCCGCAACTGGTAAAATTACTTTCATAATGGAGAAAAATAAAAAAATTGAACCTTTTGTTTTGATTAGTATCACATTTTCAACATCTTTTTTACACTTTAAACACCTAAAATACACCTCAACGCTGTAGTTATTTGCAAATCCTAACTTTCTAGGACTAAACTCTCATTTAAAAACGCGGTAAAAAGTATTTTCTTTTTTTGCTATATTTGGTTTTTGTGAGGAGTATTCCCAAACAAAATATTTAACAGTTTTCAAATCTTGTGTAATTATGGCAGAAAAATATACCGAAGAAAATATTATTAGCCTTGAATGGCATGAACATATACGCCACCGTCCAGGAATGTACATTGGAAAACAGGGGGATGGACAAAGTCCTGATGACGGCATTTATGTTTTAGCAAAAGAAGTTATTGATAATTCTATTGACGAACACATGCAAGGGGCTGGCAAGAAAATTATTATTGATATCGAAGACCATTCTTGCCGCGTTAGAGATTTTGGTCGTGGTATTCCACTTGGCAAAGTTGTGGATTGCGTAAGCAAAATGAATACTGGTGGAAAATACGATTCTGAAGCTTTCCAAAAATCCGTTGGTATGAACGGAGTGGGTACAAAAGCCGTGAACGCTCTTTCATCGTTATTTGTTGTAAAAAGTTATCGTGACGGCAAATGCAAAAGAGCTGATTTTTCAAAAGGTATTTTAGTCAAAGACTACCCTATTTCTTCTACGACAGAAAAGAATGGAACCGAAATTTACTTTGAACCAGATAATGAAAAGTTCAAAAATTTCCGTTACCTTCCTGCTTATATGGAAGAAAAAATCTGGAATTACGCGCATTTAAACCCAACACTCACTCTTGTCATGAATGGCAAGACTTATGCAAGCCCAAATGGTTTAATGGACTTATTGCAAAAACGCGTAGATGACTCTATTCGTTATGATATTATTCACTTTAAAGGTAAAGATATTGAAGCCGCTTTTACGCATGGTTCTCAATATGGCGAGCATTATTATAGTTTTGTAAACAGCCAACATACAACTCAAGGTGGTACACACCTTGCTGCTTTCAGAGAAGGCATTGTTAAAGGCGTTCGCGAACATTTTAAAAAAGAATTTGATTCACACGATGTCAGAAACTGTATTATCGGAGCTATTGCAGTTAGAATTCAAGAACCTGTTTTTGAATCGCAAACCAAAACAAAGCTCGGTTCTACAACAACTTACCCAAACGGCCCGGCTCTTCGCACTTGGATTGTAGATTTTATTGCAAAAGAAGTTGATAATTACTTACACAAAAATCCAGATACAGCCAAAAAAATAATGGATAGAATTTCCCAAAATGAAAGGGAAAGAAAAGAAATTGCTGGTATAAAAAAGTTAGCTAATGAACGTGCTAAAAAAGCAAACCTTCATAATCGGAAATTAAGAGATTGTACAGTTCATTTAACTGATGTAAAAAATAAACTTGCCAAAGAAACCATGATTTTTATTACTGAAGGTGACTCTGCTTCTGGTTCTATTACTAAAGCAAGAAACCCGCAGACTCAAGCTGTTTTCAGTTTGCGTGGAAAGCCTAAAAACTCTTTTGGTTTAACAAAAAAGATCGTTTATGAAAACGAAGAAATGAACCTTTTACAACACGCTCTTGACATTGAAAATGGTCTTGAAAATCTGCGCTATGACAAAGTGATTATTGCAACCGATGCCGATGTGGACGGCATGCATATTCGCCTTTTGCTCATGACATTCTTTTTGCAGTTTTTCCCAGAACTTGTAGAACAAAAGCACTTGTTTGTTTTACAAACACCACTTTTCCGCGTTCGCAATAAAAAGGAAACCCGCTATTGTTATGACGAATCCGAACGCGATAAAGTCGCTTCAGAATTAAAGAAGCATGGCAATGTTGAAATCACTCGATTCAAAGGTCTCGGTGAAATGAACCCAGAAGAATTCGGGCTATTTATTGGTGAAGACATGCGACTAGATAGCATCACTATGCCTCAAGACGCTTCTTTAAATAAGATGCTTGAATACTACATGGGAAAAAATACTCCAGTCCGCCAAAATTACATTATGGAAAACTTAAGGGCAGAAGTTGTCGACGAACTATAGGATTTAATTATGGAAGAAAAAACTCTTGGCCTTTCTAACGCAAACCATCTTGAAAAGCTTTATAACACTTGGTTTTTAGATTACGCTAGCTATGTCATTTTAGACCGTGCAGTACCTTATTTTGAAGATGGCTTAAAACCAGTTCAACGCCGTGTTTTACATACTCTTTCTGAAATGCACGACGGCCGTTTTCAAAAAGTAGCAACAATCGTTGGTCGCACAATGGCTTACCACCCACACGGCGACGCTTCTATTGGCGATGCGCTTGTAAATCTCGGGCAAAAAAACTTGCTCGTTGAAACGCAAGGAAACTGGGGAAACCCGATTACTGGCGACTCTGCGGCAGCCCCGCGTTATATTGAAGGCCGCCTCACTCCATTTGCGCTTGAAGTTCTTTTCAACCCAGAAACAACAGAATGGATTCCTAGTTATGATGGCAGAAACCAAGAACCTGTTGCTTTGCCGGCAAAATTTCCTTTACTTTTAGCACAAGGTGTTGAAGGTATTGCTGTTGGGCTTTCTACAACCATTCTCCCACATAATTTCAGAGAACTTTGTGAAGCAAGTATTGCTTGTTTAAGAGGCCGCAAATTTACTCTTTACCCAGATTTTCCAACAGGTGGAATTATTGATACAAGCGAATACAATGATGGCGCACGCGGTGGGCGTTTAAAAGTTCGTGCCAAAATTGAACGTTTAGACAACCGCACTCTTATCATTCGCGAAATTCCTTTTGGTAGAACTACAGAAGACATTATTGATTCTATTCTTGCCGCTAACGACAAGGGTAAAATAAAAATCAAAAAAATTGATAATAATACCAGTAAAGATGTTGAAATTCTGATTCATCTTTTACCTGGAAGCGACCCACAAATTGTCATAGACGCACTCTATGCTTTTACGGATTGTCAATTTTCTCTTGCCGCTAACTCTTGCGTTATCATTGATAAAAAACCAAAATTTTCAAACACTACTGAAATTTTAAAACTTTGTACAGAACACACTGTCAAGTTGCTTACTTGGGAACTTGAAAACGCAAAAGCTCATGCCGAAAAGAAATGGCACATGACAAGCCTTGAAAAAATATTTATCGACAATAAGATTTATCATTTGATGGAAAAAACTCGTACAAGAGAAGAAATGATAGATGTTATTGATAAAGCTTTGGCTCCATTTGTCAAAAAGATGCTTAGAAAAGAGGTCACACAAGAAGAAATCTTGAAATTGACAGAAATTCCAATGCGTCGTATTACACTTTTTGACCGCAAAAAAACGGATGAACTTTTAAAAGAATACGATGAAAAAATTGCAGAAACCAATTACAACTTAGAACACATTACGGACTATGCAGTCAATCACTTTAAAAATCTTTTAAAGAAATATGGTGATGGCAAAGAACGTAAAACAACATTTGCTGAATTTGGTACTGTTGAAGCTGTCCATGTGGCATTAGCGAACCAAAAACTTTTTGTCAATAAAAAAGAAGGGTTCATTGGCACTTCAATGAAAAAAGAAGAATACCTCTTTGATGTCAGTGAATACGATGATTTGATTGTTTTCAAAGCAGATGGTTCTTATAAAATTGTCCGTGTGGCCGATAAAAGTTTTGTTGGTAAAGACATTATTCTTGTTGAAAAATTCAACAAAGCTGACGAACGTCGTATTTACAATGTGATTTACCAAGATGGTAAAGATGGCCCTGCTTACATTAAACGTTTCAATGTCGGTGGCGTCACGCGAGAAAAAGATTATCTGATGGGTTCTGGCAAACCTGGTTCTAAAATTCTTTATCTTTCAAGTAACCCTAATGGTGAAGCAGAAGTTGTTGAAGTTATTTTAAAACCTCGCCCGCGTATTAAATTGAACTTTGAAGTTGACTTTTCAACCATTGAAGTCAAAGGGCGTAGCTCTCGAGGAAATACCGTCACAAAATACGCTATTAAAAATGTAAAGCGCCTGCGTAAAGGTGTTAGTACTCTTGGTGCAAAACAGCTCTACTTTGATGCCCCTAGCGGTGTTGTTACCACTCAGCGTAAAGGTGAATTCCTTGGAGAATTCAAAGAAAAAGAAAAAATTCTTGTGCTTAGAAAAAATGGTTCTGCTCGTATATATGACATTACAGATCCATTACTTGTAGGTTCAGGCATTTACCGCATTATGAAACTTGACCAAAATGCAGTATTTTCCGTGCTTTATTATGAAGGCGGAAATATGAACTATATGGTTAAGCGTTTCACTTTAGAAAATTGCCCTATGACTTCAGATTTCTGGCTAATTACAGACCATCCGGAATCTATTCTTTATGAAGTTTTTGTTGGTGATGATGCTAAAGCTTTAATGGAATACCAAGTTGGGCGTGAAGTTCAAAAAGAAGAAATCGATCTCACAGAAATTGCTGAAATCAAATCTTACAAAGCTCTTGGTAGTAAATTTACAGCCAAAAAAGTCAAACGAATTTCTAGAATTTCTCCAGAAATTTCCGCTGAAACTGAAAACGAAGAACCTACTTCTCTTTCAGAAACAATGGATTTGTTTGAATAAAGTTTCACTTTTATCTATAGGGTTACTATGAAAATCGCACACCAAACCGTAGTACAAATGCACTACACTCTCAAAGACGACAACGGCAAAGTCTTGGATTCTTCCGTTGGGAAAACGCCTCTTGAATACATCCAAGGTTTAGGCATGATTGTTCCTGGCCTTGAAAAAGCAATGGTTGGTAAAGATGTCGGTGAAAAATTCGATGTTAAAGTTATTCCCGCTGAAGGTTATGGCGAACACAATCCAGCACTTGTTTCTGAAATTCCATTAACCGCATTCCAAGGCGACAAAGTAGAAGCTGGCATGATGTTTTACGCCCAAACTCCTACAGGCATTCTCCCTATTCGCGTTTTAAAAGTGGAAGGTGATAAAGTAAGCGTTGACGCAAACCATGAACTCGCTGGACAAAATCTCAATTTTTCTATTGAAGTTGTAAGCGTTCGTCAAGCTACAGAAGAAGACTTAAACGCTTTAAACCACCACCATTGTCATTGTGAAGATCATGATGAAGGTCACGAATGCTGTGGTGGTAAAAACCATGGCGAAGGTCACGAATGCTGTGGTGGTAAAAATCATGGTGAAGGCCACGAATGTTGTGGTGGCAAAAATCATGGTGAAGGCCACGAATGCTGTTGCAAAAATAAATAGTCTAAAAATCTATTCCAACTGATGCTTGCAGTCCGCCTTCAAAAGAAGGCGCGATTGCAAAGTGCAGTGGATTATCAAAATCACTTAACAAAGCATCTACTATAGCATCGCCTATAGAATACAAATAAATGATTGCCCCACCCCATATATATTGGTTTCTATTTTTTCGATAATGGGTAATCCGTTCACTTAAACGTTCTTCTTCTTCAAAATTCTTTTCTCCTCGAATCACTCGACGACGTTCTAAATAATACTCAATAAGATGTTGCGTTGTTCCAATGCTTGTAAACGCTCCGATAAGTCCCATATACAAAAGTCCCGCTTTACCAAAATCTCGATTATATATTTGCCCACCACCAGGAATTAAAGCAAAAGCCAATGCTTTTCCCATTGAACGCTGTTCAACACTATGCCCTCTATTATTCATCCAAATTCCAAAAGCATCAAAGACATTATAAACATGAAGGCCTATAAGCCAAGCCATTTCAGCCTTACGCAAATCTTCCTCTTCCATTTTTTTATCACTAAAGCCCCGAACCAAATTCGCATACCTATCCCGTTTTGTTCTTAAAAGAGACAATTCCTCAGGGGATGTTGTATTCAGCATAGCCTCTGTATATTTTCCAACCGAATCACGATAAGGTTTAGCTTGTTTAAAACGTCTATCTTGTTGGTATGGTTTATTGATAAACACCTCATAAGTCAAAGCCACTTCTGCAGCTAAAATAAAGCCCCCTCGCACATAATGTTCACTATAAAAATGACCACCTCCAGGAATAATACTCCATAAAAGAGTTAAAGGCAAAGAACGATTTTCAGTTTTTATATCCCATTCATAAACGGGCAGAGTGTCTAGACTTTCTATACCTGTTTTCCCTTTTTGTATTTCGGCATTAGCAAAAGAACAAAAAAACAAACACAACCACAGAAAAGCTATAGTTGTTTTAAACAATTGTTTCTTTTTTATAGAAAACGGCACCACAAAAAAATAAAAAAAATCCCTCCTTTATTTATTTCTTTTTTTTTTAGAAACATTCCATAAATGAATTCTATAAATATTAAGCAATAAATTTTATATGTTTTCTTTTGAAATATTTTTACAATATTCTCTATAGTGACAAAAAATGTCTCTAAAAATATCTACTTTGTAGCTAAGGATTGATTATGAGTAAAAAACAAAATATTGCTATTTTAGCTTTAGGTTCGGAACTTTCTCAAGGTTTCACCTTAAATACAGGCAGCCATTTTCTTGCAAAAGAAATGACTGCTCTTGGCTATAATATTTTTGCGCAAATCACTTTACCAGATGAATCTTCTACCTTTTTTGATATAGCATCTAAACTTTTATCCTTAGATATTGAAGCCATTATAATTACTGGTGGACTTGGGCCAACTTCTGACGATAAAACAAGACAACTACTTGCAGATTTAGCACATGTTACTTTAGAGCACTCTGAAGAAGCTGAAAATTCTATAAAAAAATTCTTTTTAAAACACAATAAGCCTTATCACAAAGGAAATTCGGTACAAGCTTATTTTCCAAAAGGAGCTTGTTGGCTTGAAAATCATAATGGAACCGCTCCTGGCATACAACTTTCTATTAACGGCAAAGTTATTTTTGCTATCCCAGGCGTTCCTTCTGAAACAAGAAGCATGTTTGAAGCCCATCTTAAACCTTATTTTATCGATAAGCAAAAAAATGTTTTTATTGCAAAAGAAATTTTATTCCAAGGGATTGCAGAACCAGAATTAGAAACCATTCTTTCTCGCCTTTCATTTAACGAAACTTCTTGGAGTAGCCTTCCTGAAAAAGACGGTATTCGATTGAGAATTTATGGAACAAATGAAATTCAAGTTCAAGTTTCTTTTTCTTCCACACTTAAAGAACTTTTAAAAACAGAAAATGTCAATATCATTTCTACTAATGGCGATTCTTTAGCCACAGCTCTTGTTTCTGCATTAAAAGAAAGAAATGAAACTTTAGGTACGGCAGAATCTTGTACAGGCGGGTTAATTGCATCTGAAATTGTGGCAATTCCTGGTTCTTCTACTATTTTCAATGGAGGTATTGTTTCTTACTCCAACGAAATTAAACACCGCATTTTAGGAGTGCCTGCAGAAATTCTAGAAACCTATGGAGCTGTTAGTGAAGAAGTAGTTGCTCGTATGGCAGAAGGCGCAAAACGCGTTTTAGGCACAGATTGGGCAATTGCTACTTCGGGTATTGCCGGACCTAGTGGAGGTTCTAAAGAAAAACCTGTCGGACTTGTATGGTTTGCAATAGCTTCAGCGGAAGGCACAGAAACTTTTTCAAAAATTTTTAATGGAAAAAGAAACGAAATACGTGAGAAAAGCGTTTTATATGTAATGGGTAAACTTTTTACAAAATTTACCCAAAAAAGCACTTGCACTTTTGTGCAGTAATTATTATATTAAAAACGAAAACAAAAAAAAATGGAGTCCTTTATGGCAAAAAAGACAACACCTGTTGCACCTTTGAATGGCGAAAAAGCAAAAGCTGTAGAAGCCGCTATCGCTCAAATTGAAAAAAACTATGGTAAAGGTGCTATTATGACACTCGGAAGCCAACCTGTTGATGACATTCCTGTCATTCCAAGTGGCTGTATTCAATTAGATATGGCTCTCGGGGTTGGCGGTTTTCCTCGTGGTCGTATTATCGAAATCTACGGCCCAGAATCTTCTGGTAAAACCACTTTAACTCTTCACGCAATTGCCGAAGCCCAAAAACTTGGTGGTACAGCTGCTTTTATTGACGCAGAACACGCTTTTGATGCTGTTTATGCTCGCAAGTTAGGTGTAGATATTGAATCACTTTTAGTTTCTCAACCTGATACTGGTGAACAAGCTTTAGATATAGCCGAAACACTTGTTCGTTCAGGAGCTATTGATATCATCGTTATAGATTCTGTTGCAGCTCTTGTTCCTCAGGCAGAAATCAATGGTGAAATGGGTGACAGCCATGTTGGTTTACAAGCTCGCCTTATGTCACAAGCTTTGCGTAAATTAACAGGTATTCTTTCAAAATCAAATACTTGCTTGCTTTTCATTAACCAGCTCCGCATGAAAATCGGTGTTATGTTTGGCAACCCAGAAACCACTACTGGTGGTAACGCTCTTAAATTCTACGCTACACAACGTATTGATATTCGTAGAATTGCAGCTATTAAAGATGGTGAAGAAGTTATTGGCAGCAGAACAAAGGTCAAAATTGTAAAGAATAAAGTCGCAGCTCCTTTCACTCAATGCGAATTTGATATTCTCTATGGGCAAGGTATTTCTCGCGAAGCTTCTATTCTTGACCTCGCTGTAGAATTAGAAATTGTCCAAAAAAGTGGGGCTTGGTTCTCTTACAATGGCGAACGTATTGGTCAAGGCCGTGAAAATACTCGCTTATTCTTGAAAGGGAATCCAGAACTTACAAATGATTTGGAAACCAAAATTCGCAACAGCATGAAAGATGTTCATCTTTTCGATATCGGAAACGACGAAGAAATTTCTGCTGAAATAGGCTAAAATATTTTCCAGAAAGTTTTCTTTTTTGAAAACTTTCTGGACTATTATTCTACTAATCTAAAAAAACTCGTTATCCAAAATACTTGTCTGTTATCATGACAATTCGTATTTCATTTGCGAAGAGCAATTTACACTACATTTGCTAGAACAAATAGTGTTTCCACATTTTTAAACGAAAATTTTAATTTTACAGATTTTATGCCTTTTTAAAGAATTAAATGCGAAGACTGTTTCTATTTTAAGAGAGTGAGAAATTTTAAGAAACAGTCTTCCTTTTTTTTATTTTCCATCTTGCTTGTCAATTTATTTTGCAGCGTAAATATTTATGCTCAAGAAATATGTCACAAGTCTCTTTTAGATAAAGACTTTCAAATTTCATTAGAAGGTTCATTCATCAATCGTTCTAAATCAAGAACGCATTTAGATATTTTATGGAAGCACCACAATTTACCGCAGGCAGATACTTTTGCTATTCAACTTTCTAAAAATGATTCCCTTTATTTTGTTACTAATGGCAAATACAGAACTCTCTATTCTACAAAATTAAAAGCTACTCGCCAAATGGCGTTGCATCACTTAAAAGAATTTATCGGAAAAACACCTATTCGATTCGATGATTTAGAAATACTCGCCAATGGAGCATTCTTGTGTCCCGAAGATTCGCAAAAAACAAATCGATTATCCACTGCATTTTCTCAAATGTGGTTTACTTTGATTCCTGACACGACAAAAGTTCCTAAACTTTTAAAAATGTTTGGAACACGCAGTGCAAAAAGAGAAATTAAAATTTTAGAATGGAGACATTTTGATAGTGTTTTATTACCGGCTAAAATTCAATTTGCTAGTAAAGAAGACTGCGGTTCTATTTGGATACATTCTGCCTACGATTTAAACAATCTTACTCCAAAAGACCCTTTATTAGAAATAACTAAAAAGTCCGAATTGGCAACTGTATTGCAATTGGATAATAAACTGTTGCCCGACATTTCCATCATAGAACCTAGATTTTCCTCGCATAAAAAATCCGGGAGTCAAAGTGAAACGATGCTTATTTCTGTTTCCCCAAGCATATTCAAGCCCTGAAAGAACTTTGCCATAATGCAAAGATTCCTTGTGAATGGTATTACCACTTTTTGAAACACCTGACTTATAAAAATCTATCTCATATAAAAAAACAAGTGCTTGCGATAATGGGTAACGCCCAAAAAGACAAAGTTCTAACAAATAATCTCGACTAAATACTGGCATATTTCTTTGGTAATCGTAACTTTTACCATCAAACCCTGTTGTAATATCAACAAGAATAAAATTGAAATAAACTCCAACCATCAAACCTGTTTTAGAACGATAATCAAGATTTGCTCCCATAGTAAAACTCTGAGAAAAATCAAAATCTATATCTTCATCTCCATAAATATTGTCGAATATGTACTTTGTATTCCAATTTTGAGCAATAGAGCCTTTTTGTTTTGCACTAGACGAGCCCGCCATAGCCATTTCGATATTTGAGTCAAAATAAACCAAATTGCTATAAACAAAATTCAAACCAATCTGAGGATTTATGCTAAATGGACGAAGGCCCATTCCAAACGAGAAATTTTCATAAAAAGGCGACAATTCAAGGCCGGCTTGCATTCTTAAAAAAGCAGCATTTCCATTTACACCTTCACCATACGGTAAACTATCACCTAAAGGTTCTATCCAACTAAAATCAACTGCTGTTATCAACTGCGGCAGCCATTCTCCCCAAATAATCGGTGAATTTCCCATTGCTGTAAGGCTGAGATTTGGACCATAATGCATATCCAAAATCCCCGACCTATCAAACGAAAAAGCAGAAAGACTCCCCGCTAAAACAGCAAGCGAAACAAAAAATACACGGAAAGCCTTAGTAAACATATCTCAAAGATAAGAAAATTCACTTTCTTTTCGGTTCAATTCCGCAGCCAAACGATAAAAAAACTCTTTTTTTGTAAAATTATGAAAGCATTTGACAACAAAGCAATAAAAAGTGTTATTTTGTTCAAAGTTTTATTTAAAGGAATTCTCTTATGAAACTCGGCAGATTTTTGCTTGTATCTCTCAGTGTTCTGACATTGATGGGGTGCGCTAGTCGTTATTCTTCTCCGATTCTTATTGAACGCGGTGAAGGTCGCAAAGATTATGAACGTGAATACTTTGCTATTAAAGAAAGCATGGGCATTGACCGTCGCTTAAAAGAAGTCTTTATGCAAGGTTATATTGAAGAAGGTATGACTAACGATATGGTCAACCTCCTTTGGGGACCACCAGACAGAGAATCTGATGATGGCTTTGTTTGGGAATATTACACCCGCGAAGGCAAGCTTATCACACGTCTTCTTTGGAAAAATCCAGAACAAGCTCGTTTGAAAGGCTATGAAAACGAATTAGTTCTTGATAAGATTGAAGGGGATCGCTATGGTGGTTCTCCTCCTCCGACATCAAAAACAAGCTCTAACTACTAATTTTCTTTAAGATTGCCCATAAAGGGCAATCTTTTTTTCTATATTCTGCCCCGTTAAACTGATTTTATCAAGGAGTTCTTATGCGCCAATATATCATTGCTGGCAACTGGAAAATGAACAAAACCGTAAGCGAAAGCGTTGCTCTTGCAGAAGGTATTGTTGAAGCAACAAAAGACATCAAGAAAACTGAAGTTGTAATTGCTCCGACTTATCTTGCAGCTGCTAAAGTTGCTGATGTAATCAAGGGTTCAAACGTTAAACTGGCAGTCCAGGACGTTCATTGGAAAGACCAAGGCGCATTCACTGGTAAAGTTTCTGTTGACATGGTTAAAGAAATCGGTGCTGAATACATTATCATCGGTCACTCTGAACAACGTCAATATTTCCACGAAACAGAAGAAACTGTTAACTTGAAAGTTAAAAAGACTCTTGAAGCTGGTTTAAAACCAATCATTTGCATTGGTGAAACTCTTGACGAACGTAATGGCGGTAAGCTTGAAACAGTTCTTTCCACACAAGTTAAAGGCGCTTTCCAAGACGTTTCTGCTGAAGATGCAGCTAAATGCGTTTTGGCTTACGAACCAGTTTGGGCTATCGGTACTGGCGTTGTTGCCACCGACGAACAAGCAGAAGATACACAAAAGTATGTTCGTTCTGTTGTTGCAGAAATTTATGGCGAAGCTATTGCTAACGGCATGCGCATCCAATATGGTGGCTCTATGAAACCAGATAATGCTCAAGGTCTTTTAGCTCAAGCAAACATTGATGGCGGTCTCATTGGCGGTGCAGCCTTGAAACCAGACACCTTCTTTGCTATTATTAAAGCCGCTGAAGAAGCTCTCTAATTAAACAAAAGGATTAACAATGTCAACTCTCTTTTGGATTGGAATTGTTTTACATGTTCTGCTTTGCTTGTTCCTTATTTTGCTCGTTTTAATTCAAAACGACAAAATGGGTGGACTTGCTGGTCTTGGTGGCATGACATCACAGTCTGCATTTTCAACAGCCGGAGCAGCAACATTTATCCAAAAACTGACTAAAATCGTTGCGATTTTCTTTTTCATTCTTGTTTTTGCTTTAGGCTTTATCGCCTCTCGCCAGAGTAACGAAGGTCCAGTTTCTGACTTACGCCAATCTGCTACAGAAACAAGTTCTGCTCAAGATGTCGTTGTTCCAGAATTACCTGCCGCAATGCCTGTAGCTCCAGAAGCTCCTGCAGCAGTTCCTGCTCAAGAACCTGCAGCTCCGGCTCCAGTTCCAGCACAGTAATTTTTGGATAGAGCTTTTGCTCTGCGGTCGTGGTGGAATTGGTAGACACGCTAGCTTGAGGGGCTAGTGGGAGCAATCTCGTGACAGTTCAAGTCTGTCCGACCGCATTTAGAAGACTTCAGATTTCTGAAGTCTTTTTTTATTTTCCACTCCAAAAATATTTTCTAAAAATTTTTGATTTTTTTTAAATAAACCATAGACAAAATAAATGAAATAACTATATTTGTCTGCGTTCTGATTTTATCACGCGGTCGTGGTGGAATTGGTAGACACGCTAGCTTGAGGGGCTAGTGGGAGCAATCTCGTGACAGTTCAAGTCTGTCCGACCGCATTTAAAAGGCTTCAGGTTTCTGAAGTCTTTTTTATTTTTTCTTTCTAATAAAATTTTTCAAAAAAATCATCCCCCTTAAAAGCGGCTTTTATTCTTGTTATTTAGAATCAGCATTAACTTATGCTGAATTATGTTTATCCTAGATTTCTGTATTTTATAAAATGAATTTTTTCATGGTTCTTTCCAAGAAATGCTTGTGAGAAAAATACAACCATTTCTGCCACATACAAAAAAAATCCCTGTCATAAAATGACAGGGATTTTTCAATTTGAAATAAAATCCAAATTACCAGATTTCTGATTTGAGTTCGCGACCCATAAGTTCACGAATAGATTCCAAAGCCGATTTACCATTGAATAAAGATTCATAAATAGCATTGACTAAAGGCATTTCTACGCCTGATTTTTCAGCCAAAGCTTTTGCACTTCGACATGTCGGAACACCTTCTGCAATCATTTTCATGTCTTTTAAAATTTGGTCTAAAGATTCACCTTTACCAATGTGTTCGCCAACATAACGATTACGGCTATGTTCAGAAAGGCAAGTGACAATTAAATCACCCATCCCTGCAAGGCCAGCAAAAGTATGTGGGTTTGCGCCAAGCGCCATTCCTAAGCGGCACATTTCTGCTTGTCCACGAGTCAAAAGTGCAGCTCGCGTATTATCGCCAGCACCAAGACCATATAAAACACCACTAGCAATAGCTATCACGTTTTTAATAGAACCACAAATTTCAACGCCTACAATGTCATCAGAAGTATAAACACGCATATAAGAATTGCTAAAAGCAAGTTGCACAAACTTTGCAGATTCTTCACATGGGCATGCAGCTACAATAGCTGTATAGATACGGCGTGAAACTTCTTCGGCATGAGTCGGCCCACTAAATGCAACCATTTTTTCTGGCGTAAGCCAAGACACATTAGAAAGCAAAACTTCGCTCATGCGCTGCAAAGTCGTTTCAAGAATGCCTTTTGTTGCACTAACCACTACTGCATTTTCTTTTGCTTTGCAAGTTCCAAGCGTTTTTGCCACACCTTCCATAAATTGTGAAGGCACAACAAGCAAAATTAAATCAGCATCGGCAACTACCGACTGCATATTTGTCGAATACGTAAATGATTCCGGGAAAATAACACCAGGCAATTTATCTTTGTATTCTCTTTCTGTTGTCAATAAATCAACTTCTTCTTGAGAATGAGTCCAAAAAGAAAGACTATGACCATTATCATGCAATACTTGCCCAAGTGTAAGGCCCCAACCGCCAGTGCCAAGAACTGCTACTTTCATAAAATCATCTCCAGTTTTCAATTTCTTAATTTATATTAATTTTCAACAGAATCCGAATTCTTTTCTGCTGAAACTATTTCAGAATCTTTCGGTGTTTTTCTTTTTTTACCAAAACCATTTTCTGTTCCATTCATAAGCCTTTTAATATTGGCTTTATGTTTATAGATAACAAAAACAGCAACCAAAAGGGTTGTTATACAAAGTCCCAAATTGATTTCATCTGGTGGAAACGGCAATTTAAAATACCCCATTGTAGAAAAAATTGCCAAAGCTAAACAACCACCTATACTACCTACAGAAACATATTTTGTAGTAACGACCAGAAGAATCCAAATTGCAAAACTAGCAAGAGCAGTAATTGGGCAAAGAGCTAAGAAAACGCCTAACGCGGTTAAAACGCCTTTTCCGCCACGAAAACCTGCAAAGCAAGTAAAACTATGCCCCAAAATAGCCAAAAGCCCAGCGACCAAAGGGAGCCAATCATACGAAGGCTCAAACGCTTCAACCATTTTCATTGCAATAAACGGAGCAAAAAAGCCCTTGCCTAAATCAACAAAGACAACTGGCAAAGCAGGCTTCCAGCCAAGTACTCTAAAAACGTTTGTTAGACCTGCGTTCTTGCTGCCGTAATGACGGATGTCTATTCCGCGTGTGATTTTTGCGACCCAAACCGCTGTTGGAATCGACCCCAGCAGATACGCTATTGGAAGACAAAGTAAACTGTTCAAGATCTTCATCCTTTCTTAAGATTAATTTTTGATCAAAATTTAAACGCAATGGAGCACCCATTAACTGAAACTCTTCAAAGAAACGTTTCATTAAAAAGCGCTTATAGGATTCATCTACAAGTTCTGGTGTTCTCGTTTCAATAGAAATAACCGGTGGTTCTACCATCACCTGACAAGCACGCTTTAAAACAACTGCCCTTGATTGTCGGCTTGGGTGCGGGTTTTGCTGCATAAGATTAGAAAAAACTTCTGCAAGGCGTTCACGCCCAATAACACGGTGGCAATTTTCATAAACCGTTCTAATTTCTTGAATCACACGATGAAGGCGTTGGCCTTCTTTTGCGCTAATTGAAAGAATCGGTACATATTCTAAAAGCGGTTCTCGTTCAAGAATATCTTTTACAATGTGATCAAAAGATTTTTCTGTTTTGTTGGGTAAAATATCCCACTTGTTCAGCAAGATAATAAGGCCTTTACCTGCTTTTCGGATTTCTGTAATAATGCGGAAATCTTGAACTTCAAGACCACGCGTAACATCTAAAACTAAAAGAGAAAGGTCAGATCGGCGCACACTTTCTAATGTTCGCATATTACTGAAATATTCTACTTCATCAGAAACTTTTGCTTTTTTACGAAGCCCAGCCGTATCAGTTACAACATAACGCACACCGTTTACCTTAAATTCACAGTCAATAGAATCGCGTGTTGTACCAGGAATATCAGAAACAACAGCTCTATCTTCACCAAGTAAACGATTCAAAAGAGTACTTTTACCAGCATTAGGCCTACCAAGAATTGCAAAACGAATTGGCCTGTCTTCTTGCTTTGTAGAAACCCCACCCTTTGGAAAAAGCCCAATAACTTCGTCTAAAAGAGAAAGGCAAGCATACCCTGTTAAAGCACTGATTGAACGCGGAGCACCAAGACCTAAAGAA
Organism: Fibrobacteraceae bacterium; assembly: GCA_017631885.1. Classification (GTDB taxonomy): domain Bacteria; phylum Fibrobacterota; class Fibrobacteria; order Fibrobacterales; family Fibrobacteraceae; genus UBA1765. The sequence goes on from JAGBSH010000028.1 coordinate 145,645, forward strand.
AGAAATTCCCAAGCTTCGTTACGGTGAGCGATATCTTCACCTTTATTTGCTACAAGAATCACTTGTTTTTCAAGACGCTTGACCATTTTGGCAAATTGAAGGTCTAATTCTGTTACGCCTACACGAATATCGACCATAAAAAGAACAACATCAGCATCTTCAACTGCGGCAAAAATCTGATTACGAACACTTTCTGCTAAAACATCAATAGAATCATCTGGCAAAAAACCACCAGTATCCACTAAAATAAAATCCCTATCTTTATGATGGGCGGTTTGGTAATGGCGGTCACGAGTAACACCTTCTCTATCGCTAACAACTGCTGCACGCCTAGAAAGGATTCTGTTGAAAAGCGAAGACTTTCCAACGTTTGGACGGCCAACAATACAAACTACAGGCAATTTCATACGTTAAAATATAGCAACTTAATTTTAAGTGCTTTATTTTGAACCAGCCTTTTCTTTGGAGAATAGGTATTTATTTCAAAGTCTTCTTTTTTTATATTTGAACTTGCAATGCAAAAATGGTCTCTAGTTTTTTTGGCAATTTTACTTTTCCAAAGTTTTTCAAATGCCCAATTTTTACAAATTCGAGGGGCATTTGTGCCAACTTCTACCTACCATGAAAAATCAGGTGATGCTATTCCAAAATCAGAGACAAACTTTAGAAAAATCCAATTTTCAACAGGAATGCCTTTTTATTTTAAACGCGATTCTGTTGAAAAAACATTCTCCATGTGGATGGGAATTTTAACAGGGAGTTTTACTCATTTACCATTCAAAAATATTCCAAACGATTACCCAGAAGAAGTTGTTCAAGCTTTACTTATGCTAAATAACATCCAAAAATTAAAAGGTGAAAATTATTTAAGTTTTTCGTTTGGTGGAGGCGTTATGGGAGAACGCGAACATTTAAATGAAAATACCGTTATTTATATGACAGGTTTAAATTACTACCATCGATTTTGGAACAGATTAGAACTTGGTGGTGGTTTATTTATCACAAATATGTTTGGTCATATCTTTATTTACCCTATGCCACATTTTCAATTTTCTTTAGGCAAACAAACTGTGTTTTTATTCAACCAAAGTGAAACTTCTGTAAAGCACCATTTTAATGATGTTTTCACACTTGGTTTAATTTATGAGGGTGACGGAACGCTGACACTTGTAGAGCGCCACGACGAAGACGGAAAAAGAGAAAAAAAATTATTCCAAGCGGGGCAACAAATTTTTGGTTTAAAACCTGAATTTGCTTTCAAAAAAGGAAAATATGGTATAACCTCTACCTTTGGTTATGCTTATAACAGAAATTACAGGCTCATTGACCGTAAATTTATCCGCTTTTTAGGTTCTATTTTCAGAGATTCTCCTTATACAGAAAGAGAACCTTATTTTTCATTGCAACTGAAGTATCGTTTTTTCTAATTTCAAATAGAACATTCACTTTATAAAATATGACAACAAAATTCACAAGCAAAATAAAAATCGCAGTTGTTTTTTTAACGCTGCTTTTTTCTGCTTGTTCTGAAATCAATAGCGGTTGGGAAATTGATGGAGGGGGGTATGTCAAATACCAAGTCAATGGTGGCGATAGTAAACAAATAGAACTCCACCCAAATGATGTGACACTCCCCGCTTACGGCAGGCATTATATCAGTTTAGAAACTAGAGAAGAAGAAAGTAAATACGGAGATAGAATCGCTTTTTTAGTAGCCGAACCGACCCTTGGAAAAAATCCAATAGTTAGCAATTACACATGGCTCATTTTACAGTACGGCCCAAAAGCAACTGCTATCCCAGAATCTAGTTTTGTAACTATTGATCAAAAAGACGATTCCACCTGGACCGGGAATTTTAACTTGCTTTTTCCAAACTGCGAAACAGGAACTTGCCTTGAAAATAAAACCGTTAAAGTAACTGGAAGATTCCGCTATTGGCCAGACCCAGACGATGATTGAATCTGGTATAATTTTTGTTCTTCTTTTACAAGTGTAGAAACCAACAAGCCATAATACCAGATAGCAAGTAAAAACAAAAATTCTAAAATAAAAACGGCAAGCCAATATTTAAATGTGCTGAAAATAAAAAAACACAAAAACACACAAGCAGCGTTTTGCCATAAAAAAAATCGACGTGTTAAAAATTTACTTATAGACATTTCATTTGCTAAACATTCTTTTTCAAAATAATGCAACGCACTTTTTAAATAAAACGCATGAAATAAAATTCCAAACCCAGGAATCAAAGAAGTAGGCAAAGCATGAAAAGCTGAAATTTTCCCTGCCTTTCTGTTTTTTATAAAACAAGAAAACCAACGTCCCCAAAAAAGTAAGCCTATTAAAAAAGTAAACGTCCAAACGCCTACAAGAATAGCTACTGCCAAAAAACCAACTCTACCTATTATCGGCTCTATCAAGTCCATAGAAAGAGTACCATAAAAACCTTCGCTTAAGTCGCCACTCCATGTTTCTGGCAAAACAGAAAGTCCCCAAAAAAGCAATGTTAATAAAACAAGAACAATAAGGCTTACCACAAAGAAAAGCCAAATAGAAATTATCGCTTTCCGCCCATTTTTACTATTATCAATCATCATTCAAAAGATAATAAGATTTTGACCTCATGATATTTTTCTAAATAATCAATCCATTTTTTTAATAAATCATCAGAAGAACTTTTAAAAATCTTAGGTTCTTTACCCCAAAGAATATTCCCTTCTTTATCATACATAACAATTTTTCTATTCAACCGATGGGTAAGATTCCTCTTCTGAAATGGCTTCATCTAAATCTTTTAGAGGGAATTTCAGAAGAGCCTCCTTGTTCGCCACATATAGTGTATCCCCAATTGCTACCATACCATGAGACGACCCATGAGCTAAGCAAATCATACTAGGGCAAAAATTACCAAAAATCTCTCGCCAGCCCTTTTTCTCGTTTCCATAGGGGGGGCCGTAGTCCCCCATATAAACACTAGGCCAAGGCGGTGAACTACCCACAATAAAAAGATGTTTTCCATCTGACGCTAGAGCATATCGATTGCTGGGGACATTTTTGTAAGTCAAATATCCATAGGGCGTGTCATCGGTACCAATCACACTGTCTATAGGATTCCAACTATCAAGTGCCTCGTCATATTCCAATACATCAGATGAAGATTTCTCGCCAATCGCATATATTTTTCCTTTATGAACCACAATGTCCAACGCGTAATCATTTGTATCATAAGCGGGAACCCATGTTGCCCAACTTGGGATTGGGATTTTCGCCATCCTTTTCCAACTACCGTCATAACGCCACATTCCACGATGTCCACTAATGGTGTAAAGCTTTCCATTTAGTTCTACACCCTTGTTAAATTGCATTGGGTATTCTTTGGATGAATCATAATCGTAGGTAATGTCCACCCAACCTGTATCCGTTTGCATTTTATACGCAATCTTTATGACTTCGCTACGCCTATCCGTGCTGTCCTCGTACCCTGCAAAACATACAACAGGGCGACCTTGGTAAATGGCGATTCCATAAACGTTGTAATACGCAAGCGAATCAAACGGCAACTGATAAATCTCATCCCATGTGCTGCGGTCAAAATCGTATTTAAGCACCTTGCCACTAAGCTGTGTTCCTGCATAAAGACCAGTGGAATCGCCATACACATAGCGAATCCATTCTGAACTAGAGAGCGTGTCCCAATGAGTTGATCCAATCTCTGAAGCAAAAACCCTTGGAGTGTAGGTGACAGAACCAGGAGAAGTGTATTGATTACTTGACCAGTGATTATCAACTAAAACAATCCTATTTCCAACATGATAGATATCCTCCAAGCCTCCAAACGACTTGGAATCATCCAGCATTGGAATAAAATCACCCTTACGCCAACCAAAATCTGGACGATCATCATACTTATGAAACTTATCGAAGTCATCTGGCTTTGAGGGATTATCGGAACAAGCAAAAAAAACTATTGTTAAAAAGAGGAGGAATAGATATTTCATACTAGAATCCCCATGCATATTGTGGCGTAATTAAAGTTTGCTCATTATAAGATTTACATTCATCTACAGAAGGAACCTTACCGAAAAGGACATTTTCTTCAGAATCAATCAAAGCAACTCCACAAACTAATTTATCAAAAATACTCCAATCTGTTAAATGAAGGCCAATGTTTCCTTCAACAACAGACTCATTCGGGTAAAGCAAGTATTCATCAAAATACATATCTAATTCCCAAACATTTTCACCAACGTTTTTAAGGCTAGGTTTAGACACTGGGGTGTACCAATCACTGTTCCCAATATCCAAACCCGCTAAAATCCGATTCTCCTGCGATTGCTGTATCTAGGTCGCTTAAAGGCATTTTAAATAAACCTTCCCATGCGGCAGCATAGATTGTGTCGCCAATAATATCTAAACTATATGTAGCATTTGTGCTAACACACCCTTCACCTTCTTTACACCAACCAAGTTTAATTTTACGCCAACCTTTTAAGATATTTCCATAAGGTTCGCCATAATCTCCCATATATACCTTTGGACAAGGATTATCTCCAGAAATAAAAAGGTGTTTTCCATCTGTAACCACATCTTTTATCCTATACAGTGAACTTCTATATATGTTATAAGAGGTGTCACCTGTTGCATACACTACTGTTGGGAGAATCATGCTATCCAATGCAAGCCAATTATTCGCACCATCCCATTGATAAATGCGACTATTTGTTCCATCAACAGCTATCAGATTGTCCTTGTAAACAATAAGATCCTGGACAGCATAGACATCGTAGTTATCAGAATTCCACCTCATCTTTGGAAATTTGGGTAATTCAGTCCATGAAAGAGTATTGCCATCTAATTTCCAGACGCCATCTATTGTACAAACATATAAATTTTTACCTAGTTCTATAGCATCTACAAAATAAAGTGGGTCTGTTAGACTTTCATTGTATATATCCTTGCGAACACGAGGAATCTGTAACTCTTGCCACCCAGAATTATTCTGTAAAAAAACCTTCGCATGATAACCCAAGATTTCATCATATCCTGCCATACTAACAATTAGTTTTCCACCAAACCTATGAATTCCATAAATATGATACCACAAGGAATCTTTTGAACTTTTTACATTCAAATTAGTCCATTCTTTTTTTTCAGGATTATACTCAATAACCTCCGAGTTATAAGTCCCTACGTAAATACCAAGGGAATCTGCATAAAGAGTCTTCACATATGCTTTTGTTGGAGGCTCTAAAGTATCCCAAATTCCAGAACCTATTTTAGATATAAAAAGTCTAGGTGAATATGTCGATGTTCCAGGTTTGCCTTCTATAGGACTTGTCCATGCATCCATCAAAACAAGCCAGTTCCCAGAATGCGTTACTTTTTGGAGACCACCGCCCCGTTGTGAAGAAATCACAGGAGTAAAACCTGCACTTCGCCAACCCATAACAGATTCTTGAGTAGCTTCACTTTGAGAATTTACGCTTGTATCTTCAGTACATGCCACAATAAGGAATAAAATTACAAGAGTAAATAACTTTTTCATATTAATAACTCCAAGCATATTGTGGCGTAATTAAAGTTTGCTCATTATAAGATTTACATTCATCTACAGAAGGAACCTTACCAAAAAGAACATTTCCTTCAGAATCAATCAAAGCGACTCCACAAACTAATTTATCAAAAATACTCCAATCTGTTAAATGCAAACCAATGTTCCCCTCAACAACAGATTCATTCGGGTAAAGCAAGTATTCATCAAAATACATATCCAAACAATATTTTCATTACATTCTACCTTAACTTTCAAAAAAGACCACCGAAATATAATAAAGGAAAACTTCTTGTTGTAATTTTCTTGTAAGAAAAATAAAGCCTTATGAGAACAATTGAATGTAAATTCACTACGAGCAAATTATATTCTAAATAAAGTAAAAAAATCAAACCATAATTCAAATAGATTCATACAAAAGTAGCCCGACGCCATAACAGACATTTCTTCATATACGGGACCAAGCATAATCAGTTATTTTCAAAACTTAAACACTCTTTCTCATGACCGCCAGAAGGCTTTTATGGAACTACCGGCGTAGCCGGTAGTTTTCTGTATACAAAAAAACCTATGCTTTCGCATAGGTTTTTACTTTTATTCAGATGCTCTGTAATTTGGGGCTTCTTTTGTGATTGTTACATCGTGTGGGTGAGATTCTCTTAAACCCGCGCCTGTAATCCGAACAAAAGTTGCCTTCTTGTAAAGTTCATCTAAGTTTGCGGCACCAACATAACCCATAGCCTGGTGAATACCGCCAACAAGTTGGTAAACCGTATCGCGTAACGGGCCTTTGTAAGGAACACGACCTTCGATACCTTCTGGAACGAATTTCTTTTCTTCTGTTACATTAGATTGGAAATAACGGTCAGAAGAACCTGCTTTCATAGCGCCAACAGAGCCCATACCACGATAACTCTTGTAGCTACGGCCATCAGCAAGAATAACTTCACCTGGACTTTCTTCTGTGCCAGCAAAAAGGCTTCCAAGCATTACAGCATGGCCACCAGCAGCAAGTGCTTTAGCGATTTCACCAGAATACTTGATTCCACCATCAGCAATAATTTTTACACCTGCTTTACGAGCTGCTTTACCACATTCTACAATAGCGGAGAATTGTGGGTAACCAACACCAGCCACGATTCTTGTTGTACAAATAGAACCAGGGCCAATGCCTACTTTCACAATATCGGCACCACATTTTGCAAGTTCAAGAACTGCTTCTGGTGTGCAAACGTTACCAGCACAAATGGTAAGTTTCGGGTATTTTTTACGAACGGTTTTTACCATATTGCGAACACCAATGTGGTGACCATGCGCTGTATCAATCACAAGTAAATCTACACCAGCTTCCACAAGAAGTTTAATGCGTTCAAGAGAATCAGCAGAAGTACTTGCGGCAGCACCAACCAAAAGCTGGCCATTTTTGTCTAAACTTGCATTCGGGTTGCTTTCGCGTTTAAGAATGTCTGTCATAGTGACAAGACCTTTTAAAGTTCCGTTTGCATCGACTAAAGGCAATTTTTCAATACGATTTGTATTTAAAATTTCTTTTGCTTTAGCAAGGCTAATCTTTGGACCTGCGGTAATTGGCTTTTTGGTCATGACATCTTTTACTTTCACAGACGTATCTGTAATCGTTCTTAAATCACGACTAGTAAGCATACCAACTACTTTACCTTTTGAAAGCACTGGGAAACCACTGACTTTAGTACGAGCACGCATTTCAAAAGCATGAAGCACAGGTTCGTCGGCATCAAGAGTAACTGGGTCACTTACAATACCAGATTGCCAGCGTTTCACTTTGCGAACTTCTTCTGCTTGTGCTTCTGGGCTCATATTTTTATGAATAATCCCTAAACCACCTTGCAAGGCAATAGAAATAGCAAGCGGCGCTGTGGTAACAGTATCCATAGCAGCACTGATAATAGGAATTTTCAATTTGATAGTGGAAGAAAGTTGAGTGCTTACATCTGTTGCAGACGGAAGGACCGCAGATTCCCCAGGAACAAGAAGAACATCATCAAAAGTTAAAGCTTCAGGCAAAAGTTTCATAAAAACCTCATTTTGCAAGGGAAATATAGAAAAAACCTTCTATTAAAACATTTTTTGCCTTTTAAAAAACACAGTTTTTAGGCTAAATAGCAATTAAAGAAATCTCCTTCTAACGCCCATTGGAACAATTTTAAAATAAATGGTAGTGTAATCTTTATACGAACTAAGATTTTCAACCAAAAGGAATATTCACTTTCCGTTATAGCGTTCCATACAAGTTTCTATGCCATTTTTTAAATAGCAGTTAAGTAGTGCCGGAATTTTTTCAAGCGTTTTATTGAATATTTCTCTGTCGTCTTTGCTGAATTTAGCTAGCACCCAATTAGAAAGGTCGTAATGTTCTGGGCATTTTCCAACACCTAAACGAATACGCATAAACTGGTCACCAATTTTTTCAATAATGTTGCGAAGCCCGTTTTGCCCACCATGACTCCCCTTTGCCCTGATACGAATGCGGCCTAAATCCAAATTCACATCATCAGAAATAACGATAAGATTAGTTGGTTTAATTTTATACCAAGTCATTAAAGCTTGTACCGATTCACCGCTTAAATTCATATAAGTTTGCGGTTTTACCAAAAGAACATCTTCTGAAGCTATTTGAATTTTTTGCGTTAAAGCCTTGTGTTCTGATTTCCAGTTTGAAGATTCGGCAAGTGTATCTACAGCTAAAAAACCCGCATTGTGGTGGGTATTTTCATATTGCGAGCCAGGGTTTCCAAGTCCAACGACTAAATACATAACTTCTCCGGTTTAAAATTTATGGGGCTTGCATCTGTGTGCGAGAAAGCCTGCCTTTACTTTCAAGGTAACGCTCATACATAAAAAGCGCAATTAAATTTTTGCCATCAAGGAATTTTTTAGAAGCTTCTTCGTAAGGTAAAACTTCTGTGCGAATCCATTCTTCTTCTTTTGTATAACTTTGTTCTTTACCATTTAAACTTTCAAGTTCTTCTCGTGTGACAGTGCGTTCTATTGCATACAAACGAATTTTTTCATCAAGAAGTCCGCAAGATGCCGCAAAGCCTTCTACATTTTCTCCATGGAAAAAAGCAGTCAAGTCTATGAGTTCTTCTTTTGACGCTTTGATTTGGGCTTCTTCTTCAAGTTCTGCAAGTGCTACTTTTGAATAGTCCCCGGACCAATCTAAAATGCCCGCAGGAATTTCAAGAGATGAATGTTCGGCTATTGGAAATCTAGGTTGTCTGACTAAAAGTAAATAAGGTTTTCCTTCGCAATAAAGAACAACAAGAACACCTACTGCATTACCACGCAATAAAACTATCCCATGAACAGGCCTAGAATCTGGTAAAAAAGCTTTGGCTTTCAACTTTATAAACAAAGGATTCTTTGAATTGAAACGAAAATCAACAGAAGAAAAATGAATTTCTTCAACTAAAAATTTTTGCTCTATTTGCTTTAACCAATCTAGGTACAATTTAGAAGAGACAATAGCGTCTCTGTCATTTTCATTTATTTCTGCAGAAAAAGAATACTTAATCATAATGAATCAACTAATCAAGGGCCAAACAATCTGCTAATTCTAAAGCATCTTTTAAAGAATTCGCATCAGCAATTCCTTGCCAAGCAATATCAAAACCTGTTCCATGATCAACACTTGTCCGAATCACCGGTAATCCAAGCGTTGTATTGACTCCACCTGTTTTTTTAACTTGCCCTAATTGAAAGAGCAAAGTTTTTGTCACGATATGCCCTTGGTCATGATACATGGCTACAACGCCATCAAAAGCACCACTGCGAAGTTTAGGGAAAATCACATCTCCTGGGAACGGGCCTTCTGCTTTAATTTTTTTCTTTTTCAATTCACGAATTGCCGGAATAATTTCTTCTATTTCTTCTGTTCCAAAAAGCCCGCCTTCGCCGGCATGTGGATTTAACCCAGCGATTCCTAAGCAAGGTGTTTTCACTTTTTTATAGCGAATTAAAAAATCATTAAGGAGTGTTGCCGTTTTTAAAATACGTTCTTTTTTTGCTCTGTCACAAGCTTCACATAAAGACACATGCGTACTTACATGAGCCACAACCCAATCTTTATGAACAAGGCAAAGTACGGGGCGCGAATCGCCGCACATTTCACCGATAAATTCTGTATGTCCTTGAAAGCCAGGAACTGTTTTTTCTACAGATTCTTTACAAAGTGGGGCTGTTACAACTGCCGCCGCTCTTTTTTCAAGACATAATTTTGTTGCTTCACGAACCCAGGCAATACTTGCTTTCCCTGCTTCTTTACAAATTTTCCCTGGACGAATTTTTCCTTTAAAATTAACGCCACAAGAAAGCACCGGAATCATCCCTAATTCACAAGCTTTTTTCGCTTCTTCAGGAGTTTCAATCAGAACAGCTTCTTTAGAAATGCCTTTTAAAGCAAGTGCTGAAAGCACAACCTGAAAGTCCCCAACTAAAGCGATAGGGCGTTTGACGCGATGTTTCATTTTCCAAAGAGAAACAGCAATTTCTGGACCAATCCCGTTTGGGTCTCCAATAGTAACAAGTAAAGGCAAAAGATTTTTTTTAGCCATAAAAATTCCTTATAATGTATCGCGGCCTATTTCTGCATTTTTAAAAACAGAGTAAAGAGAATCGTCATAAGAGACTTTTTCTCCTGTCCGCAAATCATAAAACATCAAAGAAGAATCCGGGTTTGTAATGTAATCTTTTTCAGATTCTGGTTTGAATATTTCTTCTGTTATTTGAACTTTTGTCTTATGAGAAATGTTTGAATAAGACAATTTGTTCAACATTCCTCCCTTTGGCATTTCTTGAATTAAAAACCAGGAATAATACCAAAGTGTGTCTAAGCGTTCATTCAATTTACCTAATGCAAGGGAATCATTTTTCCAATCTCGCTGCAAACAATAACGCAGCGTTGAATCTTTACAAGTCAATCGAATCGGAACAAGATTTGTATCTCGCAAAGACCAAGAATTTGGATACAAAGTATCTAGCTTTGTTTCGCAAGTATCTACAATATAAGTACAACGAGATTCCATTGTCCTCCAATAGAATGTACGTTCTTGTAACGAATCGATTTTTTTTAGAATCGAAGGTTCGCCTTTTGTTTTACGCGGTAAAAGGTAAGGGTCTGCAAAAGAAGAATCAATATAAATTTCAAATGTATCTTTCAAAAAATCACCATTTCTTAAGAAAATAGAATCTTCAAGTTCTCCTTGAGAATCCATAACCCGAATTTCTTGATAGGATTTCCAAGAATCTGATGGCGGTATAGAAATCAATGTTTCTGGAAAAAATAATGGAGACGCACAATCCGTTGCTGAAAGAGAAAAATGAATTATTGGCTTTAAAAAGAGTATGGAATCTTCTTTTGACTCTTCAAATGAAATATTTTCTAAAAAACAATTTGACAAAGTCCAAATGCTATCTAAAACAACGCGAAGCGTGTCTTTTCGTAAATGAATAAAGTTTCCGGAATCTAAAGAGGCAAACAAAGCAAAGCCCGAATAATCACCTTCTAGTTCTTCTGGATAAATAGAAATAGGGCCGTCTTCAGAATAAGAACAAGAATAAATACAAATCGCCGTTAAAAGAGCAAAAAGAAATTTTATCATACATTGTTATCCAAAAAATTCTGAAGAATAATTGATGCAGCTTCACAATCAATTATTCCTTTGGCATTCTTTTTTTTCTTTTTACTTAAGTAAGACGTGCGTTCTAAAGCCTGAACACTTGTATAAGATTCGTCTTGTGTGTAAACTGGAATTTCAGGAAAATGATTTTTTAATTCAACAATAAATGCTTCAACGACAACATTTTTCCCATTAGTTCTTCCATCAGGATGATAAGGCATACCGACAACAAAACAATCTATTTTTTCTTTTTGTTGGATTTCTGTCAAGCGTTCAAAAAGGTTTTCTTTTTTCTGGTCAATCGTCACCCGCGGAAAAGCCCAGCGCAGTTCAGAATCTGCAAAAGCAATCCCTACACGATGTTCGCCATAATCTATGCCTAAATAATTCATTTCAATCCTTTAAAAGAACTTTTAGAAATTAGAAAAATATTTCTTTTTGGTTTTAATCGCTATAAACAAATTGCCCGGAATGATAAAACCTGCTGATTATTTTTGCCACTTATTTTTCAAAATATTCAACATAAATAAGAAACACAAAAATAAAATACATTGTTCATCACTTTACTAAAAAGTATATTTAACAAGAAATTTCTTTTATTGCTTTTACTCTATGGATTACGTTTTTCTGATTTTAGCCATTTTGTTTGCTCTTACTGGTTTAGCTGGGGCTGTTTTACCCGTTATTCCAGGGCCACCGATAAGTTACATTGCTTTACTTTTTCTACTTGCTTTGCCAACAGAAGAAGCTAATTGGATTTTTTTACTAGCAACAGGAATTTTAGCCGTTCTGATTACAGTTCTTGATTACATTGTTCCAATTTATGGCACAAAAAAATTAGGTGGGACAAAATACGGAATCTGGGGTTCTACTATAGGGCTTGTTGTGGGCATGTTTGTTTTACCGCTTCTTGGAATTGTTATTGGACCTTTTGGTTTAATCGGAATAATTGCCGGCCCCTTTGTTGGTGCGTACATTGGAGAAATCATTGCCAAGAACAACGAAAAAGCATTAAAAGCCGCTTGGGGTTCTTTCCTTGGTTTTTTAGCGAGTACTTTTTTAAAAGTTGCTTATGGTATTTTTGTTCTTGTAATGGTTATTATTTCAAGCGTTGAATTCTTTTCAAATTAAATTTTTGATTCCTGAGAAATTTTTTGCAATGGGGCGTTAGAACGTTTTTCAAAAGCCCTAAACAATTCTAATGTGCGTTTAGCTTGTTCATGAATGTTTCCCATTCCAATTTCAACAACAGCTTGTAAAGGAGTATTCGCTAAATAGCGCATTGGAAACGGTGAAAGAGATAAAATTTCTGCAAGAGTTGTTGGTTCTGGTGGTGGAAATTCTGTAAAAGTCAAAGCAAGCATTCCGCGTTTCAAAAGCAATCCTTGTATTTTCAAGAACGCCGCGCAAAGCCCAACTTCTGTAACAAGCAAAAGCATTTCAGCAGCAACTGGCAAATTTCCAAAACGGTCTGTTAATTCATTACGCAAATTTTCTAATTCTTGTAAAGTTTTCACTCTTGCAATGCGTTGGTAAAGAGAAATTCTCGTTAAGCCATCTTCTATCCAATCTTCTGGCAAAAATGCGTCCACACCTAATTCAACACGTGGCTGCAAAGGCTTATCAACAGAAGAACCTCGAAGCATTTCTACCGCTTCTTTTACTAACCGCACATACGTTTCAAAGCCAACTTCTGCAATAAAACCATGTTGTTCTGAACCAAGTAAATTTCCTGCCCCACGAATTTCTAAATCGCGCATCGCTAACTGATACCCTGAACCCAAATCCGTAAATTGTGCAAGAGCTTCTAATCGCCTAGAAGAATCCTGAGAAATTTCACCTTGTGCCGGAGTCACCAAATAAGCATACGCCAAAACATCGGAACGCCCGACACGGCCACGCATCTGATAAAGCTGACTTATTCCAAAATGGTGTGCGTTCATTATAATAATTGTATTGGCTCTTGGCACATCTAAACCAGATTCAATAATAGTTGTACTTACCAAAACATCAAAATTTCCGGCAAGGAACGCTTCCATTGTACGCTCTAAATCTCTGTCATTCATTTGGCCATGAGCAACAGCTACTCGTGCTGTAGGCACCCAAGATTCTACATCGGCAGCTAGAGATTCTATAGTTTGCACTCGGTCATTTACCACAAAAACCTGCCCACCTCGCGCAATTTCATCTTTAATAGCTTCTGCTAAAATAGCATCGTCCCGGCGCATTAATTTGGTTTCAACCGGCAAGCGATTCATTGGTGGCGTATTGATTAGCGAAATATCGCGAACACCTGTAAGGCTTAAATGTAAAGAACGTGGAATTGGTGTTGCACTCATAGAAAGCGTATCCACAGCTAGGCGGAGTTCTCGCAATTTTTCTTTTTGCTTTACACCAAATTTTTGTTCTTCATCAATAATCAGCAAGCCTAAATCTTTAAAACGCCCTTTTTCAGAAAGGAGTGCATGTGTTCCTATAACAATGTCCACACTTCCTTTTTCAAGTTTTTCAAAAATGGCATTTTTTTCTTTTGCTGTTTTATAGCGGTTCAACAATTCAATATTCACAGGGAACGCGGCAAAGCGTTCACAGAAATTTTCGTAATGTTGAGCTGCAAGAATCGTTGTTGGAACAAGAACGGCCACTTGTCGCTTTGAAAGGACACATTTAAAAACAGCGCGCATAGCGACTTCTGTTTTACCAAAGCCAACATCACCGCAAACAAGCCTGTCCATAGGCTTTCCACTTTCCATATCGCGTTTAATATCTGCCGTTGCAGAAATCTGATCTGGAGTAGGAGTGTATTCAAAAGAGGCTTCAAATTCTTCTTGAATTTTAGAATCTGGTGGAAACGCAAAACCTTCAACCAATTCGCGTTTTGCATAAAGTTCTACCAATTCTTTTGCAATTTTTATAACCTTTTCTTTAACGCGTTTTTTCTGGTTTTCCCAAAGTTTAGAACCCAAGTGATTCAACTTGACTTCTACTTCATCGGGTTGTTGCAAACGTTCAATTTTTTGCAAATCAGAAACAGGAAAACGTAACCTGTCACCGCCAGCATATTCAAGCAAGGCGCAGTCCACCATACCGCCATTAACTTCTACGCGGACAAGCCCAAGATAGCGCCCGACCCCATGATCTTCATGAGCCACTAAATCGCCTCTTGAAAGTGACTCCACTAAAAGTGCCGAAGAAACAGAACCAGCAATAGAACGCTTGCGACTTTTCTTTTGATGGCGATTAAAAATTCTTGCATCTGAAAGAAACGCTATTTTATCGTCTTCTAACCAAAAACCTTCTGTAAGTGGTGCTTCTAAAAATTCTTCTACTGGCGATTCTCCAAAAAGATGTTGCATTCTAGAAATAGCACCAGATGTCGGAGCAACTAAAAAAACTTTTCCACCATTTTCATAGAAATCAATAATTTTCTTTTCAGTAGCTTCAATGCCTGCATCTTCAAAAGATTGCGGTTTTACATTTATCTTTTGCCAATTTTTGCCTTCCGCTTCAATTCGAGTAATATCTAAAGCAAGTGCTTTACCAAATATTTCAGAAAATTCAGCGTATTTCCACCAAAGTTTTTCCGGTAAAAATTCTGCCGTTAGTGAGCCTTTTATTTCAAAGAATTTTTTCTCAATTTTTTTCCAATAATCTCTTGCAAATTCCGCCAAGTTCCCTGATTCATCAAAAACAATATTGGCATTTGGTAAATAGTCAAAAATCGAAGCGATTAAATTTTCATACTTGGGGCGTTTCCACCAAAAGCCCACCAAACTTTGTTCATCTATAAGTCGTTCTTTTGCTGGTAAAGAAAATTCTCCCATCGGATAAATTCGGATTTCTTCTAAATTTTCAATGGAACGCTGTGTGAAAATATCAAAGAAACGAATCGATTCCAATTCATCTCCAAAAAATTCAAAGCGCACTGGGTGTTCATATAAAAAGCCATTAACATCTACAATACACCCACGCATAGAGAACTCACCAACGCTACCGACCATTGGCTGTTCTTTAAAGCCCATATTCAAAAATTTTTCACGCAAAGAAAGCGGGTCTAAAACATCGCCCACTTTAAAATCCAGAATTTTTCTTTCTAAAAAATCTTTTCCCGGCAGCCTAGCTAAAAGAGAATCTAACGGACAAATAACAATATGCTTTGAATCATTAACATGAGCAAAAAAACGCAAACGCTCTTCTAACAAACCGTCAAATGGGTTCTTTTCTTCGTATGGTTTTAAACCGATTCCTGGTAAAAAAAGTAACGATTCTTTAGAAACAAATGCTTCTAAATTTTCAAGCCAGATTTCTGCTGTCCGATAATCGTTTGTAATGACAATTGTATTTTCTTGCGTAATTAAAAACCGCTTTGCCACTAGCATTGCCGCCGAAGGCGGCGTAAGGCCAGTCACATGAAAAATGCCATTACTTGCGTTTTCCCATTCAGAAAACGATGCAACATTTTCAGAAAGAAGAAAATCTTTCAGAGTTCTCATAAAAGATTCGGGTCTATTGTGGGTTCATAACCAGGAGCCGTTACTTCTTCTGGATTTTCACCACGTTTTTCAGCTTCTCTTTTTTTACGTTCAAGTTCTAATGCTTTTTTCTTAGCTAGGCGTTCTTTCTTTTTAGCTAAGCGTTCAGCACGAGTCATGCGTTCTTTTCTTGGCGGAGCTTCGTATTCGCTTTCCTCTTCAAAAAATTCCTCTTCTTCAAAACGCATTTCACCATCAAACGCTCTAAATGAATCCATTGAAAAATCAGGTGCATCACTTTTTACACGTTCACGCAAATATTCAAGAACTTCAGCAAATTCCTTTTCATGTGGGACTTCAAATTCCATCTCTTCTTCAGTCCGTGGGTGCACAAACCGGATTTTAACCGCTTGCAACAACTGTGCCGAAGTCATATTCAAAGCATTTTCAGCAATATCCCGGAAAAGTGGAGGCACCCTTGTTAAACAAGCATTACGGCCTTCATAAAGTGGGTCACCAAAAACCGGGTTTCCCATAAAACGGCTATGCACGCGAATCTGGTGTGTGCGCCCTGTTTCTAAACGGTATTCTAGTAAACTTGCAAAAGTAAAAAACTCTAACGCTTTAAAATGAGTTTTTGCATGCTTACCCGATTTTGTCACAGCTTGTTTAAGCCTATTACGAACATCTCTACCTAAAGGCGCTTCTACAAACCCTTCCCAATCACGAGGGTTGCCCCAAACAAGAGCATGATAAGTTCTTGCCAGCGAGTGAGTTTCTAATTGTTCTGCTAAATGCCTATGTGCCTTATCGTTTTTTGCAACAAGCATAAGGCCTGGAGTATCTTTATCTAACCTATGCACAATTCCTGGTCTGAGCGGGCCATTAATAGAAGAAAGGGATTCTTTAAAATGATAAAGCAAACCAGCGGCAAGCGTCCCAGTTTTCACACCATTACCAGGGTGCACCACAAGATTTCTAGGCTTATTCAAAACCACAATATCATCGTCTTCATAAACAATATCAAGAGGAATATTTTCAGGTTCTAACGTTGAAGCTTCTTTTTCTGGCAAAGCTAAAACTTCTATTTCCATACCCGTTTCAACGCGGAAATTCTTTTGCA
This sequence comes from Fibrobacteraceae bacterium, assembly GCA_017631885.1. Classification (GTDB taxonomy): domain Bacteria; phylum Fibrobacterota; class Fibrobacteria; order Fibrobacterales; family Fibrobacteraceae; genus UBA1765. The sequence continues at coordinate 162,446 of JAGBSH010000028.1, forward strand.
ATTCTTTGCCTTGAAATAAAACTTTTTTAGCAAGCAATAACTTTTGAAGATCTGTCCTAGAAAAATCAGGACAAACGGTTTGCAAAAACTTATCAATTCTTGAACCACTAGAACTTTCTTCAACAACAAACTTTAACATGCTGATTCCTTTTTCGCTTTCGCTTCTTCTTTAATTTCTTTGTGGATTTTTTTCAAAACAAGTGGTGAAAGGAGTAAAAGAACAACTCCAACTGTTACAAAAGAATCTGCCACATTAAATGTCGGAAAACGCGGCATAATAAAATCTGGTAAATCACAATCAATAAAATCCACCACTTTCTGAATACGCATTCTATCAATAAAATTCCCAATAGCACCAGAAAAAACCATGGAAAGTCCAAGTCTTGAAACCCAATCACGCAAATCAATTGAACGATAAAACCAAACAAGTGCAGCCATTGCAACAATAGTCAAAAGCAAAAAGAAAATCGTTGGAGAAAGAAACGGCAAAATATCTTGAGGTCTGCTACTAAAAGCGGCGCCTTCATTATAAGCAAGCGCAAAACGCAGATAATCACCAATAATTTGTATCTTCTGGTAATTAGGAAACCCACTTTCATTCGTAAAACGAGCGACTGCCCAAAATTTTGTCACTTGATCAAAAACAACTCCAAGAACAATTACAAACAAATGAAACTTCCATGTATTGATTTTTTTCAGCATGGTTTTAAATCCTCAAAAGTTTTACGAATCCAGCGGTTCGAATAAAAATGACGGGATGTACTTGTAATTATTCTTTTAACATCTTGTCTTGAAATTTTCACTTTACCAACAGAATCAAAAACAATATGCCCGTCGCCAATTGCTTTTAAATTTTCTGCTGCCATAAGCAAAGGCCACAAACAGAACAAACGAATGCGCATATAACGCCTTGGCACAAGAAGAATGTATTCCACACCTTCCATCACATGCGTCCAAGCTTTTTCGACAAGTTCTGCTAAAACCGCTGCCCTTGCATCTCTATTGGCGTATTCTTCAAACAATGCTGGTGAATTTTCAAAACCATGAGCTTTACAAATGGATTCAGGAATAAAACAAACTTTACGTTCAGAATCTTCTAAAACATCTTTAACAATGTTTGTTATTTGTAAAGCAAGCCCAAAACTCACATCGAGCTTTTGCATCTCGGCTAAACGTTTGTCATTAATGCCAGAAGCAGCCGCATAAAAATGTTTTGTTAAAAGCCGACCAACAATACCAGCCACATAATAGCAGTATTCATCTAAATCTTCAACTTTATCTAAAGTAAACCAACCAAAGGCTAAAGAACGTTCTTGCCGTAACGCAAACTTAGCCATACCGCTACACATTTCAACAACTACTTCCCGAATTGGACCAGCGTATTTTTCATCTAAATCAGAAAGCAAAGGCACCACTCTTGTTGCATGCACACAAAGGTGATGGTTCGGGTCTTCAGAAGTTGACCAGTACGAAGGCAAAGCATTTAAAAATGCCATTAAGCGTTCTGTACTGATTTTTGGTTGTTCAAAAATAGCAGAGAACAATTTCAGCAATCGCTCTTTTTCATTTGCATGCAAAATTGGATCATCTTCAACCGTATCTGCTATACGCAAATACAAATAAGCAAGTAAAATGCCTTTATGCAATTGTCCACGCAAAACATTTATGTTCAGCGCAAAAGTTCTAGAAACTTTCAAAAGCATTTCTTCTGCATAGCGGTAATTTTCATTTTTCATAAAACAGCCTCCGCATACAAATCCTTAGGAATCTTTTTTGTCTTTGCCGCAGAAAAAAGATAGTGCAAAAGCCTACCAGATTTTTCAGTCCGTAACAAAGTCCGTTGCAATTCCCATGAAGTTCTTGAACGCAAATCGGAATCGTTCATAACGCGACCATTTTTTTGAGAATTGTGCAACATTCGCCTATAAAACAAGAAATAAGTGCTTCTTTGTAAAGAATAAACAAACTTAGAAGAACGGCGAAACACAAAAACCGAAAGCAAAACAAAAATCGGAAAAAACAGACAACCAAACAAAGCATGCCTTGGAGAAACAAGTCCTATTACCCAACAAGCACAAAGTGTTGAAAAAAGAATTGTAAAAAGAGAAATGGTAACAGAAAAGAACCTAGCCCAAAAAGCCTTTTTCGTTTTCCACCATTGCGGAATATACACCCAGGTTTCTCCTTTTCTCAAAAATTTACGGAGTGTAATCGGGTAAGCCACATAACGAGCAAAAAAGAAATACCCCACCCAAAAAACGATAGGCAACCAAAACAAATAATTAAATACATCCAACCAATTCATAACCATTTTGCAAAAATAGAAAAATAAGATTAAAAATTTAAGAGGAAATCAAGTTCAGATAGCTCACAAGAAGCCTTAAATCAAAAATTATTACACCCAAAAGTATTTTTTTCTATATTCAATTTAACGTAGTCTGTAGAACATCTATAGACACATAGACATTTGAGTTATTTGCTCTTATTCTAGCTACTGGAATCTGGAACATTTCAATAGACCGCTAGGAATGAGGCATTCACTCGCGCACTCTGTGCGTGGGTCGTTTGCTTGTTTTGCGGTCGGCTGTTCCAGAGCCTCAGTAGCGTCAAGCTTCGACTACACGCATTTTTTATTTTAAAAAAGTGCAAATCGAATGGCGAAGAATCAGGGCAAGTTCCCTGAGGTTTCGTGAAACAACAAAAACAAATTAAATCAAAGCAAAGAGTCGCTTGCCATGGCGAGGTTTTCACTGCTGAACGCGAAGTGAATGCTATGCTTGATTTAGTCAAGCAAGAAACAGAAAGAATTGACTCCAGATTTTTAGAACCCGCTTGTGGAACCGGGAATTTTTTAGTCAAAATTTTAGAACGAAAACTTTCAGTTGTTAAGAAAAAATACCGAAAAAGCCCTTTAGATTATGAACGAAATTCAATCCTTGCCCTTTCAAGCATTTATGGCGTAGAACTTTTAAATGATAATGTAGAAGATTGTCAAAAAAGGCTTTATAAAATTTGGGAAAAAGCCTACAAAAGTATTTGCAAAACAGAAACAAATGAAGACGTTCAAAAATCGGCTCGTTTTATTTTAAATAAAAACATCGTTTGTGGAAACGCTCTGTCTTTAATGCAAGTTGACGAAAACGCTAAAGACACCGAGACACCTATTGTTTTTTCAGAATGGGCTTTTATTCGCGGAAACATTATTCAAAGAAAAGATTACACCTTTGAAGATTTAATGCGTATTGGAAGTAGCTCTAATAAAACTGAATCTACCAACAAAGCCAATGAACAAATCTCCTTTTCAACAGAGAATGCCCCAAGTGATGAAGGGAAATTTTTAAAGCAATACACCACCGATTATAGGAGTCTTTGGAAAGATGAACAAACATAATCCAGATGTATTAAGCTGTCTTGCAAATTTATCAAACGATGAAGTATTCACACCACCAGAAATTGTGAATAAAATGCTTGATATGCTCCCACAGGAACTTTTTGAAAGTTCAGAAACCACATTTTTAGACCCATGCTGTAAAACAGGTGTTTTTTTAAGAGAAATAGCAAAACGTTTGCTTAAAAACCAAATGCCAGGCTATGAAAAAGTAATAGAAAGCATAAATCAAAAAGCAGAAAACGACGAAGAACTTTCTACAGATGATGTTTGTTTCAAAAAAGAATTACAACAAACAATTGACCATATTTTTCACAAGCAACTTTTTGGAATAGCCATTACAGAAATGACAAGCTTGGTTTCCCGCCGAAGCGTTTATTGTTCTAAATCACCCAATTACAAATACTCTATTTCTCACTTTGATAATGCCGAAGGTAACATTCGCTTTAAACGCATAAACCACACATGGGTAAATGGCAAATGCAAATTTTGCGGTGCCAATGAAGAACAATACAGCCGAGGCGATTCCCTTGAAACACACGCTTACGAATGGATTCACACCGAGAACCCCGAAGGAATTTTCAATATGAAATTTGACGTGATTATCAGCAACCCTCCGTATCAACTAAGTGATGGAAGTGGAGGTAGTACTGATGCAGCAATGCCTATTTATCAAAAATTTATTGAAAAAGCATTTGTATTACAGCCTAAATATGCATCAATGATTGTTCCTTCAAAATGGATGGTTGGTGGAAGAGGTCTACAAAATTTTAGAGAAAAAATGATGAATAATAAAAACATTCGATTTATTTACGATTATGAAGATTCTTCTGAATGTTTTAATGGATTGCATATTGATGGTGGCGTAAATTATTTCTTATGGGATAGAGATTACAAAGGAGTTACTGAATATGTATACAAACCTAAAAATGAAAAAGAAATAAAAACTAAACGATATTTAAAAACAGAAAATTTCAACATTGTTATTAGAGATTCTAGAAGGCAATCAATTATTGAAAAAGCAACTATTGAAAATAATTCTTTTACTAAAATAGTATCTCCTAGAAAACCTTTTAACATAAATACTGATTTATTTAATTGTCCAAATAAATATCCTGAATTAAATTTAAAAGAAAAAATATATTCTAACTCTGTATTAATATGGGGTGTTAAAGGGCTTAAAGGCGGAGCAAAAAGAATTCAAGGTTTTGTAAAAAAAGATGCTATACAGAAAAATATTCAATGGGTAAACAAATACAAATTATTCATTTCTAAAGCTTATTCAACTGATGCTGTTGAATTTCCAAAATTAATCGAAGCTGATCAAAATGTTATTTGTACTGAAACGTTTCTTGTAATTGGTCCTTTTGATAACAAATACGAACAACAAAATTGTCTTTCATACACCGAAACAAAATTTTTCAAAACTCTTTTATTTTTTGGAAGAGGAACAATGCAAGTATCTCAAGAAGTTTTTCGTTTCGTCCCACTCCAAGACTTTTCAAAACCCTGGACAGATGAAGAACTTTATAAGAAATACAAATTCACTCAAGAAGAAATTGATTTTATTGAATCAATGATTCGTCCTATGGAAAAAGAAACTGCCTAACCTTATAGCCCAAATAAATCAGCATGCGAACCTGTATCCACCAATTCAAGAATCAAGATATTCTCTTCAATCTTGTAAATCAAAAGCCAATTTGGTTCAATATGCAATTCTCTATGACCAATCCAATTGCCTGTAAGGGCATGATCTTTATATGCAGAAGAAACCTCTTCGCCTTTGGCAAGTATTTCCACAATGTCTTTCAGTTTTTGTATTCTTTTACCACGTTTTGTGGCTCGCTTCACAGATTTTTTGAATTTTTTAGTTATTCGTATTTGATACTTATATACTTTTTCGCTCATAACCCTAAATCATCCCACAGTTCCTTTGGCGATGCATATGTTTTGGCATTAGGGTCACGGGCTAAATTTTCACCTTCTTTTATGGCTTCTAAAAGTTCTTTAGAAGGGGGCCTTGTAACGGCAAATGGCAAGCCATGGTGCAACAAGGACTGTTTTAAAAAAACAGTTATAGCCTGCGATAGCGAAAGCCCCAGGTCATCAAAAAGTTCAGTTGCTGAAGCTTTCAGCTCTTTATCTAATCGAATATTTGTAACTACTGTACTCATACTTCTAAATATACTACAAATACTTTCAAAAGTAAAGTATTTGTATTTAAAATGTTGTCTTTTTGCCGAATTTTCAGTTAAAAATCCATATTTTGGCTGTTTGAAACGCCATCGGGAGTTGTTATGCAATTAGATCGTTTTTTTAAAGAACGCCCACAAATAAGCCCCACCATTTATGCTTATACTCTTCCTGAAGCAAATTCTCATAATGGCTACATTAAAGTGGGTTTTACTGACCGTTCCGTTGAAGAACGTATAAAAGAGCAAGTTCATACCGCTGGTTTAAAACCTAAAATTTTATTCAAAGAACCGGCTATGTGTGCTGATGGTTCTTGCTTTACCGATAAGCAAGTGCATAAAATTCTTGAACGCAATCATTTTTTGCGTTTAGAAAAAAATACGGAATGGTTTAAGTGTTCAGAAAAAGATATTCTTGCAGCCATTAATGAATTAAAAACCGGCATTCGTTCTGATAGCGATAGAAATGAATTTTTTTCTATGCGCCCAGAACAACAAGCGGCCGTAGAAAAAACGAAAGCTTATTTTGATTCTGCATTAAAAGAAAATTCCAAGCAATCTCCAAAATTTTTGTGGAATGCTAAAATGCGTTTTGGAAAAACTTTTGCCACTTATAAACTTGCTGAATCAATGGGGTTAAAAAAGATATTAGTTCTTACTTTTAAACCGGCTGTTGAAAGCGCTTGGGCTAGTGATCTGATTCATCATATTGATTTTAAAAATTGGCAATTTATTTCTAATAAAGATGCTAAAGAAAATAAACTTTCTATTGATGAATCATTTGAACTAGCCGATAAGAAAAAGCCTATTGTTGTTTTTGGTTCTTTCCAGGATTTACTTGGTACTAATCAAACTGGTGGCATAAAAGCTAAAAATGAATTTATTCATGCTACGCATTGGGATCTCGTTGTTTTTGATGAATATCATTTTGGTGCTTGGAGAGAGAACGCTAAAAAACTTTTCCAAGTGGCAGATGAAGAATCTGAAATTGATTTTGATATAGAAGAATTTCAAGCAAAAGAAGCTGGTAATGCTTTAGATGAAAGCGTTTTACCAATAACTACAAAATACTATTTATACCTTTCTGGAACACCTTTTAGAGCTTTAAATTCTGGTGAATTTATTGAAGAACAAATTTTTAATTGGACTTATTCTGACGAACAACGCGCCAAAGAATCTTGGGCTAAAAAAGATAACCCTTATAAAAGTTTGCCGCAAATGGTTATGCTTACTTACAAGATTCCTGAAAGTATCAGCCACGTGGCAAATGCAGGCGAATTTGATGAATTTGATTTGAATGAATTTTTTAAAGCTTCTGGCAAAGAAAACAATGCGACATTCAAGCACGAGCGCGAGGTCCAGAAATGGCTTGATTTAATTCGCGGTTCTTATTTGCCTTCTAATATTGATGATTTAAAACTTGGGCAAGACAAACGCCCACCAATGCCATATTCTGACACTCGCCTTTTGAATATTTTACAGCATACGCTTTGGTTTTTACCCGATGTGGCTTCTTGCTATGCTATGAAAAATTTAATAGCACAAAGGCAAAATACTTTTTATCATGATTACCAAATAATTGTATGCGCTGGCACAAAAGCAGGTATTGGTTTAGAGGCGTTAAAACCAGTTCGAAAAGCTATGGAGACCCCTCTTAATACAAAAACGATTACTCTTTCTTGTGGTAAATTAACTACAGGTGTTACGATTCGCCCTTGGAGTGGTGTTTTTATGCTTCGCAATTTAAAAAGCCCGGAAACTTATTTTCAAACGGCTTTCCGTGTGCAATCTCCTTGGGAAATAAAAGACGACTTTGGAAATCAAAAAATTCTTAAAGAAAATTGTTACGTCTTTGATTTTGCTTTAGATAGAGCTTTAAAACAAATTGCAAGTTATAGTTCTAGGTTAGATATTAACGAATCAAACCCAGAAAAACGCGTTGCTGAATTTATCAAATTTTTACCTGTTCTTGCTTATGATGGTTCAGCAATGACGCAATTAAATGCTTCTGCTATTTTAGATATTGCTATGTCTGGCACTTCGGCATCTTTACTTGCAAGACGTTGGGAATCTGCTTTACTTGTAAACGTAGATAACATGACTTTAAATCGTTTAATGAATAACGAAGACGCCATGAAGGCGTTAATGAAAATAGAGGGATTCCGCAGTTTAAATTCAGATATTGAAACTATCATTAACAAATCTGAACAAGTTAAGAAACTAAAAACTAAAGATAAAGAACTTACACAAAAAGAAAAACGAGAAATTTCAGAAGCCGAAAAAGAGTATAAATCGAAACGAAAACAAATTCAAGAAAAGCTAATCAAATTTGCAACGCGCGTTCCTGTATTTATGTATTTAACAGATTACCGCGAGCATTGTTTAAAAGATGTGATTACCCAACTTGAGCCCGGTCTTTTTAAAAAAGTCACAGGGCTTGATGTTAAAGATTTTGAGCTCCTTTGTTCTTTGGGTGTTTTTAATGCCAGTTTAATGAATGAAGCAATTTTTAGTTTTAAACGCTATGAAGATTCAAGTTTAAGTTATATGGGACTTGATAGACATAAGGCAGAAGATATTGGTGGTTTTGATACAGTGCTTCGTCGAGAAAAATATGAAGAACTTTTTTATTCACAACAACTTTCAATGAAACTAAATCCTATTGCTACTTTAAAAGCAGAAGAGAATTTTGGCCTTCAAAAAGCCGCTGAAGTAAAGAAATTTTATAATTCCATAAAAAAAGACACAAGTGTTTTCCATAAAGAATTCGGGAAAGGAACTGTTTCAAAAATTTCAAAAGACAAAAAATACATTTATGTGAAATTTGGCAAAATAGAGAAAATGTTCGTTTTTCTAGACGCTTTTGAAAAAGGTTTTTTGAAAGCATAGCCTAAATCGGCTTTTAACTCAAGAATTTTCAAAAAAAATCCCAATTTTTCTGCAATTTGTATATATTACAAGTTGGACTATAACTTGGTACGCCCCGATCGATTTTATCGAAGTATTTGGGTTTGCCGACTTTGGAGGTTCCGTGTCGTATAAGATTAACGGACAAACAGAAATTCTGGGTGTATTTGGCCACCCTGTTAGGCATAGTAAATCCCCGACTATGCATAATGCTCTTTTTAAAGAACTTGGCATAAATGCTGCCTATTTACCATTTGGGCCTATTCCTGAAAATTTTTCTACTGCACTTGATGGATTAAAAGCTTTACATTTTCGTGGTGCTAATTTAACCATTCCATACAAAGAACAAGTTTTAGAATTGGTAAATGAACTTTCGCCTATTTCTGAATTTACTCAAAGCGTAAATACATTGTATTGGAAAAATGGCGAAAAAGGTGGCACTCTTTGTGGTACAACAACAGACCCTTATGGAGCTATCAAAAATATAGAAGACGCAGGCATTTCTCTTGAAGGCAAATCACTTGCTTTACTTGGGAACGGCGGCGCTGCTAAAGCTATTGCTTATGCTTTGTTAGAAAAGAATGTTAAATTGACAATTGTTTGCCGAAACGAATCTCGCGGCAAAAATCTTGTAGAAAAACTTTCTTTGTTTTTCCCAGAAAATGTTCCGACTTATTGTTCATTCAATGATTTTAACACAAGCGAACCTGATATTATCTTAAACACTACTCCTGTTGGGATGCACCCAAACGTAAACGATTCGCCACTTCCGGATGCTTCTTTTAGAAAAGAGCAATTTGTTTATGATATTATTTACACGCCAACAGAAACGCGTTTATTAAAAGACGCAAAAGCACAAGGTTGTAAAATTTTAAATGGCGAAGGTATGCTTGTGCACCAAGGTGCTGCTAGTTTTAAATTGTGGTTTCCAAAAGAAACTGAAAATGTTTCAGAGGCGTTTTTAGTTTCCGTTATGCGAGAAGCCTTGCAAAAAGAAAATTTGCCAGAAAAAACTTTAAATTCAAACCCCGCTTCGGCTAAAATCTAGTAGGTATAAAATGAATAGCAATAATTCTAATAAAAAGCACATTTACTTTACTGGATTTATGGCCAGTGGCAAAAGCCGTGTCGGAAGGTGCCTTGCAGAACGTCTTAATGTTCAATTTATTGATACAGATACTTTGATTGCTGAAAATGCAGGCAAATCTATTTCTGAAATTTTTGCTGAAGATGGCGAAGCTGTTTTCCGCAAAATGGAAAAGGATTTAATTCAAACTCTTGCAGAAGACAGCACACCAAAAGTTATTTCTCTTGGTGGTGGCGCTCTTTCTCAAGAATGCATTGTAGAAGCCATTAGAAGTTCAGGGACTCTTATCCGCCTTTGGGCTTCTCCAGAAGTTCTTTCTGAACGTATCGCCAGAAAAAATACTCGCCCACTAATGGCCGGGCTTTCTGACGAAGAACGTCTTGCTAAAATCAAAACCATGCTCAAAGAACGCGAATGCTGGTATTCAAAAGCTGATTTTAGCGTAGAAAGTTCTAATGATTATCCAGAATATGTTGTCGCCGAAAAAATTATCCAGATTTTAAAATTCTGGAAGTCTTACGCGCTTTCTGTTGAAACTTCTTCTGGCGAACGCTACCCTATCTTTATCGGGAAAAATTTACTTTCTCACCTTGGTTGTTTGCTTGAAACAACAGGGCTTATTAAAACACACAAATTTTTGGTTTGTACCGATACGACAGTAGCCAAAGCACAATCTCGCACATTAGATAAAATAAGGCGTCAAGCTTCTGATTGTCCTGTCTTTAAATTCAGGGCTGGTGAAATCAATAAAACGCTTTCTAGTTTAAACCAACTTTATTCTTATATGTTACATAGAGAATTCGGGCGCAAAAGTTGCTTGCTTCAATTTTCTGGTGGCGTTGTTGGCGACATGGCTGGCTTTGGGGCCGCCACTTACCAAAGAGGAATTCCTTTTATTCAATTACCGACAACTTTATTGAGTATGGTGGATAGTTCTGTTGGCGGAAAAGTGGCTGTAAACCACCCTGCTGGCAAAAACATGATTGGGGCTTTTTACCAGCCAAAAGCGGTTGTGTGCGATTTAGGTGCTCTTGCTACACTAGCAGAAAATGAAATTCAAGCAGGCATTGCTGAAATTGTAAAATATGGCGTTATTTACGACTTGGATTTCTTTGCTTATATGGAATCTCATATTGAACAAATTAAAGAAAAAAATGAAGAGGTTCTTAAAAAACTCATTCATCGCAGTTGTTCTATAAAAGCAGAAGTGGTTGGCATAGATGAAAAAGAAAACGGACTTCGGGCTATATTAAATTACGGGCATACATTTGGACACGCCATTGAAAAACTTTCGAATTATAAAACTTATTCTCACGGAATTGCTGTTAGTTTAGGAATGCGTGTTGCGGCAAGAGCTGCCGTTCTTTTAGGTATTTTCTCTGAAGCAGAAGAAAAACGCCAGAATGATTTATTAAACGCTCTTGGATTACCAGAAAAAGCCTGTTTTGAAATAGATGTAAATGCAGCTTGGCAAGCAATGGGCGTTGATAAAAAAGCAGAAAAGAACAACCGCGTTTATATTTTGCCGACATGTATTGGTCATGTTGAAAAAATTTCAAATATCCCAGAAGACATTGTACGAAATGCTTGGAGCGTTATCCAAAAGGAACAAGTATGAAAGTTCTAGTTACAGGCGGAACCGGCGCACTTGGGTATCATATTCTTTCATCGCTTTATCGCGATAGCATAGAATTGCATAGCTTTAGCGATGAACTCCCACAGCCTTGGCAAAAAGTAGAAGGTGTGCAATACCACACAGGCAACCTTCTTGATTTCCAAGAAATGCTTGAACAAATTAAGCAAATTCAACCGGACCACGTTTACCATTTAGCAAGTCAGTCTTCTGTGGGCATTTCTTACAAGAAACCATTTGAAACATTAAGTACCAACTTGCTTGGCACACAAAATCTTTTAGAAGCCATTAGGCAAGTTGTTCCTAAAGCTAAAACATTGCTTTTAAGTTCTAGCGAAATTTATGGTAGGACTTCAGAACTTTTAACTCGTTTACATAAAGAAACGGATTTACCAAACCCTCTTACGCCTTATGCTACTTCAAAAGCTTGTATGGAACTGCTTGGTAACCAGTTCAGAAATGCTTATGGCTTGCACATTGTTATTGTGCGCCCATTCCATTTTACTGGCCCACACCATAGCAGGCGTTTTGCTATACCTTCTATTACAAACCAACTAGTTCGCATAAAAAAATATGGCGCAGAACCTGTTGTTATTTCTGGTTCTCTTGACATTAGCCGCGACATCGTAGATGTTCGAGATGTCGCGCGCGGAACCATTCAAATTTTAAATTCCGCAGAATCTGGCGAAATCTTTAACATTTGCAGTGGCAGTTCTTATACATTCAGAGAACTTGTCGATTTACTTGTTGAAATTGCCGATGTTGATGTTGACTTTTTCTTTGACCCCAACCTTGAACGCACCAATGAAATCCCTTTGCTAATTGGAAACCCAGAAAAAATACTGAATATTGGCTGGAAACCAATGATTAGCATTGAAGATTGTCTAAGCGACTTGTTCAATGAAATGGTTGTCAGAAACCGTATGGAACGAAGTCTTAAAAAATAAAAGACTATAGACTTTCAAAAGAACTACGCCAAAAATGAATTTGCCCGCCGGCGGCAAGTGTTTTTTGGACATCTATCAGACGCTGGTTCGAAGAGCCTCTGAATTGTAGTTCTAAAGATTTTTTGGCTAAAATAAACGGGCCATCGACAAGCAAATCAGCTAACGATAACAATTCTAAAATTGCGTTATCTTGTTTTCCTTTTTCTAGAAGGCGTTCAAACAAATAGCCGGTAAAAATGGTTAAATGCAAAGAACGCTTTTTGACTTCTTTTGCAAGAGAAAGTAAAGCTTTGGCTTGTTCAAATGGTTCGCCACCACTAAATGTAACGCCAGAAAGCAAAGGATTTTCATCGATTTGCTCTAGAATTTCTGAAATAGAAACAAGCGTTCCGCCATTAAAATCATGGGTTTCAGGATTGTGACAGCCCACGCAATGGTGTGGACAACCTTGGACAAACACAGTTAAGCGAATACCAGGACCATCCACTATTGATTCGGGTTCAATGCCTGCAAGCCTAAGCGTTACATTGTCAGACGCCATTAATTGACACCTATAAACTTCACAATTGATGGGTAAAGTTTACGCAATTCATTCAAGCGTTCTGGAGCAATTGCTTCGCCATCATGACGGCCGCAACGTGGGCAAACATCGTCAATCACACCAACAAATCCACAAACAGGGTCTCTGTCCACAGGGTGATTTATAGAACCATAACCGATTCCGGCATCATTCATTGCAAGCACTATTTTTTCAAAGGCTTCCAAGTTTTTGCCCGGGTCACCATCAAGTTCTACATAACTAATATGACCTGCATTGGTAAGTTCATGATAAGGGGCTTCAAGCTTAATTTTCTTGAAAGCAGAAATCTTATAATAAACAGGAACATGGAAAGAATTGGTGTAATATTCTCTGTCAGTAACACCAGGAACAGAACCATAGATTTTCTTATCCATGCGCACAAAACGCCCAGAAAGGCCTTCTGCAGGAGTTGCAAGTAAAGAGAAATTCAAATGCAAACGTTTAGATTCGCTATCGCAGAATTCTCGCATAAAGCGAATAATTTCAAGGCCGAGTTGTTGTGATTCTTCGGATTCGCCGTGATGCTTACCTGTTAATACAACAAGGGTTTCTGCAAGGCCTATAAAACCAATAGACAAAGTACCATGTTTAATAACTTCGCGAACTTCACTTTCCCAAGAAAGTTTTTCTGAATCAATCCAGACTCCTTGTCCCATAAGGAATGGGAAGTTTTTAACTTGCTTACGGCTCTGGACTTCAAGACGTTCAAGAAGCTGGTCACGGACCATTTCTAAAATGCGTTGCAATTCTTTAAAGAAAAGTTCTTTGCCTTTTACTTTCATGGCAATGCGAGGCAAGTTAATAGAAGTAAAGCTCAAGTTACCGCGTCCAAAAGTAATTTCTCTTGATGGGTCCACTTCGTTACCAATTACGCGAGTTCTACAACCCATGTAAGCAATTTCTGTTTCTGGATGGCCTTCTTTGTAATACTTTAAATTGAATGGAGCATCTTGGAAACTGAAATTCGGGAACAAGCGTTTTGCACTTACACGGCAAGCGAGTTTAAACAAATCGTAGTTTGGGTCGCCTTCACGCAAGTTCACACCACTTTTTAAACGGAAAATTTGGATAGGGAAAATTGCGGTTTCGCCACCACCTAAACCTTCTTCTGTTGTAAGAAGCAAGTTGCGAATAACCATACGAGCTTCTGGTTCTGTACACATACCATAGTTAATACTTGAAAACGGCGTTTGAGCACCAGCACGACTGTGCATACTATTTAAGTTGTGTACAAATGCTTCCATTGCTTGGAATGTCGTTTTATCTGTTTCTGCATAAGCTTCTTTTTCTGCAAATTTTTGTGCTTGAATAACAATTTCAGGATCAAAAATTTTTGAAAGTTCACGAGCTTCAGCATCGACAAATTCTTGATTAGGTTCTAATGTTGGGCGAAGGCCTACTTCGTCCATTTCTGCATGCAAGCGTTTGATATCTTGTTCTAAATCTTTTTGGTCTTTACCTGTTAAAAGTGAAAGCGATTTTAAAAGATTGGATTGATAGAATTTGCGATAAGTAATACGAACGCCATCGGACATAGCGTAATCAAAATTCGGAATAGATTGACCACCATGCTGATCGTTCTGGTTACTTTGGATTGCAATAGCTGCTAAGGCCGCATAACTGCGAATGTCTCTTGGTGCGCGTAAATGACCATGCCCTGTATTAAAGCCATTCTTAAAAAGCTTTTGCAAGTCAATCTGACAGCAAGTCATTGTCAAAGAGTAGAAATCCAAATCATGAATATGGATATCGCCTTCTTGGTGAGCCCTACTGTGTTCTGGCTTAAGCATAATGGATGTATAAAAATGCTTTGCACTTTCTGAACCATACTTTAACATGGTTCCCATTGCTGTATCGCCATCAATGTTTGCGTTTTCACGTTTCAAATCAGACTTTGCTGCATCACTAAAAGTGATATCATGTAAAGTTCTCATTAAGCGTGTATTAAGTTCACGGACTCTTGAACGTTCAGCACGATAAAGAATAAATGCTTTAGCTGTTTCTTGTAAACCCATTTCACCTAAAACATATTCTGCGGCGTCTTGAATTTGTTCAATGTCTGGGCTTTCTAATCCAAGGCTTTCTAAGCGCCCGACCACACCACTAGCTACTTCCATTGCACGACGTTGGATTGTATTACTACCAACATTCAACAAATCCAACTGAGAAGCTTCTGCCTGAATTTCTTCAGAAAGTTCGCCCGAAGCACGAAGTGCTTTTTCAATAGCACTTGTTATCTTATCCATATTGAAGGGCATTGTACGCCCATCTCTTTTCCGAACTTGCCAAATCATATACACACACCTTATATGAAACGTTTTTAACAAAAAAATCGGTTAAAAAACAACTAATTTAAACCCCAATCCCAAAAATAAGCCATCAAAACCTTTTTAGGAAAGAAAACTATATCTTGTGGTTCTTTTTTTTTCAAAACCAAGATATAGGTTTAAAGATAACAAAAGCTTTTATAAAACGCTAGAAAAAAATGATAAAAATCCCACTATAAGACACTTATTAGCATTTAATGACATTTTTAAGAATTCTGTCTAGCACTAGAGGTCAGGATTCTTTAAAAATAAAATTCAAGACTAAGGCCGAAACGACCGTTGCACTCATGCTAATTAAAGGCATCCAAGGCCAACTTAATACATTTTCAAATAATGGGTCTATTCCCAGAGGTTTGATTCCTTGAAATAAGAAAAGAGAAAACATGCCACAGAATACTCCAGCAATCACTGTTTTAGGAAGCATTTTGCCTGCAAAAAAGGCAAGAATAAACATTCCAAGCAATGGCCCAGTGAAAAGTCCTGTAAAGAAAAGCGCACTTTTTAAAAGCGAACCTTGCTGAGCTGCTGCAAAGAAGGCGCCGCCAATTCCTAAAAGGCCCCATAGAACAGTCCAAACTTTGGCTCGACGAAGGCTTTTTTCTGAAGACGTGTCTGCTAAAAGTAAATCGTTTTCGGTTGTATTGCTTAATGAATTAATAGCACTTGAAAGACTGCTCATTGCAGCTGCACAAATAGCTGCTACAATAAGACCTGTTATCCCTTGCGGCAAAGCATTGACTATAAAATGCGGAAATACCTCGTTTTGCCCAACGGAATCAGGTAATGGTGCCACATTTTTCACTTTATAAAAAACAAATAAAGCAGCCCCTACCCAATAAAAAAGTATAGAAATAACAGCCCCAAGAACCATACTCAAAATACTTGACGCATTAGCTGCTTTTGGACTTTTACAACTTAAATAGCGTTGGACAAATTGTTGGTCACAGCCACGAATAGCAATTTCTAATACAGCATAAGCAAAGCCAGCAGAAATCAAAGTCCTATCAAGAGCCGGCGATAAAGAAGGGTCAAACCATTTTGTTTTACCCGCTTGTGAAGCCAAATCAGCCATAACAGCCAAGCCACCACAAGACTTTGCCACCAAATACAAAACAAGTACTCCACCAAAAAAGAAAACAAAAAATTGGAGAACATCTGTCCAGATAACAGCTTTAATTCCGCCAAACCATGTATAAATAATCGCAAGGACCGCTGTAATTAAAATTGCTACATAAAGGTTACAGTCTAAAATTTTAGAAATCACTAATGCGGGTGCATATAATAAAATGCCTGTCCTAAGCAATAAATGTAAACAATAAAATATGGCTGCTAAACGCCTAACTGATGGTGAAAAACTCCTTTCAAATAGTTCATAAGCACTCTGAATATTGGCTTTACGGAACCTGGGAATAAAAACAATCCCCACCACAACAATACTTAAAAAGCCTCCTATTTGAAACATTAAAAAACGCATGTCTGCGCCATAGACATCTGCAGGAGCACCTAAAAAAGTGGTTGCACTGACTGATGTAGCAATAAGGCTTATTCCCACAGCAACCCAAGGGATTTTCCCGCCGCCGAACATATAATCTTTAAAATTTTTATTTTCGCGACTAGGTCTTGAAACCCATAAACCAACTAAAAGAGAAAAAACAAAAAAAGCAACAAGAACAATCCAGTCTAATAAAGTAAACATAAAACTACTGATGTGCCTCTTCTAAAATGACACCTTTTTCAGGTTCTGTTTCTAAATATTCTACCACTTGATTGCGCCCGCCTTCTTTCGCTTTATAAAGCGCTGAATCGGCAAACTTTAAACTTTCTGCCATAGAATAGCGACCATCTGGACGTTTTAAATAAGCCCCAATACTTACCGTCACTTTTAATGGAAGCTTTTGCTTAATATCGAAACTAGCTTTTTCAATTGCAAGCCGAATGCGTTCTGCTGTTTCTTTTAAGCCTGCTTCAGAAGTATCTATTAAAGCGACAACAAATTCTTCGCCACCATAACGAGCGACAATATCTATTTCAGAGCGAACTTCTGCAACAATAGTTTTTGCAATTCCTTTAATGATTTCGTCACCAGCCGGGTGACCATAAGTATCGTTAATACTCTTGAATTTATCAATATCCATCATCAACAAACCAATGTTGATTTTCTGGCGTTCTGCGCGCATTTTTTCAATATTGAGTTTTTCATGCATTGTCCGATGGTTCATAAGCCCTGTTAAACCATCTCGCATTGCCAAATCTTTTCCTTTTTCAAATTGCACAACGCGTTCAAGTGCAAAGCTTGCTGTTCTAGCAATTGTTCTAAGCCTTATTTTATCGTGTTCAGAATAGGCAGTCGGATTTTTCTTTTCTAGAGCGATTGTGAAATTAGCAATAGGAATATCTGATGTTGAAGAGGTTGCGCATAAATAATGAAGCGAATCATTACGCCGTTCTTCAGCATTGAATCTTATCGTAAAATCTCCTTTATCGTTTTTCAAAAGGCGTTCTATAGGCATACTTCTATTTAACGCATAAACAAGCACACCTTTATCATTTAAAGAAAATTCCATATCTTTAAAGAAATCAGAATCTTCACCTTTTGCAACAACTACTTTACCTTTGTCTTCATCTTGCAAATCACGTGCAAGAAGCATCATACGATCAAATGGCACATAGTTTTCAATATATTCACCTATATGACGATAAACATCTTTTACAGACATAGAGTCAAAAAATTTCTGCTGGTATTCATAAAGAACAGCATATTGTTCTTGTTGAATATAATTGTAGGCCGCTGCATAAATTTTAGTGCTTAAAAGTTGCATTATCCCAGCTGCAAATGGAAGCACATCTGGAGAAAGATTATTGAATGCATTTAATTGCAAAGAATCTATCATTAAAAAGCCACAACGGACTTTCTTTTGGTTTGTTATAGGAATAGCAAAGACTGATTTAACAGGGACATCTTCTTTATAAATTTGTAAAGCTTTTCCACTAGTTAAATCGCCTTCAAGTATTTGTGTTTCATTTACTTTTAAGAGCCTTGAAAGTAAAGAGCTAGATTGTGCTCCTATACGAGCTTGACCATTTATTTTAGAAGCTCCTGCACCAACAACTTTTAATGGAATAAAAACATTTTCTTTGCTGCGTAAAAGAAAATAAGCGGCTGTATGAATATTAGGAATCAAACGCAAAAGAATAGTCAATTCATTGCCTAATGATTGTGAAAGTTCTTGGTCTACTTTTCTCCACAATTCTTCTTGTTTATAGCCAATAAGCGGTTCTTCTTGCAC
This sequence comes from Fibrobacteraceae bacterium, assembly GCA_017631885.1. GTDB lineage: Bacteria > Fibrobacterota > Fibrobacteria > Fibrobacterales > Fibrobacteraceae > UBA1765. The sequence goes on from JAGBSH010000028.1 coordinate 180,794, forward strand.
ATGTTCTGGAGCTAAAGTCGTTACTAAAGCTGTTTTTGTTGTAATGCGAGCCATTTTAAAAGAACTTGTATCTCCAGAACGCTGAATAACCGATGGAATCGGAGCATCACTTGAATCACGACTAGAGTTATAGATGTAAGCAAAAACAAAAGCGAGCAACCCCACAAGAGCAAGAAGCATCCAAAGCCCGCCTAAAAAAGAAAGACCTACAAAGATTCCACCCAAGGAACAAAGTATATAAGTCAACCTACTATTCATTACACCACCTATAAGCGAAAAGACCGATACAACAAGACACCAGCAATCGCTAGAAAAATAAAATGAGGCCCATAAGCACCAAGCCATGGTGAGAGCGCACCATTTTCACCCATCTTTAATCCTAAACGGATTATTATATAATAGCTAAAAATTATAAAAAGACCTATCCCAAATTTTTGAGAAAGCCCTCCAGAACGGCTAAAGCGATGGCAAAGAGCGGCTCCAATCAACAAAACAATAAAGTTTGTCCATGGGCTTGCGTATTTAAAATGGAATGCTGTTTCAAGAGTCCGAGTATCTTCTCCTGAACGTCTAAGAACTCCTATTCGTTTTTCAACTTCTTTTGTGTTCATTTCATCGCCAGTTTGGCGTTCATTGATAAAATCTTCTGGTAAAGTTTCAACTTCATAAAGCGGGTAATAAAAAAATGATTCTGTGACCACATTTCCTGTTGGTAAAAAATTCCGTTTAAAACCTTTTTCTAAAAGCCAACAAGAATCTCGACTAGCAAGTATAGTCTTTAAAGAATCAATTGAAGGCAAAAATTTTTCGGGCCTGCGTTCAAAAATTTTAATGACTTCGTCAACACTTTCAAAACGAATGCGTCTTGCATCAAAACGAATTGTTAATTGACCAGATTCTTTAAATAACAATAAAACATCACGGCCTGCTTTAGAAACACTTGAATAATGCCTAAAGAACCAACTTGCTTTTTCACTGTCAATAAAAGCAAAATCCCGTTTTTCTTTAACGCGCTTATTTTTTCTCTTTTGCGCATTAGTTTCCATAATTTCTAAACGCCTGTAATTAGCTTCTGGCAAAATAGTTTCGCTTAAAACAAAAGAACCTAACGTAACCAAAAGTCCAAAAAAGAATATCGGTTGTAATGCCCTGAACATACTCCGTCCAGAACTTTGAACAGCTGTTAATTCAAGGTGTTTAGCCATATTGCCAACAGAAGCAATAACTGCTAAAAATAAAACCACCGGAGAAATCAAATAAACAATGTTTGGCAGATAACATAAATAGTAATCTACAACGTCATTCATTTCTCTTGTAAGCCATGTCCGAATATTTCCGACAAAATCTATAACAACAAACATGACAATAGCCCCGATAAAAATCAGGAAAAACATTTTCAAAAAATTCCAGATAAGGTAACGGGAAAATTTCATTTTTCTTTCCTGAATTTATGTGGCAGTTTCTGCAAAATAAAACGACGTAAACGTAAAAGTGGTGATTCTCCTGAATACGAATCTTTTTGCATTTTCCAAGTAATAAAAATTCCAAAAATCCCAATAACTACATTTGAAAACCACATTGCCACTTCGGGAGGTACAATTAATCTATCTGCAAAATTTTCACCACCAATAAGGCTCACCCAATAAAGAACAAAAAATGCTAAACTATAAATAATACCTGTACCAATCCCACCTTTTCTTGCCATAATTCCAAGAGGCGCACCAATAAGCACAAAGACAAAACACGCAAATGATGTGCTGAATTTTTTATGGATTTCTACTAAATATTGTGCTTTGCGTTTCTTTTCACCTTCTAATCGCATAACAGCACTTTTAACAGAACGTTCTTGAGTTCGTTCTAAAAGTTCTACTTTTTTCAACGCCCGGAAAAATTCAGCAGAATCAAGTTCTGGTAAAGAAACATCTTTTGGTATATCCTTAATTTCTTTTAGTCGATTAATTGTTCCAAAAACACCCGGGAACAATCTTTCTTCATAAGAGTTCTTGAGCGAATCATAAGAAAACGTTGCTTGATTAACCACTTCAAGCATCATTTCTATTGGCATTTCTCTATCACTTCTATGCGTTCTATCACGGCGTTCTAAACGATCATCGACATTAGCCATCGCTAGTTCTTGCGTAGAAAAACGGATCCGAAAATAATTCTTTGGCGTTTCTGCATCAGCCACATGATTTTCACCACTATAAAGAGTCAACAATAAAGTAGCTCCGCCATCAACATAACGCATTTCTGCACTATCTGCATATACAAAACGTGGTGGGCCCCTGCGTTCCATTTCAAAAATCTGCACGCCATAAAGTTTTCCACTTGAAGGCTCTATACGATTTACCCAGAGCTGGACTCCAGGAAATTGTGTAATTAAACGCCCGGCATCAATAAAAGCATGGGGTTGCTTTCTTGAAACCGCCGACATCAATTCTACAGAACGGTGATTTGATTCTGGCAAGACCCAATTATTAAAAAGAACCAATAACTCTGCAAGTAAAAGGCCGACAAGTAAAATGGGTCGCATTAATACTAATGGCGAAACCCCGGCCGCTTTAACCGCTGTAATTTCTTGGTCTCCAGAAAGACGCCCAAAAGCCATCAGACAAGCGACAAGAACTGCCATCGGAATTGAAAGTGAAAGCATCCAAGCCAGATTCAAAACAAAAATTTCAAGAACGGTCGCCCAAGGGATTCCTTTTGAAAGAACATTATCTAAAATTTTGACTAGAAAATCTATTACAAACAAAAAGGTTATCACACAAAGAGCCGATACAAACGGCGCAATATGTTCTTTGATGATATACCTTGCTAAAATCATTTTTTTTAATCGCGGTTTTTTCTACATTTTCAACATACGAAATAATAATAAAAAAAAAGATTGTTTCATGCTTATTTTTAAAAAGTCTATTGCCTGCCTGTTCTATACAAGTCTTTTATGTCTTGTTGCTTGTTCTTCTGCACCTAAAGATGACGACGCTAAAAGAGCGGCTATGTGTAAAGCTCGTTACGACAAAGCAGATGCTGCTTTCAAAGATGGTAAATTTGGCCGCGTTAAAGAACCTCTAGAAGAAATTTTAACTCTCTGTGCCGGTACGGGGTATATGGAACAAGCCCAGTTCCTTTTAGCCGAAGCTCACTTTAATTTAGAAGAATGGATTGAAGCCCGTGGTGAATACGGGAGCTTTATTTTGAACTTCCCGGGGTCTCCCTTTATAGAAACGGCAGAATTCAGAAAAGCTATTTCTTCTTTTAATATGGAATACCACACCGCTCGCGACGAAGCTAATTCGACCATTGCGATGAAAGATTTCGAACGTTATCTTTCTAACTACCCAGAATCTCCTTTACAAGATAGTGTGAATTTCTACAGAGCAAAGCTCATGGAACGCTTTGCCGAAAGAGAATACCAAACAGCAAAGCTTTATTACCGGATGGAAGAACCTCAAGCCGCTGTTATTTACCTCAAAGAATTTTTAGAAGTTTACCCTCTTTCTAAACGCCGTAGTGAAGCATTCTTTTTAATAGCTCTTTGTTATACAGAACTTGATCAATTCAATGTAGCCCGTGAATACTTAACCATTGCTAAAGAAAATCCTCCACAAGACGTTGATTTAGAAGATTTCCAAAAAGACATTGCCAAAGCAGAAAAGAAAATAGCCAAAGCTGAAAAGAAATTTGAAAAACGCGTCCGTAAAGAACAAGAAAAAATAAGACAACGTAAAGACGATAAAAAAGAAATGATTTTCTAGGGCGCTTAATGAAACGGCTGTTTTTTATTCTTTGCTTTCTTTGTTCATGGAATGCCTTAGCTGGAGAAACAACTGTTTCTAATGAAAAGCCTGAATCGGCAAGACTTTCTCTTTTTCTACAATCTGGAGTTTCTTTTTTAGGATTTGATGACCGCGATAAATTCCAAGAAGCAGTCGATACCATTTATAATGATTTAAAAACAGAAGCAAGGACTGAAGCGGAATCTTTAGCTGTTTCACGACAGGATTTTCAAAAAGTCAATTTAGCGATTCCTCTTTATGCTGGTTTACAAGCCCAACTTTTAGACAACCATTTCTTAAGTTTAGGTATGGGATTTATATACGACAACGAATCTATTGTTTTAACAGACAAATCAGAAAAAACTCACAATTATCATTACACATTACAAGCAGTACCTCTGTTTTTAGAATACCGCTTAGCTATTCCTTCTTCAATTATCAGTCTTTCAGATTCAGAATTATTCAGCGTTTCTTTACGCTTTTACTGGATGCTTCCTGGCACAGAAATTTATTCTTCTTGGGGCGTTTTAAAAGCAGAAAATTCTCCATTAAATGGTTTTGGTTTAAGTCTTGGTTATTTAATTGGTTCTTGGAAAGGCATAAAAATCTATGGCGATTTAGGCTTTAATAGCATTACTATTGAATCAAATAAACCTTATTCAACAATTGTTCCAATTTATACAAAAGACACCGAAACAAAAGAAGACAATGCTCGCTGGGATTTAGGCGGTTTGCAATTACAAATAAGAGTGAGTTTTGGAGTAATTGAATCAAAACCTAAACAAACTGAGAGTAAATAATGAGTTTACTGTTCTTTGATACGCCAAAATACGCAGAGACTCATTTCAAATTCAAACTCCCATGGTCTTTGCTTTTTCGACCTTGGCCCGAAATTTTCTTTGATGCCCCATTCCAATTTATAAAAGGCAGTGAACCTGTTATATTTCTCGTAATAAAAGACGCCAACCTTTTTCCAGTAGAATTAAAAACAGCCATAATTGAAATCCAACAACAAAACCACAAAACAAAACTTGAAATTCCATTAAATCTAAAAATTGAAAAATCTTTTACTTTTATTCCAATTAAACTAGGAAACTTATCTTTTGGTAAATATAAAGTTTTCCCAAAAATCTCTGTTCAAAAAGGGGCAAAACTAAAAACATTTTCTCGTTGGAATTTTCCATTTCTCTCTCCAAAGCCCTTAGAATTTCAGGTTCTTGAAGAAGAACTTCCAAAACCTTCTGGATACTTTGCTGGCGAAATGCATTGCCATACGCACTATTCTTCTGACCATGTTGAATTTGGAGCGACTCCGAAAATATTTCAAGAAACGGCAAAAGCTATAGGCCTTGATTTTGTCTGCTTAACTGATCACGCTTATGATTTTGCTTTTTCTGAAAACGACTATACTAAAGAAACTGAACCTGTTTCTCGCTTTGAATGCCTTCGTGAAGAGATTAAAAATCTTGAAAAATACCCATTATTAGTTGCAGGTGAAGAAGTTTCAGCCGGAAACTCAAAAGGAGAGAACGTACACATGACAGTTTTTGCGCCTGAAAACTACATTCCAGGCTTAGGAGATTGTGGGCGTTATTGGTTAAAAAATTCTCCGACACTTTCTATTTCTAAAATTTTAGAAACCACAAAAGCGCCTTGTTTTGCGGCCCACCCCAAGGCCCCTATGGGAGCTCTTGAAAAGTTTATTTTCCGCCGCGGTTATTGGGAATCTAAAGACATTTCCCATAAGAGTAATAAAATCAAAGGCATTCAATTTTGGAATGGTTCTAGAGATGAAGGCTTTTTCTTAGGGAAAAAATGGTGGGTAGAAGAACTTGGAAAAGGTAACTTTCTTTTGCCTATTGGCGGCAATGACGCTCACGGTGATTTGAACGATTGTGTTTCCGTAAAATTTCCACTTGTTTCTTTACGCCACAACCGCTTCCACATTTTTGGAAAAGTCAGAACGGTTATTAAAGCAGATAATCTTTCTTGTGAAAATTTAAAACAAGCTTTTAACCAAAACTCTTTGTATATAACAGATGGCCCGGCTTTATGGTGGGAATATAAAGAAAATAATTTTCATTTATTTGCCAAAAGCAATAAAGAATTAGGACTTTTCAAAACCATTAAAATTTTTGCTCGAGAACTTTTACCTAATCAAAAATTGGCAAACAAAGAAATCTTGCTGAAAGAAAGTTTAGTTCTTGCTCCTTTTGAAAATGACATTCTTGTCCGGAATGCCGATTACGCTTATTTGAGAGCAGAAGCTACAACAGAATTTGGCTTTTTTGCACTTACTGCTGCAGTACCTTTAAACAATTACGCCTAGTAACCTTTAAGCTAAAACATCTTGAATTAAATAATCTATATTAAGTTATTATCAAAGGAAAAATATGTCTGTTAAAGAATCTGGTGAAATGTATTTAGAAACCATATTAAGGTTGCAAAAAGAACTTTCTGCAGTTCACTCTGTTGATATTGCTAAAGCTTTAAATGTTTCAAAACCAAGTGTCAGCAGAGCTATCCAGATTCTTTTAGAAAACGATTACATTACTCTAGGTGAACATAAAACGATTCTTCTTTCAGAAACAGGTAAGCAATTAGCAACCTCCATTTTTGAACGTCATGAAATCCTTAAACACTTTTTAATTTCTATTGGCGTTCCTTCTGAAACTGCTGAAACCGATGCATGCCGTATGGAGCACATTATCAGCGAAGAAACATTTGAAAAAATCAAATCTCATTACAATTCAAAAAAATAGACCTTGCAATTGGGCTTCCAATTACAAGGTCAAATCATGTTAAAAAGATACTACGAAGCTCTGATAGGAGCTGTTGCCTTTTCAATATCAAAAAGACGACGAATTTGTTCTAATTTTACAGAATCTCTTTCTTCTAATTCCAAGAAGGCAAAAGATATAGCTACCACTATCGCTGCTGGATAATTATTGGCTTTCTTTACAAATTCACTATCAGAAACACCTTCGTTCATAAAATCTACAACAAAAGTATCCCAATCATCTTCGTCTAAAATTTCAATGGCTTCTTCTTCTGAAGCAACGGCTTGAATTTCAGCACCTGTCAACAAATCTGAGAGAAATTCTAACGCTGCGTGACGGCGAGCGTCATCATTTTCCCAAAGAAGAATTTTGCGGGAAGTGTAATCCTGAACAACAGGTTCAGCAGAAGATTCAACAGAAACTTCTGCTGAAATTTCTGTTTCTTGTTCAAATTCATTTTCTTTTTCCATAACGCCAAATATAGTAAAATCCCGAAATAAAAAATCTTAAATATTCCTATCAACATTTGAAATGTTATTCCAACAAAACAAAAGACGCTCCAGTTTAACGAAACGTCTTTATAGCGCGTATGGGACTCGAACCCATGTTACCGGCGTGAGAGGCCAGCGTCCTAGACCACTAGACGAACGCGCCTCAAATTTTAGGCATTAATCTTTATAGTAAAGATCTAAATTATTAACTACATCTGCAGAAGCTTCCAATTCTTGAACGTAATCAGAAACCACTGTTGAAGAAGCAAAACGGTAAGAATTCAAAACTTCTTCTGAAACAGCAGCATTCAAAGCTTCTTCTGATGGAGTAGAAACAGCATTAATGCGAACTAAAACAGCACCAGATTCTGTTTCAATAGGTGTTCCCCATTCGCCTACTTTTTGTGTCTTTAGAATTTTAGACAAAATAGGAGAACCATAACCAATACCAGCTACAAAACCATCAACAGATGAATGAGCATTTTCACAAGCTACTTTTTCTACTGTTGGCAAAACAGAATCTGTTGGATTCCATACTTTAATTTGAGATTCTACAGAAGTCAAATATTCTTTTGCTGCTTTAGCAGAAGCGTTTCTTGCAAGTGTATTGCGAATATCATCGAAATAAGGACCAATCTGACGTTCACCAGCCACTAAGCTATCCTTTTTGAATGCAAGAAGTACAAATTTTTTGTTTTTCAAAACATTAGAATAAGCACCTTGTGGTTCTGGGCTATTTTCATTTGCAAACAAGAAAGAAGAGAAACCTTGTAAGTAACCAGTTTCCTGAATGTTCCCTTGACGAGGAATCCAAGCACTTTCTTTTACTTCAAGATTCATTTCTTTAGCTGCATCTTTGAAAGCCTTGCCACTTTCAGCACTTGTTTTTAAAGAAGCAAGAATTGCTGAAAGACTGTCTTCTGTCTGAGAAGATGGAGTTACAGTAATCAAGATATGAGCTGCTTTTACTTTTTCAACACCTGTTGAATCAGTCATTTTTCCATGAGATTGAATAATATGATAACCAAATTGAGTGCGAACTGGTTCAGAAATAGCGCCAGAATCAAGAGCGAATGCGGCGTTTTCAAATTCTTTTACCCAAGCGCCACGAGCAGTATAATCACCAAGCATACCACCTTGTTCTGCACTTCCTGGATCTTCTGAAGACAAACGAGCCAGTTCAGCAAAAGAAGCAGAAGAATCTAAAAGTTGGTTATAAAGAGTCATTGCATAATCACGGATATTAGCATCATCTTTTGCTGATGGTTGTAATGGAATCAAAGCGTATTCTACACGCATTACATCTTCACGAACAAAGAAACTATCTGGGTTTGCATTGAAATATTCTATAACGGCAGCCGAATCAATAGAAGCCGGATCTACGCTAAAATCAGCCAAAGAAACAGAAGCGACTTGGAGGTCTAGTTCCTGCAAACGACGATTGGCAGAAAAACGAGCTTCTAAAGAAGTCGGATGAACTCCTGCAGCAACAAATGTCTGCAATTGCTTCATTGGAATGGTGCTGTTTTTCATTTCTTGTTCATAGCGCATCATAGAAGCCCATTCGTAAGCTTCTGAAGAATTAAGCCATTGTTCGTATTCTTCTTGTGTAAATGCTGTATCCACAAGGAATTTAGGCAAAGAACCTAAGAAAAGCTGGATTCTCTGATTCGCTTCTTCTGCATTTGCAGCACTAGACTGAATCATGTAAAGGCGTTGTTGAGCTTCTTGTCCAACAAGATTACGCACCACATTCATATTGCGAAGCAATTCATCTTTCATTTCAGCAACAGAAGCGCCCAAACCGTTTTCTTGAACCTTTTCTTCTAAAACATATTGGCGAACAAACGAACGGAATACATCGGCACGTAATGCTGCGTATTGTTCGTCTTCAAAAGTTTTACCACGTTGGTTTTCTGTAATAGTCTTTACACGAGAATCAAATTCTTCTGGTGCAATAGTACGACCATTAACTTCACCAAGAGGAAAGCGGACCGCTTGATCAGGAATGTTGTCCATAGCCAAAAGCCCGACACCGATTCCTACTGCAGAAATTGCAATAATCCATTTAGCTTTTTCGTTTATCCAAGTCAGCATTAAGAAAATACTCCGTTAAATTTGGAGGCAAATATAGCAAAATTTTTCTATTTATGTATTCTAGGACTCTTCTGGAGGTTCTTTTGTACGATATTCTTATTTTAGGCGCCGGCATATCCGGACTTTCTGCTGCCATTTATGCAGCCGAACAGGGACTTTCTGTTCTCATTTTAACCAAAGGGGCAAAACCTGATGGTTCTTCAAATTACGCACAAGGCGGTATTGCTGCCGTTACTTCAAAAAAAGATTCTTTTGAATTACACATTGCTGACACGGCAGAAGCTGGGGCTGGCCTTTGCAAAAAGAAACCAGTAGAAATTCTTACCAAAAGCGGGCCTTTAACTATCCAAAAATTATTGGATTGGGGTGTTCAGTTTACACCAGCCGCTAAAAATGAAGAAAACCTCAAATTTGATTTGCATTTAGAAGGCGGGCATTCTCATAAACGCATTTTGCATGCAGCTGACTTAACTGGCAAAGAAATGATGCGAGCACTTTTAGCCCGTTTAAAAAAGACAAAAGGCATTGATTATATTGAAAACGCATTTGTTTATGATTTGATTTTATCCAAAAAAGAAAAACGTTGCATTGGAGCAAAAATTGTTTTACAAAAAACGGGAGAAGTCCAATCTATTTTTGCCAAAGCAACGATTCTTGCTACTGGTGGCGCTGGTAGAATTTGGTGTTATACTGTTTGCCCACAAGATAGTACAGGAGATGGAATTGCTATTGCGGCAAGAGCTGGTAATGCTTTACAAGATTTGGAATTTATGCAATTTCACCCCACATCACTTTACGCCCCAAAACTTAAAAAGCCTTTTTTAATTTCAGAAGCGGTGCGTGGTTTTGGAGCTATCTTAAAAAATAAAAGTGGCGAAGAATTTATGGACCAAGTCCACCCTTTACGCTCTTTAGCCCCAAGAGATATTGTGACTAGAGCTATTCAAAGAGAAATGGAAAAACGCAAAGAACCTTGTATGTTCCTTGACCTTTCAGCGCATACACCTAAAGACATAAAATCGCATTTTCCAAATATTTATGCAAAATGTCTTGAAGTGGGCATTGATATGACCAAAGAATGGATCCCTGTTGTTCCTGCCGCACATTACATGTGCGGCGGTGTTCTTGTCGATACCAATTCGCGTTCAGAAACAAAAGGACTTTATGCTTCTGGAGAAGTGGCAGCTACAGGCGTTCATGGCGCTAACCGACTAGCCTCTAATTCGCTTCTTGAAAGTGTTGTTTTCTCTTTACGAGCAATTGATGACATTATAAAGAATGGTATTTTAAAAGAAACCTTTAAAATTCCTACGTCAAAATCCACTTTTGTATCTATCAAAAATGGTACGGAATGGAAAAAGAAACGCTCTGCTCTGCAAAAATTAATGTGGAAATATTGCAGCATAGTCAGAACAGAAGAAGGGCTTAAAAAAGGTTTAGAAATTGTTAAGCAAGAAGAACGACTTATGAATGCAGAAATGAAAAAGTCAAATCAAATTTCTCTTGCTTTGCTTGAATTCAGAAATGCCGTACAAACATCTAGACTGATTCTTGAAAGCGCTTTAAAACGAAAAGAATCAAGAGGTTTACACTATATTCTGGACTACCCCAATCAAGAAAAGAAACCTAAGCATTACAGCATTTATTTATAACATTCTTTAAACAAAAATTATTACCAACCGCACCTGTGCGAGTTGGTAATAATTTTCACAATCCAGCAAAGACAAATACCAAAAGGTTTTATCACTATAATTTACATTGTGGTAATGGATTTTCTAATTGAACACGAATCGTATCTAAACGTTTTGGGTAATCAAGAGCTGCATCCATTTGCATAACCCCAATAACACCATCTGCTAAACGCGCTTTTATATTAGAAACATCGTCCCAAATTTGAGCATGCCCTGTGCCTTTACCGCCTTTATCATAGCCAGCATCAGCCAAAATTGGCTTACCAGTAATTTCAGCAATTTGTTTCCAGGTCATTGGGTTTCCTGAACGGATTTTTTCTGAACCAGCTAAAGTGCGACCACCTGAAGTACTTGCAAAATCAATTACATCTAAATTAAAATTTGAATACCAAGATTCAGGATTTTCTATCCACGGAGATATGTCTATTGCAATTTTTGCTTTTGGTAATTCTTGTTTTATAACTTGAACAATTTGTTCAAAATAAACACCCATCAAAGAATCTGGAATACCTCCACCTACTTGAGCTATGCTATCATAGCGCACTTTTTGTTCTGACCCCGAATGAGAATATTGGTAAAAATCAGGTTCTATAAGCCAAATGGATTCAAATTCTTTTGGATCCATTGAATAATAAAATTCTATTTGTTCGCGCATCCCTACTGTATAAGCTTTATAACGAGACAAAATAGAATCCGCAAAAAATTCCCTAATCAAAGAAGCTCCATGAGTACAATGTGTAGATTCTTTAGCCATATCACAATCAGAAAGACCATGGTCTTTACCAAATTCTGCTATGACATAAGCATAAATCATTGGCGTTGCTTTTACTTCTAAACACATATCTATCATTCTTGCTTCAAAAGCATTGTAAAAATCGTTATCCCCTAACCACACTGCAATGTAATCGACGCCAGCATAATGTTCTTTATCTTCACTTGCCGCTTGCCAAGCAGCTCCAAAATTAAATTTACATGGGTCAAAACCTGTTGTTGATGCGCTTACTTGATGTTCTTTCCAAACACCATTTTCGCAAATTTTATAGGTACTCCCTTGAGAAACCCAAGCAAAAGCACCATTTTCTTCACAAGTTTGTTTTGTGGTACTAGTAGAAACAGATAAAGAATCTTTTTCTACACCAGAAGAAAGAACAAGAGAATTTTCTACAGATGTAGAAGAAATATTTTCAAGAGACGCATCTGGTGCATTGAGATTTTCACTTTCGCTACAGCCATTAAAAAATAGAGCAAAGAAAAAGGCAAAAAAGAATAAAAAAAGACCAAGCAACGAATGCTTCATAATATCTCCTTTATCCCCGAATATCCCAAACGTTACCAAAGGTAATAAAAAAAATATTTTCTATGTGATTTAAAACAACATTTAAAAGAAAAACTATATTTACATCTATGGAGTCTAAAACAAAACCAGAGGAAAAAGAGAAAACCACCGTTAAAAGAACTCGCAAAAAAGTAGTTCCTGATAAAATTGGTGGTTATAAGCCTGTTCAGAAAATCGGTGAAGGGGCTATGGGTGAAATTTGGCTCTGTGAAGACCCATCTCTTTCCCGAAAAGTGGTTGTTAAACAAATGCAGGCAAGTCTTACTGGCTATGAAGACTTAATCCAGCGTTTTCAACGCGAAGCTATTTTGCTTGCTCACTTGAACCACCCAAACATTGTGCATGCTTACTCGGTTTGGCAAGAACGAAATGGCAGACTTTCTCTTGCGATGGAATTTGTCCATGGCAAAAATCTTCGCGAAATTTTAGATATTTGCGCAAGACCTCCAGTCTGGGTCGTTTGTTACATTCTCCACGAAATTTTGCAAGCTTTAGTTTGCGCCCATAAACACCAGATTATTCACCGCGACTTAAAACCAAGCAATATGATGGTTGAAAAAAACGGTAAAATTCGTTTGCTTGATTTTGGTATAGCTAGAAACGCCGGAGCTGGTCAAGAAATGACATTACCAGGTAGTGTCCTTGGAACAGCCGCCTATATGAGTCCTGAACAAATTTCAGCTCAGCCAGTCACTCCTTTATCTGATTTATTCAGTTTAGGTATTATTGCAAGTGAAATGCTTTTGGGAAAAAATCCTTTCCGTGGTGAAACCATTGAACAAACATCTCAATTTATTTTAAACGTCAAATTAAGTCCAAAGCACTTCCCTGCTGACGTTCCCAAACCACTTCGTCATTTTGTTTGCAAAATGCTTGAAAAGAAACCACAAAATCGTTTCAAAGACGCACAAGCAGCAGCAGACGCTTTAGCTAATTTAATGGTTGATTTCCCACGCCAATTAGATTTACCTTTAGCCCAATGGCTTAGAGCAACTTGCGCTCAAGTTCCTTATACTGATGTAATCCAGCAGAATTATTCTCGTAAAAAATGGATTATTTTTGGACTTGGTGCTTTAGCCCCGACATTGCTATTTGTCTTGATTTTTGTCATTAAAGGACTATTCTCTTGATAGCTTTAGATATTTTTTGTCTAGTTATTTGTGGTATTCTACTTTTACAAGGCATTTGGTATGGCTTTCTAAAAGGATTATTTTTTATTGTTGCCTGGTGTACTGCAGCAGTAGGAGCTTATTTCAGTTATGACATTTTAGGGAGTTTTCTTTCTGGAATTTTTGAATGGAATCAAACCACTATAAAAATCATTTGTATAGCTATCGGTTTTCTTATTCCATTTTTGCTTTTCAGTATTCTTGGACGTTTTTTGCATAAAGCCATTACAAATACTGTTTTAAATTTACCTAACCGTCTACTCGGAGCTTTACTTGGACTTTTCAAATCAATTCTTATTTGTTCTTTTATTTTAACTATCGTTCATATTCTTCCATTAACTAGTAGTTGGGAACAAGCTAGACAAAAATCTGTCGCTTACAATTTATATCTACAAGAACTAACCTTATTTGGTATTGACAATACAGCTCCAGACATCAAAGGTTTTGTAAAAGAAAAAACAAATACCGCAATAGAAAATACCGAACAAAAGATTAAAGAATCAGCAAAAGAAATTGTCAAAGAATCTGTTGAAAAGAATTTTTCTAAAAAAGAACTATCTGATTCTTCAAAGAAAGCATTAAAAGTTCTCAATCCACAGAAATAACCCCAAAAACAAGTCTTTATTTTCTGGAAATTCTCTATTAATTTCACTTTTTTTAAATATTTTCACTTTTTCCCTTGACAGTCCAAAAGGCTTTTTTATATTTGGGAACGTCAATCGACAATGCCTCATAGCTCAGTCGGTAGAGCATTCGGCTGTTAACCGAATTGTCCTTGGTTCGAGCCCAAGTGAGGCAGCGAAATCCCGATTCTTCGAATCGGGATTTTTTTTATTTTATGACTAAAATTCATTTTTAATGCCTAAAAACTCCACTCTAAAACAAATTTTGATACAACTCTTAAAAAAAAAGTTAAATTTCCCTCGTGGGTCACATTTTTTTCATAGCACCAAATTCCGATTCTAATCTGGATGAAATTGCAGAATGGACGCTTTATTGGTTGTTAGAACACAACCTTGTCCCTGATACTGCTATTTATAATTGCCATAATTTAAGGCAAGCTCTTGTTGCTATTGAAGCGCCTCTTGCTATAGGAGAACCTCCTGCGTTAATTGTTTTAGATCACGCTACCCCACCACAAGAAGAAACTCTCCAATTTGCGACTAAATTGCATAATTGTATCCCAGAATCTTGGATTGTAGAAATTACTCCAAGAGATATGCCGCTTCCTCACGTTCAAGAACATTCTTTTTGGATTCAAAAACCGGTATCAGAAGCAGATTGGAAAGCTGTTCTTGAACACGTCTTTTTAAAAGCTGGTTCCCCACAATGGTCAGCCACCACTCTTTAAAACGCGGAGTCAGCTATTTTGGGGTCAGAAACCCAAAACATGTTTTTCAAGACATGCAAGATTTAAAAAAATCTGGTTTCACACATGTTTTGCATACTTATTCCGAAGAAGACTTGCAATATTATCGTGAAACAATGAAAGAAATCATAGACATTTCTGTAGATCTCGGGCTTTCTGTTTATGTAAATCCATGGGGTGTTGGAAGAGTTTTTGGTGGCGAAGCTTATTCTGAATTAGTAGCAAAAAATCCTGGAACAGCTCAAATTAGTGCTGATGGCACTATCCAACCAGCCATTTGCCCAACGTCTCAGGTTTTTATTGATTACTTAATGAATTGGCTAGATACAATTGCTGAAACAAAAGCAGAAACTATTTTTTGGGATGAACCCCATTTTTATTTTGCAAAAGGGAACTTGAATAATTGGGCTTGTCGTTGTCCGAATTGCCAAAAACTTTTTAAAAAGGCATATGGCTTTCAAATGCCAGATAATTTGACACCAGAAGTTTTAGAATTCAGAGAAACAACTTTAGTCCACTTTTTGCGTCAAATGACTGATGCCGCAAAAGAACGACAAAAAAGAAATACCGTTTGTATGTTGCCACCATGGTTCCCTGCAGGAATCGATGACTGGAATAAAATTGCTTCTTTACCATCAGTTGATGAAATCGCCTCTGACCCATACCAAGAGCGAAATGATTCTTCTGAACTTGTTTTAAAGCATTATAAAGAAACCGCAGAGCGTTTAATGAAAACCGCAAAAGAATTTAATAAAGAAGCTCAGATGTGGGTAAAATGCTATTTGATAGAAGAAGGCAGAGAACAAGATGTCACAGATTCTGTTCTGGTTTCTTACGATGCGGGCATCCGAAATATTTTCGCTTGGTCTTATAAAGCTTCTGAATATTTATCTTGGTTGCGTTCTGACAACCCAGAAAAAGCTTGGCTAGCCTATTTAGAATCTTTCAAAAAATTATCTGTTTAACTTTTATTCTTCTGCTGTATTTGCTGAAGAATCTACTTGTTCAATTTGATTTTCTACTTTAGAAATGCTACCAGAATTATCGTTAGACAAAACATTTGTCGTATCTTTTTCAACTGGCTGCTGGAGTTTTTCAAGAGAATCTTTTAAAACACTATCTCGTGGTGGAAACATATTCTGGTAAATGACTGTTCTGCGTTTTGCCATAAACTGACTTTGTCGCATATATGGGTGGTGCTTTGTCGGGCTTGCCAAAACAGCAGCTAAATTAATGGCTTGGTCTATATTCAATTTGGCGCAACTCTTTTTATAATAAACTTGACTAGCGGCTTCGCAACCAAAAATATTTTTTCCCCATTCTGCATAATTCAAATACAATTCAAGAATTCTCTTTTTCCCTAATTGTTTTTCCATTAAAAGAGCAAAAGCAAATTCTTTGAATTTTCTTTCCCAAGAACGTTCGTTGCTTAAAAAAAGATTTTTTGCTAATTGCTGCGTTAATGTCGAACCACCAAATTTTGTTTTCCCACGAGCTTGGTTTTGTGCAAGAGCTTCAGCAATCGCTCGCACATCAAATCCTGGGTGAAAATAAAAACCAGCATCTTCACTAGCAATGACAGCTCGTTGTAAATAAGGGCTAATACTATCTAAAGGAACATAACGGTGTTTAAATTCCGTTTCTTGTAATGAATCTTTTAATGAGTCTTGCAAGGTTTGCATGTATTTACTCATTACTGGTTGAGTCACTTTTAAAGTATCTACCGCTTCATAAATAGAATAGCCATAAGAAACCGTTTTATAAATTAAATAAGTTCCGGCAATACTAAAAAACACCGCATATAATAAACCAACGAGTAAAGCCCCGCGCACTATGTAATTCAGCACTCGGTAAATCCATTTTAACACACACAAGACTTTATTTTTCAAAATAAACTTCCAATCATTCAAAAATTAAGTTATTCAAAATATAGTTTCATTTACGACCGCCAAAAAAATCATTTACATCATAACCTTCTTTCATTTTAAACATTTCTGGCAAATTTAAATTTCCACCAATTACATTATGAATTCCTGCAACACTGAGAAGTTCTTGAACCACTAATGCCCCATTACGCCCTGCTTCATCTTTATCAAAAGAGATAATTACATTTTTGCCTTTAAATAGTGGCACCCATTCTGTTTTAAACGAAGAGACTCCTGGAATACCGACAGCAGAAATATTACGACAAAGGAGTGTAAGTGTATCGACAACGCCCTCACAAAGATACACCCAATCTGGAGAGCCATCTAATATTTTTGAATTATACGGAAAAGGGACTCTGCCCGGCAGATTTTGTTCTTTTGGAAATGTATTTGCAAGAATACTTCTTGCTTGAAAATAAGAAGCTTTTCCTTGGCTATCTAAATAAGGAAATATCAATCGATGTTTGTAATACCTTAAATGCCCTCGCTTATTAAACAAGCCCACTTTTTGTAAAAGTTCTAACCCAAATTCTTCTTGTAACGATTTGGAAATTCCATCATAATCTTCTACATAACGCAATTTCATTTTATTCCAAATTGATTTAAAAATCCGCCGACGAACAAGCCAACTTGCCGCTTGAGTATTTTCAACTGGGACTAATTTTTTCAAAAAAGACAAAATTACTTTATCGTGCAAAGTGGGCGAAATTTCTTCTTCTAAAACCAATGGTCGTTCTTCTGGAAATACTATTTCTTGCTTTGGATTCATTGCATTTGTCTGTAAAGGCTCAGAATTTTCCCAAGGACGAAATTCTTCTACTAGCCATTTTAAAGCTTCTGGGAAAGAACAATCACGCACTAATTGCACCAAATCAATCACATCACCGCGAACATCAGGGCAAACCCAACAGCGAAAAAGTCCTTTAGCTTCTGAAATAGATAAAGATGGCGTTCTGTCTCCATGAGCATGCCGCATAGGATAAAAACAATGGCAACGGCCATTTTCTACTGAAAGTCCAAGGGCTTTCGCTACAAGAGTTATCGAAAGCGAGGCTTTAAATGAATCAATCTTTTTTTTATCCCATTGCATCTTGCTAAATTGTTTTTAATGTCTGCTCTTAATATACAAGAAAATTACCCTATGCGAAAACACCTTTCTTTTAGATGTGGTGGGAATGCGCGTTTTTTTGCTGAAATTGAATCTATTGACGAGCTAATTTTTGCCAGAAACTTTTCTCTTGATAAAAACATTCCACTTTTTATTCTTGGACAAGGGACCAATATTTTAATTTCTGATTTAGGCTACAATGGTTTGATTATAAAATTAGGCAAGTCTTTTAATTCTTTTGAACTTTCTGATAATGGGACCCAAATGATTGCAAAAGCCAAGGCTGGTGTGATTCTTGGAAGTTTATCTAGAAAAGTTTCTAAAGAAGGTTATGCTGGTTTACAAATGCTTGCCGGGATTCCTGGTACTATTGGTGGCGCCGTTTATATGAACGCCGGAGCTTATGGCCAAGAAATTGCAGACACTTTAATAGAAGTCAAAACACTTACAGAAAAAGGTGAATTAAAAACTTATTCTAACAAAGAATGCTCTTTCGCTTACCGTTCTTCGATTTTTCAAAAAAACAAAGAAATAATTTTAGAAGCCTCTTTCAAATTACCAAAATCAGAACGAAATATTTTAGAAAGTGAAATTGAAAATGCAATGAAAAGCAGACGGGAAAAGCAACCTTTAGATAAACCAAATGCAGGTTCTGCGTTTAAACGCCCAAAAGAAGGATTCCCTGGTGCTTTTATTGAACAAGCTGGGTTAAAAGGTTTTAAAATCGGAGACGCACAAGTTTCAGAAAAACACGCTAACTTTATTGTCAATTTAGGAAACGCAACAGCAAAAGAAATTGCAGAACTTTTTAAATATGTAGAGCAAAAAGTTTACGAGCGTTTTCAAATAAAACTAGAACGAGAAGTTATTTTTCTAGGCGATTTTTAATATGATACAAGATATTTTTCCGCATCAATTTTCGAATGTTTTTGAAAATTCTGTTTCTAGTTCAAATGCATGTATCTGTCCAACTTTTGAAAACCAAATTTTTCTACTTGAAGAAAATAATTTTTTAAAATTTATTGAAACTCCTGATGTTTCAGATAACTACCAATTTCTTTTTAAGTTAGATTCTGTTCCATTTTATTTCAAAGAACAAACAAATGAAGAAAAAGACATTTTATCTAAAAAATTTCCTGAAGGAAAATGGATAAAGCGAAAAGATTTACGAAACGTTTTGCCCAAACACATTGCTTTTGTTTCTGCCATTGCTTTACAACTTGCTGATTGGTATAAAAACAATCAATACTGTGGACGCTGTCAAAGTAAAACACAACACGATTCGAAAGAACGCATGGTCTTTTGCCCAAAATGCAATTTGCAAATTTTTCCAAAAATTTCCCCAGCCGTTATTATAGGCGTATTTCATCAAGATAAAATTCTACTGACTAAATACAGAAATGGTCCTACAGCCAATTACGCACTAGTCGCTGGCTTTTGTGAAATCGGCGAAACGTTAGAAGATACTGTTTGCCGGGAAGTCAAAGAAGAAGTAGGATTACAAGTAAAAAACATTCGCTATTATAAAAGCCAACCATGGCCGTTTACTGATACTTTACTTGCTGGATTTTTCTGTGAACTTGATGGGAGTGCAGACATCACTTTAGAAGAAAATGAACTTTCTCTTGCAGAATGGCATTCACGAAATGAAATACCTGTTGAAGAAAATTTTGTAAGTCTGACAAATGAAATGATTTTATTCTTTAAGAATCACCCTGAATATTTTGAGAAGTCGCCTTAGATTTCTTTGCGAGAATAAAAAATTTCATAATAAAAAAGTAAACCAAAAAGCCAATCAACGCTCCAACAGAATCTGCTAAAAAATCTGGCAAACCACCATCTCTCCCTGGCACAAACGTCTGGTGAAATTCATCACTTACGCCATATAAAACAGGCAAAAAACAACCTATTAAAAATGCTTTCCAAATTTTCTTTTCCCACAAATTTGGTTTAGCCCAAAGTGAAAAAGCTAAAGCAAGAGACATATAAGCAAGACCATGTAAAACTTTATCCATTGGAGCAACCCAAGAACCTAAATCTGTACCAGGCGTTGCTGACATTCTAAAAATCAAAGCCATTCCTAAAATAGCTGGAATATAACGGAAAAACGGATAACGAGTAAAAAGTGTTTCAAACATGATTCAAAAATAGTAAAGCCAAAAAACGAGAAAGTTTTTTCTAAATTTTTCTTTATGAAATTGATAACATTAAAAGCTGGTCGCGACAAATCGGCGATACGTCGACACCCTTGGATTTTTAGCGGAGCCATTGATGAAGTTTCTGGCAATCCAGAATTCGGAGATTCTGTTGAAGTTTATGCTTATAACGGTGATTTTTTAGGTATTGCCGCCTATTCTCCTAGTTCACAAATTCGCGCACGCTTTTGGACTTTTTTTGAAAAAGCAGAAATCAACGAATCTTTTTTTGAAGAAAAAATTGAAAAAGCTATTGCTTTGCGTGAAAGCAGAGGCTTTTCTATTACAGACCCTTTAAGTGCTTTTCGCTTGATTTATGCTGAAAATGATGGCATTCCTGGTTGTATTATTGATAAATACGGCGAATATTTTTCTGTAGAAATTTTAGCCGCTGGTCCAGAAAAACACAGAGAAATCATTTATAAAGTTCTTGCTGAAAAAACAAATTGTCGCGGCATTTATGAACGTTGCGATTCCGATGTCCGCAAAAAAGAAGGCATGGAAAAACGCGAAGGTGTTGTCTATGGCAATGTGCCTGAAACACCAGTACCAATGGAAGAAAACGGCATTCGCTTTTTAATTGATATCAGAAATGGTCATAAAACTGGTTACTATTTAGACCAACGCGATGCAAGAAAACGAATTGGCGAACTTTCTAATCAAAAGAAAGTTTTGAATTGCTTTTGTTACACAGGTGGTTTTGGTTTGTTTGCTTTAAAAGGAAACGCATCTCATGTTTATCAAGTAGATGTTTCCAAAAGTGCATTAAAAATCGCTAAAGAACTTCTTGTAGAAAATAAACTCCCTACTGCAAAAGCCACGCATACCGAAGCCGATGTTTTCCAGTATTTAAGAAAATGCCGTGATAAAGGCGAAACATTTGACCTTATTGTTTTAGACCCGCCAAAATTTGTAGAAGCTAAAGACCATTTACAAAAAGGGGCTCGCGGTTACAAAGACATTAATTTGCTCGCTATGAAATTGCTTTCTCCAAACGGGATGCTTGCCACATTCAGTTGCTCTGGTTTAATGGACATGGCTTTATTTCAAAAAATAATTGCCGACGCGGCTGCCGATGCCAAAAAAGAATTGCAGATTATTGAACGCTTTGGGCAACCGGCTGATCACCCAGTGTCTTTAGCATTCCCAGAAGGCCAATACTTAAAAGGTTTATTAGTCCAACTAAAAAACTAGATTAACTTTGGTTTGCCTGTCCAACCCAATTTTTCGCGTAAAGCATCCATAAAGCCGTGTTGCATACGGATAAATGTCGTAACCGCTTCGCTTTTAGAAAGTTCTATCGTTTCACCTGGTTGTAATGTATAACTAATACGACCATCAAAAACTAAACGCAAAGAAACTTCTACCGCAGAAGCAATAGTGCATTTTGCATTAGAAGGAATCACTAACGGTCGCACTGAAAGGCTACTCGGAGCAAGCGGAGTCAAAACAAAAACCGGAGCCATCGGGTGAACAATCGGACCTCCAGCCGCCAGATTATAAGCGGTTGAACCTGTAGGCGTTGAAATCAATAAAGAGTCTGCCCAATATTCTGTAAGGTGAGCCCCATTATAATCAACGTTCAAGTTCACCATTCGTTCAGGGCCATCTGCTCTTACATGGACTTCATTTAAAACTGTTTCGCTAAATAAAAGCTTACCATTTTTGCCATAAATTTTGGCATTCATCATGATGCGTTCTCGCGTGGTAAAGTGCCCCGCTTGTAAAGCATCTAAAATTTCAGGTAATTCTTCTACACGAGTTTCTGCCAAAAAGCCGACTTTCCCGGCATTCACACCAAGAATAGGCACAGAAGTCCCTAAAACCAAACGAGCCGAAGAAAGTACAGTGCCATCGCCACCGATTGCAATAATCAAATCCACAGAACGCATGGTTCGTTCTGACACAACACGAATTGGTTTTTGAACTAAAGTTCGCAAACTTTCCATTGCGTAAAAACGAACACTTTTATGAGTAAAAGCCCACTTAGCAATCACTTCTAATGCTGCTTGCAATTCAGAACTTTTTGCTTTAAAGCCAACAATGCCAATTTTTGAAAAACGCATCAGGCCTCCTTACCACATATTTGATCTATGATTTCTAAAGCATTAGGGAAAAGCTTTTCTGTAACTTCTATACCCATAATATCAAATGGACTTTTAGTCACAACTTTTAAAACATAAAGAGCAAGCCCCATTACTGGAAACCCTTCACAATCAAATTCTGCTCTATCTGGTTCTTCTTTACCACGGACCACCAAACCATCTTCATAAACACCAATTTCAGCACCCGTTTTTCGCAAATTCGTTGCTAGAAGTTCTAACAAATGGCGCTTCCCAGCCACTTCTTCTGCTGGCAAATGAAAAATAGTTTCCTTTTCAGCAAAACACGCCGCCACCGCTAAAACAGGAATTTCTTCGATAGAAGCCGAAAGAGAATCCCCTGAAAAATGGCAACCCTGCAAGCGTTTTGTCAAAAGTGGTTTAACTGCTAAATCAGCAAAAGGTTCTCCAAAACGTTCGTGCTTTCCTAAAAAATCAAGTTCTGCTCCCATACGTTTTAAAATCGTAAATACCGACGCTCTACTAGAACTACTAACGACATTTGAAAAAACATCTTGTTTTCGCTCTGGAGCAGAAGAAAGCAAAGCCGCCAACGCATAAGCCGAAGCAAGAGTAACATCACCTGGAACAAAATATTCTCTTGGAGAAAGCGTATGGGTTTCATCTAAATACGTTTTCCAAGTTTTAATCATTTTAATGCCTTGAGCTTTAGCCAAACGGCGTTCAAACTCATCTTTAAATTCAGGCATCTGGACTTCATAACTTAGATTCACACCAAAATACTTAAGCATTGACGACCATTGGTCACGAATTGCCATGCGTTCATCAAATGCAAGTGTTTCTCCTAAAACCAACGCCGAGAGCAACGCAAAATTCCTTTGCAGGTAAGGATAACTCCCATTTTTAGAACAAATTAAATTTTGCGATTTAGGCTTAAAAGAAAACGAAATAGAATTTTCTGTTTCTTCTTTAACATTCACTTTAGCCACATGCAAAAGCAACTTTTTCTTTTCTAAAAGTTCTTCTGCACTTGAAGCAAGAATCGTATAATCCGTATCTGAATTTTTAGAAGCCAATGCAAGAATCAAGGTATTTGCATTTAAAGAAAAATCTTGAGGCAAAACAACAGGAACGCGATACCCCATACCAACACCTTCAAGAACAATCTGGTCAGCCACTTGCTTAAAACTCAAACCAAATTCTTGCAACGCTTCTGCGAATCGCAAAACTTCTTGAGACGGTTCGCATTCCTGAACAAGCGTGCGGCCATTCACCAAAAGAGAAAGAACAAAACATTGTTCTAACATTTCTCTATCAGGCAAAACATTCCACTTACGCATTCTTATTCCCTAATAACTGCATCTTGCCCTGCAAGACAAAGAATATCAACCGCTTGCAAAGCTTCGCGTTTCGTTTTAAAAGAAATCAACAACGTACCAGAAACATTTTCTCTAACTTTCATCAATTCAATATCGCGCACATTCAAGCCAGCATCAGACAAAGGTTTCATAACAGCAAGAATTGCACCAGGACAATCTTCTAAAGCCACATTCACTTCATAAAAGCCATGAGCCGTCAAGCGACCTGGTGTAAACAAAGAAGCGCGCCCGGCGTTTCCGGCTTCAAAAATTTCATGCAAAGAAGCATCACCTTCCAAAGGCAATTTTTCAAGAGCCTCCTGAACAACCTGAATCCCTTTAGAAAAATCAGCCAAAGCATTCAAAACCGATTTACGGTTAGTCATAAAAATATCATGCCACATATTCCAACTAGAAGCAGCAATACGCGTCATATCCCTGAATCCCCGACCTGCAAAATGTTGGTAATTATTTTTCAGCAAACGTTCTGGCAAATTCCCAGCAAGAGCCGTACTCACCATTTGTGGCATGTGACTAAGCCAAGCGATTGTATCATCATGCTCATTTGCATCAAACAAAACCTGTTCGCTACCTAAAAAAGAAATCAGCTCAGAAAGCAAAGTATAATCTTCTTTTTTCGTAGAAGTTTGCGGACAAAGAAACCAAAAAGCATTTTCAAAAAGTGACGGATCATTATATTCTAAAGTCCGCTTTTCTGACCCTGCCATCGGGTGACCACCCACAAACAAAAACGGTTTTGGAAGCAACGCACCTGCTTTACAAATTTCAGCTTTAGTGCTCCCGATATCTGAAACAATAACTGGCTTATCCACCGAAACATTTTTCAACATTTCAAGCATTTTCAAAATATGCAAAATAGGCGAACAAAGTAAAATCAAATCGGTATCTTTAGCCCACTCTTGCACATCATCATAAGCAAAAGTCTCATCGGCAAAGCCTAGTTCACGCGCACGAGAAAGTGTATTTGGAGAACTCACGACACGAATAGTCAAAGGCAAACGGGACGCTCTAATTGCAGCAGCCATAGAACTTGCAAGCAAACCAAAACCAACAAAAGTAACGTGCCCTGAAAGCATAACTATTCCTCTACTTTTCTTGTCTCTTGCATCAACGTAGCAAAAATCAGCTTCACAGAATCAGCCGAAAGCGGGCCTTTCGATTTTTTCGCCACACGTTCCAAAATTTCATTTTCTCGCGAAGCATCCAAAACAGGCAATCCCAATTGCTTTTTCAATTTCCCAATTTCCAACGCATAAGAAGCCCTTTCATTCAAAAGAGCAATAAGTGAATCTTCCAGAGAATCAATCTTTTTCCGCCAATCATTTATATCCATAAAGTAAAAATTAGCATTTCCAAAATAAAACAAAATCAAATGGGGGAAGAATCCCCCTCGTTCCAGCCCGTTTTCACGGTCTTACTCTACCCCCTCCCCTAGGGGCTATGCCCCTAACACCCCACAAGCGAGTGTCGCGAAAAAATAACTTGTCATGGCGAGAGGCCTTGTGCCTCGTGGCCATCCGTTGGCAAAAGGATTGCTTCTGTCGTTTCACTCCATCGCAATGACAAGAACCGAGCGCAGAGGGTTTCTGTAAAACTTAAACAAGCGAGTGTCGCGGAAAAACAACTTGTCATGGCGAGAGGCCTTGTGCCTCGTGGCCATCCGTTGGCAAAAGGATTGCTTCTGTCGTTTCACTCCATCGCAATGACAAGAACCGAGCGCAGAGGGTTTCTGTAAAACTTAAACAAGCGAGTGCTGCGATA
>JAGBSH010000029.1 GCA_017631885.1 Fibrobacteraceae bacterium
ATTGCAGGCGCTTACAGCTACGAACAAGCTTTTATCGTTGCAAAGCGTATTGGGCTTACTATGACAGATATTGAGCAGATGTATCGCAGAGCGGTATTCAATATTTGTGCTCGAAACCAGGATGACCACACAAAAAACATAGGTTTCCTAATGGATAAACACGGGCATTGGAAACTCGCCCCAGCTTTTGATGTAACCTACGCCTACAATCCAAAGGGACGCTGGACCGGAACGCACCAGATGACATTCAACGGAAAACGCGAAAATTTTACCCTTGAAGATTTCAAAATTGTGGCAAAAAACGCAGGCCTTGTGCAAGGGCGCTACAAACGTATCTTAGAGCAAGTGCAAGATTCTCTCGCCATGTTCAGAAAACGAGCTAAAGTAAATGATGTTCCAAAGAATTTAATCCAAGAAGTAGAAAAGAACTTATTCAAGTTTTAATTTTTCTTGAAAAGTCATTTTTAAACTTTTGTTTTATTGAGAAAGAACAAATCTATTAGCAATTTATTTCATCTATTTTTTGGGCTTTTTGCGACAATTTTTCACAAAAAAAATTCTCTCAGGTAACTGAGAGAATTTTCATCAACTTGAATATTACAAGAAGTCTTCTATACCGCCACGGCATTTTGCCCAAGCTGGGTCACGTTCTTCAAGATAATCAAGCATTTTTTCATAAGTTGCAGTGTTACCAAAACCTTTCCACAAACGGCGTTCAACAGATTCGCCAGAATCTTTGTCAATCGTCGTAATGGTATCATAATAAGCCGGATTGTCTTTGAACTTGGAAACAAGAACTTGTTTCAAGTGTTCGCCATAAATCTTAGAAGCATATTTAAGAATAGATTCATGGAAAATCAATTCATTTTCAACAAGGCTTTCAAAATCCTTGATTGGGTCACCATAAATCAACCAGTGACGCAATGCTAATGCTACAACAAGATCACGAACAGCGCTACGGAACAAGAATTTGTCTTCTAAGCGACCATTCCAGGTAATACGTGTGAGTGGGTTATCGTCGTTTGCTTCGATAGATACGCCCTTACCAGGCATAATGTTACGAACTTTAATTTGCAAACGAACAAGTAACTGCCAAGCTTTTGTATAAACAATAGTTTTGCGAACAAAATCTTTTTCTTTCTTTGGTGAAACCCGCAAGAAGGCACCAAAAGAACGCTGGTAAAGACTTTCTTTATCAAAAATGCAATCATAAGATTTACTTTCAGAAATCTTTGCATCCATCATAAGCAAAGTTTTAGCAAGTTCTGGACGCATACGAACTTCAAGTTTACGAGTACGAGCTTTTAAGCGGAAACCGTCTTTATAAACGTAAGTAAAGCCTTCTTCTTGATAACGTTGCCAAATAAAGAACTGCAAGTCATCGGCTGCACGTAAGTGGTAGCTATAAACCGGGTTCTGGCGGTTATTAGCCATTGTCACCTGACGCAAGAAAGAATCTGCACCAGGGTAAGGAACAACCACTTTTACAAGAACATTTGGATTTACAGGATTTTTGCTCTTTTTTGCATATTGTTCATAAGTGAAAAGACTCTGAGCACCGTTAATAATTTTAGGGCGTTCAATCTGCAAAACTTTGCGACCATCTCTGTCTTTTAAACGAAGGTCATCACCTGTAAGAGTCATACCATTATGGAAGAATGGGAAATCCGAAGAATCTCCTTCTTTTTCCATTTCTTGGAAAGCGTCTATCAAAGCAGCATTTGTATGTGTCAAATTTCCAAGATAAGTACGAATATTACTTGAAACAATTGCCATATTGTGCTTTGTTTTCAAGCGTTTTCCTAAATTCATGTGGTAATCATAAATGGTGCGAATTGGGCAAAAACCAAGGAACAATTCACCATGATCACTTACCATGTGAAGTGGGTTTTCCACCATCTGGATTTCAAGTTTATCATCAGCAGAACGCAAATCCTTTGTCAAATCGTCATGTTCAGCAATAATTTCAAGTTTTGCTTGGACATCATCTTTCCAAATTTTCAATTTGCGACGCATGTCTTTTAAGGTGCGTTCTAATTCGGAATCTGTGATATCACGGCTAGCTCTTGTGCGTAAAACCGTAATTTCAAGAGTTTCCATGTAAGGTCTTGATGCTGGAGCGTCATCACTTTCTTCATCGCCATCAGCATTGATTTTTACAACATCCCACGGGTCTGCTTCTTCACTTAATGAAGCAAAAAACGGATTTTTGGGTTCACTTGTTCTGCAAAGAGCGACTCTTAATTGTTTTAAATCTTGCGTTAAGTTTGTAACGACACGTTCAAGTGGAGTCGACTCATCTAAAAAGATAAAGAACTCTAAATTACCTTGAGAATACTGAAAACCGTGAAAACAGCCTTCTTCATCTAAGTTCAAATGTCTCAAAGCCTTAATCCGGTCCGTAGGGTCATTCGGGTTTAAGCTTAAGAGGCTTGCCACGAAAGAAAGCCGACGTTCCTGAGATTTCGTCAATTCCATAAGTATATCCTTACAAAACAAAGATTTATAGGGGACATTTTCATGCCTTGCCTAAATTTACAAAATTTTATTCTTGATTAAAAATATTTACTATAGTAATATATAGATGTAAAATTTTATTTACACTTCTTTGCTGTAAATCACTTGCTTTAGACTTTTATATCTCTTTTTATTTCAGAATAATAAATCCATTCAAATCCGCTCTTTATCATTTTTTTTCACTAAATCTTTTTAAAGCATTGATAAAAATGCTATGATTGTAAGAAATGTTGAATGTTCTTAAGGAAAGGAGACCATCATGAATATTTTAGAAATGATTGCCAAGGCTAAAGAAGAAAAAGCCAAATCCTTAGAATTAAATGGACTTGATTTAAGGATTCTCCCTGATGATCTTTTTGATTTAGAATTTTTAGAAGAATTGTCTTTAGACGAAAATATGCTCGTAGAAATCCCAGAAGAAATTGGGAACTTAAAAAATTTGAAAAAACTTTCTTTAGGTTATAATGACTTAATGGAACTTCCTGAGTCTATTGGTAACTTGGAAAACCTTGAAACTCTTTACATCGGGTACAATTCTCTTGATGTTTTACCTGATTCTATCGGCAATCTTAAAAAGTTGAAAAAACTAAACATTGCTCGCAACCAACTTGTCAGTTTACCTTCTACAATTGCTAATTGGCAAGAAATGGAAAAGTTAAGTTTGCATGACAATTTACTTTCTGTTTTGCCAGACGCTCTTTGGAAACTTTCTAACTTAAAAAAGCTTTATCTAGACAATAACAGCATTGAATCAATTTCTCCTGCTATTAAAAACATGAAATCTTTAGAAGTTCTTGTTTTAGCTGGTAACCAACTAAAAGAAGTTCCTGCAGAAATTGAAAATTTAGATTCTTTAAGAGAACTTTTACTTGATAAAAATGATATTGAAACGCTCCCTACATCACTAAAAAATTGTGCCAATTTACAAGTGATTTCTTTGACAGAAAACCCTATTTCTCCGGAACAAGTTTCTGACCTTTCTGAATGTCTGCATGTCAAAATAGACACCTAATGCAACTTTTAGCAATTTGTGCTTTTATTGCTTTTTGCTTTTTTGGTTGCTTTTTAGATAATCCGGTTGAAGAAACTCCGGAGCCTACAGAAATTGAATATTGCCATTGGCTTTTAAAAGAACTTTATTTTTGGGACATGCCCAAAAATTCAAAATCTTTTACAGACCCGGAATCACTTTTCAATGCTGTTGATGACCCTTATACTCGTTATGTTGTTCCTGTTAAAGCTCCAGAATCAGAAGAGTCAACCAATACCAGTTTTTCGCCTGGTGAAATTGGTATAGAACTTGGTGCTATTATGGGGCAAGACTACCCTTTGATAGCTTACAGAATTTACCCAGAAAGTCCTGCTGCCAAAGCCAATATTCCTCGCTACGCTGTGCTTATGGAATTGAATGGCGTTTCTTTAAAAGGTGATTTGAATGGTTCTACATATCAACAAACTCTTGCAGAATGCGATTCTGCAATTTTAACTTATGCAACAGCACAAGATACTATTACGGTTAAACTTTCTAAAGAAAAAATCATTTTGCCTACTGTATTTTTAGACACTTTAAATGAAAAAATTTCTTGGATTACTTTGAAAGAATTCCGAACAGAAACATTAGATAGAACTTTTGGCACGGTTGGAGAATTGAAAACTATTTTAAAAAATTTAAGCCCAAAAACAGAAACTCTTGTTTTTGATTTACGCAATAATCCTGGTGGTTCTTTAAAACAATGCTCTGACGCTGCAGATCTTTTTGTAAAAGAAGGTGTTTTATTTTCGGTTCAAGAAAACGTTCTTTTTTCTACTGGCATAGCAAAGAAAAAAGAACGAATTTATAAAAGTAATCCTGACATTTTTGGAGAAAAATTAAACTTATTCCTTTACACAAATGCAAGAACAGCCTCTTGTGCAGAAGTATTTGCAATGGCACTAAAAACTGGAAATTCTAAAGCCAAAAGTTTTGGCACAAAATCTTTTGGAAAAGGCATTGCACAAACTATATGGAAAACGCCTAAAGGTGGAATTGCTTACATAACCAATATGCAAATTTTTGACCGCTTCGGAAAATCATATCATAAAGAAGGAATTTTACCTGATTTTTCTTGCGATGAAAATGTTTTAGATTGCATTGATAAAGTATTAAAAGCAGAATCAATCCAAGCCAATAAAATTAATTTATCCACAATAAAATTAAAAGAAAGCAAACAATTGTTTTATGGAGAAGCTTTTGAAGAAGGGGTTATATTCCCTTAATTTATTCAAATCGCAACGCTTCTATTGGATCTAAACGACTTGCTTTTTTTGCCGGATACCAGCCAAAGAAAACGCCTGTTATAAAACAAACTCCGAAGCTGACTAATATACTTGTCCAAGAAATGCTCATTGGCCATTCTAAAATTTTCTGAACAAGAGAAGAAGCTAAAACACCAAACAAAATCCCGGCAATACCACCAAAAAGACTAATCAAAACCGAT
This sequence comes from Fibrobacteraceae bacterium, assembly GCA_017631885.1. GTDB lineage: Bacteria > Fibrobacterota > Fibrobacteria > Fibrobacterales > Fibrobacteraceae > UBA1765. The sequence goes on from JAGBSH010000029.1 coordinate 4,995, forward strand.
TCAAAAAGAAACTGTAATAAAATATCTCGTGACCGCGCGCCAAGAGCCATTCTAAGTCCGATTTCTCTGGTTCTTTCTGTTACTGATACGTACATGATATTCATAATTCCAATACCACCAACAAATAAACTAATGCCTGCTATTGCCGTTAAAACAAGCGAAAGAATTTGAGATGTACTAGAAACCATTTCAATCATTTCTTCTTGAGAACGAACTCTGAAAGGTTCTGTAGGTCGCGCCCAGTTTCTTCGTTCTTTTAATATGGATAAAATTTCTTCGCTAGCTAATTCGGCATAACCTTCTTCAATGGTGTTTACATATAAAGTTCTAATTTCTGTTGTGGCGTTAAATCGACGCATTACTGTTTTATATGGTGCCAAAATAACTTCGTCTTGGTCTTGCCCAAAACTCCCAGTTCCTTTGGGTTTTAAAACGCCTATTACTTTTAAAGGGATGCCTTTATAGCGAATAATTTTCCCTAAAGGATTCCCTTCAGGGAACAAATTTTTTACAATGGTCTGCCCGATAACGCAAACTTTTGCCATTTTATCTACTTGGTCATCAAACATAACACCTGATTCTATTTCATAATTTCTGATTTTTAAATAATCAGAAGAAACTCCAGAAAGTTGTACCGGCCAGTTATTGTTTCCAACAACGGCTTGTCCATTTGCACTTACTAAAGGCGAAACAGCATTTATGTAACGAGCTTTTTGTAACGCCAAGACGTCTGCTTCTTCTAATGCTTCACGCGATTCATCGGCTCCTAATTGTACCCCACCACGTCGAGCATAATTAGGAGAAATGGTCATTGCGTTTGTCCCCATCGCAGTCATTTTTTCACGAATAGAAATTTTTGATCCTTCGCCCATTGCAACCATCGTGATTACAGCAGCGACTCCTATAACAATTCCTAAAACAGAAAGGAATGTCCGCATTCTATTTCGAAAAAGTGCTTTAAAAGCGATTCGTGCAAGAGAAAAAAGATTCAAAGCAAAGCCTCCAAATGTTTTTCTTCTATTGAAGGCGTGTTTTCAAATGCAAGTCTTGCATTTTGAATATTGGTATTATAAGAATCTTTTTGTAAAAGCCCATCTCGTAAAAGAAGCGTTCTCGAAGAAAATGTGGCTATATCTGGTTCATGTGTTACAAATACAATTGTTTTTCCTTTTGCATTTAATTCTTGGAAAATAGACATTATTTCATAACTTGTTTTAGTATCTAAATTCCCAGTCGCTTCATCGGCTAAAATAAGGCAAGGGTCGCCGGCTAAGGCTCTTGCAATAGCTACTCTTTGCTGTTGACCACCTGAAAGTTGGTTTGGAAAATGCGACATTCTGTTTGAAAGTCCAACAAGTGAAAGGGCTTCCATAGCACGCTCCTTTCGCTCTTTAGGAGAAATTGTAGGATTATAAAGCAACGGAAGTTCTACATTTTCAATAGCTGTTGTTCGTGCTAACAAATTATAACTCTGAAAAACAAACCCGATTTTTCTGTTTCTAATTTTAGCAAGTTCATTTTTTGATAATGATTCAACATGTTCACCATCTAAAATATATTCGCCAACACTAGGTTTGTCCATACAACCTAAAATATTAAGCATTGTCGTTTTACCAGAGCCGCTTGTCCCCATTATCGTTACAAATTCACCGGGAAAAATATCAAACGAAACACCCCGAAGCGCATGAACTATTTCTTCGCCCATAGGGAAATGCCGTTGCAAATTACAAACAGAAAGCATGGCTTGCCTATTTGGCATAATTACTTCCTTTTTTTCCCTGGAGGGCCTGGCATAAATGGACTTTTGGCTTCTACATTTTTTTGAGGCATTTTTTTGTCTAAAATTTCTTCTCCAATTACTAAAGAATCGCCTTCTGAAATACCAGAAACAACTGCTGTATAAACGCCATCTGAAATACCTGTTTCTACTGGAACGGGGTTCATTTTCCCATTTTTCGAAAGGAAAACAAGTCCACGATTTTTCTTAGGAATTTTCATTGCCTTAGGTTTGTCTTTTTCAGGGAAGTTTCTAGGGACAACATCTGTAGAAGCAATATTAGGTTTATACTTTAAAGCTTTTAATGAAACACTCAAAACATTTTGTTCTTCTTGTGTAATGATTGTGCAAGTCGCTGTCATTCCCGGGAGCAATTTTAGTTCTGGATTTTCGGCTTCAATCACAACTGTATACGTTACCACATTTGAAGTAGTAACTGGGTTTAAACGAACTTCTTGAACCATTCCATTAAAAGTTTCATCTATAAAAGCATCAACAAAAAATTCGACTTTTTGCCCTGCAGAAACGCTACCAATATCGGCTTCATCTACAGACGCCATTACTTTCATTTTGGAAAGATCTTTTGCAAGAATGAATAATGTAGGCGCACTCATTGAAGCTGCTACTGTTTGTCCGACATCTACAGCGCGTTCTAAAACAACTCCGTTAATAGGGCTCTTTATGGTACAATAGCTTAAATTTAATCTGGCTTGAGCGACTTCATTTTTTGCCCTTTTTACAGACAACTCTGATGTTCTAAAATCGTATTCAGCATTTTCTAATTCTACAGCACTAGCACTTCCGTTTTCTGCTAGTTTTTTTACACGATTCAAAACATTACTTTTATAAGAAAAATCATTTTCTGCTGCTTGCAAAGCTATTTCTGCTTGGACTAATGTAGCTTGTAATTTTGATTTATCTAATTCGGCAAGAATTTCACCTTTTTTTACTCTATCGTTAAAATCTACCCGAATTTTTGCGATATCTCCGGAAACTTGCGTACCTATTTCTACTTGGTCAACAGGTTCTAAAGTTCCTGTTGCTGAAATCGTTGTACGGATATCTCTTAACGCAACCGTTTCATAAAGTAATTGTGTTTTAGGAGCTTTTTCTTCTACTAAAAAAAACTTGACTAAAAGGCCAAGCACAACAACAAAAAGAAAAACAAACAAAATCTTTAATTTCATAACTTTTTTCTTGAAAAAATCTTTAACAACAATCTAAAAATTTGTTCTGGTTATTAGAATTTTTTTTAGAAATTCTATAATATTAGAGAAGCAACCTCGTAAAAAGGTTGCTTTTATTTTCATTTTTTTTTGAAATTTATTTATTTCGCTTGCGTTTTTTATTCTAAACGATAAATTTTCACTTCTTTAATATAGAAGGTCCGTTTGTTTTTCCCTAAATTCAATTCAAATCGTGCAAATGGTGTATTTATGTCTGGAGTAAATTCTATTTCAAAAGAATGCCCTGTTGTCTGCACGTTAACATGTTCTTGGAAACCAACCGTTTCATAAGTAGTATAAGAACCTAAACGAGCCGTAATTTCTGTCGCAGAATCTGCCCAAATAGTAAATACACACATGTGTCTTTTACCTTTTACTAATGGAATATTTTCATGTATTAATTGAACACTATAAGAATAACGCCCAGCTTCTTGAATAGAAACTTTCATAATTCTGTCGGTAGCGTTTTCTTTAATTATTGAAGTATCGCCTACCCCAGAAAATTGATTCATAAGAATCCAATCTACTGAACCATCGGAGAAATCTCCGTTAGAAACCGTGTTCACACCTTTTTCTAAAGCAACATCTTCCCAGACATTTTCTACATAAGCCGAAAGTGTGTCTTGAGCATTTGTTACATAATCATAACGCAAAGGTTCAAAACTTGGAACAAAGCGGACATTCAAAGAATCCCAAAGAGCAGCATTTTCGCTGGCATTGAAATAAATAACACCATCATCAGAAATTTCTGCCTTCTGTAAATCTAACCCATCCACAAAATTTCTGACATGGAATACCACTGATAAATTGGCTTTATGTTCTTCTACTTTATCAATCTGTGAATAATGATAACGCAAAGAAAGAAGCTGGAAATATGACAAATCGTATTCAAACGGAACATATTCTCCATCTACCAAAAGCCGACCACTTATCTGAGAACGGTCTTTTCCGCCAGGAACAAAGAAAACACCTATTTCTTTTAAAAGCCCTTCTTCTTGTAAATCAATTTCACTAAAAGCTTCTTCAACTGCAGAATGCTCAGAGAATGATATAGCAAGAGTTTCATCAGGAGCAGTTTCGTAGGGCCATAACTGGAAACCTAAAACAGGATCTACTGAAACACTTACATAGTAGCTAGAATAAGAGCGGAGTTGTGTCAACACTAATGAGAAGGTATCTAAAAGAACTGGCTCTTCTCCCGCTTTGGCAAGAGCTTGTGTTTTTTTATCAGAATAGTCAATAGAAAAGTCTGCTGTTAATGCTAATGCTGGGTTTCCAATTTCAATTCCACTCACCTGAGATTCTGAACTTTCAGACGAACAACCGGGCAAACATAAAGCCGCCGCACCCAAAATGATTCCGGATATAGTTTGCCAAAAACGCATTACACTCCTCTTGTCACAGGGAATAGCTGGATATTAACTTGAATAATATCATCAGCTTCTCCTTCTTCTGCCGAGAAATCTAGCAATTCTTTGCGCATCAATTGTATATGTTTTTTCAAAGCAGGGAAATCTGAACGCTTTACAGGGAATGTTAATGCAGAAATATCCCTAATTTCTGGGGGTAATGAAGAAATTGCCTCTGCTGCTAACTTAAAACCAGCATAATGGTAATATTTTACCATTAAATCTTGAACTTCGTCATCTGTTGTGAGTAAAGGTTCTAAACGACGATAACCTTTAGCCGTTTTAACGATTAACCCTAATTCTTGAAGTAATTTCAAAGATTCTGCAACTTGAGATGGCGAGAGGTTACCCATTAAGTGTCTTGAAATCCATTCTGGAGCTGGGTTGAAATTTTTCAAAGAAATCATTTCAAGAATCATGGAATGATACCATTCTTTGAAAATACGGAACTGAGCTTCATCTAAACGGCGTAAACGAGAACGAGGACTTGCTTTTAAAAGCAATGTATAAAAAGTCTGTTTTTCTTTTTCCGTTTTGGCTTGATTAAAAAACACCAGATTTTCAAAATAAACTGCTCTATGCCCTTCTAAGCCAAGGCCTGTTATTAATTTTGTTACTGTACTTTTTGTCAGATTCCGCTTACCATCAATGGCTAATTTTAAGTGCGCATGGCTAGAAAGCCCGGCTTTCTGTGAAAAATACCGTAAACTGAAAGCACTAGATGTACTTTTCTTATAATCGTAATAATCCCGTAAAAATAACCGGTAATTGGTATATTGCAAAACATCTGGTTCTGCTTCTAATTTCGTCACTTTCTCACTCATGCTTATAAAATAGAAGGTTTTTGAACTTCATGGAATGGGAAAAAAGAAACTCTCGTTTACCAAAGAAACCAAACACCATTATTTTTCTTTTTTATTCAAGTATTTTTCTTGAAAATCGCTAAAAATCAAAGAATAATGGTAAAAATCTTCAAAAGTCCCGTTTACTTTTGCATATTCTCGTGCAAGACCTTCTTGAACAAAAAAAGCCTTTTCTAATACAGAAATGCTCTTTTTATTAGAAATTGCCACTTCAGCTTCAATCCGATTCAGCTTAAGTTCAGAAAAGAGAAATTGCAAAAAAGAAGGTAGAACTTCTGCTAAAACTCCTTTTTGACGCGCCATTTGGGAAAGCCAAAACCCAATTGCAGCACTTTCGCGTTCTTCAGAAACCCAATAAAGATAAAGAGTTCCTAAAAGTTTATTATCGCTATCAAATACCCCAAACAAGCCGCCGTTCCTTAATTCTGCCTGTAAAAGATAAGATGAAATATGGTGTTTTAATTGCTCTTTCGTTTTTAAATTTTGATAAACCGGAAAATAATACCATTCAGAATCATCTATCGATTCTTGTATCGCATTTTGTAAAAATATGGCATCGGCGTGTTCTAATGAACGCCATGTAAAACGATTCGTTTTTCCAAGAAATGAGCGCATATATTAATATTAGAAAAGTGTTTTGAAATTTAAATTTCACTATTCAAGAGTATTCTTTGATTTTACGAAAAGAATCTTTGTTTTTATCTTTATATTATGCCATTAAATGAAATTCCTTTAGCCGAACGTTTGCGCCCAACAACTCTTGACGAGTTTATGGGACAAAATAAAATTTTAGGGGCTGGGAGTCTTTTAAGAAGAAGTCTTGAAACAGATTCTATCCCAAGTATGATTTTTTGGGGGCCACCAGGGTGTGGGAAAACCAGCCTTGCTAATGTTATAAAGAATCAAAGCTCAAAGAAATTCGTTTCTCTTTCTGCTGTGTCAAGTGGTGTGAAAGATGTGAAAACCGTTCTTGCAGAAGCAAAAGAACCTAATTTACTTAACCCTCATGGGACAATTCTCTTTATTGATGAAATTCACCGTTTTAATAAAAGCCAACAAGATGCGCTACTTGGTGCAGTAGAAGACGGAACAGTTACATTAATTGGAGCAACTACAGAAAACCCTGGTTTTGAAGTAAACAGTGCTTTGCTTTCTCGCTGCCAACTTATTTTATTTGCACCACTTCAAGAAGATGAATTAGAAAAATTACTTTTTAATGCTTTACATAATGACCCGCGCGGGCTTTGCCGTAAAGATGTTGAACTGACAAAAGAAGTGGCAAAAAAACTTATTGCATTAGCTGATGGCGATGCTAGATTTTTACTGAATCAATTAGAATGGATTGTTGCAAGTCTTGGTGATAAAAAAGTTATTGATGAAACTTTTTTAGAAGAAGCTCAATACAAAAAACCTTTGCGCTACGATAAATCTGGCGAAGAACATTATAACCTTATTTCTGCTTTACATAAATCAGTCCGTGGGAGCGACCCTGATGCCGCTCTTTATTGGTTGCACCGCATGTTAAAAGCAGGAGAAGACCCACGTTTTATTTTACGCCGTTTGATTCGAATGGCTATGGAAGATATTGGCCTTGCTGACCCCATAGCTCTTTTATTAGCAACATCTGCCAGAGAAGCTTTTGATTTTCTTGGTGTTCCAGAAGGTTTAATTGCTTTAGATGAAATAACCGTTTACCTTTCTCTTGCACCTAAAAGTAATAGCCTTGAAATTGCCGGAATGCAAGCCGATTCTCTTATCGAAAGAACAGGAACTTTACCTGTCCCAAGAGCTTTTAGAAATTCTGTGACACAAGTTGGTAGAGCTTTACGTTATGGTGAAAATTATAAATACGATCACGATAGCCCTGGAGCATATTCTGGCCAAGATCATTTTCCGATACAATTAAAAGGAACAGAACTTTACCAACCTACTTTATACGGGAAAGAAAAAGCACTTGCAGAGCGACTCCAACAATTAAAAGCCCGAAAAGCTGAAATTGAAAAAGGTCATTAAATACTAAAAGCCTCGAAATACTTCGAGGCTTTTATGCGGATGAGAGGACTTGAACCTCCACGACCTTGCGGGCACTAGAATCTGAATCTAGCGTGTCTACCAATTCCACCACATCCGCTAGCAAGAATTTAGACTCAAATTTCTAAAAAAAAACTCTCTTTGTCAAGGGGATTTTCAGAAAGAGCGATTCAAAAGATTTCTTGAATAAATTCAAAAATCCAACCAGAGCGATTAGTCTGCCAGTAAGCCCAATCATGTTCTCCGAGAGAATCTTCCTTAAGAACGCAACGAATTTTTGGTATTTCACAAAAAGCCCTATTCCAAGAAAATGTAATACTGCTAGGATAAAGTCTATCTTTAGCGCCTTGTAAAAAATACCAATGACCTTCTTTTAATTTTGAATAATTTTCAAAATCGGAAGGTTCTCCTAAAAACTTTAAAAAGCCACTTACAAGCAATCTACTTTTGACAACCCGCTTGCCTAACGCGGAATAAGTAAAAACCCCAAGAGCTCCATCAGAAACGCCTGCTAGAAAAAGCGTATCTATATTTTTCTTAAATACTTTTTCTAAAGAATCCAATACGTTATCAATTCTTGGAACAGCATCAGGAGAAACCCAATGATTATTTAAACACGCCGAAGGACTGATTACTGTTACTTTCTTTTTTGTTAATTCGAAAAAATCTTTGCCAGCAATTAAACCTTTATCACAACGATTACTAGACATACCACCGTGAAACCAAACTAATACTGCTGCTTTTTCTGAAGGGCTTTTAAAAACACCTGTTGGCAAAGCTACGTCTTCTGCTTTTAAAAGCGTAGTCAAAAGAAAAAGGAAAAAGAAAACCTTTTTAAAAATCATTACGTTCAAATTTTTCGCCATGTCATTTTACGAATAAGCGAAACAAAAAAAGCTATGGCTACACCAAAAAAAGCGAAACACCAAAAAGCAGAAAACAATACTTGCCGAATATGATAAGCGTATAAAGTGTCTGCTGATAATTTTCCATACGACGAAGAAATTTCAGAGACAACCCATTCATTTTCAGAAATTCTATAACCATGAATTTCTGAATGTGTTACCCCAAAAGAGCCATCAGGCTTTAATGTCATCGGAAACCAATACGATAAACTAGCTAAATCTTCTTCGGCTAAATAAAGGTAAAAAGAGGCAGAATCGTCACCATGAAGATTAAAACGAATGCGGTGTCTAGAATCTACAAAAGGAAGAAGGCCACCAATACGCCATTCTTTTTCAGTCATAAAACTTGGCGTTCCAAAAAAAACATATTCATCTTCTGTTTGCAAAAAACTCGAAAACAATGGCTTAACTTGAGCAAACAAAGTAACAGAAACAAAAATACCTATGCCCAAAATAAATAATTGTAAAACATAAGGTATTTTTTTTGGTTTATTAAAAATCATCTTTTAACCCGGACATAAAGCAACAATGTGCTAAGCAACATAACTAAAGAGAAAAGATAGAATATTAAAGAAAGTATTGCCCGACGTTCTTGCATAACCAATTCTCTTGCTTTAAATGACAAAATTAAATCTTCTGCAAAAAGAGAAGCTCTGCTATAATCTAAACGATGCCATAACCTTGCCACTTCTCTATTCGTTTTTAATAATTGTTCTAATTCTGCATACAAATCTTCAGAAAGCTCTACCCCTTCTGGTAAAGAAGGCAATTCTCCCACCTTGGCACTATCTAAAACATTAAAAATTTCAGCTTTATTAGATAAAGGTGAGTGCCAAAGTTTTTCTATAAAAGCATCACATTCATTAAGCCATTGCCTACGTTCTTTCAAGTATCGGCGTGTAATTGAAATTTTATTTAAAACTTCTCTATCAAAAGCATCTACCTGAGAGTATTCCGGCATCCAATCGCCTGCGGCACGAAATGTTTCAATAGAAGTCGAAACAGAAACTGCTATTTCACGCAAACTCATAATACCAGCTTCTATAGCCAAAGAGTCCGCACCTTTATTGTAACGAATTCTATCCATACCTAAATGCAACCGAGCATCTAAATATTTGTATTCAGAAAGCGTTTCTATGTAACGAGCATAAACTTCGCCATTTCGGTCTTGAGAGAAATAAAAAAGAATAGTCAAAGCAAATGTTGTCAAAAGAACAATGACAATCAATGGTGCCCGGATAGACTGACGCCATAACGAAGAAGATTCTTGTTTTACTTTTTTACTCACACTTAGAAAATACTTTTTTCTACCTTATCCCGTATGCCTAGAAATCTTTTTTTATTCTTTTCTTTTGCCTTTTTTTGCGGATGTTTTGAAAAACCTGTTGAAAAAGTAACAGATTACCACCCAAACGGGGTAAAAAAGACCTCTTTTTGGACTAAGCAAGACGGTTCGATTAGAAAACAAGCTACATGGTATAATAATGGAATTCAGGAATACGAAATTCCCTACAAAAAAAATAAACCTCATGGAGAATTCACTCGTTGGGATAGTCACGGAAACATTATCGCTAAAGGGACTTACAGCAATGGTCTTTTAAATGGAGAACTAACAACATTCTTTATTGATAGACGAATCAATTCTTTATCTTACTACAAACACGGAAAAAAAACAGACTCTTGGGTTGAATTTTATTTTTCAGGTTCAAAACGCTTTGAAAAGTATTACCAAAATGATTCTGCTACCGGAGTCTGGAAATTTTATCATGCAAATGGGAAATTACAAGAAGAAACTTCTTGCTTTGAATATGCTGAAAATGGTTATAAAAAAATGTTTGCAGAAAACGGCAAAATGCTTGAAGAATACACTTGTTCTTTTGGCAAAAAACATGGAACTTCTAAACAATACTACCCTGGCGGGAACTTAAAAATCAAAGAACATTATCAAAAAAATATTCTACATGGAAACCGCTTTATCTATTTTGCTAATGGAACTTTACACAAAGCAGAAAATTGGAAAAATGGCGCTCGTCACGGACTCTGGACAATTCTTTCACCAAAAGGTGATACTCTTTTGAATACTTCTTTTGAAAACGGTTCAGGGAAAATACAGGGCTTTGTTCTTTTTGAAAATACCTGGACAAAAACTAGTGACACTTTATTCAATGACAATAAAATTGACAGTCTTTTAACGTGGGTTGATCTTGATAAAAAAATCCTTCACGAAGAAACTTGGAGTATGGACACTCTGATTTCTCAAAAGCTCTATTACCTTGAACCCCAAAAACAATTAGCTTCTGAAGGTTCCTTTTCTAAAGGTCTTCCGCATGGAACCTGGCTCAATTATTACCCAAACGGGCAAATAAAAGACAGCCTGAATTATAAAGAAGGCGAACGCTTTGGTCACCAAAAAAGATTTGATGAAAAGGGAAATCTCATTTTACACACAGAAGAAGCAGGCAAATATAGCCCAGTACTCTTTCATACAAGCCAAGAACGATAAACTTTTCTAAAATTACCTCTATGAGTGAAAATATAAACAGTTTAAAATCTACCTTTGAAAATGAACTTTCTTTAGTTGATTTAACCAACAAAGAAGCCGTTGACAATTTACGCGTAAAGTATCTTGGCAAAAAAGGCCTTGTTACCGATTTACTAAAACAAATGGGAACACTCCCAGCAGAAGAACGCCCTGCTTATGGTAAATTGGTAAACGAACTCAAAGCATTTGTTGCTGAAAAAATTGAACAAGCTATTACAACAGCACAAGAAGCCGAACTCAACAAAAAACTTTCTGAAGGTTATGTCGACGTCTCTTTACCAGGAAACGGCATTCCAGTCGGAAGCACCCACCCACTTTATGACATTCGTGAAGAAATCATCGACTTCTTTGCACAAATGGGTTTTGAAGTTGATTTCGGTCGCGACATTGAAACGGACTGGTACAACTTTGAAGCTTTGAACACACCTCCTGATCACCCAAGCCGTGACATGCAAGACACTTTTTATATGGACGAAGGTGTTGTTCTCCGCTCTCACACATCTGGCACACAAATCCACTACATGGAAACCCATAAGCCACCTTTCCGCATGATAGCACCAGGTCACGTTTTCCGCGTGGATAACGATGCCACACACGCCCCGATGTTCCAACAATGTGAAGGACTTGTCGTAGACGAAAACATTTCATTTGCTCATTTGAAAGGCGTATTACAACTTTTCATGAAAAAATTATTTGGCGAAAATGTCAAAACAAGATTCAGACCAAGCTTTTTCCCATTCACTGAACCATCGGCAGAAATGGACGTTTCTTGCGTATTCTGCGGAGGCAATGGTTGCAGACGCTGTAAAGGAACGGGCTGGATGGAAATTGGCGGTTGCGGTTCTGTAGACCCGAACGTATTTAAAAACTGCGGCATTGATTCTGAAAAATACACCGGCTTTGCCTTTGGTTTTGGACTTGACCGCATTGCTATGCTAAGACACTCCATTCCAGAAATTTCTTTGTTAACTTCTAACGACCAACGATTCTTAGAACAATTCTAACAAGAAATCTACTTTTTATTAAAGGTGAAAAAAGATTCCCACTGGGAATCTTTTTTCGTCGACAAAGCTTTTTCTTACAAGCAATAAATTCTATCTTAAGAAACATGAGATTATTCGCTTTACTTTTCTGTTCTCTTGTAGCATTTTCATTTGCTATCAATCTACCAGTTCATAAAGAAGTTTTAGAAAATGGTTTAACCGTTTTAATACACCCAAACAAACAAGCTCCAACAGTAAGTTGCAGACTTTTTTATGTCACAGGTTCAGTTCATGAAGTTCCTGGAAAATCTGGGCTTGCTCACTTACTAGAACACGAATTATTCAAAGGAACAAAAAAAGTCGGTATCACTGACAGCGTAGCTGATGCTCGTTTTATGCAAACGCAAGATTCATTACAAAATTTAATTCGTAACGCTAAAGAAAAAAACGACACGATTTCTTTTAAAAAATTTTCTATTGAACACGATTCAGTTTTAAACGAACACAGAAAAATTTTTATTAAAGACGAACTCTGGGGTGCTTACCAAGCTGCCGGCGGCACTGGGCTCAACGCTTTTACAAGTGATTTAATGACAGCTTACATTGTCACTCTCCCTAAAAACAAAGTTGAATTATTTTTATGGTTAGAATCTGACCGTATGCAAAATGCTGTTTTAAGAGAATTTTATGCAGAAAGAAATGTAGTTCGAGAAGAACGCCGCATGCGTTATGATGACAGACCAACGGGCCGTTATTACGAAACTTTCAACGCCACTCTTTATGAAGCATTTCCTTATCGCGTTCCAACAATTGGTTGGCCTTCTGACATTGAAAATTTAACTAGAGAACAAGCCGAAGAACATTATAAGCGCTATTACAAACCGCGAAATGCCATTTTAGTTCTTGCTGGAGATGTTGAAGTCCCTTACATTATGGGAAAAATTAAAGAATATTTTGGGACCATTCCTTCAGGAGAAGCGTTTCCACCACTTACCATTCGCGACCCAGAACCTGCCGGAGAAAAACGATTTATTGTAAAAAGAAAAGATGCTCCTAACTTAATGACCATTGCTTTTAAAACTCCAGAAGTAGGTCACCCTCGTTTATTTGCTCTTGACATTGCAGAAGGCGTTTTAAATGGTCGTTCTGGGAGACTTTACAAACGTTTAGTTGAAGAAGAAAAATTAGCTGTAAGTGTCAGAGCAGCAAACAGCCCTAATAAATACGTCTCTGAATTCAGTATATCGGTTCAGTTACGCCCAGATGCTTCTTTAGAAAAAGCGGAAAAAATTATTTGGGAAGAATTAGAACGCCTTAAAAACGAACCTGTCAGTTTAAGAGAATTTCAAAAAGTCAAAAACAATTCTTACGCTTCTATTGTCCGCAGTTTAAGAGATATGGAAAATGTAGCCACGATGCTTGCTTGGTATGAAATTTTTGGCGATTACAAGATTTTCCTTTCCTGGGCAGAAAAACTAGATTCTGTTTCTGTTGAAAATGTGCAAGAAGCAGCCAAAGAAACATTTAAAAAAGAACTTTCTGTCAATGGCATTTTACTTGGGACACAAGGAGAATAATGTATGAATAACAAAATCTTTTTGCTTTTAAATTCTCTTGTATTTATTGCTTGTTCTTCTACAACACATCAAACACAAACTTCTACAAACATTCCTAAACAAGAACCGATTGCTATTGACACTCAAGTAGTAAACAAGAGTTCTCTCCCAAATTCCTACAAAGACATTCAATTTCCGGAATTTAAATACACGGCACCAGACCCATTAGCGTATCGTGCAGAGATTTCAGAAAATATTATTGGATACATCATTCAAGATTCATCACTCCCGCTTTCTTCTCTCTACGTTATTTTTGAAGAATCAACAAATCCAAAAACAAAAGAAGAAATTGCTTCCAAAGAATTACTTTCTGGAATGTTCCGCCGTGGAGGCTCTTTAAAAAATTCTGTGCAAGTAATTGACGATTCTTTAGAATTTATCAGTGCTAGTATTTCTGGAGGTGTTTCTGCTAGAAAATCATTCTTTTCGGTAAACACCCTTTCTAGAAACTTTGAAGAAACCGCTTTACTTGCAAGAGAAATTTTTACAACTCCTGCTTTTGATTCTGCCAGTTTAGAAATTCAAAAAACAGCTGCAATCACTGCTTATGAAAGGCGTTACGATACTCCTAGTGCTGTTTTATCTGCGTTAAAAACAAAAGTCAATTACGTTAATTCGCCAAGACTTTGGGATGCAAATTTAGACGAATACAAGAGTGTATCACAAAAAGAACTCATAAAATACGGCAACGGCTTATTTAACCCTAAAAAAATTATTTTTGCTTTTTCTGGAAACATTTCAAGAGATAGCGCTATACAATTTTTCAAATCTTATTTTGCAGATTGGAAAGTAAAAGAAAAGACTGTTATTGATTCTGCAGAAACAATCAAACTGCTACGCAAGCCTGGGATATTCGCTGTTGAACGCCCAGTAACTCAAGCTAATATTTCATTAAACCAGCCCTTTTTAAAACGCCCACACCCAGATTATTACCCAGCAGCACTTGCTAGTTTTATTCTTGGTGGTGGTGGTTTTTCTTCTCGTTTAACAACAAGAATCCGCTCTGATGAAGGCCTTGCTTACAGCGTTTATAGTTCTGTTGGCAATAGTTATTTTGATACGACTTTAACCACAATTGCTTTACAAACTAAAGCAGAACAAGCCCCTTATGCGATTCGTTTAATTCAAGAAGAAATCCAAAAACTAGCTACAGAAGGCCCTACAGAACAAGAACTTTTACTGGCGAAAAAAACTTTAATTGAAAGTTTACCAAGCCTTTTTGCTACTCCTGAAGATATTGTTATAAATTTTGCTGAAGATGAATTTACTGGTAAAAAAACAGACCATTACCTAGAATATGTTCGTGAAATCGAAGCGGTTACAGCAGAACAAATTAAAATAATGATTGCTAAATATTTTGATTTTACTAAAATGACTATTTCTATTGTTGGCCCTAGTGATTCGTGGAAAGGTTTAGAAAATGTTGTAATTTTACCTTTAGACTCTTTGGAAATTCGCCCATAAATGTTTAAAAAGAGCTTTGTAATTTTTATCATTTTTTTTGTTTCTTTCGCTTTTGCCAAAGAACCTATTTCGGCTTGCCCCGCCTTACAACAATGTCTTGGAGTAACTCCCAAATATTGCTCACCTGAAAATTCAAAACCCAATAAAAAAATCAAATACGACCAAGAATTCTGTGCCCCTTTTAAAGAACTTTCTTTAAGAGGACTTTCTTATGAAGACCCTATTGGGAAAATAATTTACACAGAACTTTCAAGTGAATATCGAGTTATTTATGAAAGCAAAGGTACTTTTAGTGCAACGCCTGCAATGATTTCATTTTTGTTTGATCACATGCCATTTACAGCTGAACTTATAAATGCTTATCAAGAATCTAGCTATAAACTTAAATACAACACGCCCGATCAAAAATCTTTTTCAGGCACAAATGGTAGAAGTTTATCAGGAGATTTTATATGGGCTTTACAAGATAGCGCAAGCGTCAAAGAAAAATTTAGATATGTTTTTTTAGGTTATGGCAGAGCCAAAGTTTTACGTTGGAGTTTATATGGAACGGCTATAGCGTTTTTAGACATGGACCCAATTTCTGAAAATAAAATTGCATACAAATTAAGAGCTGTTGTTTTCCCTGGGAATTCCATTTTAAATTCCATTATGCAAATGAATGTTTTCAAGCATGTTGTAAACGAAAAAATCAATCAAATTGTAAAAGATGTCGTTTCTTCAGCAAACCAATTTGCAAAAGGAGATAAAGTTCCTATTCAAACAATTTTCAAAACAAAATCGCCACAAGAAAAACAAACTTTGGAACTTTTCAAAGAAGTCGTCAATGGAAAACCCTGGACTCTGGGCGATGCTTTAAAAAAGGATAAATCTTATGGAAAATGAAATTCAAACTTTAGATGAATTACTTGCTCAAGTAACTGAGCGGAGAAGAAATCTGTTGCAAGAAGTAGTTTCTAAACGCACCAGACATTTTTGCATGGTTTTAGAAGATCTCTTTGACCCGCACAATATTTCTGCTGTTATACGTACTGCAGAAGTTTTTGGCTTGCAAGATGTTCATATTATTGAAGAAGCGAACCCCTATAAAGTCAACAAGTCTATTTTGAAAGGTTCTTTTAAATGGATGTCTCTTTACCTTTACAAGAAAAGAAAAGCTTGTATGGAATCGTTAAGAGCAAAAGGTTATAAAATTGCTGTTGCAAGCACTAACACCAACAATTCCGTTTTAGATTTAGATTTAAGTACCCCAACAGCTTTTTATCTTGGAAGCGAATTTCATGGTAATCACCCAGATACTTTAGCAAACGCTGATTATGAATTCAAGCTTCCTCAATATGGGATTACAGAATCTATGAATGTCTCGGTTGCTGGTGGCGTTCTTATGACTTATCTTGATGTATTTATGCAAAAAGAAGGTCGAGAAAAATTTACTTTACCACAAAAAGAACAAGAATCTTTGCTTTATTCTTGGTTAGACAGGCATATAAATGGCATTGAAAACAACAGTCCTATAAAAAGGATTGAATAAAACGCCTTTTATGGCTATCCCTATTTTTTTTATTGTTCTCTTTTAAAAAGAAAAATTTAGATTTAGAACAAGATGAAGAAAAATTCCTCGCTCTATTTTGTTGTTGGTCTAGTTGTTTTATTAGCCATAGTCATTCTTGTTTTCGGAATGCTCTTTTTGAATGATAAAGATCCTAGAACCAAATACAATACTTTCTATTTGCGATTCCCGCAAGTTTCCACATTAGCACTAGATGACCCTGTTAAAGTGAATGGTGTTAAATTAGGCAAAGTTGAAACCATTAAACTTTCTGGCCATCGCGTTACCGTGCGAATCCAACTTCACACCGATGTCAAAATCCCAAAAGATTCTGAAATCCGCGTTCAAAACATTGGTATTATGGGTGAACGTCAAATTGGTATGATTCTTGGAGACAAAGACGAATATTTCAACCCTAATGATACTATCGTAGGTCAATTTGATGCTGGTATTGCTGAAGCTTTAGGACTTGCAGGGGAAGTTTGCGACAGCACAATGGTTCTTATACAATCCGTTAAAAATGTTTTAGACAGCACAATTGCACACCCTGAATTTCAAGGCCGTTTCACAACAATCTTATCTAAAGCAGAAAATATTGAAGATAGACTTATTAAAGTGGTTAAAGAAACAGACCCTCAGCTCAAGAAAAGCCTTGCTAGTTTAAATGACGCAACAGGTAAAGTCAATACTCTTTTAGACGAGGTTAAACAACCTATAGACAATCTCTTTGCAGGGACCGATTCTCTTGTATCAGATGCATCAGTTCTTTTACAGAACTTAGACGACGTGACAAAACGCCTTAACGATTTAACACAGAAACTTGAAACCAAAGATAACACAGCTGGTATTTTGTTAAATGACAGACAATTGCATGACGATTTAGTCAAGACAGTGCGGTCTGCGGATAGTCTTTTCCGTATTATTTTACAAGACGGCTTAGATATCAATGTGGATATTTTCTGAGGTATTTATGATTTCGCGTTCATTAGTTGTTACGAACAAATTAGGAATCCATGCTAGACCTGCTGGAATGATTGTTGATTTAACCGCTCAAATGAAAAGTAACATTACTTTTATTTTTGAAGGCACTCGAGCAAATGCCAAAAGTATTTTAAATGTGATGATGCTCGCTGTACCTCCAGGAGCCTCGTTAGACATTGAAATCGATGGTGAAGACGAAGAAGAAGCATTCTGCAAGTTGGAGCAATTATTCAATGACAACTTCAACGAAGAACCAGCCTAAATCAGTGCGCTATGTTATTAACGGATTAGCTACTTCTCCTGGCTATGCCATGGGAAAAGTCCGTAAAATTTCAATTCGAGAATTTTCCATTGTAGAAGAATTTATCACAGAAGATTCTGTTGAAAATGAACTTAGACTTTTTCAACAAACAATGGAAAAAACATTTAAAGAAATTTCAAAAATTAAAGAATCTACTCTTGATCGAGTTGGACAAAACGAAGCTAGAATTTTTGACTCTCATTTAATGATGCTCAAAGACCCATCTTTGATGGGACCAATTCTTGACAGCGTAAAAAAAGAGCATAAATCTCTTCGTTGGTCTATACATGTTGTTATCACAAAACTTATTCAACAATTTGAAAGTATTGATTCTGAAATGATGCGTGAAAGAGCAATGGATTTAAGAGACCTTTACAACAGGATTCTTTCCATTCTCGATGATTCAGTCCCAACATTTTCTTCAGAACAATTTTCAGAACCTATTATTTTTGTAGGGCACGAACTTACACCAAGCACTTTAATTGGTTTGCCAGCCAATAGCGTTTTAGCGTTTGCTACAGATTCTGGCGGAAAAACCAGCCATGCCTCTATTTTAGCTCGAGCCATGCAAGTGCCATCTGTTTCTGGGTTAAGAAACATTTCTATTCTAGCTCACGATGGCGATACCATGATTGTAGATGGTACTTTAGGCATTATCATTTTAAACCCAAACGAAGAAGATATTGCCGATTACCATAACAAGCAAGATATTTATCGTTTGCAACAACGAGAACTTTTTACCATGCGCCAATTAGAACCTATGACGCGCGATGGGAAGTTCATTACTTTGCATGCAAACATTGAATTACCTCAAGAAGCTGAAAAAGTCCAGGATTTTGGAGCTACAGGAATCGGCTTATATCGTTCTGAATTTTTATTCTTCGGTTCGTCTTTACCTACAAGACAAGAACAATGTGAAGCTTATAAACATATTTTAAATTCTCTTGCGCCAAACCCTGTTACCATACGCACTCTTGATTCTGGTGGCGATAAACTCGTTTCTGAACTTTCTTTATCAAACGAAGCAAACCCTTTTATGGGCTGGCGTTCCATTCGCGTTTGTCTTGACCGAGAAGAACTTTTCAAAGACCAATTAAAGGCTTTATTACAAGCTAACGAAAAAGGCAATCTGCGTATATTGTTGCCAATGATTTCTGGGTTACCAGAGCTTAGAAAATCAAAAGAGTATATAAAAACTTGTTTAGCAGAATTAGCCGAAGAAGGTATTGAATGCCCATCTGTAGAAATCGGCATTATGATTGAAGTGCCTGCCGCTGTAATGCAAGTAGAGCAATTAGCGAAAGAAGCTGATTTCTTCAGTATAGGAACTAACGATTTAATCCAATTTACACTCGCTGTAGACCGAAGCAATGAAATGATTGCAGATATGTTCCAGCCTCACCACCCTGCCATTCTGAATATGATTTACAACACAGTTATAGCCGCTCACAAAGAAGGCATTCCTGTTGCTGTTTGTGGTGAAATGAGCGCAGATCCATTCAGCATATTACTGCTTATTGGACTTGGTGTCGATGAATTATCTATGACACCATGGAGCATTATGGAAGCAAAAAAAATTATCCGCTCTATAAATTACGAAGATGTAAATGAAATTGCTTTACGCACTCTTCGCTTTGATGATGCAGCAAGTGTTGATTCATTTTTACACCAACGTTTTGCCCAAGCCTTTGCTGATTTAGGCATCACGAGCTACGTTCCTGCACAAAAATTAAATTAAGTCTTTTATAGGTTCTTATGCTGATTCAAAGGTTTTCTTTTTGCCTAATATTTTTCTTTTTACTTTCGTTTTCTTTTGCACAAGATTCTCTAGAGCAAATTCTACCTGAACAATTTCAGAATAAAGTTCTCAGACAAACACGCTTAGAAAAAATCTCTCAAGATTCTGCTGTACCTTCTGAACAGAGAGCCTTTGCCAAAGCGGCGTCTCTTTATTATGCTGAAAAATGGGAAGCAGCCAGTGCTGAATATGAAAATCTGTTAAAAAAAGATTCTCTTGCAGGTGACATTCTTTTACGCCTTGCTGAAATTCAATTGCAACTTGGTGACTACAATAAATTAAGACAAATCCTTTTACGTTCTAGTAATTTTTTAACAACGCCATCGTGGGAAAAGAAAGCTTTACTTTTACGAACACAAGCATCTCTTTTAGATTCAACTCTTTCCGAAAAAGATAAAGTTGACTCTGCAGCACTTTTTCTAAACAAGTTTTCAAAAAGTAATGAAGCGACCGCTATTCGTTATCAATATGCAAGATATTCTGAAGCTATTGGAAATAAAAAACAAGCTAAACGCGCTTATTTAAGAGTTCTTGCCGCTGGTTATAACCCAAAAGATTCCACATTCAATGCTGTTCGTCGCTTAAGAACAGATTCCGAAGAAGAAACTGTAGAAGAAAAATGGGCTTATTCACAAATTGTTTGTAAAAATGGATCTCAAAAAGAATGCCTTGAATTGATTGATTCAGTACTCGCTTTAGATTCTTTAAATGCTCCGCAAAAAGATTCTGTTTTAGAAACTCACGAAGATTCTATTTTATTCAAACTCCCTAAAAGCCATTTTGATTTAGACACTAGAAAAAAAATATGGGAACGGAGAGCTGTCGCCCTTCGAGGAATCGAAAAATTCGATGAATCTTATAAACAGTTTCGCTTTTTAATTGATTCAGTAGAAACAAAAGCGTTATGGATTCAATCTGCAATAAAACTCTTGCGAAAAGATGAAGAAAAAAATGCCAAAGCCATTGCTGAATTAGATTCTTTATTAGAAGAAGTTAATAAGTATGGAAATGAAAATGCCAACAACCTTTGGTTACGCGGTTTTGAATTTGAACAAAAGAAAAAATATGAAAAAGCTATCGCTTGCTATAAAAAGCTATCTCATGCAAAATTCGGTTCTAATAAAAAAAGACAATGGGCTATGTTCCGCATAGGCTTAATTTATTTAAAACAAAACCAATACGAAAAAGCAATAGACGCCTTTAGCCAAGCTTCTAAACTTCCATTCACTTGGAGTGCAAGTGGAGCAAGAATGTTTCTTGGCGATTCTTATTTAGCCTTAGGAAACGATTCTTTAGCTAGAGAAGCTTATTTAGATTGCATAAAAGATTTTCCTTTAGGTTATTACGCTCACAGAAGCCGCACAAAACTTCTAGAAGCAAAATTATTAGAAAAAGACAAAATTCCACTTGCAACTGGCAAACCGCTTTCTGAAAACGAAACGGTTCAATGGATAAAAAAACAGCAGAAAAAAACAGGCAGTTATTCAGAAGAAACGTTCCTTCAAGTTAAAAAACTTATGGATTATGGGTTTATAGAATCTGCATACCAACTTTTCCAAAGTGAATATTCTAAAAATTCGAAACGACTTGATTTTTTATATGCTTACGGAAAACTCTTTTTAGAAGCAAACGAAGTAGCACAAGCTTACCGCTTAGCAAGAGCATTCCAAAATAAAATTGATAGAAAAGTTTTAGCCAATGCTCCAGTTTCTGTTTTGCAATTCCTTTACCCATTACCTTATAAAGAACGCGTTTTTGCAAAAGCAGATTCTGCTATCGACCCTTACTTTGTCTATAGTGTAATGCGACAAGAATCTATTTTTGATTTTCAAATCACTTCACCTGTCGGCGCTTGCGGATTACTCCAAATTATGCCAGCTACAGGGAAAACTCTTGCTGAACTAGAAGGCATAAAAAATTTCACTCCGAACATGCTTTACAATGCTTACTTAAACATTCGTTTAGGCATTCGTTATCTGATAGACTTAAAACAAGAATATCAAAATGATTACATGTATGTTTTAGGAAATTACAATGCTGGACCAAAACCAACTAAGCGCTGGCAAAAAGCAGGCGAAGGAGTTTCTTGGGATTTGCGTGCCGAAGACATCAGTTATTGGGAAACAAGAGATTACGTAAAACGCGTTATGGGTAATTATTGGATTTACCGAGAAATATGGAAAGGTAGCCTTTAAGAGGGTATATGTTATTTTTTGTTCTAACTCTTGGTGCTGCACTTTGTTTTGCAATAGGAAACATCCTAGAAAAGTCAGGTATTTCTTGTAGTGTCAAAAAAGCTTCTCTAAAGCAACCATTACAATTTTGCAAATACGTTTTAAAAAATTTCCATTGGTGGGCTGGAATCTGCTTTTCTGCTATAGCAACGATTGGCTATTACATTGCTATGGCAAAATACGATTTAAGTCTTGTGCAACCAATGATGGTTTTAAACCCAGTACTTACAGCTCTTTTTGGATTTTGGTTTTTAAAAGAATTATTAACGAAACGAATTGTGGCGGCTATTTTATGTGTTTTAACAGGCTTACTTCTTTCTTCTAAAAATGCCGCACAAAATACTGGCACTCAAGATATTTTTTCTCTTTGGATTTTTTGCTTAATTGTTGTAGGCATTGTTTTAATTTTCAGATCTCTTCATAAAGACCCAGAAGCTAGCGATTCTTTGATTATTGGAGCGGGCTTTGGTGTTTCTGCTGCTTTTTATAAAAGCCTCGCTATGGATTTTATGCTAGACAATGTAACGATTTCTATGTTACCATCTCTTTTAATTGATTTTAGAACTCTAGCTTACATTGTTCTCTATGGCATTGCATTTCTTTATTCTCAAATTGCTTTTACTCGTGGGCGTGCTTTATACATTATCCCTTTCAGTGCCGCAATAGGAGCTGTTTTACCTATTCTTGCCGGAGCATTTGTTTTTGGCGAAAACTTTCCTATTTCAAAAATTATTTCGGTTTCTCTCGTTTTGATAGGTTCATTTTTATTCATTGTAAAAAGACCTTCAAAAAAATCCAAATAATTTTACGCAAAAAAAAGACAAGCGATTATTCACTTGTCTTTTAAATTTCAGAACAAATATTACGAACTTATGAACGGTTAAAATCGTCTTCTACGCGAATAATATCGTCTTCACCAGTATATTCACCAACTTGAATTTCAACAATTACAAGCGGGAGTTTGCCTTCATTTTGCAAACGGTGAACTTCTCCTGCCGGGATATAAGTTGATTCATTTGGGCGAACAAGGAAAACTTTATTGCCAACCGTTACAGTGGCAGCCCCACTAATCACAACCCAATGTTCAGAACGATGCAAATGCTTTTGAAGGCTAAGACGCTTACCAGGCTTTACCACAATGCGTTTCATTTTATAACGATCGCTTGATTCAAGCACTGAATAAGAACCCCAAGGGCGATTTACAGTTTGTGGAACTTTTGTCAAATCAGAGCCAGAAGCATTCAAAGATTCTACAACTGTTTTTACTTTTTGGCTACTTGAAAGTGGAGCAACCAAAAGTGCATCAGGAGTATCCACAATAAGCATTTCATCTAAATCAATTGTAGCGATAGTTCTTTGAGATCCCATCACCAAAGAATTTTTGGTATTCACAGCAAGGTGTTTAGAATTCAAATTATTTCCATTTTCATCTAAAGCATATTCACCATGAAGGGCATCAAAAGAACCTAAATCAGACCAGCCAATATCACTTGGAACAACCATGACTTTATCAGATTTTTCCATAACGGCATAGTCAATAGAATCAGATGGAATTGCTTCCATATCTTCACGAGCAATACGAATCGCACCATTTTCAGTAGCACGTTCAAATGCTTCTCGTGATGCCTGTAAAATTTCAGGCGAATACTTTTCTAACTCGGTCAAGAACGTAGAAACCTTAAAGCAGAAAATTCCACTATTCCAATAAAAGTTTCCAGCCAAAAGGTATTTTTCTGCAGTTTCGCGATTTGGTTTTTCAACAAAGCGTAAAACTTTTTCACCATTTGCTTCAATGTAACCATAACCCGTTTCTGGAGCAGTTGGTGTAATACCAAATGTGACAAGGTTTCCTGCTAAAGCAAGTTCTTTTGCGCGAGCAAGAACTTTTCTGTAAGCATCTTGTTTTCTAATAACATGATCAGAAGGCGAAACAAGAACGATGTCATCTGCATCTAAAGAAAGACAAGCAAGAGCAATAGCTGGCGCCGTATTACGACCAACAGGTTCTAACAAGAACTTCGCTGAAAAAATTTCTTCTGTTTCAAGTTGATCTTTGGCGAGAAAATATTGTTCTGCATTACTTACAATATATTGCCTATCGCAAACTGCTGCATTCATTTTAACTGTTCTTCTAAACAAAGAAGAGCCATCAAATAAAGGAGCAAATTGCTTTGGCATTAAAGTTCTGCTAATTGGCCAAAGGCGTGTTCCTGAGCCACCGCAAAGAATTAAGTTAATCATTATTACTCTCCCCATGTCTGTTGCCATGCATCAAAATTCTTACCCGTTAAGACTCCATAGTAAACAGTCTGTACGGTAGGCAAGATTTGAGAAATCAGGCGGTTCCATGTTGCAAGTCCAGAAGCATCCACATAAACAATATCTCTTGGTTGCAAAGCAAATCTATCGGCTAACGCTAAAGCAAGAGCATTTTTTGCATTCAAGTGGAACACATCAATTTGAGATTCATTTGTATTACGAATCACATAAATGGATGCAGCAGAAGCCGTTGTAACTTGCAAGCCACCCGCTGTTGCTAAAGCATCGACTAAACTCAATTGCCCTGCACGCAAATTAATTGCAGAAGTTTTAGCGACTTCACCCATTACATAAACTTTTTGCATATCTAAAGAAGGGACCCAAAGTTGATCACCTGGCTGTAAAAGCAAACGATCCAATGGTAATTTAGAACGGAATGCGCCGTAGTAATCTATTGTATAAGTTTTATCACCACGACGAAGTTCAATATGCGAAGCATCGGCTGTTGGGTTCAAGCCACCCACTTCTGCTAGAGCCGAAGGCAATGTCAAAGGTTCTTCTTTCAAGAAAACATAACCAGGTTTTTTCACTTCACCAGAAACAAAAGCCTTTAAACTATTGTAACCCGTTACACGAACATCAACTTGTGGGTTTGTCAAAATTTTATCAGAAAGACGCTTTGTCAATTCTTCTCTAAGTTCTTGAGCTGTCATACCGACAACGGAAAGTTCACCGGCGTAAGGGTAAAAAAGTTTACCATCTGTTGTCACTTTTTGACCAGCTGGTTGGTATTCACCCATAGGAGATGTTAATTCTGGGTGTTCCCAAACAACAACTTGTACCATATCTAATGGGCCAATTCTATAATCTAAAGCCGGAATAGAATCAACAAGTAAATCAGAGATATCTGACTGTGTTCCCTTCTCTGCAGAATCTTTTGAAGTATTTGCCATATTCAAAGATTCTTCGAACGGGTGCAAGTAAACTTTTACCCCAGCAAATTCCGCTGAATCAGACGGTTCTGACATGCGCATTTGTGGAGCAAGAAAACACCCACTACAAAATAAAGCCAAAGAAAGAAAAACAAATTTAATCAATGAACGCATTTTCAAAACCTCAATATTTTCCATATTTATAGCCAAATCCATCGGACTTGCTATGCACATATTTGTTTATCACAATTGACGGATTCAAAGTTTCCGGAGCTCCCTTAGTAAAGAGTTCCAAACCTTCACGAATTGCATCAATAGAATGCTTATCGTATTCTACAACCAATACACCTTGATCAGAATGACGACAAACAAGCATAGCGTCTGTCACAAGCATTACAGGAGGTGTATCAACAATGATAATATCGTATTGAGAGCGTAAAGTTTCAATTAATTTTGCATACCGAGCACTTCCAAGCAATTCAGCCGGGCTTGCAGGAACTTTACCACAAACAATCAAATCCATATTTTCAACAGATGTTGGTTTCAAAGCCGTTTCTAAAGGTGTTGAACCAAGCAAGACTTCAGTTAAACCATTTTCACGTTTAAAACCAAATTCTTTATGCAAACGACCTTTACGCAAGTCAGCATCAATTAAAACAACTTTCTTACCCATGCCAGCAAAAAGAACAGCTAAGTTCACAGAAATGAAACTCTTACCGACACCAGGAATCAAACCAGAAAGTGCTATCACAGAAGCCCTGTCATTATCAAGCATCATAAATTCAAGCGATGTACGCAAAGTGCGAAGTGCTTCAACAGCTACATCATCAGGAGCAGCAAGTGCTAAAGGCAATGTACCACGAGTTCCATGCGGAACGCCTTTTGGAACTTTTGCATAAACACTAACACCAAGTTCACGTTCAATCGTTTTAGAATCTTTAATGCCACTATGCATACGCTTTCTGATTGACACAATTGCAATGGATAAACAAATTCCAAGGAACAACGCTGCCATTCGAATCAGATTCTTTTTCGGTTTAACAGGTCCAAGAGTCGGCTCAGCAAAATCAATAATCCGAACAGACCCAACTTCACCTGCTGCAACTAAACGAAGTTGCTGGATATTGTTCAACATATTCGTATAAAGCAATTTATTTAATTCTACATCACTTGTTAAGCGTAAAACTTCTTGTTGCTTTTCAGGCATTTTTTTCACTTGGCTAGTTGTCTTTGAAAGTTCTTGACGGAGCTTCATGACTTGATCATCAAGTGTTTTTACTGTTGGGTGTTCTTCATGGAAAAGACGAACTGTAGCCTGACGTTTTTGTTCAAGTTCTAAAATGCTTTGTTGGAGTTTCATTTGCTTATCAAGCACAATTTTTGTTTCAGCGCCAATATCTGCTGAACCAACTTGGGAACGATATTGGTTTAAAACTTGTTCTGCTGAATCCAATTTAGAACGAACAAGAGGCAATTGTTCTTCTAAAAATTCAATAGTACTCTTAGCTTCAAGACTTCTCTGTTCTACATTCTGGCGTTGGTAAGCTCTAGCCACTTCATTTAAAATATAAGCGGCTCTGTCTGGGTAATAGTCTTGGTAAGAAAACTCAAGAATCCCTGTACGCTTTCCCTTTTCTGTTACGTCAAATACAGACATAAACTTTCCAATCGCTGCCAAGCGGAAAAGCTTTTGTACTTCAAACTTCTGCCCAGCAACCGCGTCCATTCTGCTTGCCGCAATTTTTACAGGAGCCGTACCTAAAGAAGTTGTATAAGCCACTTCATAATCTTTTCCGACTTCACAATTAGAAAGGATTTCTTTACCTTTAAAATCAAATAACGAATAATGAGTGCTATCAAGTGCTTCAACTACCCAAGGTTCTTTTTTATCATCAGGGTCTTCAATAATATCTCTTGGAATTTCAAGGTTACTTAATTCCAAACGCCCTTGTCTATGCAAAATTCTATCAACAAAACCAACAGGTTCTACATAGTTTCTAAGCCCTAATGCTTCTACCACTGTTCCAGTAACACGGCGGCTCTTTACTAGTTCCACTTCTGTCTGCGTAGAAACACCAGAAGAAAACAAAGAGCCTAACTCTCCCATTAAAGAACCACCTTTTGACTTTGATTCTATTTGGAGCAATGCATTGACTTCATAAACAGGACGTACCCATTCTGCGGCAAAAAAACCAGCAACGCCCGCAAAAAGACAACAAACCAAAACAATCGGCCAATGCAAACCTAAAGAAACCAGTAGTTCTACTAATTCATTTTTTTCATCTTTATTGCTTTTAGCAACAGCCATAATCTTCCTTTATGAATTCTTTATTTTTTCTACCCAATCCGGCGTAAATTTCTTGATAAAATTCCAAGCAAGCACAAACGCATTTTCTGGCCTACGATAAGGGTCAGGAACATCTACCTTTGCCGACTCACCATACCTAAAAACTTTACCTTCGAGCCAAGGGTATTTTTGCAAAAGCGAATCTCGTTGACCTGCTTCCATAACAAGCACAAGATCAGCCCATTTTAACATATCCATCGTTACTTGCCTTGCTTTATGTGGCGACATATCAATGCCATTTTTTGCTGCTACTTTCATAGCAGTTTCTTCTGCAGGGTGTTCCACTAAAGCGCCCAAGCCAGCACTTTGAACATTATAATCAGGTCCAAGTGCTTGACGCAACAAGTATTCTGCCGTTGGGCTACGGCATATATTTCCGGTACACATTACCAAAATATTCTTCATATAAAGGCAAAGTTAAAAAATTACAAACAAACTCATTTCTAAACACCTTTAAAAAAACAAAAGAAATGAATCTAAGCACAAAACATAGTGAACAAAAAAGCAGTTTATGTATTGGCTCTGTCAAGCCTTTTTATATGGCTGCGATATATTTTCCGAAAAACTGCGGTTATGCTGCGGTTTTGACCTCGGCTCTGTCTAGTCATTCTGTACAGTTACGGAAACGCTGCGAAGTCGAAACCGGCCAAAAACAGCCTAAAAACATCGGTCATGCAGCCGAAAAACAGTTTTGGAAGGGGCTTACGGATTTGGAAATTTTGCTAGCCGAGCACAAGTGTACAGTTTGACCCGACAGAGCCAAATTACGGGGACTCCGCAGGGACCTCAACACCACCTATCAGGAATTCAGAAATTCCGATGGTCTTCGATGACGAACTATTATTTTTACTGAGAAGATAATCACTACCATCTGCAGTGCAGATTATTTTTTCAATCGTATCGGAATATCCTTTTGAAGTCCATTTATGGCATTCCAGCCCGGAAACATTCGTCGTCACCTTGTAATTTACTACACCCTGATCCGTATAACCTTCTACATCCGTATCAAATATATCCCATTGTCCCAACAAGCCTGCATAGTCCGCGATACGCGCAACAAATTCCAGTTGGCTCAAAGTATCATTTAAGCGTTCATTTTCATATTTCAACCAGGTTTCAGAAGCGTCATCAAACTTAAAGCGATATGAAGTATTTGATTCAAAAGATATCGTGGACGTGTATTTCAGGGATGAGGTATAGTAATAATCCATTCCATCCCTATAGAAGGTATTCTGCTGAACATAAATTCCTGGAGATTGTTCATAATAAGTCACCTTAAAGTTTTCCGGCATTCTGTAATAGGCATAATAGGCAAGGGTTCCATATTCAAATTTCATTTCAAAAGCATTGCCCACGCCAAGTTCATGAATTTTCACCGAAAGTTCATATTTATTTTCAATATCCACTTTTTTATACACAGTATCATCTTCCGTTTTATAACCAAATGCTTTGAGAGAATCTCTATATGCAGTCCCAAAGTTTTCTTCCGTTCCCGCAACCACAAGAAGATTTTTCAGCGAATCAAAATAGAATCCATCGGCTTTTATTTCAGGAAGTTCCACACCCCCATTCTTTGCGCTAAACGCTTCAGCAGGAAATTCAACAGCGTTCAAATCATAATACTTGATATAGACACTATTTTTGAATTCATCTACATACTTCACAATGATGATTTTATGATCAACATACTTTCCGAGATACGGGCCATAATAATTAGCATCCGCCGTCACTTCAAAATTTGAAGCCTTCAGAGAATCCGTATAGCCAAATTCTTCAAAATCCACATCCCCCCACACCTCATATTGGAATTCTTTGTCGTACAAAGAGCTAAGCCTTTCGAAATGGAAGTCTACGAGATCATCATCGATTGTCAAAGCCGGAACATAATCCCCACCAAGAACGATCTTCAAGGAGTCCGAAGGCCAAAGGAGACGTTCTTTACTAGAAGACGATTCCTCTTCTACGGAGCTACTGCTGGGCTCGATTTTCTCCTCGCTAGATGAACTAGACAAAGAATCACTCAATTCACCGCTAGAAGATTCGATCAATTTTTCAGTGTCGCTCGAAGAGGATCCAACATCGTCGGCAGATGTTGAACTGGAATCGCCACAGGCAAGAAGCGACAAAGAAGAAGCTACGGCAAAAAGAAATGCGACTTTTTTAAACGAAACCATTTAAACATTTTTCCTTTTTTAGATTTTGACACCCTAATATAAATTTATTCTAAATCCGTGTCAAAGGAAAGTCAAACTGGATAGAACGCGGAGTTGCAAACTTTTCGAAGGAGATTTCGTAGCAGAAATTCTTTTCGTCCACGGCCTTCACGGTTCCTTCGCCAAAGATTTTATGCATCACACGATCACCCTCGGCAAACTCGGCCGAAGGCGCTTTCTTTACGAGTCCAAGGCTTTCGTCGCTCAAAAATTCGCGGTTGCGATCGATGTTTGCTATGTACGCTTTCGCAACATCGAGAAAATCTTCTGAAATACCGCGGACGATATTCAGTCCGCCCATATCCATTTCAAGCAGGAATCTAGACGGATATCGAGTTCCGCTTTCGCCTGCAACGCCGTCTTCGGCATCACTTAGGCAAAGCACATTCTCGGCGCGGGTAAACGCCACATAGGACAAGCGGCGTTCTTCTTCAAGCTGGATTTTATTCTGCACGCGCTTGACCGGGAAAAAGCCTTCGTTCAAACCACATACGAATACATATGGGAATTCCAAGCCCTTCGCATTGTGAATCGTCATAAGCTACACGCGGTCTTTTTCTTCCGTGTCTTCGTCGGTGTTCGTGAACAGCACGATGTTCTGCAAGTATTCATCTAGCGAAGCGTCTTCTTCGTAGTAATTCTCGAATTCCAGAATGCCTTGCTTGCGTTCCGCCAGATTGTCAAGGCGATCTTCGTCGCCGTCTAGACGCAGCATTTCTTCGTACTTGGTTCCGCGCAGGATTTTCGCGAGGACTTCGGAGACGCTCATGTCCTTGTAGCGGGAGCGATACTTTTCAATCAGCTTCACGTATTCCACCACATTGCTTCAAGCCAAGAACCCTTTGCAGTCAAAATCAATCTTTTGATTTTTGTCGCCGACAGAGGAAAGTTCTGCCTGAGACGAAACATCGGCGGCCACATTGTTCAAAAGACCCGCTTCCGAAACAATTTCAAGCAGAGCTTCGTAGAGTCCGACACCGCGAGCATCGGCAAAGGCTTGCAATGTCGCAATCTTGCGCGGGCAGAACTTAGAGCTTAGAACTTAGACAAAATGCAACCGAACGGTCATTAAAGGGGGGACACCCCCTAACACCCCCGATACAAGGAATTAGTCAATTACAGTGATTCCAAAAAAGTTTCAATACCCGTTGTAATTGTCACGACATCTTCGCCAATCCAGTTCTTGTCGCTGGCAGTGAGCCTTTCGATGTACAGCCTATCGGAAAAAATGTTCCGTACCCGCCTTTCCACATCGGCCACTTCGCATTCTCTCATTTGCTGGTCGCGAAATATGTATGAGTCCAGGCATACGTGCAATTTTTTATAGTCAACATGTTGACCAAGATAGTAGATGTCAAACACATCCTTGTAGCGGGTTGACAAAGCTCCGAATTTCAACAACGACCGCAACTTTTCGACCAGCATTTGCTCATTGGAATTGACCAACAGATCAACATTCCCGTTGTCAAAGGAAATGTCGAAACAATATTCTTCCTGACCGATGTCCAGCTTGGTATGCACGCCCAGATCTATTTTACTTTCCAATTCGCATCCGTCAGAATCCTGAATTCTTACACGAACACGTTTACCCTTGTACTCTTGTTGCTTCAGTTCTTCGATATTCCCAAATCTTTTGATACGGATACCGTCCAAACAATTCATCTTCGTTACAAAGTCATCGATAGCCGCGTCTGTTAAAGGATAACGCAAAAAATCCATGTCCAAATCCTGAGTCGCACGGCGGATATTCCCGGTTTTACTCCGCATGACAACTCCACCCTTGACCGTGATTTTACGTTGCAGCGGGCCAACGGAAATAGCCTTTAGAACAATGTCTTGACAAACCTTCGCAGGGGCAGTGATTTCATTATACCCTTTCTCGATTTCAGCCGCGATTATGCTTTTAAGATTCAGCACTACAGCACCTCCGCTTCCAGTGCCTTCCTAATCATGTCCGATTTCGGCATTTGCGGTAAATAGTCCTGCACGAGTTGCATATCCAGATTGTCGATTATCTTTCTGTAGCTTAGGATAATTTCTTTGTAGTAGTCGAAGGGCATGCTTGATTTATTGCGAATCAGTTCAAGCAGCGTGCGCTCCCTGTTATACATCGTGACCGTAGTGCCGTTGAAATTTTCTTGCACCGCGCCAAGAAACAGGATATCGCTGTTCTCAAATTTC
Source organism: Fibrobacteraceae bacterium (assembly GCA_017631885.1). Lineage (GTDB taxonomy): Bacteria > Fibrobacterota > Fibrobacteria > Fibrobacterales > Fibrobacteraceae > UBA1765. The sequence goes on from JAGBSH010000029.1 coordinate 36,606, forward strand.
AATACAACGCATTTGTCAGAAATTTTCGCTCCCCGCTCGGCAGCCAAGTAGTATTTCTCCGGAACGGAATCTGTTAGGCCATAATGGTAAAAAGCGGTGTTCATCGAAAAAACCGCACCGGGATATTTTGCGGAAATCAGCGACACCTCGGAAACGCGCTCGCTCTCGGAATAGAGCCCTTTCGCAACGCGAAACAGGCGGCCTTCGACAAGGGCCTTTTTTATCATGTATTTCGAGCCGAATATCTCAATGCATTTGGCGAATGTCAGTATCATCTTCTTTCCTAAATTCTGTAAAAACTTTATTTTTACAGAATTATAGTAAAAACATATGTCATTTCGCCAAAAATTCAAGGCTATAAGCCCATTTTCACCCATAAAACCTCCTTTGGTGGACAAGCAAAAACCACCAAACAATGAACACTTGCGCACTAAATATAATGGCTCAGTCAAGCCTTTTTTATATGGCTGCGGGTTAACTGCATTGTACACGACAAGGACTTCCTGTGTGTGCGGGGAAAAGTAAATGTCTCCGTTTTGTACCCATGCAACCCACTTTTTCTCTTTCTGTTTTACATATATTTTCCTGATGCACTCCGCGATTTCCGTGATGTACATTTCATGGTATCCCAAAACTCCGCTGGACATGTTTCCTCCAAGTGGAAAAAGGTTCTATTTAAATAATTTTTTGCGTATAATTTATGTCCACACTTTATAGTAGCCAAGGTCCTTCAGCACGAGCTATTGCCCCTCCCCAATCGCAGTACAAATTGAGTACAAATGTGGGGACAACAGATGAAGTTGACTTCCTGCTATGCTCTTTGTATATTTATCCCTGTATTACGACAATCCCTGCGACAGTCGGCATAGGCCTTGCGACCCGTACGTGCATCCGCGGTGGGGTTCATCAACTTTCTTGTTGATGTTGTTGGATAGCTGATAGGAACACGACCTATTCGAGCGTGCTCGCTAAGGCGGGTACCAGGTAATGTCGGGGAAAGCCCCCGCCAACAGCAGAGCAAGAGCATCCCAAATCAAATTACAGCCCCTAAATGCGCCCGCAGAGCAGACGCATTTAAATTTTTTTAACGCATTTGCATGTATTGTGCGAATAGAGGATTTTTATGGCACGAAAAAGTAAAAATTCCGAAATTGTGGCGGGAAATCCGCTGATTGCAACAGGCGTAGAGAAAATGATTCTGGTCATTCGTGGCAAGCAGGTCTTGCTTGACAGAGATTTGGCTACGCTATACGGTGTGGAAACAAAACGCATCAAAGAACAGGTTAAGCGCAACATTGAACGTTTTCCAGAAGATTTCTGTTTCCAGCTTAGTGAATCCGAATTTTCAGATTGGAGGTCGCAAATTGCGACCTCCAATGCAGACAAGATGGGGCTACGCTATGCTCCATTCGTCTTTACAGAACAGGGGGTAGCGATGCTGTCATCTGTTCTAAAAAGCGAATCCGCTATTAGAGTAAATATCGCCATTATGCGGGCGTTTGTTCAGCTTCGTCACTACATGATGGGAAGCGAAGGTGTCGTTAACCGCCTTGTCCACGTGGAAAGCAAAGAAATTGAGCAGGATCGGCGCCTTCTTGAACATGACCATAAAATAGACTCACTTTTCGAGGCTATGGACCGCAGAGAAACTGAACTCCAAAAGGTCATGGAAAATTTCATTGATCCCTCGACTTTTAGGCATTTCTTGATTTTAAACGGGCAAAAGCTGGATGCCGACATCGCCTATACGCAGATTTACAGCATGGCGAAGAAGTCTATCATAATTATCGATGATTATATTGGGGTCAAAACACTCGACCTTTTACGCGGAATCGCCAAAGGGGTTTCCGTAACAATCTATAGTGATGAAAATGGTTATGAATCGTTAACTGAACAGATTCAGAAAGATTTCTTGAAGGCTCGCCCTGATGTTAAATTCAACAAGAGAAAAACGGAAAAAAAGTTCCACGACCGCTACATTTTTCTAGACTACGGATTAAAAGGCGAAAAGCTTTTCCACTGCGGAGCCTCAAGCAAAGACGCTGGCAATAAAATCACCACCATCATGCAAATTGAAAATACTGAAATTTATCATATACTGATGGAAAAATTGGCAATCAATCCTCGTTTATAATACTGTATGGTTTTCCCATTTCCTTTATACGGCGGATGTTTTCGCTAGTACCTTTACTTTTTCCGTCCCAAATCATGAGAGCCTGGTCGCAATCGCAAGCCATTTGTATATCTTTAACATAATGGAATGCGCTCCCTGTAAGGCCTTTGGCGACTTCTGCACAAGAACGCACTTTTGCTCCCGTAACAAAATTGTTTCTTGGCGATTCACCACTGCAATAGATAGTTACGTTGCAGTACCCCTTGGATTCCAAATATTTTTGTACTGCCACGTCAACGCCGTAGCAATCGCCGATAAGAATTTCATCGTTGTTTTTGACGAATTGTTCAATTAATATTTTTGCTAAGTCTGGCAACTTTGAAATGGATTTTGATCCGGATATAAATTTCATAGAGCCTCCTTATAGAATTATTGATTTTATTAGCTCTAGCAAGTTAAAGTTGTCTTTTGAAAAATGATGGTCTTGCCCAGGAATGATGGAAATACGGACATTTTCGCGTTCGTATAATTTGAGGAGCCCCGCCAAACGAGCCGATGGATCAAGGCTTCCGAAAACGAAAGCCATTATTTCGCCTGTGAATTCCTGAGTACATCGACATAATTTTATCGTGTTGATCATAAGCGGCGGATTGATTAACAAAAAACGGCTAACTTGCGGAAATGAAGCGTATCTCAAACATCCGATTGATGCCCCTTTTGACATTCCCATGAAATAAATTTTAGTTGTATCAGTGATTTCAAATTCCGATTGAACTATTTTGGCGAATTGTGCTATTTGGTCTATTTCAACCGATGGTGTGGATGCACATACAACTGAAAATCCAAACTTGTCTCGCAATTCGCAGGCTAGTTTCAAATACTTGTTCTGGTAACCATAAATAGAGCCGTCTTGGCCTGTTTTAATTAGAAATATTTTCTGACGGTCTCTGCTAAAAACGAAACCGTAATCAATACGAGAATTTTCGCAGGATTTGACTAAATCAAATGTTAATGTTGTACGATTCATAATGTTTCCTTTTTATATCCAAAAATTAAACTTTCTCTATGACAAATAATGACATGATTTGGAGAATGGTGAAAAGAAAGGCGAGTAGTTATTGATTTTCCACAGCAACGCCCCTCCTGGCTGATACACGATAATTTCATTCTTTTCTCCTTCCCCTGCAGACATGCAAAAAAACTACGAAACTTTAAAATTTAAAAATTGCTCATACGAGCATTAATAATATCAGCTCTATAAATAGCTATTATCAAGAGACTGGACGAAAAATTTCACAATATATAAATCATGACATTATTTGTCGCAATAAAATAGTAATTTTAGCGAATAACGCTTTTACGAAAAAACTTAAAAGTTTGCAAAAATGGAGCCATGATGACTAAAATTTTATCTTGCGCACCGCAGTGGGATATCCTTGAAAAATTCTATACCGTTTTCGATAAAGGTCGCAAATGCGGCTGCGTTGAACAATGGCACAAAGAAATGCCAAAGAGTAGGCTCGAACAGGAATTATTCATAACTAAAATCCACACCGAATTTTTGAATGACCGCCGTGAAAAACTGAACAAGGATTTCCGCTGGACATTCACGAATATGAAAAAGCTCATCACGATTGATCAACGAATCCGCGAGCTCAACAACGAAATCAGCCACACCTTCAACAACATAAAAAAGGATATCGCCGGACTTGTCGCACAAAATCATAAGTGGTATAAAAAATACGAACTCGAAGCTGAAATTTGTCCCGCAAACAATTGGAGCATCGCTGGCGAACATGAATACATCAGCGATTTACTTTTCTGGTATGCCAATTGGGATTCAATCAACATCTTGGCAAATACAAACGAAGACAATCATGAAAACCACAAAGCATATAACATTCCGGCTTGTAAACAAATGATGCTTATAGACAAGTTTGTCGAAGATGGTGTTACTTGGGAACTCGATACATTGCTCTACGATACCGATGCTAGCCTATACAGTTTCTGGGATATTGTGCGGTTTCGACCGAAGCAATTTGAAGTGAGATACAAGCTGAATTTTTAGAAAAAAGCGAGGTACTATGAGAGGACGATATATTTATCAGCTGACAGCAACGATACTGCCGAATGGGCTGGGCAATGACACCGTTGACCATGATCTGGGGATTTTCACGTCGCTACGCACTGCCGAAAAAATCCTGCGAGATTATGTCGAGAGTGGAAATTTCTATTGCCCGGTCTATAGTTTTTCCATCATGTTCTTGCCCGTCAATGACGATCTGGAATATGAATCCGAGCGGCGAATCAACGTCTATTCGCCCGATGGCAAATTGCAGCTTTCTGAATTCAACATGATGTCCTGTAACGGAGCGTGGAGTAAAAATCTAAATATAGACCTTCGCGCCGTCATCGACACCGGTCCCAGCAAAAAGCCCTATTTCACGCTGTACAACCATTGGCGCCGAGGACTTGCGACCAAGTGCGCGCGCATCTCCTTTCTGGAACCCAAATACGAACTGGGCACCTCGTATAACAAATCCGTCTGGTTCCTGGACGACAAGGAGAAAAAGATGCTCATGAAGTTCTTGAAAACAAAATCCAAGAGCATTTTTAGCGGCAACTGCATAAACAACTGGATGCGCATCATCGGGGCGTTCAACAACGAAGTCCAAGGAGACGAGGACAGCCGCATTCTGCCCTACGATTTGCCTATCCCCAATTACAACAAACTAGAACCGTAGTGAAAACTTTCCTTATGGGCGTTCCCCTGGCGGGTCGGGCCATACTCGCACGCCGCCAGCGGCGCGCTCACCGAGCCTTGCTTACGCAAGTCTCGTCCCTTCAGGTAACTGTCCCTAACGCGATTCCGCTAAGGCAACAAGTTTTTGTGAAATTGGAAACCTAACGTTTAACGCAAAAGCATTCTAATTTGGATTCTTTGATGTGTTTTTAGTAAAAATGAATATAGATTTAGCAGAAAAAAGAAAAGGAGCAAAAATATGACAAAAGACGAAGCGAAAAAAACACTTCATGATTTCTACCACAAGTATATTGGGAACAAGTCACCAAGTGTAGAGGAAGATGAGGTTGGCGAATCGTACTATATTAATGTTGCAAAATCGCAGGATCAATCGAATGAAATCACTATTGATTTATGGCTTGAGGATTTCAAAGATAAGGGTGGAAAACGTCTTTCAATTCATCTTTGTTACAAAAATCAAAAAATGTATAGAAATGATTTTGGTGCTGGAATCATTGATGCATTCAAAAAAAACTATCCTGAAGAATATAACGTAAAAATACCTCCTGAAAACAACAAATTATGTTATCAACATAACGAAGAAAGTAAATATTACTTTGCTGGCGTATATATTAATTCTAATGATGAAGTAAACTCTTTGAGTATATTCTTCGAAAATGAAACAGTTAAATCAATCATAAAGGGATACGTCATTGTTTCTAACGAAAAAAATGGAAAAATAACCCAACGTTTTCAACAAATCCTAGCCCGCGTTGGGCAAGGCGAGTACCGAGAGAAACTTGAAAAACTATGGAATAGCGCTTGTGCTGTAACCGGTTGTAATATTAGAGAGGTTTTAAGAGCCAGCCACGCCAAGCCATGGAAAGACTGTAATGAAGAACAGCGTCTTGACGGATACAATGGCCTGCTTCTTTCCGCCAATTACGACGCCTTATTTGACAAAGGATTGATTTCTTTTTCGCCACTTAATGATGGTTGGAAAATAATGATGTCTTCGTCAATAGACATATCTCAATTGGAACTTCTTGGAATCAATGAAAACGACTATTTAAAGCCATCTGATAAACAAAAACTTGAAGAGAAAGAAAAAATAGATGAATTTCTCAAATATCACCGAGAGCACATTTTTAAGAAATAAATTTGATTTTCAATCATTTCCTTTGAAGATTAGTACAAAATGTGAAAATATCGGATGATCTCTAATATTTGCTACTTAATTTTTAGATACCACTTCCCCCGATAGGTTCTACCATCGGGTTTTTCTTTTTTTTTTCGATCTTCTATTGGTGATTCTTTTTGGGGATCGTATATTTTTAGAGTTGTTCTATTTCATTTTGCCTCTATCCAATACCAAATTCCTGTTTTGGAATTGTATCGAACGGCCACTAAATTCAGTTTTTCAATATTATCCCAGGAAGAAAAATAAGATCGTCAGCCGCTATTTTTAAGGCCATTTCCCGCATAAAAGACATTGATTGCGATGCCAAAAGCTGTTTTTTTTCGATTATACAGATTAACCTAGCAACAACTTTCAAAATAAAGTGCAGCCACAAGAGGAGCGTTCCAGTTAATTGCTGTTTCATTACTTGCAAAAGATACGCGTTCATCGGTATACGAGAAGCCTGGTTGTGGGCCAGGATAATGCGGAAAGCGATGCAAGTCCTGGCGATCGGCATTGATTCCGCCAGCAACTAGTCCAGGAACAGGTTCATCAATTCCGTCAGAATGGCTGATTCTGTGGTGTAAAAATTTCGGAGAGCTCCAAGCAGAGCCTGTTACAAAGCAACGATCAACAGGGTTTTTGCCAAAAATAAAATCAAGCATTGTCTTTGCGCAGTTCACATAAGACAAAGAAGGAGCCCAACTATTTACCAAAAAGAGCGTAAGTGCATGGTTTGCCACATCGCCATTAGAACCCCAAACAAACCGCCGAATCGCAAGATGGTAAGCATCTTCAAAAGCAAGGCGCACAATATCATCGGCAACAGTTTTCAAAGCATTACGCGCTTTCGTCTGCAAATCAAGGTCATAAGATTGCAATGCAAGAGCTATCCAACCAAGATTTTGCGTATCACGCCAGTCTAATCCAAGCGACGGAGGGCATTTTTCCATATCGACAAGAATTAAATCTCTCAAGTTTTTCAACGAACTATTTAAAACATTCTCGCTTTTTACACCTTTGCAAATTTCCCGAAAAAGCATGGCGCGAGCCCAGAAAAATTCATCGTCATAGCGTTCATCGCCATAGCCGCCACTCCCTTCAGTATTATGTGGGTAAGTGACATCAGGATTATTTAAAGCCCAAATATATGCCTGAATGGCAGCTGTAAGACATTGTTCTGCAAAAGTTGAATCCACATTCTTGAATACGCGATGCGCTTCTGCAAGAGCCCCGGCAAAATTAAGCGTTGAAGTTGTGGACTTACCTAAAATCTGGCGTTTCTGCGCTTCGTCAGATTCAGTTGGTGTCACAAAGCCATCCCAGCGAATGGGAGAAACCTTGAAAAATACTCCGCCATCTGTATCTTGCATCCGCAAAAAGAATTCCAGTTCAAAACGAATTTCATCAAGAAGATTTTCACGAAATAAAGACAAGTCTAACGAATTATTTGCTGCAGAATCTATGTTAAATTCGCTTTTCCGTTTTTCTGTAAATTCTGCCACAAGCAAAAGTGTTGCAACCGAAACACCACCATTCACGATATACTTGCCGTAGTCGCCGGCATCATACCAACCACCATGAGCATTCCATGAGCCTTTACGATTCATGCTCGGGTGAAATTCTATGCAATCATCTAAATGGGCTTTTGGCCTAGCCCACTTCCCGGCCTTATCTGCAGGCAATTCTACACCACTACGTTGAAAATAAAACGACTTGAGTGTCAAAAAAAGCAAATCAGGCAAAATGTTATCTGCTATTTCAAAAGAATGGGTTTCCGCAAGAATTTTCCCGCTATCATTTACGCGAATTTTGAACTTGCCTTTCATTTTTAATGCAGAAAAATCGCCTTTCCACACCCATTCATCGGTATAAGAGCAAACAGTCTTTTCAGACATTTGCCCTGAATACATGACAAAACCATTTTCTGAAACAATATCAAAAGCTGGCATCACTCCTTTTACAGATGCCAATGTGGAATCGGCCGCCAATAAGAACACTTTTGGCGAATTCGGAGCATATCCAACATGATTATAACGGACTTTAAAATCCATGGCCTAAGAATAATTTTTTTAACACCCTAATAATTAATAGAATAAGCCAATTCCGTATACAAAAATAAACAGAAGGCTAAATGAAGACTCTAGTCAAGATTATAAATTATTGGCAAGCCCCATTCAAAAAGGACTAATAATTAATTTATTTGTAAAAAAACTATCCAGTAAACATTTTTATTCAGTTCTCTTTTCACTATAAACAAAAACAGAATATATTACGAATAATGTTTTTGAGGTGTATATGAAAGCAAAATTCATTTTAGCATTAGGGCTTGCCTTGTTATCTACTGAAGCCTTCAGTTCTGTTTATTACGTCGCAGTCGATGGAAGCGATTCTAACGCAGGGACAAAAGAAAAACCCTTTGCTTCTCTCAATAAAGCAAACGAAGTCGTTAGTGCTGGCGATACCGTATGGATTCGTGGTGGTGTTTACGATTTGCGTGATACTATTTATTTTCCACGATACAAAATGACAGCAGCCATTATCTTAACAACAAGTGGAGAAAGCGATAACAATCGCATCCATTATTTCGCTTACCCTGGAGAACGCCCTATTTTTGATGGTGCTAACCTTCCTGTTGCAGCGGGTTATGATAAAAGTGATGGCACACCACAAGGCGCTATGTACACTTCGCCAATTGTGATTTCAGCGAAATACTTACACTTAAAAGGCTTTGAAGTTCGTAACACCCCGATGAAATACAATTCAAATTCAGGCATATTTCTTTATGCCAGTAAGCATATCTTTTTAGAGTATATTGACAGCCACCATAATGCAGGTCCTGGATTTTTTGCAAATGATGGTGCACCAGATGGAGGCGGACATATCTTTTTGAATTGCGATGCTCACGATAACTATGACCCAACTGGTTGGCAAGGCGATGGCGAAAACGCTGATGGTTTTGGCGCTCATTACCAAGAACCAGGCAGTGGCGATACTACTAAATTTATTGGCTGCCGTTCTTGGTGGAATAGCGATGATGGTTTTGATTTTATTAACCAAGAATTCCCTGTAGTCGTTGAAAATTGCTACGCCTTTGGTAATGGTTACAGTAATTACGGAAAGGGAAACCCTCCTAGAGGTAATGGCTATGGTATCAAAATGGGTGAAAGTACACTAGGCGGTGGCAAACATCTCATCAAGAATTCTGTTGCCTGGAAAAATAAATCTTCTGGCTTTTATGCAAACTACACTGGAGTTGGCAGCACTTGGATTAACAACACCTCTTATAAAAACGAAGACAGAGCTTTTAACATGGCTTCAACGCTATTTGATTCTGAAGGTAACCGCCTTGCTGAAGTGGCTCCATTGACAGGAGACAATGCTCACGTATTAAAAAACAATATTGCTTTCCCAAATAAACTTTCTCAGATAGGAACTTGTTGGGAATACATACCATCTCAAGGTATTGATAGAGATGTAGAATGCCCAGCAGGTGAAAATAATACATGGAATTTAAAAATAGATTTAACAGAAAACGATTTCATGAGTGTTGATGACCCTAGTATGACAGTTACTGGGCAAGACCTTTCAAAACTTCCTGGCATTCTTGGCCCGCGTAAGGCTGATGGTAGCTTACCCGATGTTGATTTCTTAAAATTAAAAGAAGGCAGTCAAGCCATTGATAAAGGTGAAAATATTGGATTACCATTTGCTGGTAAAGCTCCAGATTTAGGCGCTTTTGAATATGGAATGCCTGTATCAAGTAGTTCTAGTGCAAAATCAAGTTCATCTATGGCTGCTTCAAGTAGTTCTCAAGAAAAATCTAGTTCTTCTCAAGTTGAACCAAACAGTTCTAGCGCTGAATCAAGTTCTTCTATGGAAGACTCAAGCAGTTCTAGCGAAGACCCGGCCGCCATTGCAATAGGGCTTAATAGTTCTCTTGAAACATTCCAAAATGCAACTGTATTTGATTTACAAGGGCGCTATTTAGGGACATTGCAAGCAGAACAATTACGCGATAATATGGAAACTGCTCTCCGTAAAAAGTTCAAAAAGTCAGGCGCCTACATTGTGCGCTATGGCAGCAACTTGCAAAGAATAAATCTCAAATAAATTTGTTCTATAAACTTGCTCTAGCTCAATAAATTGAGCTAGAGTTTTATTTTTCTTTTAAATTTTTCTTTAACAAATAACTTTCATAAACTAGATGACCAGATATTTTATCTATCTCTTTATTAAGAGAATCTAATCCCATTTTTTCTACAAGTGTTTTTTCTTCGCTAAAAAGATCCGTACCTAAACCGAGTTTATTGCCTTTAATACTAAATCCCATTGCACTTAGAATTGTTGGAAACATATCTATATCAGAAAAACGACGCTTTTCTTCTACACTTGGAATTTTTGAAACATTTATAAAAATATTAACCCATTTTCTATCTGGAAAATCTTTTACCAAACGAGTTCCCATAAAACGATGATCACCAAAGATTACAATAGAAGTATTCTCATAAAAAGTTTTTGACTTTAAAGAAATTAAAAATTTATCTAATTCTCTTGAAACACACCGCGCCGTAACTTTGAGTTGTTCGTCTGCATCTTTTTCATTTTCAATTTTTATACAATCTGGGTCATACATCCCATGAGGTGCGTGCGTATCTATCGTAAAAAATGTTAGCGAAAATGGTTCAGAAATTGTATCAAGAATTGTCGTTGCAAATTTAAATGCATCTTTATCTTGAACTGTTTTATAACCTTGATTCTTTATAAGAGTTTCAACATCTAAATCAAGGCGTTCTATTAAATCTTCTGGACCATACACTTCATCTACTTTTTGGTCAATAACAAAATTTCGGAATTGATTATAAAGTCCTGGATTCCCTTGAAAGAAAATTTGTTTATATCCATTTTCATTTAAAATTTTATAAAAACTTTTATAATAATGTAATATCGGAGTATTTCTATAATTCACTATATGTGGTATTCCTAAAGAACGCGTATGCATTGTCGTAAATGTTGATGTTGATCCACTTGCATCTAAACCGCCACCAATATGGCTCTCATGTTTCCCGAAACTTATATTTTCTTTGGCTAATTCTGTAATTTCAGGGATAAGATTACTATCTTGATTTCCTCCGTGTTCTTTATCTGCAAAAGTAGTTTCAAGCGATTCCAGGTATATTAAAATCAAATTTCGTTTTTCTTCTGGCAAAGTAATTTTAACAGAATCAGGATTAACATAATTTTCAACAAAGAACTTTGAATAAGAAGATTGCTTTTCTGGTTCATTGCTTAAAATATATATGTAATTAAGTACTGGAATATCAATGAAAACAAAAACTATTGTAGTTATAAAATACATTCCTATAAAAGCCAATCTTTTTTTTGTACTATTCAAAAGAACATAAACAAAAAGTAAAAGAATAATTGATACTACAGCAGTTTGTGGAATTGTCGTTTCTAAATATTGCTTAACCATCAAATACGCAAAATCATCAAATGGTTCTTGCAAAGTAAGTAAAACCATATTTGCATCATTAAGAGGAAATGTATTTAAAGCCCAAATGATTCCCGCTCTTAAATGAATAACAAAAAACAAAAGTATAACAACAAGTGGAATATGCGAAATTTTAAAATAATCTTTCTTTTGATAATTCTTTGTTAAATAGTTCAAAATAAAAAGCACTAAAAACGAAACAATAACTATCGGAGAAATTGTAAAAGGCTTTATTTCAAAAAAATAATGTAACACTACAAAAGTAAGGCATTCTTCTATTGCAATTATTTTCAAACATAATATGATAATCTTTTTCAATTTATTATTTTGCATACGCACACCGTATTTTTGTTAATTTATTCAAACATATACTTCTTTTATTTTACTCTAATAATAAAAAAATATATTTAAGGAATCAAATTTTTTGAATGAGGCAAAAATGAAACATTTAACTTTGACCGGAATATGGGTTGTATTTGGTATTATTTTTGTCGCTTGTGGTGATAGTGAAAGTTCAGCCAATTCTGTTGGCGAAGAAAACAACGATTTAGTTGAAGAAGTTTCTAGTTCTTCAGAAAGTGTTTTAAGTTCTTCTGAAATTTTTCTGAGTAGCTCCTCTGTTAATGTTCCAGCAGATTCAGAAGTTGTTTTAAGTTCTTCATCAATAGGAAATTCTTTAGATTCTAGCGAAGAAATTCCTGATACAACAAAAATTTCTTATTCACTTAAACCTTTTAGTGGCCCACTTTCAAATCCACACAAGGGATTCACGGTGCCAACTGGTGGTGCTTGGACTTTTGTTCCTGAATTTGAATATGGCCCTTATGGCTCGTTGAATAACAAAGCGTGGGACCTGGTCTCTTATGGTTCTGGTTACCAACAGTGGAACAAACTAAACCCAGCAAAAGGTGTTTACGATTGGAGTGAATTGGAAAAATTGCTGAACGCACTAGCTGAACACAACATGACCTATGCTTTACGCGTATTGCCTTATACACCTTCCTTTATTAAAAGCGATTTTCCTCCTGAAGAGGAATACGACTGGACTCCGCCTTTTGTTTATGAAATGGGTGCAAAGAAAATGCAAATTAACTTACGAGGAACAGATTTCCGAGCCTATGCTCCTATCTGGGACGATACTATCTATATTCGAGCAGCCAAAGAATTTGCAAAAGCACTTGCTGAAAAATACGATGGCGACCCACGTATTGAATACATAGATGTTCGCACTTTTGGGGAATGGGGTGAATGGCATACATCCCATATACTAGGGAGCGAAATGCCTGCTGATTCCGTTTTATTTGATATGTTGGATTACTACGCATCTGTGTTCAAGAAAACCCAGCTAGTGTTACCTTCTAATGGTTTTGGAGAAGTCTATACACATGCTCTTAAACTAGGCATTACCAAGCGAGATGATGGCTTTATCGGTATTCCTGGCAGACCGGATACCTTATTGCGAGCCTATGAGGCAAATTTACCCACCATTGCAGAAAACATTGCCGGTTATAGGACAATGTTGGACTATGACGACCTTATTCCTGGAGGGAGCCAAAAGTGGACTGCGGAACGTTGGGTTGATGCTATTACAACAGCTCACTTGACTTACTATGTACTAGATCAAGACAACGATTGTGGTTACCATTTTTACAATGACAACAAAGCTCTTGCAGATTCTATGTCAAAAGTGATTGGTTATAATTTCAGAATTTCTAATGCAGAACTTTTAACCATTACCGATTCAAAAAGCACAACGAATACGCTAAACATTACTGTTAAAAATACAGGTGTTGCGCCTTGTTTCTTTGATATTTATATGGTAGCTGAATTTGTTGATAGTTCAGGAAACGCTCTTGAACAATTAGGCGAAATAGTTTCAATAAAGAAAGGAACTTTTAAAGATGAAATGGTAAAAGAAATTTCTTTTACTTCAACAATACCAGCAAGGTTATCAAATGTGGCTCAGATGCCTGGCGTTTTTGTTGCTCTTTCAATTTATGAAAGTGAAGAAGCATTTAAAGCTGGGAAAAATCCAACAGTTCGCTTTGATAACGATGGCATTCTAGAAAACAAAAAATTGCTATTGAAAGAATAAGTGAAAAGAATTTATTTTATTTAATTTATTTGTAAATATATTTATGAAAATTATGAAAAATCACAAAAACCTTAAGAAACCTTTTACAAGACAGCTTCTCTTTTTTATGGCTTTCTTGTTTCTTTTTTCATTTGTCATTGCAGACCCTCCAAGCAATTTTAGCGGTTGGGAATTAGTATTTGAAGACAATTTTGATGGTTCTTCTTTAGACAAGTCCAAATGGAATCCAACATATAACTGGGGGCACACGCACAACCACCGCGCTTACTGTGTAGAAGAAAACGTAAGTGTCAAAGATGGAAAACTTATTATAAAAGGCGAAAACAAACGCCACCCCGACGCTCCTGCAACAACAACAAGTGGCGGCGAAACTCATTCTCTTGATTACACAAGTGGCGCCATTGACACTAGAGGGAAATTTGAATTCAAATATGGCTATATCGAAGGGCGTTTCAAAGCACCATGGCAACTAGGAACATGGCCAGCTTTTTGGACATTACAAGATGGCTGGCCTCCAGAAATTGATATTCTTGAAATTCCTGCTTCTCGTTACCAACACCACTATTATTTGCATTACACAGACCCAAGCTGGTATAATGAACATGGCTCTGCCTGGGATCATGAGAAATCTTTTGGCGGTCATAAAGACGATAACGTAGACCGTTCCGCAGACTTTCACACTTATGCTGTAGAATGGGACGAAAGCAACTTGAACTTTTATTTTGACGATAAAAAATTTGCAAGTTATAATCGCCCGACAGAAATCAAACAACTAGATAAACAATACATCATTATCAATTTAGCTATTGGTGGTTGGGCAGGCAACGACATAGAAGTTACTGCAGAAAACCCCGCTTATTACGAAGCCGATTGGGTTCGTGTGTGGCAAGCAAAGCCAGCAAAACCAGACACAGTCCGCATTATGTCAATGAATTTTGGTTCATGCATGGTAAAAACTGAAGAATCAACTCTTGCACTAGGTGATTGTAATGGAGAAAACGCCATAGCCATTATCACACAATTATCTTCTAGTTCATTTCGCATAAATTTTGGAGATGTTGTTTTAGAAATTCCAAACGAAAAAACAGATGCTGGATTAGATGCCGGCTTGTATAATTGGAATGGTGGCAATCATCAAAAAGTCGTAATTGAAAAACAAGATGGTTATGACGGCTCTGTTGTCCGTATGAAAATGCAACATAGTAACATGTATTTACGAGCAACAACTGATGGCGAACGCGTTATACAAAGTTGGAATGACGATTGGACCTGGAATCAAATGTGGCGATTACTTGAACCTACTAACGATTCTTTGAAAGAAGATTCTTCTACTAGCAATTCAAAACTTGGAAACATTTCAAATACCTACGAAACGTCTATACACCAAGCCGGAGAAAATCTATTTATAGAACTCGGTAGCCATTTCGTTAACGGCGCCACCATACGTATTCTTGATTTACATGGCCGTGAAATAATACAACGTCAAACTTCTCATTCAATGGTTTTTGATATACGCCCACTTTCTAGCGGCATTTACCATATACTACTGAGCGATGGCAAACAAAAAATTCTAAAACGTTTCCGTAAATAAACCTGATTTATTTACGGCTAACGCCAGGGCCTTTTATTATACTATGCCCATGCCCAGCTGAGTCTAATTCCAGTTTTTGGTTAATACTATCAATAACTGATTCCACATGAGTGATAATGCCTAGCATTTTCCCTTCGCGTTGTTGCGCTCTAAGACAAGTCATTACATCTTCAAGAATATCATTGTCTAAAGTTCCAAAGCCTTCATCCATAAACAAAGACTCCACCCGAACATTACGACTTGCAAAATCAGCAATACCTAATGCAAGTGAAAGACTAACTAAAAATTTTTCTCCGCCCGACAAATTGGATATGATGCGAGGCTTATCAAATTCTGCATCTTCAATTTCAAAATTCAAATTGCCTTTTGCAACAAGCCTAAACCTATCTTTTACAATTTGCAAATGTTTATTTGCTAATTTAAGCAAAGATTTAAAAGTAAGACCTTGCACAAAAGTGGCAAAATCGCTACCATCTTTAACGCCAAACCAATCTCCCATTGTATTCCAGCGATTCAATTCTGCTTGCTTTTTATCTAACTCATCTTTTACTTTTTGCAATTCACTTGCTTTTTCTTTATAAACTTTTATCCGTTCACGAAGAGCACCAGAAGATTCTTTCAATATTCCAAGCTCTTGATTTGCCTTTTCCTTTTCTTCTTGAAGCATTTGCAAAGGCGTTTCATCAGAACGTTCTGCGTTTACTTTTTCGAAATCGTCTTTTGCCGTTTGGTATTTAGTGTTAGCAGAAAGAATTCGTTCATCTACATTTTTCTTTTCATTTTTTAATTTCCCAAATTCAGATTCTGGCAACAATGCAGCTTTAAACGCAGATTCATCAACAAAACCTTTTGCCTTTATTGCCTTCATGAAATCTTCACCAGAAATCGCAATAGCATTTGCAATACTCTCAAGTGATTTTTCAAGAGATTCTATTTTTGTTTTCAATTCATTACAATTATTTTCTGCCAAACGGCACTCTTTATCGGCCTTTTCAAACGCTGCTAAAGCCTGAGATTTCTTTTCATTTGCAGCCTTTGAAACGTTTTCAACATCTTCTTTGCCAAATTTTTCAAACCGCAATTGTTGAAGTTCTTCTAAAGCATCAGTAGCTTCTAAAAGCTTTTTTGACTCTATTTCAAAAGAGGATTCTTTATCTTTTAAATTTTGACCATAAGTTTTCTCGTTATTATAAGCCACATCCAGTTTATTTGAAAAATTTTCAAGCAAAGTTTGGTTTTCATTAAACTTTTCCAAGCGCCTTTTTAAAGATTCTAAAATATCAAAAGCTTTTTCTAATTCAAACTCTACCCAAGGTTTCAAAAGTAAATTAAGGGTTTCAACGGCACTTGTTTTCTGTTTTAAGATAGACTCTAAATTTTCAGTTGCTGATTTTTCTGCAAGCGTTGCACTATTCTTTTGAATTTCATACCCAGCAATTTTATTTTCAACTTCTTGAATTTTTTGCTTTAATACATTTATCTTTTCAGCAACACTACTTACACAAGATTCATCAACCAAACTATTCTTAACCAAAGCACAAGCCGGGTGTTCTTTAGAGCCACAAACCGGGCATTCTTTACCTTCTTCCAAATACTTCTGGATTATATCTGTAAGAACAAGAATATCATTTTTAAACAATTCATTTTGCTCATTTAACAATTCTTGTTTTTGTCCCAAACTGATTTTTAGATTTTCTTCAGCACGTTCAAAATCTTTTGCCGCAATATTTTTCTGTTCATTAGCGCATTTAAAATCAGAATCTAAATTCCCAATATTTTCAAGAATCATTTCACTTTGAATAAGAATTTCTTTTAAATCAGCATCTTTTGCATTCGCTTGTTGAAACTCTTTTAATGCAGCAACTTGCTTTTCAAATTTCTGGATATCTTCTTTTATTTTTTGCAAGTTTTCTTTAACAGCATTAAAATCTTTTTCTGCTGTATTTTTCCGATTTTCTAAATCATCTTTCTTGGCTTTTGCATTTTTCAAATCTTGATCTAGTTTTCGGACATCATTCCAAAGCGGTTCATTTTTACAAACAAAATCTTCTGCAAAAAACTTTTCTTGTTCTGCTTTTAACTTTTCTTCACTTGCTATTTTCAAGTTTTCACTTGCCTTTGGAAAATCTTTTTGCAAATTATCTAAATCATTTTTAGTCTTCTTTTCAGAATCACGACACCCTTGTAATTTTTCAAATAGTAAATGACAAGCATTTGCCTTTTCCGCATTCAAATACAGTGCATTTTTTTCAGCAAAAGCCTCTTGCTCAGTTTTAGCATTTGCCAATTCTTTTTCAGCCAGATTCAACGCATTCAACGATTTATCCATCAGAGAACGCCAATTAATTCGCTTTTCTAAATCAGTTTTTTTAAGTTCAAGATTTTTTTCATTTTCTGTATTTGCAACAAGCTGTTTTTCATCTTCAGCAATTTCTTCTGCTTTAGGCATAGAATCATTTAAAGCATCAAATTTTGTTTGAACATTCTCTTTTACTCTTTTAGCTTCACTTTTATAATCGCCAACTTTTTGCGCAATACGGCGATACTTTTCTGTCCCATTTAATTTTTCAAGAATCCCAGCACGTTCTTTTTCATCGCTCTCTAAAAATTTGCTAAACTCCCCTTGAGCAAGCAATATGGAACGACAAAATTGAGAATAATCCAACTCAATAATTTTTGCATTAAACTTACCTAATTCCTCATGTGCACCAGTTCCGCCTTCAAACAATTTTTCATTTGGATTTTCTAAGCGAAAAACGCAACCTTGTGCTCTTTGCAAATTACCACTTGCTTTATCACGTGCCTTGCGTTGGCTCCATTCAGAAACAAAAACTCCTTTTTTACAAGAATAAGTAATGCGAGCATAACAAGACCCTTTATCAGAAGTCATAACCGCATTACCATTTCCTCCATCATAAATAACGCCTTGCCTTGGCGTTTTCCCATAAAGGGCAAGCGTAATCACATCTAGAATACTTGTTTTCCCAATACCAGTTTTACCGCTAATCACAAAAAGGCTATGATCCGATTCCTGATACGAAGGATCCGTAAAATCAATACACCATTCCCCCGCAAGACTATTAATATTTTCAAATTCAATTTTTAAAATCTTCATATTACACCCCCTCTTTGTTTTCTGTTTCAACTTCTTCAACAACTTTATTAAAAAGAGGCAAATACTCTTCTAAAATTTTCTGAAGGTCATCATTCATTTCTGTCACACCTTTTTTACTCATTAAAAGGCGTTTAAAAATTTCTTCATCATTCAAAACATCTACCGAATCAAGAAAATCATCTGAAAAATCATTGGCAAAAAGAGCAACAGCTCGATTCACTTTTTTACTAACAATTTCAAAAGGAGCATTTTCTAAAACAGACGCAAGCGACTCATTAATATTTACCCCTGGCGTATAATCGTAAACGATTTCTATTTTCAAAGGTCTATCAAAAGTTTCATTTTTCAACTGGCGTAATTCAGCAACAATACTTTCAATAGAACCAGAAATTCGTTTAAAAGCAAAATACTGTGGCGTTTCAATTTTTTCAACAACCGGTTCTTTCCCCTTTTCTAAATCAATCGCTAAAACATAATGCGGGATATTCACTTCATCAAAACCAAGAACAAATGGCGAACCAGAATAACGCACCTTTGGATTTTTAGCCACCATTGTTGAATAATGAATATGGCCAAGCGCCACATAATCAAAGCCCTCTGGAAAAACAGAAACAGGAATTGTCCCTAAATTACCGACAATATCACGCAAACCATGACCTTTCGCATCTTTCCCTTCATCATTTTCTGGCCTACCTTCTAATTTAGAAGCATACAAATGCCCTGTAGCCACAATCGGAATGTTACGCCCAGCTCGTTTCTTTTCTGCCGCTTCATAAACAGCACTATACAAACCTTCAAAAGAATTCTTAGCAAAATCTTCTGCTTCATTTGTTCTAAAACGACGAAGTTCCGTTTCACGCACATAAGGAACAGCCGCACTAATACCAATAACATTCCCAGATTCATCAGTCAATTCTTTAACCAAATCTTCTACAGAACGTTCCCCAAGAGAACCCACCATCTGGATATTAAAAGCTTCTAACAAATCCCGCGGAGCGTCTAGCAAAACGCCAGAATCATGGTTACCGCCAACAAGAACAATATTTTTACAACAAGTATCAAGTAAAGAAGCCAAAAACTGAAAATACTGCTTACGAGCTTCAACAGAAGGCGTAGCCGTATCAAAAATATCGCCAGAAACAACAAGGCAATCAGCAGACAATTCAACAATACGCTCTTTAAGCCATTTCAAAAATTGTTTTGATTCTTCTGTCCTATCCATATCGTGCATGGAATTACCCAAATGCCAATCTGCCGTATGTATCAGTTTCATTTTCACCTTCTTATAAATCTTAAAATAATCACCAAATATAAATATAGCCCCAGCTTTTGACAAAAAATGTCAAAAACAAAAATTCTTCACTTTTTTTTCATTTCAGCAAGAACCATCCCAGCCACAATTGCAAAAGCCCCGACAACACCCAAAAACGTAATGCGTTCAGAAAGCGCAACAACCGCTGTAATAATAGTCACTAATGGAATCGCATAAATGTAATTACTCGCCAAAACCGTTCCAAGTTGTTTCAAAACTTTATTCCAAATCAAATAACCAAACAAAGAAGAAAAAACCGTCAGACACAAAAAATTAAGACTCACAACTGGTAGAGCAAAATTACTCCAAGGAATCGGAGACTTTTCGACCAACATAATAGGTAGAGAAGTCAGCATACCATAAAAGAAAACTTTCCGCGTAATAAAAAGTGTCGAATAAACGCCATTCAACTTTTTAATCACAAGCGAATAAATAGTCCAAACTAACGCCGAACCAAAAGCCAAAAAATCGCCCAAAGGAGAAACCTTCAAAACAAACTTTCCATTCAAAACCACAAGCACCATGCCCACAAACGTCACAAGACAACCCAAAACCTGCCGTTTACAAAGGCGTTCCGTTTTATAAATAATCCCGCCAAAAATCATAATCAAAAGCGGATTTGTGCAAACAATCAGCGAAACATTACTCGAAGAAGAAAGCGTAAGCGCCGTATTCTCTGTCCAAAAATAAAGCGTGCAACCCGTAACCCCACAAACAAACAAAATCAATTCATGCTTAAAATTTTCACACCGAAACTTTCGATGACAAGCCAAAAGCAAAATCAAATACGTCACCACAAAACGAAACGTAAAAATCTGCACCGCCGAAAAATCATAGCCCAGCAAAACCTTAGTGCTAACAAAACTCGTTCCCCAAAACACAATCGTAAAAAGCGCCAAAAGGTGCCAAACAGAACTTCTCGAATTTTGACTAACAATTTTCATTGCCCAAAAAGATAGTAATTCGGGCGTTCCCTCGGCTTCGTTACGCACTACGCCAAGGTCGGGCTATACTCGCTACGCTCACCGAGCCTATCGTCTCAGGCCCCAAGGGGTCACTATCCCTAACGCAAAAGGAACAAAAAAACTAGCCTTTGCAAGGCAAAAAATAATATTCGTCTAAAGAAGACTTTTGAATTCCGATTCGTTCTATATTGCAATCACCTAGAACAGTTCCAGTTAATTTTTTCCCATTGATAATTCCTGGTAGCCTATACTTTTCGCCATAAGCGAACTATTCAAAAAGGAAAATCATCGTTTTTAATGGTCATGACTGTTTTTTGCGAAATTTTAGACATAGATTGCCTAACGTGTCTAATTTTTGTGATTTTTTAGACATAGACTATCTAGCATACTTTTTCCTTTTCGGGTTATTTATCCTCTACATTTGGCTGATTTATAAACAAGTCTATTAAACGCTGATTGATATAGTAGTTGGTTTTTCCCAACTTTTTCTTTATTCAACAACCCCATTTTTACCAACTCATCAAGGTATTTTGCCGCAGTAAGGCGATAGACCTCGAGATCACGGACAATATACTCAATCTATTTTGCTCCAAAAGCCGTTCTTGTCAGCCCCCTACCAATTTAACATGCCTACTGCTTGTAGCTTCTTAAGATTTGCTACAATACTCTTGCGCGAAATGCCGATTTTTTTTAGAAAGTTCATCCAAAGTGACATGCGGATTTTTCTTGATTTTCAACGGCTTTCAAAATCATCATCACTTTATTTGTGCACTATATAGCGTGGTAAAATATTGCACTATTTATATGTTTGAAGAAAACCTATCAATCGCATTTACTATATGTCTCTTCAACAAAATATTGGCATTGCCTTAAAAGTTCTACGCGCAGAAAAAGGAATCTCTCAAGAAAAACTTGCCCTTGAAACTGGTATTGGCAGGCGCTACATGAGTGATATTGAAAATGGGCGTAGAAATATTTCTCTTGAAATTATTGAGAAACTATCTGATTTTTTTCAGATGAGGCCCAGCGATTTTCTTCTAAAAATTGAAAACGCCATGGTTTCACCTTTAACACTTGATTCTTTAAAAGAATACCTTTGCGCAAGAGGCTACGAAGAAACAATTATTCTAGAATCTCCCGATTACCTCTCTGCAATTGTCGGAATCAGTGACGATGCTCGTATTATTTACGATTACGAAAAAATGGTAAAATTTCTAATGATCTCTGAAGGTATGGATTACGAGGAAGCGATAGAATTCATTGACTTCAACACACTTGGAGCACTGCCTTATATGGGCGAGAAACGGCCAATAATTTTGAATCGAATTGAGGGGTAAATATGTTAAAAACGGGATTGTATGAACAAGTCATAAACGAAGCCCTATCCAAGGAAATGGATACATCCAAACAACTTTATGATTGCAGAGAAATTGACAAAACAGAATCTCCTCAAATATTATCAAAATACCTTTCCGAAATCATAGAAAAAGGGTTATCCCATTTTCCTAAAGACGATACAGAAAAACGCCTTGAGCTCACCAACAAGATTGTTTCTGTAATCACGGAAGCAACCGATGACAAAGATTTCAACAACTTGCGAGTTAATCAAAAGCCCGAACAACTTTTTGCCGTCGCAAACATACTAAATAATGCAGGAGCAATAAAGCAACAGCTTTCAATGCCACGGCCAGAGACATCTCTAGTTTCTAGTTCCCTTTTTACGGGCGCAGGGCATGAGCCGCAAATGATGACAGAAATCAAGAAGGAAATCGCATCAGCGGACAAAATTGATTTTTTAGTATCCTTTATTAAGTGGAGTGGACTCGTTCTAATTTATGATGAACTGAAAAAATTCACAGAAATGGGCGGAAAACTGCGCGTTATAACAACTTCATATATGGGCGCAACAGATTTAAAAGCCATCATAGAACTAAACAAGTTGCCAAACACAGAAATAAAAATATCCTACGACACGGAACGCACCAGACTTCATGCGAAATCATACATTTTTTATCGCAATACCGGATTTTCAACCGCTTACGTTGGATCTTCTAACATATCCAACGCCGCAATGACTAGTGGACTAGAATGGAATTTAAAAATTACTGCACATGACCAGCCGCATACTATCAGAAAAATCAATGCAACTTTTGAAAACTATTGGAGTAGCACAGATTTTTCATTATACACAGAAGAAGATGAAAATCGTTTGTTAGAGGCACTAAAGGCCGAAAAACATATCTCCAATCTAGAAGGCGACTACAGCTTTGATATACGGCCTTTTTCCTACCAGCAGGAAATTCTTGACAAACTTTCTGCAGAACGCCAAATAAGAAACCATTTCAAAAATCTTGTTGTTGCCGCAACGGGTACTGGGAAAACTGTCATATCGGCTTTTGACTACAAACGCTTTAAACAAGAAAATAGCCACACTAGGTTATTGTTTGTCGCTCATAGAAAAGAAATCCTTAAACAAAGCATTAAGTGTTTTCGGGGAGTTCTCCATGACGCAAATTTTGGAGAACTGTTTTTTGGAGGTACAACGCCCAATAGCCTAGATAATTTATTCATATCCATCGAAACATTTAATTCGCAAGAACTGGACAAAAAAACATCTTCAGATTTTTACGATTTCATCATTATTGATGAATTTCATCATGCCGCAGCGCCAACATACCAAAGACTTTTAGAATACTACAAACCTAAAATTCTGCTAGGACTGACAGCTACACCCGAACGGATGGACGGTAAAAACGTTCTGTCCTATTTTGATAATCGAATTGCTGCTGAGATTCGTCTTCCAGAAGCGATTGACCGAAAACTGCTATGCCCATTTCATTATTTCGGTATTACCGATGAAGTTGATTTACAAAGTGTAAAATGGTCACGTGGAGGGTACGACAAAACAGTTCTTTCTAATGTTTATACTGGAAACGATCTACGTGTAATCCTAATTTTGGAACAATTAAAAAAGTACATCGCAGATATGGAAAAAGTCAAGGGTCTTGGCTTCTGTGTTTCGAAAGAACACGCCGAATACATGGCCCAAAGGTTCAACAAATCAAACATTCCCTCAATCGCATTAACTGCAGACAGCGACAAAAACGAACGTGATTCTGCGCAAGCAAAGATTGCTGCGGGAGATTTAAAATTTATCTTCACTGTCGATCTTTACAATGAAGGGGTTGATATTCCTTCTATAAACACCGTCATGTTCCTGAGACCTACAGAAAGCTTGACAATCTTTTTACAACAACTTGGACGAGGTTTACGACTTTGTGACGGCAAAGATTGTCTGACGGTTTTAGATTTCATTGGGCAAGCACACACTAAGTATAACTTTGAATCAAAATTTGCAGCACTTTTAGGCAATACCAAGCGCAAAGTTATAGACGAAATCAAAAGCGGATTCCTAGCACTTCCAAAAGGGTGTTATATTCAGCTTGAAGAAAAGGCGGAACGGTATATTCTTGACAACATCCGCCAGGCTGTAGGAACAAAAAAAGCAATCATATCAAAGATCGCATCCTTCAGCGAAGAAACGGGGAAATGTCCATCCATTTCCGAATTTCTCGATTATTTCAATCTAGAACTTGATTCTATCTATTCAAGTGGCAGAAGTTTTACAAGATTATGCGTTGAAGCCAAGGCTAAAGAAAATTTTTCAGAAGAAATAGAAGATGTTATAACAAAAGCCCTACCTCGCCTTTCTTTTATGGATTCTCATCGATTCATAGAGTTTATCATTGATTATCTACCCAAGATAAATGATTATACCATCAATGATTTTAGTGAAATGCAACAAAAAATGTGGCAAATGCTACAATTTACTATTTGGCAAAAGCCATATGAAGAATGTGGATTCAATAACCTTCTAGAAGGATTCCGTAAAATTGCAAATGCTCCCACAATGATGAATGAAATTATTGATTTACTGATGTACAAATATGAAAAAATTGATTTTATCGATGAACCTGTTCCTGTAAATTTTGAATGTCCACTTGATTTACATTGTAGTTACACAAGGGACCAAATTCTAGTAGCTCTCGGCTTTATGAAACCGAATTCTTTACGTGAAGGAGTGAAATATTTTGAAGACAAAAAGATTGACGTATTTTTTGTAACATTGAATAAATCTGATAAGGATTATTCTCCGACAACGATGTACAACGATTACGCCATCAATGACGAATTATTTCATTGGCAGAGTCAAAGCACAACGTCCGCTCAAAGCAAAACCGGTAATCGATATGCAAATCATATTCAAATGGGATCAAATGTGATGTTATTTGTTCGTGAATACAAAAAAACAAAATTAGGGACTGCGCCCTATACATTTTTAGGATTGGTGGATTATGTCAGTTCAGAAGGTTCAAAACCGATGAATATAATTTGGAAACTAAAAAAGCCAATTCCAGCAAAATATCTAAAAACAAGCTTAGTAATCGCTGGATAATTTTTAACAATCTTTTAAGTCTTTCTATAAATAATTTATTGTCTTAATTAAAACATGCACTATATAGCGTGGATCAAAAACAACATAAAGTATACCTTTACAAAGACAACTGCAAATGTGGTACAACGATCTTTGAAAAAGGGATAAAATGTTTTTTGAAGAAGGTGATTGGATTGATAAAAATACTATCAAAAAAGTTTTCAATCTAAAGGGATACGCAAGAGGCATAAATGCATCTAAAGCACAAAACATTATTGTATGTATTTCTGCAGAAAATGGTCCAAGTAACCCTTATATTGACAAGTGGTATCATAATGACGAGTATGATGGTATTCTTTATACAGGTGAAGGACAACAAGGGGATCAGAAACTTACAAGAGGAAACGAAAAACTAGCTGCTAAAGGGAAAGCTCATTTTTTTCGGAAAGTAAAACAAAAATATTTATACTGTGGGGAATTTCTTCTAAAAGAATATAAAAAAACAACGGAAAACGATATTCGTGGGTTACCAAGAATTGTTTTTAAATTTAATATGAAATATAGCGGTAACCATTACTCAGAAAAACTGAGAAAAGAAATGAATGAATTATAAATAGAACAAATATTAAATAAATTATCAGAAAAAGAATTAACTGATTTAATAAACAAAATAAGAAAAACTACCCATCCTCCACCAACACCATAACATCATTCTCCTCAAACACTTCCCCAAACGCTTGCTCATAACAATTTTGCAATGCCATTTTCAAATCGCAATTTTCTCTAAACAAGACCATTCCACTATCCAAACACTCCATGTCCAGTTCGCCATCAATATCAATGCATTCCGGCTTAAATGTTGACCAGAGACAATAATCAACGTATCCTTCCCGGATGTCTTCTTTAAGAAGGTTGTCACCTGTGCCGGCCTGGATTTTCAGGAAGGCGTTTTTGCTCTTGATCCACGCGAGTATCGCACCGCTGAACGTGTCTTTTCCCATAAGGTCTCCGAAGAATTTTGAAAATAATATCGTTATACACATAAATGTATTTATAACGAGCTTTGTATTTAGCAATACAAGCCGAGGTATCTCCACCTTTTTTGTGAGTTTCACGAATGCCAGCAAGCATAGCTGCTTATCAAACGCACAACCAATATAAATTTGTTTTTCACAAAAACAACCTAGAGAATTTCCCTATTTAGATTTTGCTATTTTCTAGTTGCTTATGAAAAGGATTGAAGTAGTTGCAGGCATTATCAAAAGTGGCGAAAAGATTTTTGCGACAGAGCGCGGTTATGGCGAATTCAAAGGGTTCTGGGAATTTCCTGGCGGTAAAATAGAAGCTAACGAAACTCGCGAACAAGCACTTGTTCGCGAATTAAAAGAAGAACTGGCTGTTGAAATAAAAGTTGAAAATTTTCTCTGCACCATAAACTACGATTACCCCTCTTTTCATTTAACAATGCATTGCTTTTATTGCTCTATCGTTAAAGGCGAATTAACTTTATTAGAACACCAATCAGCTAAATGGTTAAAAGTAAACGAATTAGATTCTGTTAAATGGTTACCTGCCGATATTGAAGTGATTGAAATTTTAAAAACACATTAACTTTTACTAGAATTTTCCAAGGCTAAAGCCTGCATAAAAACCAGGCCACCACCTTGCTTTATGTTTTGCATTTCCAAAATCATCGTGATAATTTCCTAATGGTTTAAGTAGCAACTTATCTAAATACCCTAAAGAGGTAAAGTTCAGCGTTGCGCCTACAGAAAGGCCGATTCCTTTACACAATTGATATACATAGCCTAAGCGCCCACGATGGTGAAACCCTGCTTCTGAAGTGTTGTGTTCACTATATTTTCTGTTTACTTGTAAGAATGTGTATTCTATATTAAACACCCAAAGAGGTAAAAAGTGTTACTTTAAAAAAAATATCCATTATGGATATTTTGAGTTTACCAAAATATTACAATTAATTTCAGTACCATTTCATAAAAAAGCTGTCTAAAAATATAAATTCCATATAACTTTTTTTTGGGAGTTTTCGCATGGGAAAAAAAATCTTTCATTCTGCTGTTATTTCTTCAGCAATTATTGCTCTTGCTTCTAGCATGAGTTTTGCCCAAACCGCAGAAATCGCCGATTGGGCTGGTTTCCGTAAAGCTGCAACCTCTTTTACTTTTGATGATGGTGCTCCAAGTCATGTAAGTGACGGTGCGCCGACATTTGATAAATATGGTTATAAAGCTACTTTCCATTTGGTCACAAATTGGAACCCTAACTGGAGCGGGTTTCAGACTTTGGCAAATAATGGTCATGAAATTGCAAGCCATAGTTCTTCTCACCCAACAAATATGAGTGGTGAAGAAGCTTCTTCAAAACAAGCTATTGAAAGACAAATCACACAAAATTATGGTTGCCTTACAGTTGCTTACCCAAACTGTAATGTCCCTAACGAAAGCAGTGTTTTACAAAATTACATTGCTGGCCGTATTTGTAATGGCTCTTGGCAAGGTATTTCTGACAACATGGGAAAAAATGGCCCTAGCAACTGGGCTAAAGTTCCGGCAATCATGACTGGTGACCAAGGGAGTATTAATTCTACAAATTCCTTTACCGGTGAAATGCAAAAAGTCATCCAAAGTGGTGGCTGGGTAATGTTTTTAACTCACGGGTTCTCCGGCAAAAACAATGGCTCTGCTACTTATTCTCCAACAGATCTTAGTGCCATTGAAGGCGCTCTCCAATGGGCAAAACAAAATGATAAAGACATTTGGGTAGCTCCGTTCCGTAATGTGGCTATGTATATCAAAGAACGTAATGCGGCTAAAATTGAGCCTCAAGATGGCGGAGATGCAAACACAATGTCTTTTAAACTTTCTCATAACATCGCAGACAATGTTTCAAAATACGATTACCCACTTTCTATCCGCGTTCAAACAAATTGGACAAATGTCAAAGTTTCTCAAAACAATGCCGATATTGAATCCAAAGTAGAAAATGGTTATGTTTATTTTGACGCGGTTCCAAACGCAGGCACTATCGTTGTAAAAAACGCAGACGCTACTACTGAACCTCCTGTAGATACACCACCTACCTGTGACGCTCTTACATTAGACTGTTACAGCGCTGAAGAACTTTGCTCTATGGGCGTTGCAGAACATTGTGCAAATCCTATTGCACAAATTCCAAACAATGCTCCTTTAGCCGTTTATAAATCTTCAGACAATTACATTGTCGTTTCTGGTGCTCAAGGTAAAGCAATTGCTGTATTCAACAACCTTGGTCAAATCGTTCGTACAACTCGCGGCCTTGGTTTTGAACAAAAAGTTTATGCCGGCGCAAAAGGGGCTTATATTGTAAAAGTCGGGAACAAAACATTCAATATTCGTCTCTAATTTTTTCTCTGTAAAAAAAAACTACCTACTTGCCGTAGGTAGTTTTTTTATTTGTTTCTCATTTATTCGTCAGCAGAAAAAGATTTATCTCTACTCAAATTTTTCCCGCGTTTTACAAGAGCTAAAATTAAAACAAGTGCAAAAACGGCCGCCAAAGCTAATGCAACAAAATAAGGTAAACCAAACCCAACAGGAGCACCTTTTAAATTTTCTGGAGACACCCACAAAATATAAGCCAAAACAATAAAAGTCATAAAATATGTTGGGAAAAGAGCTATCCAGAAATTTTTCTTTTTACTTATCAAATAAACAGTTGTCACACATAAACTGCAAACCGCCATTACCTGGTTAGACCAACTAAAATAATTCCACAAAATATTAAATCCATTCGGGTTCAAGTTGCTCCAAAGAATCAAAACAAAACACAATGCAAAAATAGGCAAAGTTAAAAGCAAACGATTTTTTGCTTTTGATTGGTCAAAACGGAACAATTCAGAAATAGTCAACCTTAAACTACGTAAAGAAGTATCACCACTTGTAATCGCCAAAACAACAACTCCAATTATAACCATCCAAGAAACAAATTTTAGCGGAATAACAGTAGAAACAAGCTCATTCAAAACGCCAACTCCTGAAACGCCCGAAAGTAATGCAGGGTTTTGTTGGTAAATAAACATTCCACCAGCAGCCCAAATCATTCCAATCAAACCTTCAAGAATCATCATACCATAAAAAGTCTGTCGCCCTGTTCTTTCTGTTTTTTCTGTTCTTGCAACAATAGGGCTTTGCGTGCTATGAAACCCACTAATAATCCCACAAGCAATCGTTACAAATAACATTGGAATTATCGGCTGGCCTTCTGGGTGTTTATGAAATTCAGAAGCCATATTCAAAAGATTAATTTCTTCTAAAAGGAAAAATTTCGGTAGAAGAGCTATAAAAATGGCAACAGAAGCAAATATCAACATCCCGCCAAAAATCGGATAAATTTTTCCAATCACTTTATCAATCGGGAAAAATGTGCTGATAAAGTAATAAAGAAAAATCACTCCAACCATTGCCCAGAAAAATGTCTTTGAAGATAAATCGCCCACAACAACAGGCATGTTCAAAAGGCTTGCCGGCGTATTGGTAAATACAGCTCCAACAAATAATAAAGCTATTGCAATAAACAACATAACAATTTTAGAAGGCACATTTCCTAAAAATTTTTCTGCAAGCGCCGGGACATTTTTTCCATTATTTCGCATGCTTATCATTCCAGAAAAATAATCGTGTAAAGCGCCACCTAAAACGTTTCCTATTGGGAGTGCTAAGAAAACAATCGGACCAAATTTAATCCCTAAAATAACACCAATGACAGGGCCAATACCAGCAATGTTCAACAATTGAATTAACATGTTTTTCCAATGTGGCAAAACAAGCCTGTCAACACCATCAGGATTTTTTATCGCAGGCACTTCTCTGTCATCTGGAGCGAAAACTCGCTCAACAAAACGACCATAAAAGAAATAACCTAAAACTAAAATAAGAATTCCTATGAAAAATGTTAGCATGATTTTCTCTGTATTTTAAGTGATTTATTTTTCGTTAAAATGTTTTCGCAAAAGTTTTATTTCTTCTGCATAACCAGGGAGTTCATTTGGTGTTTCTAAATAAAATGGCAAATGTGAAAGTTGTGGGTGGTTGATTACATTCACCAAAGCAGAAAGGCCAATAAAACCGCCTCCAATTACTTCGTGTCTATCTTTATGACTGCCTAGCGGATTTTTAGAATCATTCAAGTGTATTGCTTTTAAGCGCGAAAGCCCTATCACTTTATCAAATTCTTCAAGAACAGAATCCAAAGCATTTACAATATCATAACCTGCGTCATGAACATGACAAGTATCAAGACACACACCTAATTTTTCGTTTAATTCCACACGTTTTATAATTTCAGCAAGTTCTTCAAAGTTTCTACCTACTTCAGAACCTTTTCCAGCCATAGTTTCTAAAAGAACTAATGTCTTTTGCTCTTTTGAAAGAATTCCATTCAAAGCATCAACAATAAAAGTAATGCCTGTTTCTACGCCTTGTTTAACATGGCTTCCTGGGTGAAAATTAAGCATACCTTGTTCAATATATTCCATCCTTGCAAGGTCTTCAGCAAAAATTCTTTTTGCAAATTCACGAATTCCAGAATCAGCAGAACAAAGATTTAATGTGTAAGGCGCGTGTGCTAAAACTCTTGCAAAATTATTTTCTTTTAAAAGTTTATTCAAAGCTTCTGCATCAGCAATATTCATTGGTTTAACATCACCACCTCTTGGGTTTCGCGTAAAAAACTGAAATGTATTTGCGCTAATGGATAAAGCTTCTTTACCCATAGCTTCATAACCGCGAACAGACGACAAATGGCAACCAATATTAAGCACAATTCCTCACCAAATTTTCTAAAATAAATTAGTAAAAGAAAAAGATTGATAAATTTGACAATATGAAAGACAATTCAAAAACACCGCCTATTCCAAAATCAGAAAAAGGTTTCTGGTGGCTAAGCAATGGCTTTGATGTTTCCGGGCCATTTTTACCAAGTGCTTTAGCTGAACAAATCAGACAAAACAATCTTACCGAAGAAACTCTTGTTTATAGACCAGGATACTCTACTTGGAAAAAAGCAAAAGACGCCAGAGAACTTGACGCCTTATGGTTTTAAATATTTATTGTTAAATGATTAAAATAATTTCGTAATGTCTTTCCATTGTCCTGCTTCTCCATGCATCAAATAAGCAGAACTACCTTCAATACTTTGAATCATGGCTTTTAGTTTTTCAATGGTAGAAGCTTCATCAAAGCCAATTTGATTTTTCACAGAAGCATCAATGACAATTCCAAAATTCACTGGTGTCTGAACACACAAACGCAAAAATTCAACAAAGTTTTCTTGAGAAACAATGGTTCTTGTCGGGGTAACATGTTCTACATTTTCTGGGTCACGAACAGTTACTTGCATTGGAAATAATTTAGGCGCTCCAGCTTGTGCCGCATTCAGATAAAAAGTTTTTCCCACCATCATACTAAGTGTTTCCCCCATTTCACGGACTTCAATAATTACATCACTTTGGTCTGAAACGCCTTCAGCAGTAATCTTTGGAGCAGAAGAACACCCTATAAAAGCAAAAACTCCTGCTAAAAACAAAAGACTTAAAACCAACTTTTTCATAGAAACTCCTTCAAAAATTTCAACTGTTTAAATTTACTTTTTTTTATCCAAAACAAATAAGGCTTTTTCAATCAATTCCGGCGAGAGATTAAAAATTTCACTCAAAACTGTTCCTTGCTGTTCTCTTTCAATTTTTTCCATCCGAGAACCATCTTTATCGCGAATCATTAAATTGCCTTTTTGAAAATAATACTGAATCCCGCGTTCTCTATCTAAACGATTCAATACGGGGTAAGTCATCATTTCTCGGTCAAAACTTTCTTGCCAATATTTACGGAATTCCGTTTCTGAAACGCCACACATTTCAAATTCGAACCGCAATTTCATGTTCCCTTGTAACGACCCGGTCCAAAGTTCAAGCAAATCTTTTTGCCGAACAAGGCGTACCGCATTAGGGACTAAAGGGTAAACGGTTACATTTTCCCCAACTAAAAATGTCCTTGGAATTTCAAGCGGATCAAAAATCAAATAACCGGGGTCAAATAAAAACTCTTTACCTTCATAAGGCAAATAAAGCGCACAATGAATATTGCGTTCTTTTCTTTTATGACCCATCCAAAGTTTTGGTGAAAGCCCTAATTCCAAAAGTTCTTGATACACAAACCAAGTCATACTAAAACAAGTGCCGCCACCCATCCAAGCGTCAACGTCATTTTGAAAAGAATCGTCTAATAAAAGAGCCGAAGACGAAGAACCCGTTTCTGCATAACGGATAATTTTTGTCAGATTTTCGTAAGTAACCGTTGAAAAGCGATTACACATTTCAAGGATTTTTTCCCATGTTGTATCCATACTTTAAACATAGCAAATCCAACAAAAGACTCGTTTTATTCTTGAATTTTTGCTATCTTCTAGCACGATGTTAGGTATTGAACAAAAAAAAGGTGATGCAAACATTTTAAGCGGCAAGTTAATTGCTTATGCTAGAATTTTGCCTTCTACAGATGCAGAACCTGCACCAGCGCCATTCCAAAGCATGGTCCGTAACGGGCTTTTAGTTATTGAAGGCGATTTCAGAGATACAAATACAGTGCGCCAACTTCTCCAAAAAGAACTTGGCAATAATTTCGATGAAAAAATTGACAACTTAATTGAACGCATTCAAGAAGAAGGCGGCGATTTACCCGAAGGCTTTGACCCAGAAATGATTCGGGAACGCATCAATGAACTTTCTAATATGGAAGTTATTCCAATACCTGCAAAAATCACGCATAAAGAATCTGAAGAAGAAATTCTT
The DNA here is from genome assembly GCA_017631885.1 of Fibrobacteraceae bacterium. Lineage (GTDB taxonomy): Bacteria > Fibrobacterota > Fibrobacteria > Fibrobacterales > Fibrobacteraceae > UBA1765. Next base: position 69,492 of record JAGBSH010000029.1, read on the forward strand.
AAAGACGATGGTGATATTTTTTACATCGGAGAATTTCAGGGTGTTGGGCAAGCGCATTTTTGTCTAACCAGTTTGCCAATTTACTACCAAGCCAAATATAAAGAACAAGTTAAAGTAACAGAACAACGCTACTTAGAAGAACTACTTTCTCAAATTGAATCTCAAGAAATTCTTGATACCAATTCTTTGAAAGAAAATTCTGACTTGTTCCCAAATGACGCTTCTTTAAATTCTTTTATCGGTAATTTACAAGAGTTATTTGACACAAGAATCATTCCTTTTATACTTTCTCAAGTAACGGAATCTGACTTTCAAAAAGCAATTACTCAATTCAACCATTTTATGCAACCTTATTCTGGCAAAGACGATTTAGAACAAGTTTGCAAAACTCTAGAATTGCTCCGTCAGAATTCAGCAAACACAACTGAACGCAAACGCCTTGAATTACTCTGCAATAAAATCAGCGCTATTTACCACGAAAACTTCAGGAAAGTCCCGGCAATCATTGAAGAATTAAACGCTTTGGCAGAATAATATTACTTACCAATACAAAAATCTGAAAATATTGATTGTAAAATATCTTCTGATGAAATTTCGCCTGTAATAGAAAGCAATGCATGGCGAACTGTTTGCATTTCAAACGCAATCAATTCTACCGCTGGGTTATTTCTTAACAATTCAATCGCTCGATTTACTCCAACCAAAGCGTCTTCCAAACAAAGGCGTTCTCTCTCGCTTGTAATCCAAAAATCTTCTGTTGGCAATTCTTTTTCTGCGTATAATTTTTCATTCAAAAGATTTCTTAATTCATCTAACCCTTCGCGAGTTTTTGAAGAAACACAAAATTCATTTTCTACTTTCAGAATATCAGATTTTGAATAAACTAAAAGTTCATTTTCTTCAGATTTTAACTTTCCTTCTGCAGGGTCAACCAAATGAATTTTTAAATCGGCTTCAGCAAGAATCGCTTTACTTTTTTCCATTGAAAGAGCGTCTAATTCTGAAACCGGCGCATTTCCAATCCCTGCGGTATCTACCAAACGAATTTCTCCACTAGGAAGCATTAAACGCACTTCGACAAAATCTCTTGTTGTGCCAGCCACATTGCTAACCAAAAGGCGGTCTTCTGCAAGCAAAGCATTGATTAAACTAGACTTTCCTGCATTAGGTGCACCATAAACAACAGCCATTGGCAAACGATTGACAGTAGTAGCATTTTTAAACCGAGTCAATAACGAATCAATAGTTTTTTGTATTTCAAGCAAACGATTTTCCCAACCATCAAAATCAGGGTCTGCTTCTTCTTCTGCAAAATCCACATCAAGCTCAAGCAATGCCGAAAAAGACAAAACCGATTTTGCAAGTTCTTTTACTTGTTTTGAAAAACGTCCAGAAAGGAGCCGCCTTGCATTTTCAAGTGCTGCAGTAGATGTACTATGAATCACATCACCAACAGAAGCCGCTTGCACTAAGTCCAATTTTCCATTTAAAAAAGCACGCTTAGTAAATTCACCAGGCTCTGCTAAACGCACTTCAGAAAAAGTAAGAATCGCTTGCAGAATTTCTCTTACTATTAAAGGGTTTCCATGCGGGAAAATTTCTATTGAATCTTCACCTGTATAAGACGCTGGGCCACAATAAAATATGTACAAAAGAGAATCTATTTGCTTTTTGGTTTCAGGGTGTTTTAAAACGCCATAACACGCTTTTCTCGGTTCTACATTTTCACAGCCAAACAAAGATTTTACAATTTCTTTTGACTTTGGCCCACTCACACGTAAAGCGGCTACAGCAGAAACTCCCGCCGGAGTCATCGGAGCTACAATAGTAACTGATTTTTCTTGTTCCTGAAACATACACCAAATATACTTACATTTTCTATTACCATTTTAAATCTATATTGTAAGAAACTTTTTCTAGAAGGCTTTTATGTTTACTTTGATTTCTTCTCCACTTGGTTCTGTTGAACGTTTAATCATTCAAAAACAAAATGGCGCTGAACTTGAAATTTTAACTGGCTGGGGAGCCGGTTTAAACGCTTGGAGAATTCCTACAGAAAAGTCAACCCTTAATTTACTTTATGGCTATCAAACCGAAGAATCTTTCTGGAAAATTCAAAACGATACAAGTGCCGGCGTTCGCCTTGCACCTTGGGCTGGTCGCACAAACAACGCCATTTGGAACTGGAAAGGCGAAACTTTCAAACTCGACAACAACGTCTCTTGGGCAAAACACGCTTTACACGGTTTAGTCCATCAAAAAAAATGGGTTTTAAAATCTTTTACAAGCAACAATGAAAAAGCGATTCTCACTCTCGCTTACGATTGGACTGGCAATCACGAAGGTTTCCCGTTTCCATTTCATGCTGAAACCATTTTCACTTTTACGGGGCATTCTTTTAGTGTAAAAACAAAAACAACGAATAGCGGCTCAAAAGAAATGCCTTATTCCGAAGGCTTTCACCCTTATTTTTCTCTCGGCGAAAAAATCAACAACTTAACTTTAAAAATCCCAGCTTCTGAAAAAGTTCTTGTAGATTCTACAGACATTCCAACTGGCAAGCGCGAAACTGAAACTCGTTTTAACGACTCGCTCCTTGGAGATACATTTATCAATGACTGTTTTGCCATTCAAAACCTTGTAGAAAAATCAGAAACCTTTCTAAAAAGTTCTAGCGCAACTCTTTCTGTCTGGCAAAATTCAAATGCAAAAGAATATCGTTTTATCCAAATTTATACAGCTCCAGACAGAGAAAGCATCGCTATAGAACCTATGACTCATGAGCCAGATGTTTTAAACCATCATCGCGAATTAACCGTTCTACAACCTGGCGAAACACTTGAATTAGAATGGGGCGCTAACGTGGCCATTCACCAATAAAACGATAAGCTCCTGGTTTAAGTGCTTTTGCTGGTTTTCCGGTTGTTTTCTTGAACAAGCTATGTTCTTTACCAAAACCAGCTTCACGTTCTTGTTCTACTTCAATAAATTCTAACGCTTTGGCAAAAATTTCGTCTTCATTTTCACTATAAAAATCAGGTTCAAATCCTTTACGGTGAAAGGCCTCTCCATTCTTATCTAAAAATTCAGCAACCGTTACAGAATACAAACCTTCAGCAGGAGTAAGCCCAAGATATTGCATAATACCTTTGCCATAAGTCTGCATGCCAACAATTGGCGATTTTTTATTTTGCACAACAGCCGCAAGCATCATTTCTGAACAACTAGCACTTGCAGTATCAGCCAAGAAAACATAATAACGCTCTACTCCGATTCCTTCCGTCGTTGCAAGAATCGGCTCTAAACCTTTCACTTGCTTTTCTTCTTTTTCGTTCCAATCAGTTGATTGCATAATCACTAAAGTATCGTTTTTATGCAAAAGTTCAGAAGCCATATCCATACAAATTTCTACATCTCCTCCAAGGTTTCCTCGTAAATCAATAATCGTTGCCTTTGCTCCATGCGTTTGTTCTAAAGCAGCAATCCATTCTTTATAAGTGCTCCCACCTATTGTTTCCGAAGAAAATTCAGTCACATGAATAACCGGCACTCCTTCAACAGAATCAACAAAAACTGTCGGAAGAGTAAATTCTTCTAGCACAAGAGATAACGAAATAGTGTCTTCATCGCGAAGCAATGTAAGGCTTATTTCATCGCCTACTTCACCTGCAGCCAAGCGTTCAAAAGTTCCCTTTTGTTTAATCGGAATTTCATCAACGGCTAAAATCAAATCCCCGACTTCTACTTGAGCTATATCAGCAGGACTTTCTTTATAAACTCTTGTTACAAAAAGAGAATCATTCAATTCAAGTCCTGTCCCAACTTCTGTTGGCATACCAAACATCATTTCAATAAAAAGCTGAAGCAATTCTGGCGGAATATAATAAGTAAAAGAATCAGAAAGCATAGAATACATGTATTGGACATTCCCGAATTCTTCATCTTCAACATAAGCATAATAATAAGTCAAAGGGTCTTCTAATTCTTCTTCTGCCCAATAATACTGCCTTTGCAAAATATCATAGTTAAAGAAAAACTCTTGATCCGCTAAAGAAAGAGAATCTTGAATTTCTGTTTCTTCGTCAACAGAAACCGTTCCTGTTGTATTTGAAGTACAAGCAAAAAAGAAACTTGCCAAAAAAAGGATTACAAAAAAACGCATGGGCATAAAAAACCTTTTAAAAACTGCATAAAAGAAAGATAATCTTTTTTTCTTAAACTTTCCTTTTCTCCAAACCTTTTATACCAAAGAAAAAATGACTATTTTTTGCAACGTGATAAATGACAAGCTTTTTTTTAAAATTATCTTCCCTATTGAACAGCAAAGATTCATTGAAATCCCTGAAGGCCGTTCTATAATTGGTCGCGGACTTAGTGCTGACATCCGATTAAATGACGAACTAGTTTCCAGAGAACATTGTGAAATTTTCAATAATACACAAGTCATTCATCTTAGAGATTTACACAGTACTAATGGTTCTTTCATCAATTTCACAGAACAAAGTGAAGCCGTTTTGCAAAATGGCGACCAACTTCAAATCGGGGCAACTATTTTAAAAGTCGTTATCCAGGCATCTGCTGACATTACAGAAACATTCAGTGCTCACAATATTTTTTCACAGGAACATTTTATTTCTTGTTCTAAAAGTTTTTTAAAATTTGCCGCCAGAAACAATACTTCTATTTCTGTAATTGATTTAATTATCAATCCAAATGCAAACATTTCTCTTCCAAAAACTCTTGCCCTAAAATTTTTCTCTTTGATAAACAATGTAAAATCGCATACCCATTTACTTTATTCGCCAACACCTTTGCATTTCAAAATTCTTTTATCCGGAATTTCTGAAAAAGAGACAGAAACTGAAGCCGCTACTTTTGCCGATGCTTTAAATGAGCATAAATTTTTTTGGAACGACTCTCAAGTTTCTTTAGTATGTTCCTATAAAATTCAATATTTCAGTTCTATCAAAACAGACTCAGAGCAAGTGCAAATTTTAAAAAGCCTAGAGGAATCATGTTAAATAATAAAATTTCAACTCTAGGCACAGCAAGCATTCCAAAGCTCATTCTTTCTTTTTCAATACCTGCCATCATCAGCATGATTATCGAATCCCTATACAACATAGTGGACCGTTATTTTGTCGGGCAAGGCGTTGGTTATTTGGGCATTGCAGGCATTACACTTTGTTTCCCTATTTCGCTTTTTATCATGGCTCTTTCTATGGTAATCGGCGTTGGGGCAAACACACTTTTTTCAATTCGTCTTGGTGAAAAAAAATACGAACAAGCAAGAATCATTTTAAACAATGCTTTGACTTTATTGATTTTAATGGCTCTTTTTTCTTTTACTTTTGGCCAGATTTTTATGGAGCCATTACTCCGTTCATTTGGAGCAAGTGAAGAAACTTTGCCTTATGCTACTTCTTACATGCGAATCATTTTATGCGGAGCAATTTTTCAAACCATTACGCCAGCCATGAACCACTTTATCCGTTCTATGGGGCACCCCAAAACCGCAATGATTCGCTCTATAATTGGAGCCATTTTTAACATATTCTTTGACTGGCTTTTCATTATGAAATTCAAAATGGGAATAGAAGGGGCAGCATGGGCTACCATTCTTTCTCAGTTTATTGTTGCAATTTTCGTTCTCAGTTTCTTCTTTAAAAAGAATACTCCTATAAAATTGGGTATTCGTTACATGAAACTCAAATTACCATATGTACGAAAAATTTTCTTTCTTGGAACGCCTCCAAGCATTATGCAAATCTGTAACAGTTTAATGAATGTCGTTTTAAACAACAGCCTCGCTTATTACGGCATGAAAAGTACATACCAAAGTGGCGATTTAGCTATTTCTGCATTCGGAATAATCAATAGCGTAGCCATGTTATTAGTCATGCCTTTAATAGCCTTTGTGCAAGGGGTCCAACCTTTAATTGGTTACAACTTCGGTGCTAAAAAATTTGCTCGCGTTCGCTATTTAGTCAAAATTCCTTTACTTTACGGCACATCCATTATGATTCTCGTTTGGTTTTCTGTACAAACATTTGCAGAAAATTTGGTTATTCCTTTTGCTGCAGGCAATCAAGATTTAATAAACCTGGCCACTTCTGGCATGCGACTCTGGCTCTTTGGTATTCCGATGATAGCTATTGGTGCTCTTTCTGCAAACTTTTTCCAAGGCACCGGAAAACCGGGGCAAGCTATTTTCCAGAATCTCACTCGACAAGTTCTCTTGCTCATTCCAATGCTTTTGCTTATGGGATATATTTTTGGACTAAAAGGAATTTTTCTTGCCGCCCCAATTTCTGACACAGGAGCAGCACTCCTTGGGTTATTCCTTTTACGAAAAGAATTGAAAAAAATGCCTCATCAAGATTTTTAATTTGGGAACTATATACATAATTAGCCAAAAAAGGGAGATTTTACAATGATTTCTAAATCAATTATATTTACAAACATACCATCGGAAATATCCATAACATTTCCTGCTGAATTATTACTAAAATACTTAAATCAAGATGAAATAGACGATTTTTTTGAGGAAATTAAACCTTTTATTCTTCAAAAGCTCCAATCAAAGAATGAACAACTAAAGTTCCTTTTGTAGGTAAGGTTTTCCAATTCTTTTGAATCATAATTTCTCTTGCAGCATTTTTGATTTCTTGTTCACTCATTTTACGATAGCTTTTTATAACAAGTGTAAAGTTTCTATAATGAAGTTCATTATTTATTGTTGGTGGAGGCAGTTTTTCCATATTTATTCCTTTTGGATTAAGATGCGAGCAAATACTTCTCGTCCGTTGACATAAGGACGATATTGTTTTGCTTGTGCTATTTTATAACCTTTTTCTAAAATGCCATTTAATATTTGCCGAGGTGAAACGGCTATAGGTTTTTTATAACCAATAGGAATAAAATTATTATCAACGCATAAAGTTCCGTCATCGTCATAATTTTTAAAACGATCAGGGATTTCGTCTAAAGGCACAAATTTAAGGTTATTACTTTTAGGTCGCTTTGTTATTTTAATGTTTGTAAACCAATGACCTGCTGCTCGGACGGGTTCTCGTTTAGGGGTTAAAAACCAATCAACACTATTAAATCCTGCCCAAACTTTTTTGTTTATAAAATATGGAAGATAAGTATCATTTTTGCAGTTCGTTATGTTTGAAATAATAAGAAATTTTTTACCGCTATTTATTACAAGTTTCCAATAATCCCGAGCCCTTGAAAAAGGAGGGTTTGTGCATACTATATCCGCTTCTTCTTTTAATATTTTTATAGAAAGAGGGTCTTCAAAACATCCAGTATATCCCCTAGGAGCAGAAGTCATTTCTTTAACACCTTTTTTTGTGAAAACATAACCTTTAGCACCTGCATTGAATAAATCCATTTGTCCACTATAGTGTGTGCAAATCAATTTTTTTAAACCTAAACGAATAAAGTTTTTTATAAAGTAAAGAGCAAATGCAGAAGAATCTTTTTCAGTTCTTGATTCTCCAACGGCATCGTCACAATTACAGAAAACGCATTTTCCTTTCCAAGTTTCCAAAGGATACATTTCTATTTCTTTTTCTACATCTTCATAGCGTGTATAAAATTCATCATTTTTAATCCTTTTAGCTCGTTCCATAACATCTTTATGAGTCATCCCTCTTTCTTTTAAAGTGGGAGTTGTTCTTTTTACGATTTTAACAATTTTCTTTTCTGTTGTTGGAGTTAAGGAAAGTTCTTGTTTAAATAAGGGATGTGATTTAATGAAGTCAACATATTGGTCAAATAAAGCGGCATTATAAAAATAAATTTCTCGGCTTGCTTGTTCTCTTAAATGTGGAAATTGTTTTTTTACGGCATCTTCTAATTCTTTCATATTCTTTACTTCACAAGTAAAGAGATAAGAGTAGATGTTATCTTTTGATTGTCCAGTAGTGGAATTGTATTCTTTCAATCTTCTTGTTAAGTTGTCTGTAATCCCTATCTTGCATTTAGCAGGCTCTAAAGAGGATTGAACTATATACAGATATTGTTTACCCCCCCCCGTGTAAGTTTTTCGTAAGTTTGTTAGACATTATCTACCTTGCTTATTTTGTTGTTGATTTTGTGGAGTAGGGTTAGGGCGTTCTTTAAGTAAAGCCCTTGCAACATCTTCAAATCTTGCATTGATTGGTTCAATTATTTTTGGTTGTTTCGCCATTGATCAATCCTTTGTAAGTAAGTCTTTTGTTTACTGAATTTTGAATTACAGAATCTATTCTAGTGAGCGGATGAACATCTTTCATGTTGTATCTAATTGCAAATTCATTGATGTATTTTTGCAAATGTTTTTGACTCCAATAGTGATAATATCCGAAGTGTCCTCTACGAACTAAAGCCCAAAAACTTTCTATTCCGTTAGTGTGAACTATTCCGTTTACATATTGTCCTAAAGAGTGATTAACTCTTTGGTGATTAAATTCTTTTAAGTTCTTGTATGCAGGATATTGGTCGGTATAAACATTTGCTCCTGCTTCTACATTTTCACGAATTGTTTTTGTTAAAGTTTTTTGATTAGTTTTTTCTACAGAAAATGCTTTTACTTTTCCCGAACGAGATTTTAAGCCGACCACGGGAGATTTACCTACTGCTCCTCGTCCTGCGTTCATTCTTTTGTCTGCGTGTTTATTCTTTTCTTTACCACCGATATAAACTTCATCTACTTCTATTGTGTCAGTGAATTTTTCAGATTCATTAGAAGTCCAAGCTTCTCTTATTCTATGAGCTAAAAACCAAGCGGTCTTTTGTGTGCATTTAAGATATTCGGCTAATTGTAAAGAGGAAACGCCTTTCTTTGAGTTTGTGAGGATATAAATAGCTAAAAGCCATTTTTGGAGCGGAAGTCTACTTTCTGCTAACATCGTTCCCGTTCTTACGGAGAAATGTTTTCTGCAAGATTTACAACGAAAAGGCATTGGCTTTTTGTCTTTGCATTCCGATATATGTTCACCGCCACAATGTGGGCAAACAATTTTTTCGCCCCAACGAAGTTTTTCAAAATACTTTTCAGCAGCTTCTTCTGTTGGATATTTTTGAAAGAAGTCTATTATACTAAATTTTTCTATATTTTCCATATGTGGAAATATATATAAACAAAAGCCTTTTGGCTAGTTAAGTATTTTTATTGTTTGTAAAATATACTTTACCAAGATGAAAATCTTGCTAAAAATGGCTAATTATGTATATAGTTCCCTTAAAAAAAAAGTTAATTTTCTTACAGTCACTTTTTATGAAAGAAGATTATGGAAGAAAAACAAGAACAATCTAATTCTGAAGGCAATCGTTGGCAACGTAGAAAAGAACAACGACCTACAGAAATTATTCAAGCAGCAAAAAAACTTTTTGTTTCTCAAGGTTTTGCCGCCACTAAAGTTGCCGATATTGCAAAAGAAGCTGGTATTCAACCAGGCACGCTTTATGTGTATTTTGAAAACAAAGAAGCTCTTTTTAAAGCTGTTATTGAAGAATCCATTAAGCCTCTTTTAAATTACGCTGACGGCATTATTGACAATTTTACTGATTCGCCTCAAGAACTTATCCGCACTCTCGTTCAACGTTGGTGGGATACTCTTGAAAGCGATGCTTGCCGAGGCATTCCAAAACTATTAACCTCTGAATCTCAAAATTTCCCAGAATTAGCAGCCTTTTACACAAGAGAATGTATCGACCCTGCCAAAAGAATGATTTATCGTGTTTTAGAATACGCTTTAAATAAAAAAGAAATTCGCCTTTTAAACATGGAAATGGCTTCAAGAGTCATATTCTTCATTCTCCACCAGTTGTTAGTGAATGCTCATTCATTTGCTGAATACGACCCTTCTCCTGTCAGCACAAAAGCCATGTTAAATACAGTCGCTGACTTTATTATTCGGTCTGTTCTTAAAACGGAAACCAATTAAATGCGGGAAAACTATTCCCAACAGTTGTCAAAGCTGATTGAAAAACTTCAAAAAGAAGGCAAAGTCCCGCATCTCTTGTTGCATGCTTGTTGTGCCCCTTGCAGCAGTCATTGCCTTGAATATTTATCCAAATATTTCCGGATTACCGTTTTTTACTACAACCCAAACATTTCGCCAAAAGAAGAATACGCTCTTCGTATTGAAGAAATCAAGCGCTTTGTCAAAGAATTCAAAGCAGAAAATGAAATCACTCTCATTGAAGGCAAATACGAACCAGAGCGTTATTTTCAAACCATTAAAGGTTTTGAAGAAGAACCTGAAGGTGGCAAGCGTTGTGAACTATGCTTTAAACTCCGGCTTTCAGAATCAGCTAAACTCGCAAAAGAATTAAACGCCGATTACTACACAACAACTCTTTCTATTAGCCCACTTAAAAACGCAGAACTTTTAAACCGAATTGGTAAAGAAGAAGGTGATGCGGTTGGTATAACTCATCTGCCTTCAGACTTCAAGAAAAAAGGTGGTTACGCCCGTTCTATAGAACTTTCAAAAGAATACAACCTTTACAGACAAAACTTCTGCGGCTGTGTTTACTCTATGCAAGAAGCCAAAGAACGAGAAGCAAAAAAAATCGCAAAAGAGGAATTATGATTTTTGCTTTAATCGGTTCAATCGCTCTAGGGATTCAAATTCTACTTTACCTTCTTATGGTATTAGGTGTGCCTATTGCTTCTATCACTCTTGACGGCAAATACAAAGTTCTTCCAAAAGAATTCCGTGGGGCTTACTTAGCATCAATCGTTACACAAATCCTTATACTTTTAACATTACTACAGAGTGGCTCTATTTTATCTTTACCATTCCCAGGAATCATCACAAGAATTTTAGCCGTTCTCTTCGCTTTATTTTTAACATTCAATGCAATTAAAATTTTTGCCGCAGGTCAAAGCCCCGAACGAAAAATAATTTTCCCATTAACAGCCATTACCGCTTTATCCTTTTTTGCAACAATTTCAACTGTCCCCATATCACCATAAAAAGCTACATTACCAACATGAAAAAAGTTTTTGTTACAGGCGTTGCGGGCCAATTAGGTCACGATTTAATCATAGAACTATCTCAAAATAACATCGCCTCTATCGGAAGCGACTTACCCACAGAATATACTGGTTTAAAAGACCACGAAGCCATTTTAAAAATGCCTTATCGTTCTATGGATATTACAGACAAAGCCGCTGTCGAAAAAATCCTTTTAGAAGAAACACCAGATGTTGTCATTCACTGCGCCGCCTGGACTGCAGTCGATTTAGCCGAAGAACCAGAACACCAAGAAAAAGTCCATAAAATCAACGCCGAAGGCACAAGAAACATAGCCGAAGCTTGCAAAAAACTCAACTGCAAAATGATTTACATAAGCACAGACTATGTTTTCAACGGACAAGGCGAAACTCCTTGGGAACCCGATTGCAAAGATTATGCCCCATTAAACGTTTACGGACAAAGCAAACTCGACGGAGAACTCGCCGTAAGTTCACTCCTTGAAAAATTCTTCATTGTTCGCATTGCTTGGGTATTCGGCAAAAACGGCAAAAACTTTATCAAAACCATGTTGCAAGTCGCAAAAAAACACGACACAGTCCGCGTTGTAAACGACCAAATCGGCACACCAACTTACACAAGCGACTTAGCCAAACTTCTCGTTGAAATGGCAAATAGCGAAAAATACGGCTACTACCACGCCACAAACGAAGGCGGTTACATCAGCTGGTTTGACTTCACAAAAGAAATCTACAAGCAAGCAGGACTTTCTACAACCGTACTTCCGGTAACCACCGCAGAATACGGCATAAGCAAAGCCGCTCGCCCATTCAACAGCCGGCTAGAAAAATCCAAACTCTCAGACGCCGGCTTTTCAAGACTCCCCACTTGGCAAGACGCTCTTTCCCGCTACTTAAAAGAAATCGAAATTTAAACAAATTAAACTTCTTTGAATTTATATAAAAGGGAAAAGCCTTTCCCTAGTTCGCACGTTGTTGCTCACTACCCTTTCTGTATTTTTTTTCAATAAATGAACTCATTTTCTAAGCAATAAAAGCCTCAGCAAGCCTATTTATTGCAAAGCGAATTTTGCCATCGCACGCAACATTTGTTTTTGGATTACTTCACTGCGCTCGTAATGACAAAAGCCAAGATGGCCACAAGGCACAAGGCCTCTCGCCATGACAATCCTAAACCTTGCCCAAGACTTGTTCGCGCTTCTTGCCTGAGAACCTTGTCACTCGCGAGACGTGTAGAATGCACGGCGCGGCAATCTACTTGCTAGTTCTACACTTGCCCACTTTTGTCATTGCGAAACATGCCGCTCGGTTCTTGTCATTGCGAACCCAAACAAGATGTTTTTGCGAAACCTAAATGTGAGCCTGCCACGAGCCACACTTGTGGCGTGGTGGAAGCAATCCCATTGCCAACAGATCGCCACACTATGTTCGCGATAACAATCCGTACTACGTTCGCGATGACAACTTGTTTTTAAATGGCCACACAGATTGAGATGACCGAGCAAATAAGGACAACTGCGCAAGCATCAATCCCGGAGACAACGAAAATAGCACAGCCATTGTAATTATTAATTTCATCTATTCCCTCATAAAATCCTTCTATAAAATAACATATCCCTTTAGATTCCTTATTAAAAAATAGTTCTCACAAAAAAACCTCGGAAGCATAAAGCTTCCGAGGTTTTCACTTATGACAAATAAAAATTACTTCTTACTTCTGTGACTATTCTTAATCCATTCCGTTTTGTGAACTTCAGGAATATCGTCAAGCAACTTCAAAGTATGTGGTTCCTGGGTTTTATCCAAAACTTCTTCTGGAGTTCCCTGGTTCACAATTTTGCCATCGTGCATAATAAAGATACGGTCACTTACATAGTTTGCAAGGCCAATATCGTGAGTCACGAAAACAATGGTCATTTGAAGTTCTTGTTTAAGCTTCATCAAATAATCAAGAATGTTTGCACGAACGCAAGCATCCACCATCGAAGTTGGTTCATCAGCAATAAGCACTTTTGGACGCAAAGCAAAAATACGAGCCAAAAGCATACGTTGCATCTGACCACCAGACAATTCAAAAGGATACTTCCCTTCAATATCTGAAGGTTTTACGTTCACAGCTAAAAGACCAGCATCTACACGAGCTTTCACTTCTTCTTTACTTGGTTTATCCTTCAAAATATTTAAGGAATCTTCCAATTGAGAACGAATAGAAAAGAACTGGTTAAAGCAGCTGAACGGATCTTGGAACACCGATTGAACTTCATTCCAGTGATTTTTCAAGTTCTTAATCTGGTGATCTCTGTAAAGGAATGTTCCACGAGATGGCTGATAAAGACCAAGCATAATCTTTGCAAGAACACTCTTACCGCAACCAGAACCGCCCACAATAGAAATGATTTCTCCATCGTAAATATCAAAAGAAACATTGTCTACTGCTGTTTTAAGATTTTTGCCTGCGCCAAAAGTTTTGCTTACATTCTGGGCAGAAAAAACAACGGACTTATTATTTGGCATAATCGCACCTCACCTGACGATCACCGACAATGCGGAGTTCTTGGGTATTCTTTTTACAATCTGCGCATGCACGAGCACAACGGTCAGCAAAACGGCAACCAACAATAGCCTTTTTAAGTGAAGGTGGAGCACCTTCAATAGCTACAGGTTTACGTGTACGCTGGCTCTGTTCTGTACTGAGCATAGCTCCCATCAAAGCCTGAGTATAAGGGTGACGAGGGTCTTTAACAACTTGTTCTGCTGTTCCTTTTTCAACAATTTCACCTGCATACATAATTGCAATGTTATCAGCTACGTGATAAAGCAAAGGCAATTCGTGCGTAATGAAAATCATTGTTGAGAAAATACCCTTATCAAGAAGGTCAAAAATCATCTTGATAACTTCTTTTTGAGTACTTACGTCCAAAGCAGAAGTTGGTTCATCAGCAATCACCATTTGCGGGTTAAGCAAAGTAGAAATGCCAATAACAGAACGTTGGCGTTCACCAGCAGTCAACTGAATCGGATAAGAATTCAAAACGCGGTTCGTGTCCATTCCAAACAAGTCAAAACGTTCACGAAGACGGTCATAAATTTCGTTTTTGTTGATGTTTCCTGCGGTTTGGTGAGCAGCAATAACGTCAGCCGCAATGTCTTTGATTTTACGCACAGGGTTCAAAGCATTGAACGCACCTTGCGGAATCATAGAAACTTTTTGCGCAAGCACATTAGAACGGACATCTTCAATAGAACGGTTCATCAAAGATTCCATTTTATCACCATTCTTTACGCGAACATCACCAGATGTTGGGAAAAGAGGTGGAATACACATGCCCATAAGTCCGCTCACAAGCGTAGACTTACCACAACCAGATTCACCAGCTATGCCAAGAATTTCACCTTGCTTCATTGAAAAAGAAACATCGGTAACTGCATGAGTCTTGTCGCCAAAACGGCCAAGATAATGAAGACTCAAATGATCTACTTCAAAAATATTTTCTGACATATCGTTACCTCTTACTTACGGAGACGTGGGTTAAAGACGCCTTCCATAGAAGTATTGATCAAATACAATGCAAACACGGTAAGCGTAATAATGATAGTCGCTGGGAGGAATGCAATCCAGATACCATCAGAAAGAGCGCCGTTATCTTTTGCCTGGTTCAAAATAATACCAAGAGAGGTTGAATCTAAAGGACCAAGACCAATCATGGAAATAGATGCTTCGGAAAGAATGCCCGAAGAAACCTGCATAATGAACACCATGAATACATAAGAAAGCAAATACGGGAGCACGTGTTTGATAACAATCGTTAGTGAACTTGCACCATTGATACGGGCAAGAGAAATATGGTCACGGCTACGAAGTGATGATGCCTGAGCGCGAACAGCACGAGCAGACCAACTCCAAGTGGTAAGACCAATAATCAAGCCAATCAAAGTTAAAGAACGACCATCTTTCACAGCAGAGCTGATGAGAACGAGAATAACGAAAGATGGGATAACGATAAAGAGGTTTGTGAGCATGTTCAAGACTTCATCAATCCAACCACCGCGGAAACCGCCGAAAAGACCAATGAAAACCCCGAGAACAGTAGCAATAATACCTGCTACAAATCCTACATAAAGAGATGAACGCAAACCACTAATCAACAAAGACATGTAATCGCGACCAAGATGATCCGTTCCAAGCAAGTGTTCTGCAGAAGACGGAGCATAAGGGCCGGCCACAATATCACGAGCATTTGTATCGACGTTATAAACAATCGGTCCAAAGAATGCAATGATAAGAGTCAACAAGAAGAGGCAGATTCCGACAACGAACATCGGCGACTTCATCAAATTTTTCAGAAGTTTCAACATAATTATTTACCTCCCATCTGGAGACCAGCTTTTACGCGTGGGTCAAACAAGGCGATCAAAACGTCTACTGCGAAGTTAGCAAGAAGCACGCAAGTAGAAATCATCAAAGTACAACCTTGAATTGTAGCGTAGTCGTTTTGCTGGATAGCGGTAAGCATTGCCATACCAAGACCTGGGTAAGAGAAAATCATTTCTGTAATGAGAGCTCCACCCACCATGGAACCAAGAGACTGAGCAAGACCAGTCAACTGTGGAAGCATAGCATTGCGGAATACATAGCTAATAATTTTTCCTTCGCGAAGTCCAAGCCACTTTGCATATTTCATGTAGTCAGTTCCAAGTTCATAAATGGACATGGAACGCATACCTGTTGCTTGACCAGAAAGCAAAATTGGGAACACTGAGAAGAATGGTAAAACATAGTACCAACCAATGCTCTTGAAGAATTCCCAAGAGAAGCCTGGCACAATATCTTGACCGTAAGCGCCCATTGCTGGGAACCAACCAAGAGTAATAGAAAAGAGTGCTACAAGTAACATACCGAACACGAAGAACGGCACACCATTCAAGAACATTGCAAGAGGGAAGAAAACCTTATCAAAAATACCGCGCTTATAAGCAGCAAAAGCACCAAGCAAGTTACCTACAATCCAGCCAAGAATAATTGTCGGGAACTGGATAGCAAGAGTCCAAGGCAAGGATTCTTTGATAATTTCAATAACTGGCTTCGGGTATTGGCTATAAGACAAACCAAAGTCACCTTTAAAGACGTTCTTGATATAAACGAAGAACTGAGAAATTCCAGAAGCCAATTTTGGTTCACCTTTCATCTTCTGGCGTTCAGTAAAGACTGTATCTAACTTAGAAACAGCAACACCAGCTGAATCAAGAACAGGAGCACCTGTAGAATCTAAAACCGGAACAGATTTGGTTACGATATTGCCATTAGCGTCAACCTGTGGAACGGTTTCCATAACGGGTTTGTCGCCATCCATTTCTGGAATGGAATCGTAAGCAACAGAACCATCTTCATTAAGTTCTGCCATACCAAAAGAAACAAGAAGACCTTCTTTTTTCTTTTTGGCTTCTTCTGGAGAAAGACCTTGTGCGGCCTTACCCATAATGATATCCACCGGATTGTTTTCTCCAAGACGTGGAAGAGTAAAGTTAATCGCAATGGCCACAATAAAGGTTAGGAGATACCAAAAACCCTTCTGCAGGACATAGCGTAGAGTAGGATATTGTTTTAACATGGTTCTTCCTTATTTTTTAAGCTGGAGGTTCCAGAGAATTTTAATACCGGATGCAATCCATGGAAGCTGTGGAGGAGCGTATGGATTCTTTTCGGTAGGCCAATTTGTCCAAACCCGATCGCTGAATTCATAGAATTGTTCTGGCAAGTAAGCAAGCGGAATAGCTGGCTGATCTTCCATAAATACACGGTTCAAAGTACGATAAGCTTCTTTCTTTTGTTCGTTATCAGTCATAAGAGGGATAAGATTCAAGAGGCTATCCACTTCTGGACGGTATTCAGGAGAACCTGGCTTGTTATAACGACCAATGTTTGTACCAGCCCATGCACCAATTGGTTGCCAATCGCGAGCCACACCCATCACTTCATTGAAACGGCTCCATGGAAGAGATGGAGAAACGTCAGCAGATGGTTTATGCATAACAAGGTCAAAGTTACCTGTACCCATTGCTGGCCAGTACTGACCACCATCTACAAAACCTTCACGGACATCAATACCGGCAGCACGCATTCCTTCAACAGCAATTGTTACAATAGCTTCCCAGTCAGTCCAGCCAGCCGGGCAAGTAATAAAGAGTGTTGGGAGTTTTTTGCCGTCTTTAGTTTCC
>JAGBSH010000030.1 GCA_017631885.1 Fibrobacteraceae bacterium
CCAAGTTCTACGAAAAGGCCGACGTAAAATGTGAAGAAGTGAATAAAATCAATGAAGGTCGCCCAAATGTTTTAGATATTATCTTGAACAATCAGGTGGCATTGATTATCAACACTCCTTGGCCACGCCGCGATGCTGTTGTCGATGAATCTGCAATTCGTAAAGCAGCAATCAAGTATAAGGTTCCTTACATCACAACACTTGCTGGTGCTTACAACACCGTGAAGGGTATTGCCGCTGCAAGAAACGGTCATGGTGTGGTTAAATCTCTCCAGGAATACCACGCGACGATTGAAGAGGTGTAACGCGAGCGTCATCCTGAGTGCGTAAGTGCAAAGGATTCAGACCAGTGTTTGTCATTGCGAGGGGCGAGAAGCCCCGAAGCAATCCACTCCTCAAGTGTCACCTTGGAGCGCGAAAGCGCGATAGGGTCCAAAACATTCAAAGGACTGCAGCGATGCAGTTCTTTTTGTATATGGAGGGGGAAGTGTGGGACTAAAGTCCCAACCGCTCGGCTCAATCATGCCAGCCCGCAAGCGGTCTGTCGCGATGCTCGCCTTATGCGGTTGTCCCCTGGTTCGCACTTCGTTGCTCTCCACCCCTTCTAGTGGGTGCTCAGACGTCGCACTCGCAACGCCCGGGATTGATGTATATATTGACAGAACTATTTTGTTATGTTCTTTTATACGTGATTTGTTAGAGCCGTTTGTTTCGTTATCCTCGACGAAATGAATGTGTTTTCAGGGGATTGAGGTGAAATATGTTATTAGAAGATGTTTTGACGAAAAAGATGCCGAACGGTATTTTGAAGAACTTTGTGATAATGAAATAAAACAATCTCGTGAACTATATGAAAGGTTTATGCATCCTTATAAGCAAAGCGGTTCCGATGAAATGGTAAAACAGTTAGAAACGAACCTTGCGGTAGAATGCCAAGCTCATGTAAAGGCAAAAGAAAAAAGAATGGAATTGGCTGATAAATATCAAATTTATGCAAAATATGAGTTTCCCTACGAAATAGGCTCGCAGCAATATAAAGATGCGGTTTCCTTTTTTAGAAAGGCTGTGGCGGAAAAAAGCTCAGGGGTTTGTTGTGATTCATTTCAAGAAATTTGCATAGGTAACAGGAATTTATTTAGAAGACGACGAAGGCAATATAGTGGATAAAGCCGCCAATAGAGCTAATGAGATTGGTAAAGCGATTGAAAATGATTATGTAGTCAGTTCTAAAAGTTATCAAGTTAAACACTGGAATGGCTCACTGACTGAATTTCTTTGCGAAATAGAATAGTTGTTTTGGGCTATAATAGATATTGTCCAAACTTATGTTGGAATGTTTTTGCCTGACCGCAGTAGTGCGTGAATTTTTGTTGGTGTGTTTTTCTGAGACTCCGGAAATACTCGGAACGGAGATAATCAATTGATACCCCAAAAAAAAACGAAGGACAAGGAAAACTCCGCATAGCTATCAAACAAGGCATAGATATGAAACGCCTGTCGGATTGGATTTCGGACAGGATTTTTTTTGCGAAATAATTTTTTAACAAAAAAGTAGCAATGTGGGGTGGGGTTTAGAGTACCCATTGAATCTATTGTAAGCTTTTGCTAAATTTACCGTGTTTTTGGAAATTCAAATGAGAAAATCCCCTTTTTTGGTGTTTTTTGAATGTAAGGCAATTTGCTTAGTAACCTTAGCTCTTGTAGCCTGCTCTGATAATGGTACTAATGCAGCAGAATTCAATGCTGCTAGTGTCTGTCCCCAAAGTGGGCGGGGAACATTTGTTGACGAGCGCGATGGTCAGGTATATAAATTCACGACCATAGGAAATCAAGTTTGGATGGCTGAAAATCTAAACTATTCCCTTTCAGAATTAGCTGTATTAGAACCGGACTCTGGCAAACTGGTCTCCCCAATTGTTAAATGCTATGACGATAATGAGGATTGTTCAGGAATAGGTCGTTTGTATAATTGGTATGCAGCTCATTATGCGTGTCCAAATGGATGGCATTTGCCTAGTGAAGCAGAATGGCGAACATTAGTAGAAAACATGGGTGGTAATGAAGTAGCCAGTGCTCGTCTTAGAGCACAATTTGGTTGGAAACCTATTAATAGAGGAGAAAATCTAAATGGAACTGATGATTGTGGTTTTTCACTTTTTCCTGTGAAAACTTATGCACAGGATACAGCTAGCACAAAATATGAACTTTCTGTTTGGACGTCGACAAACCATTACGATAGGGGACGTAAATTGTACGCCGATTTTATTTCGTATCATAAGGATGTGATTTTTAATAGTGCGGATAGGTTCTCTGATAATATGGCTGTCCGTTGTTTAAAAGACTAATTAAAATATGTTCAAAAAGCATTTTCAAACAGGGAAGCTACCTTGTTCTTAGAAAGGGAACAGAGATACTTTCTTGGAAATTATTCAAGTAGGACGAAAAAAATGAGAAAGAACAAGTCACATTTTTTACTCATGACAGTCGCGGCAATTTACTTTGCTGCTTGCTCAGAAGATAGCAACAGTTGGAGTGCGAAGGACGTTTGTCCCGAAGATGGTGTGAATGTTTACGGCATGGCAAATCGTGGAACATTCATAGATGAACGTGATGGGCAAGAATATAGATACACGACCATAGGTGATCAGGTGTGGATGGCTCAGAACTTGAACTATGTTGCGGAATATAGTGTTTGCTATGACAATGATGAATTAAACTGCGAATTATGGGGGCGTTTTTATTCCTTGTTAGAAGATGGTCAGCCTTCTGGTCCTATGAATTATGCAATGGTTGATTCTATTTGCCCGACTGGGTGGCATGTGCCGAGTGAGCAAGAATGGACTAGAATGATTGCCTCTATTGGAAAATATAATGATCATGAGACTGCCAAAAGATTGAAGAGTTTGGAACTTTGGACTCACGAATATAGTGGCGGTAACGGAACTGATGAATGTGGTTTCCGGGCTTTACCTGGGGGTGTACAGCAACCCAGTGGAAGTGTACATATGTACCAAAACGCCCTATTTTGGACATCAACAATGCGAACATCTGGATTGGCGTATGCGATATTTATTGGAATGGATGTTGACGAGGTTTCCTCAACGCATAAAAATTCTGTTCGCTGTATTAAGAATTAAAAAATTGAGTTGAAAATGTATAAAACAGCCATAATTACACTTGTTCTTGCAATTTCGTCGTTTGCGCTTACCCTTGATCAAGTAAGAAACGACCTGAAAAAAGTTCCTTTGCGAAGGATTCCATTGAAATGGACATTCGTACAACCATAAATGCAATGGGGTCCACTCAAAGTATCTCTATTTACATTGTACAAAAAGGGACTTCTAAAATTTATACTGAGATTAATGCCGCTTTTGTGAACCAGCGAAGTATTGTAAATGGTTCTAAAATGAAAGTGATTGATCTCAAGACAAATAAGTCTCAGGTTGTTCCCTATAATGGCGAAGCCCTTGAAGCAATGAGCTATGTTCAGTTTAACCCACTTGATGCGGGCGAATGGGAAAATCCGAAATATGTCAGTGAAAATCTTTACTCTATTAAAGGCCGTAAGGGATCTCTTTACTATAATTCTAAAAAGAAACGAATAGAAAAATATGAATTGGAAGAAGATGATAAATATGTATTAACGACATTTGAGTATGATGCAGAAAATAACCTTAGCAGAATGAAAATTGATGTAGATGCTGATGGAGTAAAAACAAGTATTATCACAGAAATACTAAGAATGAGAAATTCCAAAGATTTTCCTGATTTTTTATTTGAATTTTGAAAATTGTAGCATTCGCGTTAGGGATAGTGACCCCTTGGGGCGGAGACTTGCGGCAATCTTGTGTTGCTGTTTATTGGAGCAAGGCTCCGTTTTATGAGGTTGGGCGGGAACACAGTGAACCGGGCAACCCATAAAATATAGCCCGACCCACGCTAGTGGGGAACGTTTGTATTGAGTAAAAAATCTATATTCCTAGCATGACAGAAAAAGAAAAAATGCTTGCAGGCGAACTTTATGACCCTTCTGATGCTTTACTTGTTTCACAGCGTCAAATGGCTCATTCTCTTTGTCGTCAGTATAATAATCTAGATGAAACTGACGAAGAGCGAAATTTGATATTGAAAAAATTATTTGGCGAAAATATCGCTAAAGGTGTTTATTTACAAGGCCCTGTTTTTTTTGATTATGGAATGAATACACAGATTGGTGAAAATACTTACGCTAATTTCAATTTTACTGTTCTTGATTGTGCCCCTGTAAACATTGGGAAAAATGTGTTCTTTGGGCCAAATGTTGCTATTTACACGCCATTACACCCGCTTCGGTGGCAAGAGCGCAATATGTTCACAAAATCTGATGGTTCTCTTGCAAACCTTGAATACGCAAAGCCAATTTCTATCGGTGATAATTGTTGGATTGCTGGAAATGTCACTATCTGTGCAGGGGTTACTATTGGTGAAGGTAGCGTAATTGGTGCAGGGAGTGTTGTGGTCAGGGATATTCCTTCTGGAGTTGTTGCTGTCGGAAACCCTTGTAAAGTGCTTAAGAAAATTATGGAGTAAAAAAAGAGACCTATGAGGTCTCTTTTTTTAGTGTTTTTTCTTTTTCTTTTTTGGGGGCGTGTAATTTGAACCGATTTGGGTTCCGCCGTTTTGTTTTTTAGCAAAAGCCCCCAATTTTTTGAACATTTCTTTCATGTTTTCAAATTGAGCGAGAATTTGATTGACGCGCTGAACGCTTGTGCCAGAACCATTTGCAATACGCTTTTTGCGACTGCCATCGATAATGGATGGTTTTTTGCGTTCTCTTGGAGTCATTGAACTTAAAACTGCTTCAACATAAACGAGTTCTTTATCATCAATCTGGTCAAGCGGTAATTTGTTCAAGCCAGGAATCAAACTGAGAATGTCTTTAAATCGCCCGATTTTTTTGACGGTCCGCAATTGGTTTAAGAAATCGTTTAAATCAAATGTGTTGTTGAATATTTTTTTCTTTAAATCTTTGGCATCTTTTTCGTCGATAACAGCCTGGGCTTTTTCAACGAGTGTGACCACGTCACCCATGCCAAGAATGCGGCTTGCCATACGGTCTGGGTGGAACACATCTATGTCAGAAAGTTTTTCACCAAGGCCGACAAAGCAAATGGGAACACCTGTCATTTTCTTGATGGAAAGAGCGGCACCACCGCGAGTGTCACCATCCATTTTAGAAAGACATACACCTGTAAAGTTTAAGCGTTTGAAGAATGTTTCTGCAACATTTACCGCTTCTTGACCAATCATGGCATCGGCAACAAAGAAAATTTCATTTGGTTTAACGGCTGCACTTGCTTGTTCAAGTTCAACCATAAGTTCTTCGTCAATTTGAAGGCGGCCCGCTGTGTCGTAAATAACTAAATCGTAACCGTTTTCTTTGGCGTATTCATAACCATGTTTAATGATTTCTACTGGGTTCCCTTGACCTTCTTCGTAAACAGGAATGCCAATAGATTTACCTAAAACTTGTAATTGCTTGATAGCGGCCGGGCGGTAAACGTCTGCTGCAACGAGAAGCGGTTTGCGTTTCTTTTTACTGCGCATATAAAGGGCAATTTTACCGGCAAATGTGGTTTTACCAGAACCTTGGAGACCAACCATCATAATGCCTATTGGAGCTTGCCCTGTAAGAGAAACTTCTTTTGTTTCCCCACCCATAGTGTTCACGAGTTCGTCGTGAATGATTTTGACAATCTGCTGACCTGGCGTAACAGAAAGTAAAACATCGCTACCGAGAGCTTTCTCTTTAACGGACTTTACAAAATCACGAGTGACATTGAAGTTTACGTCTGCTTCAAGAAAAGCACGCCTGACCTCGCGAAGAGATTCTGCGACGTTTTCTTCGGTGAGTTTTCCCTGCCCGCGCAGGTTTTTAAGAGTAGATTCTAAAGAGTCAGTTAATTGAGAAAACATAATGTGTGCAAATATAATTAAAAGAATATAAGATGTAGGTCATTTGTGGAAATAGACTAAATTGAAATAGAAAAAATAAGGCTTTTTGCTATCTTTGGCTCTGCATGCTTTATTATAAGAGAAAAACATTTCTTAAGCAAATTCTAGAAAAACCGCATAGAGGCAATATTCGCGATGTGATGATTGTGGCTTTGCCTATGTTACTTTCTATGTCATTTGATACTTTAATGACATTTGCTGACCGTTTGTTTTTGGCTAAACTTAGCCCGGAACTTATGAATGCTGCTCTTGCAGGTGGTTCTGCTCAAGTGATGGTTATGACTTTTTTTAATGGGCTTATTGCCTATTCTACAGCACAAGTCGCTCAAAATTTTGGAGCTAAGCAGTTTCATAATTGTTCAAAATCTTGTACGCAAGCAGCGATTCTTGCTTTAATTTGTACGCCTCTTGTCTTGCTTGTAAAACCATTTGTGTATTGGCTGTTTTCTTTGTCAGAAGTTTCTTCTGTGCAACTTGAAGCGCAAACAGTTTATTTTAATACGCTTTTGTATGGAGCTGTTTTAATTCTTTTCAGGCAAGTTTTTGTTTCATTTTTTTCTGGAATAGGAAAAACAAAAATAGTGATGGTGGCAGCTTTTATAGGGCTTGTCGTTAATGTCACTATGAATTATTTATTGATTTTTGGAATTGGCCCGTTTCCTGCATGCGGGATTCTTGGTGCGGCTTATGGAACAATTATTGGAAATTTTGCAACCATTCTGATTCTTTTTATTCAATATTGTAGAGAAGTTAAGCACTCATTTTTTGGTTTTTCTTTTGCCTTTCATAAAGGACTTTTTGTGGAACTTTTACGAAAGGGAAGTGCTTCTGGTGTAGAAATGTTTCTTTCGATGTTTGCGTTTCAGTCTTTGATTCTTTTGTTTCATGGAATGGGACCTTCTGTAGCGACTGCTGCCACGGTGATGTTTAATTGGGATATGGTTGCTTATGTTCCTTTGCTTGGGCTTGAAGTGGCTTCTATGAGCCTTGTTGGGCGTTATGTTGGTGCAAAAGACCCTGCTGCTGTTAGGCGTTCTGTGCGTTCAGCGATTGTGATT
The DNA here is from genome assembly GCA_017631885.1 of Fibrobacteraceae bacterium. Classification (GTDB taxonomy): domain Bacteria; phylum Fibrobacterota; class Fibrobacteria; order Fibrobacterales; family Fibrobacteraceae; genus UBA1765. Next base: position 7,053 of record JAGBSH010000030.1, read on the forward strand.
GGTTTTGTTTATTCGGTTGTTGTTGCTGTTTTATTTGTTGGGTTCCCTGGATTTTTAACAGATATATTCCGCCCAGAAAATGATAGTGCTGGTTTGTTTGCAGAAACACGACCACTTGCTATTACTATGTTGCGTATTGCCTTTTGTTATGTGGTTGTAGAAGTGGGGTTAGTTGTTTTTGCCGGAGCACTTCGTGGAGCTGGTGATACATTCTGGGTTATGTGTGTCATGGTTATTTTAAATTGGCTCACAGTCCTTGCTCTATGGCTTTGTGGTTATGTGTTTGCTTTAGGGCCTGTTGCTAGTTGGGTAACAGTAGTTATTGCATTTTTTGCTTTCCCTATTGCTCTTATTTATCGTTGGAAATCAGGTAGTTGGCGTCGTTTAATGCAACAAGGTGGAGTAAGGTGACTTTTACTCATTTACAAAAGCGTTTTGCTCGCCTTTTGATTATCAATGGGTATTTGCCAAAAATATTTTTAGCTGCAATTATTGGTTTTGCAACAGGTCTTGTTGCTATTGCGTTTCATAAATCTTTAGAATGGGCGACAGCGTTTGTTTTTTCTCCTTGGGTTGGTGAGAATGCTTTACCATGGTGGTCTTTTGCTCCGATTCCTGCTGTTGGCGGTTTGTTAGTTGGTTTAATTCTTTTTAAAATCACAAAAACTCCAGAAGCTTCAGGCCAGGGAACGGATAATATGATTCGGGCATTTCACTATAAAGGTGGAAAAATCAGAAGGCGAGTGGCTCCTGTAAAATTTTTAACAAGCGTTATTACATTGTCAAGCGGTGGAAGCGCTGGGTACGAAGGTCCTGTTTCTCAAATCGGTTCTTCTGTGGCTTCAGGTATATGCCGGCTTTTTAGAATGCCAAGAAGTTTGCATGGCATTTTTACGCTTGCAGGTACTGCAGCTGGCCTTGGTGCTATATTTAAAGCGCCACTTGCCGGTGCTCTTACTTCTGTGGAAGTTCTTTATAGAGAAGACTTTGAATCCAATGCTTTTGTGACTTCTATTGTGGCTTCGGTGACTGCATTTACGGTTTATATTGCGTTTGTTGGTTCAGCACCTGTTTTTGCAGTGGGGTCTGTGTTTCCTTTTACAAATTTTTATGAGTTGTTAGCTTGTGCACTTTTAGGTGTTCTTTGTGCGCCATTTTCATTTCTTTATGTTAAAATTTATGAGAAAACAGAAAAGCGTTTTGCAAAATCTAAAGTTTCAAATGCCTTAAAACCGGCGATTGGCGGTTTGTTTGTTGGTTTGATTTTGCTTGTTTACCCAGAAGTTGCAGGCGGCGGTTTTGATTTTGTTGGTAAACTTTTTTCAGAAATGCTTCCGACAACAATTTTTGGGATTCTTTTGCTTTTAAGCATAGCTCTTGCAAAGATTTTTGCAACGGCTTTTACTGTTGGAAGTGGTGGCTCTGGTGGTGTTTTTGGACCATCTCTTTTTATTGGCGGCGTTCTGGGAGCCGCTTTTGCTGGTGCTATAGAAATGGTTTTTCCAGGGCTTTTGCGCGTGCCAGAAGCTATGATTCTTGTGGGAATGGGCTCATTTTTTGCTGGTGCTGCTAAAGCACCAATTGCTGGTGTTGTTATGGTTTGTGAAATGACTGGGAGTTATAGTCTTTTACCAGGGCTTTTAATGTCTGCAGTTATGCATATTGCTTTTTCTAGACCATGGAGTATTTATAAAAGTCAGGTTTTGAATAAATTTGTTTCTCCAGCACATCGTGGCGATTTAGACCAAGATGTTTTGCGGATTGTTCAAGTTAAAGAAGTCATTACAAATAGAAAATTTCATGTGTTGCGGGCCGAAGATCCATTATTGGGAGTTTTGCCTTTTATAGATTCTTCTTCGATTTATCCAGTCTATGAAAATGAAAATTATCTTGGGCTTTTGGATATGTCTATTTTGAGAAATACTTATATGGCGGCACCTGGAATGGTTAGGCATTTACAAGTTTCTGATTGTACTGTGAAAGCTCCATTGCTTTTGGATTCTCTTGATTTGCATGCTGCATCTAAAATTTTTGTTCGCTTAGGTGTTTCTGAATTGTGTGTTAAAAACTCTAAAGGTGAAATTGTCGGAACTCTTTCTCATAGTGAAATCTTTAAAATCTATGATAAAATTGTCTCTGGGAAAAGAGAAAACAGTAAGTAATTTTTTATTTCACAGACAAAAATTGATTTTAAAAAAAACATTAGTGTTCGTTCATGTTAGATTGCAAACGAATCTTGTCATGGCTAGTGCTTTAAGCCTCGTGGCCATCTGCTAGCAACTTGTCATCGCGAACGAAGTGTGGCGATCTAGGCTTTTGTCATTACGAGCGTAGCGAAGTAATCCAAAAATCAAGTGTTGCTTGTGAGGAGATTGCGTCAGTCACTACGTTTCTTCGCGAGTGACAAGAAGCGCAGGCAAGTTCTTTCGCGAGTGACAATGCAAAACAATATCATCAAAATCAAAGCACATTTAAAATTAAGTCGCAAAAGCGTCGGCCAAGGAAGGGGAGGTTTGGAGGGGACCGTGCGGCCTTCGCAACTCCGAGCTTTAGTCCCCTCCATAGAAAAATTTGGCAAAGCAAAAAAAACTGTAAGTTATGGAAAATGTAGTTTAGTTATCTGCTTGCAAGTATTATCCTGAATGACAATAGACGCAAGCAATGCCAATTCGCACAAGTGTGGTTATCGCAGCACTCGCTTGTTTAAGTTTTACAGAAACCCTCTGCGCTCGGTTCTTGTCATTGCGATGGAGTGAAACGACAGAAGCAATCCTTTTGCCAACGGATGGCCACGAGGCACAAGGCCTCTCGCCATGATAAGTTATTTTTTCGCGACACTCGCTTGTTTAAGTTTTACAGAAACCCTCTGCGCTCGGTTCTTGTCATTGCGATGGAG